>CALFER010000020.1 GCA_937951895.1 uncultured bacterium
ATCTCGCGTTGAAGTAATGATGGCCGGTGGATTCGTCTTCTTGTTTGCCTGTGAATCGCCAGCGGTTTGCGTCGGAATTCCCGGCCAGATCCTCCATCACTCCGCCATACGCCCAGTAGGATGCTCCCTTTCCGGTCGGCCATACGACATCACCGTCTCCATCGGTCATCAGTCTCGGGCTGCCCAGGTGATCGCTGTGGTAATACTCAACTCCCGGGGGATCATCGGTTGCATCCTTCGATCCTGGCATCGTCAGTCTGGCGATGTGAAGTCCGTCCGCATACACGTGCAGCGAGATCGAGCCATCCTCGCTTCGCTCGATGAACGGCACTTCCCCGTCATACATCGTCCAGATGGTTGGACCGTCTGTCTCGCTCATTCGCACCCGCTTGCCGGTCCCGTCATACACACTCCGCATGAGTTCCTGTTTGGTCGCTTTGTCCGATATTTTCACACATCGATCCGCCGCGTTGTACTCATACAGAAATTCTGTGTCTTCTGTCCTGTTCCCACGACCATCGAATTTGCTTCCACTGGGACGATTGCTGCTCCGGCCGGCCAGATAGACTGCGGCTGCTTCCCGTCGGGCGGGCGGGCGGTTGTCGAGATCCTCTTCGGTCCACATGCCGTCATTATTGAGCATCCACAGCGCGTTTGCAACTCCCTGCGACTCCCCGCCTCCGAACTGCACCACGGCTTCGCGATCCGGATCATACACGAGACTCATCCCCAGGCTCACCGGAGATTCCGCATCCGGAAGTCGATACCAGCTCTCCGTCAGAAATACCCAAGTATCCGTCAGCATCGCCGTACCGTCCGTCGTTCCCCCGGCCAATACGACTTGCCCCGCCGACGCATCCCACGTCATCCCATGGCCATAGCGCGCGGCCGGACCATCGGCGATACTCAATTCTGTCCAAACCCCGTTCTCATACGTCCACGTATCATTTAATGCCTGATGAGGGGGATCCGCGTCACGTCCTCCAAACACCAGTATCCCATTCGCTCCCAACGCCGCGGCTCCGAATTCTGTCCTGTTCAACGGGTGATCTCCGGAGACCTGCTCCCATCTCGACCCCCGCCAGATCCACATGTCATCCGTCGGTGTTCCGTTCGCTCGCTCACCCCCGAGCATCACGATCCGGCGCGTCCCCTTGAGATACACCATGGCATGACCAAACCTCGCTTCCGGTCCATTGGTCAATTCAACTTGCCGCCACTGCCCGTCTTCATTGACCCACGTGTCGCCCTGCACAACCGGCGGTCCACCCGATTCGCTCACGCCTCCGAACAGCACGGTCTGGTCGAGATACGGATCGTACATCATCGCCGCATCGCTCCGCGCGGTCGGCCCACTCCCCTCAATCGCTTCCCATTCCTCCGCGTCCTTCTTCAATCTCCACGTGTCTCCCATGTCGGTGGTCCCGTCGGTCCCTCCGAACACGAGCAATCCACGCGCGCTCCCATACTGATACTCACGGTCAAACTGATCCACTCCATCGATGACTCGCGTCTGGTGCGTCATGTTACCCGTGCTGTCATAGTCGAACCCTTCTTCACGCACGATCCCGGCGATCGTTCCTGTTACTGCAAACTCCAAATCGCGGGGGGCGTGGAAATTGATATCCTCGACTGAAGCCGTATCATGAAGTTTGGCTTTTTCAGACGAGGCTGCTGTATTCGAGCGACAAGTGACGGTACGTCCCGCCACTTCGACCGCGCAGGCGGTGTACTTTTGCTCTATCGCAACTCGTGCTCTTTTACGTCTATTACTTTGACATTCCCAAAGCAGTCGTTTTTCGGAAATTTTTCCTCACAGAGGCACGGAAGTTTAGAACAAAGCAGTTCGATCGATTGCAGTAATCTTTTATCTTTTTCGTGAGCCTCATGTTGAGGGGGGGCTTGTTCCTGGCAAGTGCCAATACGATTTTTTACTGTTTTATGCGGATGAACCTAGGACTTTCTGGTGAATGATCCAAAGGTGCATTCTCAGATCAGACCCCATTCCGAGTTGTGTTTGCTCAAGCCGCATGCTTTGCAACTTTTCTTCTGTGAGGATTGACTATTCGAAAACCGAACCATGCCTGTTCGTCTGAGATCACCTAAATTCGGATTATAACGACGCAACTGTATCTGGCTTCTATCATCGAATGGTTTAAAGTTCACTCGGAATCCTACACCAAGCTTAAATTAAAATCTCATTTAATTATGCGACTTATGTCTCAGAGATACTCACACTCACCATCAAGAGGTCCAATACTCATTCCCTCTTTGAAAAACCAATGACTGTTCAACGTTATCCAGCCTTTACATTCATTCATTGCGCGTTGAGTGTAAAAGTAATTGTAATATCTATCGTATAAGTAGACAACTATCCCCTTTTCAGGATATATACTAATTCTGTCAAAATAGTAGTCACGAAGAATTCTTCTATTTATAGTTGATATATCTTCCGAAACCGTTCCATAATTGTTTCCATTTTTTTTAAATTTCCAAAACTCTCTATGGAAGTTTGTTATCACTGTACGCTTTGAGTCATGCTCAACAATGTATTGAATTATTCGTTCTGAATATGCTGTTAAGTCTCTTTCTACTTCCAAAGAAAAAAATCTGCTATAGCATGCAGGCGAATTCAAATAGTTGCTAAAAAGCACTATGAACGCAACCAGTACAACAAGCACCCCGAGCATACCAAGTAGTTTTTTCTTCATCTTTGAATCTGAATTCCATTAATAGCTTGGTGCTTTTCTAAACAAAGTTGCCTAGCTAATGCTTCACAGATTGTGTTAATTATTATTTTTTTTCTAATGTAATGCGTCTTCATCCAATCAGTAGCATCTTTATATCCAACGTTTATGTATTCGATGCTTCCTTCGTCCCAGACGGTTTCAGTGTAGTCTTCTCGAAAAAGACCATATAAATGTCCAAAACAGCGCATTGTGAAGTATGCTGGACCTGTCTGATCAACAAAGTTTCTATTTTTGTAGTCGATTACTCCTGCCGTATAACCAGCTAAATAATTGCCATACTCAGCAGCGTCTAAAACACCATGATCAGTCTGAAAGTAACCTATATATGGCTTAAAGCCTGTACAGTCTTCTATTGTAAAGGATGAAGAGCGCGTAAAAAATGATTCAATAGTGGAATTCGCTTTATAATCGAGTTCTCCATGCCCCCTGTGCATGTAGAAAGCCTTGAGGAACTGAAAGCTTATTCCATTATTGTTTTTTCCCAGAAGCATCTGCCTGATGAAAAGCAAATCGTTATTTACATACTGCGCATCGAATTTCGTTACTCTTCGCTCAAATTGACCATCTGAGTCCACATAATTCACCGGATTACCCATACAATACGCATACCGGTTCCAACTCCTCGGATCACCTGCATTCCCCAGCACGGGATCCGGACTCAGGAACTGCGGCGCATTGTACTTCGTGCTTTCCGATAGGTATCTCGCGTTGAAGTAATGATGGCCGGTGGATTCGTCTTCTTGTTTGCCTGTGAACCGCCAGCGGTTTGCGTCGGTATCCCCGGCTAAATCCTCCATCACTCCGCCATACGCCCAGTAGGAGGCTCCCTTTCCGGATGGCCACACCACAGCGCCATCTTGATCGGTCATCAGTCTCGGACTGCCCAGATGATCGCTGTGGTAATACTCAACTCCGGGCGGATCATCGGTCGCATCCTTCGATCCCGGCATCGTCAGTCTCGCAATGTGGAGACCATCCGCATACACATGCAGCGCAACGGAACCATCCTCGTTCCGCTCGATCATCGGCACTTCTCCGTCATACATCGTCCACACGCTTGGCCCGCCGGGTTCACTCACTTTGACCCGTTTGCCGGTCCCGTCGTACACACTCCGCATGAGCTCCTGTTTGGTTTCCCGATCGTTAATCGCCACCAGTCGATCCGCGGCGTTGTACTGATACTCAAACTCGGCATCGGCGATCCGGTTGCCTCTTCCATCGTACCGGTAACTCCATGCGCCTTTGCCGGTATCCGTTGAGCCGCCATTGGAACGATTCGCGCTCCGGCCGGCCAGATACACGGCAGCCGCTTCCCGTCGGGCAGGCGGTCGGTTGTCGAGATCCTCTTCGATCCACATGCCTTCATTATTGAGCATCCACAGCGCGTTTGCAACTCCCTGCGACTCCCCGCCTCCGAACTGCACCACGGCTTCGCGATCCGGATCATACACGAGACTCATCCCCAGGCTCACCGGAGATTCCGCATCCGGAAGTCGATACCAGCTCTCCGTCAGAAATACCCAAGTATCCGTCAGCATCGCCGTACCGTCCGTCGTTCCCCCGGCCAATACGACTTGCCCCGCCGACGCATCCCACGTCATCCCATGGCCATAGCGCGCGGCCGGACCATCGGCGATACTCAATTCTGTCCAAACCCCGTTCTCATACGTCCACGTATCATTTAATGCCTGATGAGGGGGATCCGCGTCACGTCCTCCAAACACCAGTATCCCATTCGCTCCCAACGCCGCGGCTCCGAATTCTGTCCTGTTCAACGGGTGATCTCCGGAGACCTGCTCCCATCTCGACCCCCGCCAGATCCACATGTCATTCACCGGTGTTCCGTCCGCTCGCTCACCCCCGAGCATCACGATCCGGCGCGTCCCTTTGAGATACACCATCTCATGTCCATGCCGCGCTACGGGACCACTGGGCAATTCGACATTTCGCCACTGCCCGTCTTCATATACCCACGTGTCGCCCTGCACATCACCCGCTTGGTTCACACCCCCAAACAGCACGGTCTGGTCGAGATACGGATCGTACATCATCGCTGCATCGCTCCGTGCGCTCGGTCCACTCCCCTCAATCGCTTCCCATTCCTCCGCGTCCTTCTTCAATCTCCACGTGTCTCCCATGTCGGTGGTCCCATCGGTCCCCCCGAACACGAGCAATCCACGAGCGCTCCCATACTGATACTCTCGGTCAAACTGATCCTCTCCATCGATGACACGCGTCTGGTGCGTCATGTTCCCGGTGCTGTCGTAGTCGAAGCCTTCTTCACGCACGATCCCGGCGATGTTTCCCGTCACTGCCTTCAATCGATCCCATGAATCGTAGTCATACGTGTACTGATCCCGACGTTCCAGACAGGTCTCGTCGATTGCCGTGATGTTGTGCGCACCGTCATACGCGTAATCCCGGCTTTCAAAGAGAGGTTCCGGGATCCCGCCTGGGGATTGTTCATGGATGATCGAGTCGGTTCGCCAGGCTGAATCGTATTCATATTCACTCGTTATCCCATTGCCTCGGGTCAATGTCATGACCGAGCCGGTCACATGGTGGATGACGGAGTCGAGCAACCCGATCGGATCTCCCTGAACCGGTTGGAATGTTACGGATTGTAGACTGTCCTGCCCATCCCGATACTCGTATTGCACCGTACCCAGCAACGCGCTGTCATCAGCTCCATCGTAATACTTCACCTGCAACAGCCGCCCGAGTTCTTCGACTGTCCCGGTTTCGTATTCATACCGCAATCGCAACGTAACGCTGTCTTCTGGATTGTCCGGATCGTCCACGGTCAAGACCTTCTCCCGGTTTCGCCCCAGAGCGTCGAAATCCGGCCATGCGAGCCGCGTCTCACGAGTCGTCCCGGCTTCGGTCAATGTCTCGAGAGCAGTCATGCGCCCCTGGAGGTTGTCACCGGAAATCAACCCGCTTAACCCATCTCCATCGTAATGCTGCCGGATCTGAAGGGTCTGAATCCCGCTGGTACTCGGACTGGCAAAGTCGACGGAGGTAATCCGTCCCAATTCATCATAACCCGTTATGTTCCTCGTGCTGCCATCATGCGCTTCGGTTCCGGTCATTCGTCCGGTCACCGGATCATACGCATAGTACGTGTCGCCGGTTTCCGGATGCGTCTCGCGGATCACGCGTCCCAGATTGTCATACTCGAAGAAGCGCTCCTGCCAGCCGGCCTCACGATCGTATTGCATCACGTGCTTGAGATTACCCAGCAGATCGTATTCATAATAGGTTTCGTTGTAATTATCTCCGTTGGCCGGCAATCTCACTTCCACAGTCCGTCCGTTGCCGTCGAGTTTATTGATCGTTGTATTCGAATTCCCATCGGTCTGAAATACCCATCCGGGTTGATACGCGACACGGATCACGTTCCCGGCGGGATCCTTGCTCCGCAGCGGTCGTCCCATCACATCAAACTCCAGGTTGACCCAGAATCCGTCATCGTGACTGGTCGGGACTTTCGTAAGTGGCACACTGGCATACTGTGTCCGGCCATAAGCATCCCGGCGCATAACGACACGGCCCTTTCCACCGGTTCCGACATCTGCCGTGTATTCTACCCAATCCGGCCGTCCCAATCCGTCAACCTGTCTCTTGGATTCCATCCCGGATTGCGTTACCTCATCGGTTCGAACATTCCGATAATCGTATGTGATCTGCGCCCCTACTACCGGAAGAACGACTTTGGGGCGACCAATCGCGTCATACTCGAATGCCGTGGCTCCGCCGTTGATATCCAGCATCTCGGAGGGTTGCCTGAAAACAGAATCAAACGTGATGCTCGTCTGCTTGCCGTCCGTCAGCCGCACACGCAAATCCGCCGATCCTTCCCACCAGAGGTACTCCATAAAAGTGTCATCCGGATTTGTAATCTTGCGAACATTACCCCTCGGGTCATAGAGCAGCACCGTGCGGAGATTCTCCGTGGATATCTCTTTCGGTAACCCGAGCGGCAGGCCGGTGTACAGATAACTCGTGGTGACCTGCTCGTCGCCCTCGCGTTTGACGCGCTGCGTCATCGGCAGTCGAAGCAGGTTCTGCCCGAGATATCCAGATTCCCATGTGTATTCGACACTCGAGAGAAGTGTATCCCCTTCAGATCGATCGATCGAAACGGGATTGGTTGTGGTCCAGGGAGCGCCAGGGTCATGGTTCTGATAACCGAAGGAGGTTTCGATTGTTCTGTTCTCGGGGGTGATGCCCGGAGGAACGCTCTGGGTATGATCCACAAACTCCGTCGAGGTCGTTTTTCCGAGAAGCCGAATTGCAGGCCGTTGCTGCATGCAGGGATGAGTATATTGCTGGCAGAGATCTCTGAGGTCGTAAATATCATACGTCGTTTGCATCGCCACGGTCTGGTCCTGATCGGGGTGAATGAGTTCATAGGATGTGAGCAGGCCCATCTGCTGCTCCGATGCACCGTTCGCCACGCTTTTGAAGCGGTATCGCTCGGTCCTCAGGAGATTCTCGGGTGACGGCTCGAATGCCGCATGGGATGAGACCGTTGCTGTCATTCCGGCTGCAGGGGATTCGACAAACGCAAACACCATACTCCCCGTGATTTCCTCTGATCGGCTTCCATCCGTGGCCTTGATGATGTTCAGTGTGGCATTGTGCTCGAGGATCGGTACGCTTCCGCCATCACGATACCTGCGGTTTTGAGGAGTCTCGGTTTTATAGATGTATTCGAAGGCACCACCTTCCGGCAGGATATGCCGCCGGATCAGCTTGGAAATCGGATCACCGGGTTGATTGCCGGTATAGTATTCGAACGTATCGACCAGTGGAGCATCCCCTGCGTCTGCCGGACGCGTAATCGTTTCGAGTAACTGATGATGCTCCACCTCATGCGAATAACCGAATTGTGCGATGACGGTGCCATTGAGAATCAACTCGCGGGTGACCGGCGGTGGATCGAGCGAATTGGGGTCATCGTACCAGGAGTCCTCATTATTGAACATGATAATGTTGGACTTCAAACCGAATTCATGCCGGATGCTGCTGATCGTATAGAATTCTCGCACGAACTGATGTGTGATTCCGTCGATGGTGTATTCCATTGTATCGGGATGTTTTTGATATACGATCCGGATCAGAGGGCTCTGAGCGAACGCCGGTTGAATCGTGTTTACGAGCCACATGTAGGTAAAATCGGAGCAATCCTCATGCGGACAAACACCGCGGGGCACCTTGCAGACATCCTGGAATACGTAGGTCACGCCCGTATCCGACGTAACCGTTGCGGTCACATCGGGATCCGTCGGGCTGTCGCCGCCGTCAAACAGCAATGTCCATCCGTCTTCGGACACATAGGGTCCCATCGTGTACTCCGCATTGGTGCAATATACCACGCGAGAGGAACCATCCGGACCCAGGATGACGGGAAGACTGCCGGATCGGAGAATCACCTTGCCCAGCCCCAATTCCCATCCCACACCGAACTGGCCCTGTCGTGCCCATGTTTCCCAGGGCCCGACGTTCTGATCGAGATACAACCGGCTGTTGTGATGCAGAGCGATCGAAAAGTCGAAGCCACCGTCTCCCGGAAGGGACGCGATGCCGGCCGTGAGATCCATCGTGCCCGAGAACAGATCGATCTGCTCGCCTCCGAGACCCGTGTAGTAGGTCCGGCCGGGTTGCATTCCCTCGGGCTGAAAATGCGGCGGTACGAAATCACGATCGAAAAACATGGAATCCGGATCCACATCGCATGGATCGGCGACCGGGCACATGACCATTTCATTCACGATGATCGGTTCATACAGATTCAATTCGGTAATCGCCACGATTTCATACCCCGGATTGGCCTCGGATGAACCGCACTTCACATGCGTGACAAGCCCCGCGTTGTCATACGCGATCGGAATGATCCGGTAATATCCCTGTCCGGGCAGCGTGCACCGGAAAATCGCCTTCATCTCTCCGGAATCATCGGGTTCAAATCGGGTGCTCGTGGTCTTGAGGTAGATCCATCCACCCGATAGCTTTTGTTGTTCGATGCGAATCGTCACATCGGACATGGGACATCGACCGGTTGCGGGAGTCGCGGTCGGGTCGGGGCAGTACGACACGTACCCGGTCACGTTATGACACTCACATCCATTCGGCGTATCATTCAGATGGACCCAGTAGTCCGGTGCCTCGAATGCGTAATTCGTATCGAATCCCCAGTCGAGAAAATGACTGTTTTGCCGGAAATCCGCTCCGAACAGTGTTGCTCCCAGATCACCCTCGTAGCCTTGGTTATCCCAGTTGAGCGGGATGCACATAGGAACATACGCATTACCTGCTTCGATGATCGGCATGTTCCCTCGTGTGATTTTTTTCGAAAACTCGAGTTTCTCTTCGTATGAAGGCGGTCCGGAAGCGGGTCGCCCGTAATCGGCAAGGAATCCGTCACAATGCACGCGACCTTTGGGTGTCGGGGTTGGAGACGGATTACTCGGGGTCGATGTAAACGTCGGGGTTGAGGAGGGATTGGGAGTGGGTGACCAGGTCGGACTTCCGGGTTGCTGAGTCGGGTAGGGTGTCGGAGTGAACGCTGTCGGGGTTGCGGACGGCACGAACGTAGAAGTCGGCCCCGGCGGAATGTATTGGGGTTCATGCCAGACTTTCAGATTGAGCGACGATGCCAGTGTCGAACTGGCGGTGTTCCCACCGAAAAATCCGCCGAACCAGAGCGAAGAATAGAAAAATTGATTATGAAAATCCCAATTCCAGCTCGGGAGGTTGGATGGATAGCCGCGGCCGTAGGTTGGATCTTAATCGAACCATTTGATGTCGTCCGAACGAGGAGTGGGCCGTCTTGCATAAGGATTGATACCGTAAATCGGATCATATTCTTTGTTATACAAATTGATGCATTCGATCGGTTTCAAATCGTCTCGGAAAACAGCCACGAGATAATCGGGTATGTCATCGAGAGAGCCGTGACCATTCCAGAACAGAACTCGCACGGACATCCTGCCCATCATGCATGTCGGATCAGCACACAGAAACCGGTAATTGTGCGTCTTGAAACTGTATGTTCGAAACCGCCATCGGAATTGTTTGGCGATGCCCAGTGTCACCCAATGATAGAATTCGTCCTTCCAGTACTCTTCAAACAAGGAGCTGCTCCGGCTCAGATTGGTCTGTTGCATGACGACCGCTTCGGTCTCGATACCGAACACGTTGTCGAAGAACATCGGTGTCCCCGCAAGCCCGTACCCGCCACTGAACTCACGGACCAGGCCGGAACCGGATTCCGAATCTTCCAGATAGCCCAGAATCATGTATCCCTTTGCATCACCATTTTCAACGATGTAACCCGTTCCGGTCCACGTTGTGTTTGAACCGGTGAAGGTATAGCAATTTTCAGGGATATGCACGGTATAGCCATTTGTGATGTAGTTGTTGAGAACCGCTATAATCGTTGATCGCAGTTCATTGTTGGGAAATGCAGAGGCATCATTCGGATTGATGACGTTTGTGATCTCACGGATCCGGTCACCCGCGGCGACCGCCCGACGATGAAGTTCTGCCGTCGACACACACGCGGCAATCGATCCGGTCTCCCGGTAGAACAGCTCGGATTCTCCCGCGGACATCGTCATTCCCTGAAACTTCCGGATGTCTGAGTGTTTGAATCGAACAGGTTCTTCATCATAGATGCACGCGCTCGGATAATGATCCATGTCGCAGAATGAGGCAAACGCAGAGATATCCTGAATGACATCGCCGATCCGACTGACGTTGAACGTGATCCCGATGCGTGCGACGCCGGTATCACGGATCATGCGCCCGCGACTCATTCCCATCAGGATTTCTTCGGAGTACTGCAGTTGTTTGAAGTAGTGACGCCCCTGCAACTGAAGGTAGGTTCCGAGAAACTCTTCGTTGAATTGTCCGGTTGCGGGATCGATCCTGGCAACCTCGCCCCCCTCACGCATCAGTGCCGTATTGAATTGATCGACAATCTGGAGATCCGTCGCGTCATCGACGGTTTGCCCGGAAATCGCGATATTGAAGAACTCACCGGCCTGTATGGTATTACTGATCACAACCGGAGTCTCTCCCGTTGAATCCGTCAGGACGAAATACAGATAGGAAATCTCGCCGAGAAGCTTCGTCGGAGCAGGACTTGACCAGGGCATGACTTCCCCATCGATCAGAACCTGGGGCTCCACCGAGATCGATCCCGGGAGATCGTAGATCGAGTCGATACCCTCTGGAACGGGATCGACCGGCACGAACCGGAAGGTCACCCGCCGATTGGCACAATCTGCGAGATCGAGTGTGATAGACGCAAGCGAGGTTTCGGGAGGGAATACCGCCGGCACCGATGTCGGCTCGGCTGAGACCATCACCACCATGGTTCGGGACACGGCCATGTCCGGATCGTCGAAAAAGGCGTCTTCGTTCTGAATATAATCGATCGTGGAGGATCCATTCTCGACGATGATTTCATACGGAAGCGTATTGGCCAGATACTCGTTCTCTTCGTACCGCATTTTTGCGCCGTTACAGCGCTGGAACAGTGCTGAACCCCCGTCCGTCTTCTGCTCCGCCAGGTGACTCATAAACTGGTCCAGCAACGCCTCAACCGGATCACAGATTTCACTGGAACCCAAAAATCGCTTATCCAACACGGCCTCGAGCATGGGAAAGTCAGGGTCCGACATCGGATTGCTTGACTCGGCGACATGAACATCCATCGGCTTCATGATGATATCCAGAGGGATCCATGTGTTACCGGCATAAAGTGGCGGAGGGTAGGCCGGGATAGGGGACGGAGGCATCCACCCGGGCCCCGGCGTGTTAAAAACGGGAGTCGGAACGGGAGGCGTGAATGCCGCTCGTTTTGCACCGCGCGACGGAACGTAGTCGATTTGTGCGACCACAAACCCGTATTCGTTGAATCGCAGACCGGTTATCCGGCCATTGGTGGCGATGACACGGGCGTGCGCTTCGCCGGAATCCGTTTTATTGTAAATCGAATTCAACCCCGTTACCGCCATGTGCGCTAATTCGTTTCGACGTGCTTCGGTCGCGTCGTCCTCGATCGGTAGCCCGAGACATTGCAAAGCCGTCTCGACGGGAATCACAACATCAGCCTGCACCAGAGAACAGGAAACCCCGGAGGCACGGAGAAGCGATATCAGGAGAGCCGACGCGTCCCATTCATTAGCCTTGCCCCCGCGAACCAAAGCAGACGGACGTTTACGTTGTCCCGGATATGGTTCGTACTGAATCACATTGCGGACATAATTGTAAATCCGGAGGGGTTCCCAGCCGAGTTCCATGGCTTTTTCGAGAATCGCCGGATGATCGGATTCGATATGCGACGAGGTCCGCTGCGCTCCCTTGCGACCCGAACTCCAGCGGGATAGTTCGTTGCTCAGCGACTGATTCGACAGCGTCCGGATCGATGTGCCATCCAATGATTCACAACGACCGGCTATCTTTTTTTCCTTCAAGACAGGTTCGCCGATAGGATCGATGCCCGATTCCCAGCCCAGCTTATCGCCGAGTTGCTTCCGGATTGCCTGTAGTTTTTCGGTGGATGTGATGCGGCACGTGTGGGTATCGCGATCAATGGTTTCAGCCAGACGGGCTTCTACCGCGAAGAGTTCGATCCAGTTCAGTGTCGATTCGAGGGATGCATGTGACTTCCTCCATTCGGGCAGCGCTTTACTCTTTTCAAGATCCGAGGCTGTCTCATCCAGAACTACCTGCAGATCCGAGGCGTCCTGCTTCAACGCTTCAAATCTGTCCACGAATTCGTCGTAGACGCCAGGAGCGAAGCTGTGGTTTTCGCCTTCCTGCAGCATTCGATCGATCGCCCGGCGAAGAGTCGAGGCTGTTTTGCAGAACGTTCGGACAGAAGATCGATAGGGTGCGAGAGTCTGTTTCAGATCTCGTTGAACGACTCCGTGAATCAGCACGAAGGATGAGGTAATGATGATCAGAACTGCGGCGGAAATCAGCTTGCGTTGCATGGATCGCACTCCTATCGGGAACTCGATGTACGGGTGATCGTCAATCGAACCTGGGCGACGTGTCCGGGACGGTTCATCGGTTCGGCGTATAGCCAAGCTGAGGCCTCTGTTCCGGGGGGCTGGGAAGCCCAGAGCCCCGCCATGGTAGCGGTGACCGTCAGATCTCGACAGTCACCGCCCATCATGAGAGCAAAATCGCCGGAGAACTGCACGGAATCCATAAAACCGCCCGATGTTTCATCCCACCAGAAATGAATATCGGATGCGCAATCACCGCCAGGACCACCTGTGTTGCATAAATCTCCGGTCGAGACCGCTGTCTGACCGGACGAAATGGCGATCCATTCATCGGGATCGAATTCAAGGCTTGGATTCCCGAGACAAGGGAACGGTGACGGAGTCGGCGATGGCGGCGGTGTGGGTGTCGGAGGCTGTGGTGTCGGAGTGAACGATGGCGGAGGCGTCGATGTCGGAAGGGGCGATGGTGTATGCGAAGGAGAGGGCGTCGGTTTATACCGATAACAGAGATTCAATATGGGTCGATACGAAATACTGGATTCAGAAGACCGGTATGTCTCATAACTCGAACTGGTATCTGAAATCAGCATGATCCCGTGGTATACACGAGTTCCATTCGCCCATTCGACGAAAAGATCAGTCAGGTCGATGATGATCCATCCGTTGGTATCGATTACCAGTGATACATAGGGATCCGGATCATATGCGGAGTTAATCAAACCCCAAGTCACGCCAGTCTCCGTCCAGTCCTCCGTCACAGAATGAACCGCCACTTCCGCCCCGGATGCATGGGTCACATTGATGGCGAATTCAGCCGAAACCACCTCAATTTCCTCCAGGTTGACCGGCAGATCAAATGCAATCAGCGTTCGTTTCTCATAGCCACTCACATAACCAGTGTACAATGTCGAACTGGAACCACCATTGTATCCATGAGACGCATCCCAGATGTAAGCATCCGGGATATCTCCGTACAGCCCTCGTCGAATCTCAATACAGGTCACATCGTTCGGAGTCGGTGTCACGGTCGGGACCGGGGTCCACGTCGGCGCAGGGGTTGGAGTATACGTGGGTGGCGCTGGAGTGAAGGTCGGCGTGTCCGTCGGAATGGCCGTCGGTGTGTCGGTTGGTGTCCAGGTCGGCGTGTTGGTCGGTGTGAGTGTGCATGTCGGAGTCGGAGTGGCGGTCGGTTGTTCGGTGAGGGTCAGCCATGTCAGACAGAGCGTGGTCTCATAGCTCTCGTGCCGAACCATCAGGAATGCCGCATAGTCTCCCGGAGCGAATCCATCGGTGTTCAGAACATGAACCGCCTGATGCGCTTGTCCCTGCGCTATCAGCGGAATCATTTCATGTGAAGTCGAGTCTGTCAGGTCGCCCGAAACCTCATTGAACACATCAAACCATATCTCGATATTCTGCAGATTCTCGGGATAGCGATTGGTAATACTGTATGCAAGACCTACTTCGGATCCGATCGGAGCAGTCCCGGGATCCGTCGAGCAGATCGGATCGAGATATCCGGCGGGGTTCCAGTAGATCTGGATCGAACTCAAGCATGTCGTGATGACCGTCTCGCCTCGGGCAACGGTCTGTTCGATCTGGTATTCACCCTGCGGATGGCTCTCCGTCTGGAACATCGCAGTACGAACCAGATGGGTGTCCGGCGGCATCGAATCGATCGTGTATGCAAGAAGCTGCTCCATCTCACCGCTCGGATACCGCACGATGACCGACACATCGAGATCCTCCTGGGTACTGTTCAGACCCATGTTGAACAAATCGGACGTAACCTCAACCGTGTCGTTTTCCGAATAGATGGTGTCATCGGTTACCAGCGAACATTCAAGACCCTCACTGAGGAAGATATTGAATGGTGTGCTGATGGAGTAGCATGCGAGATCATTCAGCGCGAGATCGGCGGTGAACGAGTAATCTCCTGCGGCAAGGCGACCGGTAAACCACTCGAACGGGAAATCGCACTGGCGTCCCGGGTCGATCGAACAACACATCTCATGGAATCCTATCGTCGTTCGATCCCAGAATGCGAATCCGTTTCGAGTCAGAAACCACATCCCGGTGATCTTCTGCCCGCTCAACTGCATCAAGGACTCGTCGATATTGAGTCTCGACCAGTCACCCGATGCAGGAAGATCACCTGCTCGGATGCCGCCGCCGGGCAAGCCGGTGATATCGTCACTCCCCCAGTAGAGTCCCACCCGGATGTCTCGTAGTTCGAGTACGACGGCGAGCGCATCCGGTGGCTGATCCGGAGCGAGATAGACATATTGCACGAGACTTTGCTTTTTGCCGATAGTGATCGGGGTGGACGCATCCGAAAATGCGTGCATCTCAATCCCCATCCCGAGCGCGCCGAGAGTCGTGTGACAGGCTGATCCACTGAGCGCGGAGATCTCGTGTGTCCATTGCCATGTCGAGGAGACCGTTCCGGGATCGGAGTCTTCAATCCACGGAGAAAACTCGAGCGCATTGATGATCGACCCGTCGGGTTCCTGATTCAGGATCGTTCCATCCGCATCACGAATTGTCCAGGTCGCACAGGCGTCCAGAGCCGGTCCCGCGCGTCTGCGATCCCGAATGTTGGTGTTTCCCCGGATAAATGTCATCGGTGCCAGGTTATTACCCCCAAGGGTTTGAGCCAGAGATACCTCATCGACAATAACCGAAAACTCCTGGCAATCCGAGCTCATGTTGCCGCATGAATCGAGCGAGACAACCTGAATATCATGCTCGCAGGCCGGAAGTTCGACATCGATGCTGAAAAAGGTCTGGACATCGTGAATCTGGCTCTCGCCATTGATGATGACAACGAGTTGCCGGGTGAACGCCACGCCGGAGATGGACAATCGCCGTTCCGCAGTCTGCAACGTCGACCCGGGAACCGGATCGATTACGAGCGGACAGGGGGGAGGTTCGACGATCCGAACGGCAGTTGTCGTCTGGGATACGTTACCTGCCGAATCCCGAGCCACCAGTTCGAGATCGTAATCTTCCGGCTCGACTCTTGATGCATCCCATGAACAGAGCCGATCATCTTCGATCGGAGTCATCCCGGAACAGATGAATTCTTCCTGCGCCAACTGACCCGCCACTCGCGCGATTAATTCGAAATCATTAAAGTTATCGGACAGATCGAGGTAATTCCGATCAGTCGCCGTCCCGTCGATCGGAATGACTCCCGCGAGGCACAAAGGAGCGTCGAAATCCGTCAGGTTCACGATCGGAGCGATATTATCCACCTCGACATCGCCTTCTGCCGATTCACCGTTCAGATCACAGATCAGTTCGACATGATACCGATCCGATGCCGTGACGATCTCGCCCGTCACGTCGCGTCCGTCCCAGGGGATCAGGTGCAGGCCGTCCTCCAGGCAACCGGTCTGAATCTCGCGGACGACTTCGACGGTGTCATTCGGCAACAGTCGGGTAATCCGTGCGAGGACGGAGGATGGGCCGTTCAGTTCGAAGTAAAAACCGGTCGTATCGAGGGTGCCTGGAGAGTTGGCCGGGGAGAATGGATCCGGGCCCGCTCCCAGCCAGGAAATCGTGAGTGGCTCGATCCTGAGATCGAACCGGTACTTGTTGTTTGTTTCGTCGGATTCATCAATTTGGTTCCCGTTGTCGACCACGAGATAGAGCGGGTAGACACCCGGCGGTAGATCCGGGATCCATTCGTATTCGATCGGGGCCATACGTTCCACCGGGAGCATCGGCACATAGAATGAATGAAGCGCCGTTGCCGGGTTGAGCCAGTTGTCCGGGTCATTCAGATAGAGCATCGCCTGGGAAGCATTGGCCTGGGCATTTCCCTGATTCCATATCGTCATCTCGATACGCGCCGTTCCTTCCGGCAGGATCCAGTGCGTACCCTCCAGATCACGTCCGACCAGATCGGGAAGTGCGTCCGGCTCAATCCGGATCCGGAATGTATTCATATCAGCACCGGTTTCGTCTCCCTGAGCTGCGTTTACAATCAGAATATACTGTCCGGGCTGAGTTCCGAGTGGGATTGTGAACGAATGGGAGAATCGGTTGGACGTCGGGAAGGTGGCGTTGAAAGCGAACTCCGTCAGGATTTCAGAGGAGGGGGAGCTCTCGGATACAACGCGGTAGATCAGAGAGGAGTCCGGCTGACTGAGATCGAGGATGCGATCGAGGTAGATATCAACCGGCACGGTTTCACCGGGATGAAAGGTCCAGAATTCGACGGGGGGTGTGGGATCGCAGCCGTTTATGTATGCTGTGACGTCGATGTCGGCATACCAGTCGACGGCATGGAGTGCCCAGACCGCGAGTGCCGTGTCGCGAGTATTGGCAGTTTTTGATCCAAGATTCGCACCCCAGCCGTTGAATTCATCGATATAGAGCGGATCATCCGACTTGATCTGTGCCAGGAGCAGCCAGTTGACACCTTCGCTGATCGCTATTTTTTCTGCCAGGGTGTACTCGCCGGTGTGATTGTGAGTCAGCGCGATGAGACTCATGGCGGTGGCATCGACCGTAGAACTGAAGAACAAGCCGGACGGGGGATGGGCATTGTAGGACCAACCCCCGTCGTAGGTATTCTGGTGCATCGCCAGCAGATGTTCACGCGATTGCAAATAAATCTGGGGCATGTCGGGCAGCTCGGTCTGCGCACCCGGGAGTGTGGAGATGATCTGCGCATAGATCGATTCCCCGGTATCGAACTCGAAACCGTCCGCGCCTCCTTCCCAGAAAGTGTTGAAAAGAAGGTCCGTAATCTCCTGAATGTCCGGATCGGACCATGCTTTACCGGCTTCAATAAGACCGATAAGAGCCAGTTGCGTTTCGTAGTTTCTCGAACCAATCTCCGTCGGATAACAAGCGATGAAGAGTCCCAGTCCGCCATCTGCATTTCGCAACTCGGACAGTATAGTTTTCAATTTGATGACGAGTGTCTGCGCATTTTCAGGAAGACTGTCATTCTGAGATGCCATTGCCCATAGAGCTCTTGACATCGGATCCGGGTCCTGTGAAGCATATCCTATGTAATCTCCAAACGCTGCTACTTCCAGATTACCAAAGAGACCCGAACAATAGTATGCGTTAGAAAGTGCGTTCTGGATTGCGAAGCTGAGTTGGTTTTCAGTGTAAGATATGCTGGCGACGTTCAGAGCCTTCATGGTGATTCCAGTACTGATCCAGGATTCCGCATGGTCTGAGTTCATTGGAATCGCATGCAGGAGAGGGGAAATGTGTGACTTAACTTCTCCAATTCTGCGTTTGATCACATTGTCCAACAACTGCATATTCGGGTAGTTATCGGGACGGTCGTCTGAAGGCCAGGAACTTAGATTTGTAAAAATTTCCATCAAATGGATTGGTAGTGCGCAAAGATAGAAATCCTCTTGTTCGGAAACCAACCGTTTTGAGCTGTCAAGTTCGGGGCATTCAAACCATTCATCCCCGCTCTGGAAATAATACCCTCCATCAGCATTTGTCGAAGGCCCATCGGGTGTCGTTCTCGAAATCAGTTGTGACAGATATGTGCAATACAGAATTGTGTTTGTCATTGTTCCCTGGCATTGCATAAATCCAGACAGACAGGACAGGACGTCTCCAACGATAATCGATGACCAATGAAGTGTGGGTTGTTGATTGGAAAGAGAATCGTTCAAGACATTGAACATGAATTCTTTCGCTTTGAACAGGTCCAAAGGAGCGGAAATGCTGCAATTCTGGAAATCGATCAATGCTTGAATTGGCGACCATGTAAATCCGAGCATACGCGTATCACCAGGATATAGACCCCAATAATACTGATCGTAGGGTTGGCCCGAACCATAGTTGTTGTAAGTAAGATAAAACATGTGGAGGAGCGAATAAACGAGGTTCGTATTGGCATCTTGCGCATAGTTTGGGATGTAAGCATTAAAATGCTCTATGTCCGGATCGACGGCACACAGAGCTCTCAGTGCGAAAGCTGTTGTAACAAGGTCATCTACCAATCCAGCGTCGGGCCAACTGGTCGTTCCATGATAACCTTCGACTTGATAGACACTCCTCGTAAAGTACATGATCGCTCGGTGAATCGCTCCTGTTTCCGGAGCCGATCCAGGAATTGAAATTGATCCGATTCTCTCGAGTATCTCATCGACGTGATCCGGATAATCAGAGAATTGTGGCAGAATATCTCGAGCCAACGCCAATGCCCACAGATTAGCTGCCGTTGCCCAAAAAGATGAGTTCTCATCCCAACTCCCTGTATCGTTCTGCTGATCCAAGATGAATTCGATCAGCGTGAGATACTCGTGGATTTCCAGTGGAAGATATGACAGACGATCATCGAGATGTCCGTAGAGTTGCCAAGCCTTCGCGAAGAGAATCCCGATCATGCCCTGCTTGACTTGGTTGTTTTGATCATCCCACAGGCCCAGAGAATACGGCCCATCCGCCAGTTTATACTGATACAGAGATCCCAGAATTGACTCTGCATCTCCCGAATCACCTGTATTCCGGTATTTGAAATCACAATCGATCCCCGGAGCGAGATCCGTGAGATCTCCACGATTGTATCGAACAAAAACCGACTGAAATTTGTAATCCTCCAACGGAAGATTCTTCATCGGTGGAATCGATGGTTGCAAATTATACGGTGACATGATCCGATTGTTTAACCAGATCCATCCGCGCCCTTTGGCCCCCCCCCCCGTTCCCATCGCATCGACAAGAAAACTGAGGCCGAACTCAGTGGTAGCCTCGATGTTCAGATATCCCTCATATATCACGGCAAAATGATCCGGAGTCAATCCGGGAATGTTCCCGATATCGTCGAAGAAACCGATCTGAGTGCCATCTTCGACACGTGTCAATAGCGGATTGATGCCGGGGGTCGTATTGTCGGCATCGAGCAGGATGTAATGACCGAAAGAGTCTGGAATCGAGTCACCTGGGCCATACTGCTGCGGATCGAGATTGTAGTAAGTCGCTTTGAGTTTCCCGGTCTCACCGACGTTACGAACATGCTGATGATCGAGCAACCACTCGACCCCTCCTTCCCGTGCCGTGTCGAAATGATGCTGATCGGAATGGATCAGGATGTGCTCCGAGACAACATTGCATCCACCGCTGATCGGACAGACCGATTCCCAGATTTCGTCCACATCGCCATTCGGATTCACCGTCGAGATCCTCGAATCCGCCATGACGTAAATCGTCCCCGGACCTCGGACATCATTGATCGTCCAATCGAACGCAATCGGGACTTCCTCTCCTATATCGAGTGGCTCATCGACATTCCAGGTATAGAGCGGAACCAGTTCGGTACTCCCCTCACTGAGCATCGACCAGAATTCCTCCGGAGTCACCGTGCTCGAAAAGTAACACCCTATTTCAAAGTCTGATCCGTCAGGAATCGGTCGGAGACCGTCGTTTCGAAGTTGCACTGAAACATGAAGGGTATCGCCCTCGCGGATGATCCCGGGAATCGGATTCCCCGTCATCACCAGATTACTCATTACCAGATCCGGTTTCTCGGGGTTCACGATATGAAGTTCAAAGGACAACTCGTTATCCGTTTCATCGGGTTCTTCGATTGATTGATCCGGATCGACGACCAGCACGAGATCGCAATCGGATTCAACCTGCGGATACCAGGAGTTTTCCGATGAGATCGTCCCGGTACCGTTCGCTTCGAGACGGTCGAACAGGTATGCGGCACCCGGGAATCCAGCTTCCGGATCGGAAACATACAATCCCGCCGTAACCTGTGAAACTTCCGTGACGCCCTGATTCAGAAAAACACCCTCAAGATCGACCGGTCTGCCGACGAAAACGGAACAATTCGAATCGATTGCCTCGCATGATACGCCATACTCCGTTTGTTCCAGACTCAGCGAAAGGGCCTTCAGATTGACCGGTGGAGACACGATGATCGGCCTGACAACGATGTTGTTCGACTCACCTCCGCCAAATTCCCGGATCACATCAGTCGGGTCCATCCGGACGGTGAGTGTATATTCGCCTTGCGGCCAATCCGCTTCGATGGTGATCGGGAAGACTTCCTGGGGAGTAAAGTGATGCCACTCTCGCCGGGGGTACGTCGCAAGCAACTGCCCACCCGCATCGGTGATCTCGATCACGACTTCAGCTTCGACCTGATATGCGAGTTCCTGAGTTCCCTGATTCCTCGTCCGGATCTCGATTCCGAATTCCTGGCCCTGGATCGGCACATCATGACTCAGACGGATATCCGATCCCATGACACTCAGATCAATGTACCGAACATTCAAGGTCGTGCGGAAATCGGCTCGATTGTTGAATTCGTTCGTTTCTCTGAACTGGTCTTCTTCATCGACGACATAAATGATGGGAATTTCACCGACGAGACCATCGTTCGCCGGATTCCAATCGAAAGAGTCCGGGTGGAAGCAACTCGAGATAGCTTGGGAGTAGAGCCACGGCCAAGAATCACACACTCGCGGTTTACTGGTCAGATCGAGACAAAACGAATGAATCAGATTTCCGGGAGCAATTTCCGAATGATAAAACGCAACAGATATTTCCCGTGCCTTCAGCGGATAATCGTCCAGCAAACAACCATTCTCCCGATTCATTCGATCGCAGGCGACTTTACCATGAACCGTGATGATCTCTCCCGCATTGATGGTCGCATTCGGATTATATGGGAATCCGACCCAGGTGGGATCCGTGCTGAAATCGATCAGACATTCCTCGTCATCGCGTTCGATTGAATCTTTATTCTCCATGAAGTTATTGTCATATTCCGACTCGAAGATGTTTCGATCCGAGTTGATCCGGACATGGATGAACGATTCCCCGCATGGAATTTTAGACCGTGCCATTTCGACATTGAAAACGTCACCGTGGAGAGGGATGTCGGACGGAAGAATCGACTGGCTGTCAAGCACCCACAGATCCGTGGATTCCGGAATGAATTGAACGAATTCGACGGTCAGGGGCCGATCTCCAAAATAGGACTCTCCAGGATTGCCGATGCCTGCCCGCAGAAACTGCTCATCTCCGGATCCTCCCGGAACCGTCATAACCTCGATCGAGGCGATGACGAAATCGGGACCTTCCAGGCAGAATTCAACCAGGTTGTCGGCTTCTCCGTCTGCTCCTTCCCGCCATGCATTGCCGGGATCGAGGATCACACGAACAATGGGATCGAACTGCACTCCAAGAAATGGTATGAACCATGAGATCGGTGGAGTTGTGATCGATTCACCGGGCTCGATTCGTAAATGACTGGGAAATTCCTGAAGCGTGACATCGTACACGTCCGGAGAGTTCCCAAGTTCAATATGAAACAGATCGAAGCCCGAGGCACCGGTATCGATCACGGTTTCACCGGCATTTAAAAGAGTGATTACGCCGGAGTATTCCGTGCCGAACTGCGATGGAGTCGGAATAAAGGAGGATTGATCACGAATCAGAGTCAGATTCGGATTGCCCTTGATTCGGAATTGGATCCCATCGTAGTTATTGTTGCTCTCACCCACAGGAGTCTCGTCGTAATCACCATTCGGATCGAGTGTCAACCGGAGTGTGTACAGACCGGGGTTCAGAGGTTCACCGCTGTCAGCGTTCGCAGTATCCAGCATGAGTGTGTGATTCTCGGACCATGAACAGAGTCCGGGAATTGGCGCAGGCATCCAGTGAGAGATGTACCATGGGACCGAAGGTGCCCAGCAGGACCAATTCCCGCCAGTCTGTAAATCCTGGTTTGCCCAGTAATAGAACTGGCTGAAACCTGTAAACGCTGATGAACCCTCGCGCGTCCAACTCAACGCAATCCCGATATCGCTGATCCAGACTTCGCCAGCGTCGGGAACCAGCTTGATCGTTTGAACCCGGATCGGCCAGACCAACAGTTTCTCACCGGCATCGATCTGGTAGATGCCCGTATCGGGATCACGGGGAAACACACCTCCATCACAATTCAATAAAACCGCAGGATCTGCAATGCCAGGCTGTAACTCAACAAACTGAACGTCCAGAACGGGACTCACCTGGAGGGTTTCAAACGACGCCGAATTGTCATCCGGTGTGGAGTCGTCGAATTCCCCTATTGAAACCTCGATACGGAACACTCCGGGAGGAACATGGGAGTTTTCAGGAGCGAACTCATCGAGATACCGGCATGGATCCTGGTAGATTCCCACAATACAGTCCACAACATTCGGTCCAGTTTCGGAAGCCCCCCCGATCGTAAGTCTCAGATTCGCGGATGGATTCTGAATGTTCTCCGCCGTGCCGTCGATCCACAGTTCGTCGAAATGGAGCGGAATCGATTCATCGCCCGAGGTCGATACAGCGAACAGACCGACCGGAACCTCCGGTGCGGTTGCCTGGCCTGAATTGACAATCGAAAAGGCCAGATAAAACGATTGTGCCTCGGAGATCCCGACAGGCGGGGCAGGTATTGGAACCGGAGTCTGGACCGATGCTACCACATCGTGGATGGCGAGTTCCGGGGGAGTGAGAACGCGAAACTGTCCGAGTGAGCGCACGTTATCCTGCTCGCTGACTTCTGCCACATAATCATCCGGATCGACACAGAGCACCAGATCGAATGTTCCCAGAATGTCGGCAGATCCGGAGAAGACCGGGAGATCGAGCAAATCGGATGGTTGCAGCACAGGGACGAATCGGGTATCCAGAACGATACGCTCCGATCCATTGACAAGAAGGCACTGGATGGTTGTGACATTGGACTGGACACTGCCGGAATTTGTCAATCGTAAATCGTTCAGATTGAGAACCAGACGTTCGCCGTATTCGATTTCGGTCGGAACAAGAACGGGTGTTCCGATGAATTTCAGGTTGGGTTTCGAGCGTTCGAGTGCGAGCAGCACTTCCGCCGTGAGGAAGGGGTCGTCGAGCCATGATCCGTTCGAGGTTTGATTATCAATGAGGAATGCCCGGATCGGTTCGACCGAGAGCGGGTCGATGGACACACGAAGAGCAGCGGCGGAAAGGGCGCGGAGCACGACGGAAGACAGGAGTAATCGATGGCGAAGATCGGTCGATTCACTCCACTGATAATAGTTCATCGACTGGGATTCGCGCCGGAAGGTTCCAAGAAATGACAGTCCTTGCGTGAGCGCTTCATCGATCCGAGCCTGAAACGAATACGTGTCAATGCTGATTGCCCGTCGGTCGTCCGGGATCGAGGCCAGGGTTTCGATCGTAAGGGCAGTGACGAGCGGGTCAGGAGTCCTCTCAATTGAATCCGGGGCTTCCTCGACATCCTGCGCGGGCCATCCACATTGACCGGGCGTTGAGAGATGAATGTTCTGGACTTCGAGCAACAGTGCGGTTGCGCAGAGGATCGGATCGGACAGATACTGGCTTGGCGAGAGAGGTTCGGTCGTATGCTGCGCGATCAATGCCCGGAGCGCACACGTCGTATCCCAGGCATCCTCCATGTACCCGGTTCCGTAACCGAATCCTCCCAGATTGAACGCGAACGCTGTTCCCGGGATTGGAGCGCCTGATGATGAATTCTGAAGATCACGGAGGGTGGACAGGAGTTCGGAAAGAGGCGGTTCGAGTGTGGATGAATTGGGGAGCAGGGTGGCGAGGCGGATCCGGTCAGCGAGTGTTTCAGTGCGGTTGGAATCCCTGGCTGCAAGCCGGACCCAGGCACGGGCCAAGGCGGCATCGGACGGAACGGAGCTTTCAGTACGCCATTTCAGGAGGGCTTCGGCAGCACGGGCGGTAGTGACGGACGAGGCTTTGAGCGTTGAGGATGTCCAGGATCCATCAGACGATTGCGACTGAATCAGATATCCGAGAGCAGCTTCGATGTCCGGTGATTGAGCCCGCACTCCGACGGGAACAAGCCATGCGATCAGAAGGGTGAGAAAGAACGAGACGATCATCGCAGGACTCAGCGATATCGTTTTTCCGGCATGGCGATCCTCTGGACGCATAGCGGGGTACTCCTCGAGACGAAATGTTTACGGAACAAACCTTCACACGGAAACGCGAAAAGAATACCGTTGAACGGTCGCCGTGTCAATGACCGATCTCTGGATTATCCGTTGGCTTCACCAGCAATGCGTATCCGGTAAAAGGAAAATAGGGATGAATCGCGTAGCCCAATTCCTTGTGTGCTCTATATCCGCCTACTTCCAGCCGATGCATCGGATCCCGTACCAGTATGTAGTCGGGTCTGTAATGATCCAGCCAGCCGGTATAATCCCCTTTTCCGATCAGTTCCGCATTCATCGGATTCACCAACCCAAGGATATCGATCATTCTCCGCTTCGAGTAATATCCGAGAGTGCCGATCTCCATGGCTGCAAGGCTTGAAGAAGGCGCAGTGTTCCGCTCAATCCAGAGGGCGATTCGTTTGTAATTCAGATATTGAGGTCCTGCATGCTGAAGCAATACAAAGGATCCCCAACACTGGATCGTCAAAACATAGCACACAAGGAATGTGACTCCAACAGAGACCGATCTCCGAATGAACAGGTTCTGATTGACAGCATTCCGGATCGATCCCAACCCAACCGCTGCATAAAAAATAGCGAATGCATAAAAGGGTGTTTTATACCAATGATATGAAGGAATCTTCAGTATTGTGTAAAAGACCAGGTTCAACGCGATGAACGAGAGTATCACTCTGTTGATTCTGGATTTTCCGAGCGCCCATAACCCTGTTGCCATCAACAACAGAATCAGGCCGAAATAGAGTCCATCATCGTAAAAGTAGTGCGTTCTGTCGTGCATGAATCCTCGCAGAAATCCCAACGTGCCGCCCCATTCCCCGGAGTTACCCTGCTGGATCTTGGCAGCGAGAGTCTGAGGCAGGAATGCTCCATAGTACAGTTTGTTGAATGCCGCGTTCATGAAAATCAACGCTGCCGGCCATAAAAAATACATCCATTTCTTCATGAGCAAGTATCGTTTCCCTGAGAAAACCGCAACGGCAACGATCAACAAAGCGCCTTCTCCCCGCGCTAAAACGAGCAATCCCAGAACCGGAAACAAAAGGTCGTCGCGATTCTGATCGATCAGCAGCACGGACAGAAAGAGAAGCATCATGTACAAATAGGATTCCATACCCCAGACTTTGTAGAAGAAGAACTGAGTCACCAACATGAGTGGGAAAGCCAATACAACAATGCGTTGCAAGTTGATCCTTCCCAGAATCCTGTATCCGATCAATCCGGATGCTCCGAGCAAAACGTAATTGAGCAGAAACTGACCGGTCTCGACTCCCCCGGTAAGGAAACTGACACCGAGCAGAAAAAACACATACAATGGAGATGTCAGGCCGTTGAAATATTCGCCTGGGTTATAGACCAGGCCTTTACCTGACACACAATTCTGCACGTACCGAAAATAGATCAAAGCATCATCAAGTTCATATCCGCGATTGAGCCATGCAAAGTATAGAAGCACGAGACTGGATAATCCAAGGGTAACGATCTCGATGGCACGGCCTGAGTCGAGCGTTCGCGTCTTCGTTTCCATGAAGGTGTCCTCAGTGTGCAGGGTTCCGACATCCAGACATCACAAGTAGCATCGAGTCCGAAACAATTCAAGAAACTCAAGCGAATTGATCTCTGCGAAAAGGAACTTGACAAGAGCGATTCGGTCTGATTAACTCAAAACTAGTCAAACGTTCGTTTAAGTCGAACGTTTGATCGTAACACCGCACCGAAAGGACGTACCCGCCATGCCCGATCCCACAGCTGACTCACCCCGACGCACCATCCTCGACTCGGCCGCCCACCTCTTCGCCCGCAAAGGCTTCGCCGCTACCGGTATGCGCGAAATCGCCCGCAACGCCCACGTCAACCTCGCCATGATCAACTACTACTTCGGCTCCAAAATCGATATCCTCCGCATCCTCCTCGACGAATTCTTCACGGGATTCCTCGCCGAAGCCGAAATCCACCTCACCCAACCCGCCGACCTCAACACCAAACTCACCGCCTATATCCACGGCGCCATCCGCTACTTCAGCCGCAATATCGATCGCCATCGCGTCGCCATCATCGAATTCCCCTTCGAAATCCCCGAAATCGTCGATCTCAAGACCAACTATGTCCGCCGCCTCATCGGCCTGTTCCATCAGAACATTCTTCCTCCCGATTCTTCTCGCCCCGCAGCAAATCTCGACGCGTTCCCGATCGCCATCATCGGCCCCGCACTCGGCGCCATGATGAGTTCCTTCTTTCTCATGTCGCCGATCATCTCGAAACTCCGCCCCGTCGAGATCACCCCCGCGTTCATCGACTGGTACGCCGATATCATCGCGACACTCTTCCTGCACGGCGTCCCGGAACTGCTCTCACGCGCCGGCATGCACATCCCATCCACTCCAGGAGACCCCTCATGAAACGGCTGCTCTGTCTCGCACTGCTTCTGTCTGCAACGGCCTTCGGTGCCGATCCGCCCGAACCCGGCACCTGTAATCTGGAATCCCTCATCCGGTCCGCCCGAACGTTCAACCCGGACCTGAACGTCCTCGACGCACAGACCGACGAAACACGGGCCGCCACGGAAACTACCCGGGCCAATCTCGGGCCGATGCTGACGCTGTCGGGCTATTCGCGCGTGGTCTCGGTCGTGCCGGAAATGACACAGGCGGATCGAACGGTCACGACGCCGATGGGATCGTTCACAATCCCCGGAGGTACGCAGCAGCTCGGCGATTACGATTCGCACTCGGTCGATCTGGAATTTCGCCAGACACTCTACACGGGAGGCCGCTTGAGAGGAGCGGTCGCTGTGGCGGAATCGATGACGCAGACCGCATCCGAGCAGCATCAGGCGGCACAGTTCGCGCTGGACGGGCAGGTCGCGGCGGCCTACTTTTCACTGATTCGCCTGACGGATATTCATCGGATCGCAGAAATGTCTCTGGCGGTCGCCCGCGCGCACGCCGAAGATGTCCGGAACCGGGCTGACGCGGGCGCGCTCACGGCCAACGAAACACTCAAGGCGGATCTGCGGGTGTCCGAGGCGGAGCAGAGTGTCCTGTCGGCACACAATCAGATCCGCACGATTCAGAGTCGCCTGAAGCAGTTATGCGGAATCGAGTCGGACTTCGAGATCACGCGGGGGGATTTCGAGCCGATCGATGTGCCGGAGCCGGACCCCGCGGAAGCGCTCGGCACAGCCCTCTCCCATCGCAGGGAACTCACGGTTCAGGAAGCCCAACTCGAAGCTGCCCGGCGGGAACGTGATCTGGCGTCGCGCGAATCCCGCCCCACGATCGGCGTGTTCGCGCGTGCGTCCTACGGCAAACCGGGTCCGGATTTTGTGCGCAACGACTGGATCGATTCGTTCTCGGCAGGCCTCAACATCGCATGGCCCGCATGGGACAACGGGAGAACCTCGGCGGGAACCAGCCGCGCCGAGGCTCGGATCCGCCGGGTGGAGGCTCAGATCAACGCGCTGAAGTCGACCATCACGCGGGATGTCGAAACGGCGCTGATCGAACTGGACGATACACGCGCGCGCCTGGCGGTGGCGGACCGGGCGGTCATTCAGGCCGAAGAACAGTTTCGCATGACCGCGGATCGATTCCACGAAGGCACGCTCACCAACACGGATTACCTGGACGCGGAAATCGCGCTGTCCCGCGAACGCGTCAATCATGTCATCACACGGACCGACCTGATGCTCGCGTGGGTCCGCTATCTCCTGGTCACCGGCCGGGATATTCTCGAGGAGTTACACCCATGACCCCATTCCGCACTCTCACGCTGATTGTCCTGCTGATCCTGCCCGCCTGCGCTCCCGAAAAACCCGCCATCACGGGTTCGGGTGTCATCGAGGCAACCGAGGTGCTGGTATCGCCCGCGGTCACCGGAGATATTCTCGCACTGCCCGTTCATGAAGGCGATCCGGTGACCGCCGGGCAGGAACTCGCACGGATCGACTCGGAACAACTCCAACTGGAACGCCAGGCTGTCGCGGCGACGCTCGACGAGATCGCCGCGGGAACGATTCAGGCCGACGCCCAGATCGCGCAGGCCACAACCGCTCTGACCGGAGCGCGGAAGTCGTTCGAACGCGCCGAAGCACTCAAAACAAAAGGCTCGATCTCCATCCAGAACTACGACGACGCCGACACCGCCTACAGGCTCGCCCAGCGACAACTCGATACCGCCCGCACGGCGCTGAACGTGCTGGATGCCCGAAAACACTCGACGGAAGCCCGCCTGAACGTGCTGGATTATCAGATCTCGCAGGGACTGGTCACCGCCCCGATCGACGGAATCGTGATCGAAACCTTTCAGGACGCGGGTGAGCGCGCCATGCCGGGCAAACCCATGCTCAAGATCGCCGACCTGAAAAATGTCTGGGTAAAAATCTACATCGATCATGCGGATATGGGAACAGTCAAGATTGGAGCTGACGCGCGGATCCTGATCGATTCTCAGCCGGACATGCCGGTCACGGGCCGCGTGACGTGGATTGCGAGTTCCGCCGAGTTCACACCGAAGAACGTGCAGACTCGGAATGCACGGGCGGATCTCGTCTACGCAGTCAAAATCACTGCCGCAAATCCCGACGGGACGCTCAAGATCGGCATGCCGGTGGACGTTCTCATTGCTGGATTTCCAGAGTACAGAAAGTAGAAAGTAGAGAGTGGAGGGGGGGTGATGATCATTGGACATTGGGTGTTGCTTATGAAGCATATTTATCAGGTGTGATTCGAGTATAAATGTGTTCGTATTGGGTGCCCACCGGGCGAACGACGAAACAGGTGATGCGATGAGTATTTTGATCGATGACATTCACAAGACCTATGGCGCTCAGGGCGCGCTCGCGGGGGTGACATTGTCGATCCGGGAGGGTGAGCGTTTCGGATTGATCGGGCCCGACGGTGCAGGCAAGTCATCCCTCATGCGCATTCTCTGCGGACTGATCCGGGCAGACCGCGGATCGTTCACCCTCTGCGGCCTCGACGGCAACCGGGATCTCAGAGCGATCAAGTCGTCGATCGGGTACATGCCGCAGCGGTTTTCGCTCTATCCCGATCTGACGGTCGCCGAGAATCTCCGGTTTTTCGCCGACCTCTTCACGGTGCCTCGCAGGGAACGCGATGAGCGGCTGGAACGCCTCTACCGCTTCAGTCGTCTCAAGCCGTTTGCCGCGCGCCGCGCCGCCGCTTTATCGGGAGGCATGAAACAGAAGCTGGCGCTTTCGTGTGCGCTGATCCATACGCCCCGCGTCCTGATTCTCGACGAACCGACCACGGGTGTCGATCCGGTTTCACGGCGCGAGTTCTGGGACATCCTTTCCGAATTATCCCGCGACGGCACGACGATTCTCGTGTCGACACCCTACATGGACGAAGCTGCGCGGTGCGACCGGATCGCGTTCATCCACCACGGCAGACTCCTGGCAGTCGACACGCCAGCGGGCATTCCAGGCCGATTCCCACTCACCATTCTGGAGTTCCGGGGGCGTCGATTTCCGGTGCGGCACGACGACATGCTCCGGGTGAGGGGTGTGGCGTCGGTGCGGCTTCTCGGAGACCGGCTCAGGGTCGCCTGCGAGTCACGGGAGGCGGTGGAGCGTGCCGTGCGGGACATGCTGGAGCGTAGCGGCGCGGAGATTCTTTCGGTTCGGACGGATACGCCGTCCATCGAGGACACGTTCGTGCATCTGATGCATGAGGAGCCGGGGCATGTCTGAGTCTGCTTTTGCGGTTGAGACGAAGGACCTGACGCAGCGGTTCGGCCGATTCACGGCGGTCGACCGGGTGACGATGACGGTGGCCAAGGGGGAAATCTACGGGTTTCTGGGGGCCAACGGCGCGGGAAAGACGACGACCATCCGGATCCTGTGCGGGCTGCTCCGGCCGACCTCGGGCAGCGCCTTCGTCAACGGGCACGACGTGATCCGCTATCCCGAGCGGGTCAAGGCGGGGATCGGCTACATGTCGCAGAAGTTTTCGCTCTACGAGGATCTCCGGGTCCGGGACAATCTCGTCTTCTTCGGCGGCATTTACGGACTCGGCCGGGAGAGGATCGAACAGCGGATCGCCGAGATCACCTCTGCGACGGGGCTCACGGAACTCCTCACCAGGAAGGTGCGGGGGCTGCCGACGGGCTGGAAACAGAGGCTCGCGCTGGCCTGCGCGGTGCTGCACGATCCGGGGATCATTTTCCTGGACGAACCGACGGGCGGAGTCGATCCGGTGTCGCGGCGGACATTCTGGGACTTCATCTATTCGCTGGCGGACGCGGGCAAGACGATTTTCGTCACGACGCATTACATGGACGAGGCGGAATACTGTCATCGGATCGCGATCATGTATCAGGGGCGGATCCTGATGTGCGATTCGCCGTCCGCGATCAGGGAATCGACCGGCGACGCGCTGCTCGAGGACGCCTTCATCCGGCTCATCACGCGCGAATCGGACACGGAAACGGGAGGCGACTGACATGCAGCGATTGCGTGCGATCATGAAGAAGGAACTCCTCCACATCATCCGGGACGTACGGTCGCTCACGATCATCTTCCTGCTGCCGCTCATCATGCTGGTGCTTTACGGGTACGCGATCCGGCTGGATCTGAAAAACATTCCGCTCGCGGTGTGGGACGCGGACAACAGCCAGGAGAGCCGTGAGTTGATCCGGGCATTCACGCACAGCGGCTACTTCACGTTGACACTGCATGCCATCACGCCGGTCGATCCGCTGGAGGTATTCCAGGAACGGCGCGCGAAGTCGGTGCTGGCGATTCCGGTCGATTACGGGGCGCGGTTGCACGACGGTCGAGCCATTCCGGTGCAGTTTCTGTCCGATGCGTCGGAATCGAATACGGCGACGATCGCGGGGCAATACGCCGAGCAGATCATCCTGTCGCGGCTCATGAGTCGGTTCGGAACGGACGCGCCGCTGCCCGACGTGCGCGCGCTGGTGCTGTTCAATCCGGAGCTGGAATCGAAGGTGTTCGTCGTGCCGGGACTCGTGGCGATTCTGTTCATGATGATCTGCGCGCTGATGACGTCGATCACGATCGCGCGGGAGAAGGAAACGGGGACACTGGAGCAGATTCTGGTCTCGCCGGTGCGCACGGCGGAAATCATCATCGGAAAACTGTTTCCTTACATGTTTCTGGCATCGCTGATCGGGGTCGTGGTGATTCTGATCGCGATATTCTGGTTCGGAGCACCTTTCGTGGGAAGTCCGTTGCTGCTGGCGGTATTTTCGATCGTCTATCTGCTCTGCTCGCTGGCGATCGGCATATTGATTTCGACGCGTGTGCGCACGGTTCAGGTCGCAATGATGGCGGCGCTCGTGATCACCATGCTCCCGTCGATCATGCTGAGCGGTTTCGTTTTCCCGATTGCCTCGATGCCGCTGCCGATCCGGATTCTGACGCACATCGTGCCGGCCCGTTATTTTCTTGTCATCATCCGCGGGATCATGCTCAAGGATGCTTCGCTGTATCTGCTCCGATTCCAGATTCTCCCCCTGTGTATTCTCACATTCATCCTGCTTGTCGTCAGCATTCGAAGGTTCCGGACGACGCTGGAGTAATCCGATGAAACGCATCCTCCACATGATCCGAAAAGAATTCCTGCAGATTTTCAGCGACCGGGCGATGCTGAGCATCATCTTCGGCATGCCGATCATTCAGTTGTTCGTGCTCGGGTATGCGATCACGACGGATGTGACGAACGTGGCGATCGCGATCCACGACATGGACCGCTCGCAGGAGTCCCGGATGCTGATCGACCGGTTTCTGAACTCGAAGTGGTTCCGCGTGATCGAGTATGATTCCGATCTGGTGAGGCGGCAGGCGGTTATCGATACGGGAGACGCGCTGCTCACGGTGTCGATTCCCGAGGGATTCGGGGCGGACGCAGGCAACGGTCGGCCTCCCGAGGCATCCCTGGTGATCGATGGTGTGGACTCGAACACGGCGCTGATCGCGGCCGGATATGCGCGGACGATCATCATGCGGCACTTTCAGGAAGCCGGCAGCGGGGATCTTCGGGATCTCGTGCGGGTGCGAGCGCTGTACAATCCGGCGCTGGAGAGCCGGTTTACCATTGTGCCGGGAATCATCGCGCTGCTGATGACCATCGTAGCGACATTGCTGACCGCGTTGGGGTTGGTGCGCGAGCGTGAAATCGGGACCCTGGAGCAACTCAACGTGACGCCCATTCATCCTCTCCAGTTGATACTCGGGAAGATCATTCCCTTCGCGGTGCTCGGAGCGATCGCGTTCGGGTTGTCGATGACGGTTGCGATTGTATGGTTCGAGGTGCCGATGACGGGCAGTTGGACGGCGCTGGTGCTGTTCACGGGGGTGTATCTCCTGACGGCGCTGGCGATGGGGATGTTTGTATCGACCGTGACATCGACGCAGCAGCAGGCGTTGTTTCTGGCATGGTTCATTCTGATCATGTCGGTCCTGATGTCAGGGTTCATGTTCCCGATCTCAAACATGCCCCTGGTACTGCAGTACGTGACCTTCGGCATTCCGCTGCGGTACTACATTACGGCATTGCGCGAGATCATGCTGAAGGGGACGGAGATGCGGTATCTACTGGACCAGTTAATGCCTCTTTCCGGGATCTGCGTCGCCATTCTGGCCATCAGCGCGGGATTGGTCCACAAACGCAGCTGACCAGCAGTAGTGCCGGGCCTCCGTGCCCGGCCCCGACACACGATTATTACCCAGATAGTGCCGGGCCTCCGTGCCCGGCAGCACATAAACGGGTTTGTTCCTGATACGACATTAGAAAAATGGAAGTAACCGTTTATGTGCCAGCGGCCACGGAGGGCCGCTGGTGCTGGTTATCGTCTGGTGGTTGCCAGCGGCCACGGAGGGCCGCTGGTGCTGGTTCCCGTCCGGTGGTTGCCAGCGGCCACGGAGGGCGTATGAGATCCTGCCCAGAGGTTGCCAGCGGCCACGGAGGGCCGCTGCTGCTGGTTCCCGTCCGGTGGTTGCCATTGACCTTCGGAGGGGGGTGGGGGATAATACCATGAAAATTTTAGTGGTATGGACAACGCATGGAGAGATGTGTCATGAAACATACGTGGCAGGTGCATGGCAGACTGAAGCATCGGTGGGTCCCGGGTGCAACGTACTTTGTTACGTTTGTGAAAATTCGGAAGTTGCCGGATTTTTCCGATCCCGAGCGACTCACGATATTCAACGCGATCATGCACTTTCACACGAAGCGCTACTGGCTGTACGCCTGTGTAGTTATGAACGATCATGTGCATGTCGTTCTGAAACCGGATACCGGATTCACTCTGGAAAAGATTATCCATTCATGGAAATCCTTCACAACGAATCTCCTCCAGCGGAGGTCCCGGAGAAAACAGGAAATCTGGCTGCGGGGTTACTACGATATCATTCTGAAAACTGATTTTTCGCTGCAGCGATGTGTACGATATGTGGCGGCAAACCCCTTTGTACGATGGCCCACCCTTTCACACTACAGGTATGGAACCATCGATCCATCGCTACCGCCGGGCCTCTGCGCCCGGCCCCCACACACAATTATTACCCAGCATAGTGCCGGGCCTCCGTGCCCGGCAGCACATACACGGGTCTGTACCTAATACGGCCTCCGTGCCCGGCAGCAAATAAACAGGTCTGTTCCTGATACGACATTAGAAAAATGGTAGTAACCGTTTATGTGCCAGCGGCCACGGAGGGCGTATGAGATCCTGCCCAGAGGTTGCCAGCGGCCACGGAGGGCCGCTGCTGCTGGTTCCCGTCCGGCGGTTGCCAGCGGCCACGGAGGGCCGCTGCTAAATGATATTGACGGAGGTGCTTGCCGTGACAAACATCGACAGCGGCACCAACCCCCTCACGTTCACATGCCCGAAGAGCGTCGAAATGTCATGATCGAATTCCTCGAACCGCTCGATCCTCAATCCCGCCTCCAGCATCCCGTTCAGTATCGATGACAGAGTGTGCGTGAAATTATACGCCGGCAGCGCTTGATAGGTCGTCTTGCCGATGTAGTCGATCCCGTTCTCGTCCACCCACGGCTCGGCCCGGAAATACGAATGCATGACGTTGAGGGGATGCCCGGCGTCAAATCCGGGATCCCCCGGCATTCCGAACATCAGAGCCGCCGGATGCGTGTCGTACAGCATGAGAGTCCCGCCGGGGGCGAGCAAGGAGGCGGCGATGCGGAAGAAACGCGCCAGATCGGGCAGCCAGGCAATCGCACCGATCGTGATATACACCAGATCGAACTGCTTCGCCCAGTTCGATCCGATCGCATACACATCCGTCCGCACAAACGCACAGTCACTCCCCGCCGCCTCCGCATACCGCTTCGCATCCGCAATCGCTTCGTCGCTGATGTCGAAGCCGACACCGGATCGAGCGCCGAGATTCATGAGCGAGAGCAATTCGATGCCGTTATTGCAGCAGAGTTGGGCGACACGCCGGCCCGCGAGACCGAGGGCGAGAAGCCGAGGCGTTTCGATGGGATCCAGGACGCTGAAGCCTTTCGCTTTGAAGCACTCGGAGTAATCGACTCGAGCGCCTCTCCGATGATACGGCATGGCCTCGTTCCAGGCACGCCGATTGGCCTCGATCATGGATTCATGGTTCATTCCACCTCACGGGGAAAGGCAGGGTCCGAAACCGGAGTGATATCGGGAGTCGGCGTGGGCGTCGGCGTGGGGGTCGGCGTGATGAGTGTTTTCAAGTATTCGGTCCAGCTCGATGCATTCGGTGTCGTGAAAGTCTCGGGCGCATGCATGAACTCAGGGTGCCGTTCGAGAATCCACGCCCTGATGTGCTCGGGGAAAGCCCCGGAACCGCCCTCGATCTTCCTGCCTCGGCAATGGTAAACCAGCTCCCCATCCTGATTGCCCATCTTCATCCAGGGCAGGTATGGACCAATGCGTGTCCACGAAAACTCGCTCGGGACGGACTTCAGATTCGGATCCGCCAGATCACGGATCGACGCAAAAAACTGGAACAGTTCCATACCCGAATACTGATCGGAGTTGGACGCTTCGGGGTGGAGCAGTTTCGGAACCGGTGACGGGAAGAACAGGACCACATCGACGTTCCAGCAGATCCGATCGTTCAGTTGAACAAATGGGAGTTTCGGCACGCCGCGCGGGTTGGAGGGGCTCAGATCCTGATTGACCGGATCGTTCCACAGATGCGGAACCGGGATGGTTTCGGCGGTGGAGGGGTTGAGCCATGTTTCGAGAATCGCTCCGGATTCAGGATCCTTGTAGATTCCCCCTTCGCGGGAGAGGAGCTTCCATCCCGATTCATCGCGAATGACGCGGCTGACCGAGAACCCCTCAAACAGGAAAAGAGGCTTGCTGCGCTCGTCCGGAATGCGGCTGTAGATCGTTCCGGTCCACCAGCAGGCGGATTCTGTCGCGGGGTCGATCGAGGCACGTGCCCGGAGAAACGCTTTCAGGTTGGTGTCAGGATCGTTCAACCCGAGTTTTTCGAGGGGTGACTCGCGTCCTCCCCCAGTCTGCGCGCCCGCAACGAGAGGTTGCAACAGGATGAAAAATCCCGCGGTGACACACACGACGACGACGAAAGGGTGGCTCGCGAGCCACCCCATTCGTCGAAAACCGTCGAGACAACCTACTCGGCCCAACCGAATTCCCATGATCCGAGTGCGCCGAAGAGGGTGGTGACGTTGGCATCCGTCATGGCGGCATACCACCAGATGTGCTCGGCGGCACCCGTTCCGGCCGGCCACTGGAACCCGGGCAGGACGGGGATGGTCTGGGAACCGACCGGGAGATCGATGAAGGTCTGATCGAATGCGCCGAACGACGGATAGAAGAAATAGCTGCCGTAGACATCGAGAACGATGAAGAGCGGCACCTGGGTGTAGGTGTCAGGACCCGGGTTGCAGACTTCGGCGGTGCAGGAACAGGTGTCGCCGGTGTTGAAGAGATGCGAGGGCATGGAGATGGTGACACCGAGCTGCGAACAGGCGCTCGGGGTCGGAGTCGGAGGAACGGGAGTGGGAGTGGGGGAGGCGCCCATGAGATCGAAGAAGGTCGCGTATGCGGTGAGCAGCTCCGCCTTGGTGCTCAGTGAACTGTCCGAAAGTCCGCCCAGTTCGATGCTCGAGCCGATGGTTTTGTAGGAATTGTCTTCCTTCGCGACGGCAACGCCGAACTGCGGGCTGACGTTTTCCAGCACCAGTGTGGCACCGGTTTTCGCCCGGATGTTATCCATGTTCTGATTGTCGCCCGTGTACTGGAACGTCAGACCGTCCGTCATCGTCCCGGCCAGGCCGTTGACGGTCGCGACATTGCCGCTGCCCGTGCCGGTATTGCCGATCGAGAATTCGAGCATGAAGGGGAAACGTGTATCGTTGGCCCAGCAGTTGCCGCCTTCCATATACACATACCCGCCATCCGTCAGATACTCATAGAAGATCTGACTTTCGATGAAGCCCATCACGTGGTTGTTCGGCGCGACGCCCAGGCAGATCCAGACCGAGCTGTAAAGGGCCGGGAAATCGGGAATCTGGGTGACATACTCGGAGGCGATCCCGAGTGATTGCAATTGGGAGTTGATGACCGGGCCGCTGTTGGTATTTCCATCGAGATCGATGATGAGTGCCGGGAGCGGAGCGACGGCGGTCAGGGTATAGGAACCGGTTTCGGGCAAGCGGGAGGTATTCGCGGCAATCGAGGTATCCACCGCCTCAAACCAGTACAGGACGGTGTCGCCGACATTTCCGGGGCAATCGAGCGTGGCGGTGTACAGCCCGTCTTCTCCCAGTGTCATCACGGCGGATTCCTGGGGACAGGTGTTGTGTTTGTAGACCATCGTGACTGTCCCGACACCGATCTGATCGACGACCTGAGCGACAAACGTGGGACTCCACATGTCGGCGCGCCACCGCGTGAGCGGCTCGTGGGTGATCACCGGCCCGGCCGTGTCGATCAACACGTCGAATGCATGGAGACTGTCCGGGGCATCCATCGGTTCGTTACGCTGCTTCCCGTTGTCCGCTTCGCCGTGCAGATAGTAATAAACAGTCGTTCCGGCGGATTGCGCGGGGATCGATCCCGTGTAGGTATCGCCGCCGGCAGCCGTCAGGACGACCTGCGTAAAGCTGCCGCCGCCGTTGGTGTTCCAGAACAGTTTCAGCGACGCCGGGATCAGATTTCCACCCGAGGTGATGTCACATGAAACGGTATACGCACTGGAGGTGTTTTCGGTGTTGGGCATCGGGTCGTGAAGGATCTTGACCAGAGGGGTTGAATACGTCGTGAGTTTCGTGCGGATCTGGTTGGCCGAGAACCCGCTGTTCGTGTGCTGGACTTTCATCGTGTCGTCCAGAATGACGTTGTACGGCACATAACCATCACCGAACAGGCTGTAGATCGCACTGTTGGTATCCGCCAGAACGGGGCAGGTCTGCTGATACTTGTATTGCCAGTAGGCACAGGCATCGACGTTTTCGCCGGCGCCGATCGAGAGCACCATGACGTCCTGATCTTGAAAATCGGTGAAGATGGTCTGCAACTGCGGAGCCTCCGCAGCACAGGTCCCTCAGGTGCTGGTCCACAGAGCGATCCAGATCACCTTTCCATAAAAATCATACAGGCTGACGGGGTTTCCCAGATGGTCGTTCAATGTGAAATCCGCAACGGTATCCCCGAGTTGATACACACCCAACGCTGCCGATGACGTCAGCATCATGGCCAAACAGGCGCCCAGCAACAAACGCTTCATGTCAAGACCCTCCCTTGGTGTTCTCCATCGTTATCTCATCACAGCCCTCCGTGAGGACGGCATATTCTTAATACGTGAGGTGCGCGCGGAAGTCAATTCGAGAGGATCCGGCTCCGCACGCTCCCGGCACACCGGAATAAAGTAAGGTGTCCCTTTATTTTGTTATAAAGTGATTTTGTTGAACAGGCGTATCAGGTCGAGCGAAGCTGACTCATTCGGTGAGAAGGCGCATGCATTGCAGATCGAATCAGCGTAATCCTTGTAATCTGTGGATCTATGACAACCAACCCTCACCGGAAAACAGCCCGCGAGACTTCCAGGGCAGGAAATAAGTAAGGTGTCCCCTTTTTTTGATTTAGCGAGTGGGAGGGGCGGTGGTGTACTGCGGGGGATAATACGGGACGGATGGACGCGTCTGCAGCGTTCGTACATAGTCGATCACCAGAACAGCATCGACAGGCGTCACGGTGTCCGCCAGCGATATCATCCGCGGACTTCCCTCCATCAGAAACCGATACATCTCGGCATCCGTCCGGTTTTGAACCACCTGAGACCGCAGATCCGGCAACGCCGGCGAAAAACTCTCACCCACGATGATCCGCCCGTCCCCATTGACACCATGACAATGATGGCAATACCGACGATACACGATCTGTCCCCTCCTGAGCTTTTCGGCGTCCGGCATCTCCCCGATCCCCGCACGCCCCGCCTCCATATCCGAAGACACGCCACCCACAGGCACGGTCCCGTCCACCGGCTGCACCATGGGCTGCTCATAGGGCCGCACACTCTCGTTCGCCCACATGTCCCACCCGTTGAACAGACTCCGCGCGGTGCGCTCGACCGGCCCGAGATAATCCCCCCGGTCGCAGCCACTGCACCCCAGTACCGCCACAACCGCCAGCCACCCGATCCGCCTTCGCACGCTCATGGCGTCGCCTCCCTGCGGTTCCGCGTCCACGGCTGCTCGCCTGCCTCCTGATGATAGCCCTCCCCATACTGCGATGCGGCAGGCACAAATGACTTGCCCCCCATGTCCCATGTCACGGCCGGCTCGGGCGTGTGCAGCCAGAGGGTCAGCGCGGTCGCCGCGACGATGAACACCAGTGAGAGCAGCGTGATGATCCACGCGTTCCGATACCCGTTTCTGAGGCGATCCGCGTCCATCTCATTTGACTCCCATGAAGCTGGTTACAATCACATATCCGACCGCCCAGATAAAATACCCGATCCAGACGACCCAGATGAAGATCGGCACCGGCCGGGTACCCTCGCGCACGCCATCCCCGAAATCATGCACATCCTCGTCAATCTCCCGGTCCGTGCGCTTCGTCATGCCGAACGTAAACAGCCGGCTGCCTCGCGCCAGCATGATCGCGGCGGTGAGAATCAGCCCGAAGCCGATCATCATCACGAAATACTCGAAGTTGATCAGATCATACGGCGGCATCTCGATCTCCTCTCAATGCGTCAGCACAATGACCAGACACAGCAGAAATGCCGCCAGTCCGGCCCCGAAAATCAACATGTACGCCACGAAGTCCGCTCCCCGACGGGTCGAGGGGATCTCGTCGAGTTCGTCCCGGGTCAGCCCGGATAACGGAAGAAATCGTGCGCGATCCTGATCGTCGAACTGGCGCGACCGGACCGACCAGACGAGCGTCGTCACGGCCATGATCAGGCCCGAGCCGAAAAAGATGAGCCAGATCGGAACGAACATCAGTTCCCCCTCACCTGAACGGGCGCGGAATCAACCGGCTCGAAGGCGGCATCGATCCCGCGCGGTTCGGTATTCGCATCCACGATCCCGATGAACTGCTTCGCCACGTAATTCGACACATCCCAGATTTTTTCACTCTCGAGTTCCCGTTTGAAATACGGCATCGCCGTTCCCGTGATCCCGTTCATGATCTGATAATACAGCATCCCGCCCGTCGCACCGCCCTCGATGCCATGCCGATTGAGGGTCGTGAAGTTGAGCGGTGGCGGATAGATGAAGCGCACGGCAGGCCCCTGGCCGTCTCCGACGGGACCGTGGCACCCGAGACAGTGCCGCTGATAGATGACCTCACCACGCAGAAATGACGCCTCGGTGATCGGATACGGATTCGGCACCCTCAACCATCCCTCGGGCACGTTCCGATGCAGCCACTCGATGTTCGCATCGGCTCCAGCCTCATAGGCCGCCGTCGCCTGGCCCCGCCACTGCCACTGCCGCGCAACCCGCTGATCGGCCATGTGTCCCCCGAGACTCTGCAGATAGGCGGTGATCCCGGCCAGCTCAGTCCCGGTGAGATACGAAAACGGCGGCATGAAAGACTCCGGCCGCGTGTATCTCGGATTGTAAAAATGCGCGGCATGCCAGTCATCCGTGTGCTCGCCACCCTGCTGCGACAGATCCGGTCCGTTGCGGCTGGACCCGAGCTGCGGCGCATACTCGCCGACATAGTCGCCGGCCTGCGCGATCCGCTCGGCACCGGTATCCCAGTCGATCCGCCGGATGTACTGCGAATGGCAGTACTGACACCCGAGCGAGATATACAAATCCCGCCCGGATTCCTCGATGGCCGTCCGGGCCCGATGATTCATGGACGGCTGGTCCGCCATCGGATTGGTATATCTCGGCGTGACAACGACGGCGAAGAAAATCAGCACGAGAATCGCGGCAGTGCCGATCCCGACGATCCTGGCGTTCATGTGAATCATGCCGCCACCTCCGTTTCAGCCTCTGAGCCCTCCACAGGCAATGGAGGCGTCTTCCGGAGTATCGTCAACAGCACATTGATCACGAACAACACGGCGCCGGTCACAACCATCACCCCGGCAATCCCTCGTACCACAAAATAGATTTTCAGTTCCGGAAGCACACGATACACCACCTCACCCATCAGCCACGCTTCCCCCTGGATCAATCCCGCAAACGTCAGAGAGAGAAAGATGCCGAGCGTTCCGATGAGCATCAGCCAGTACTGGAAATCGGCGAGCAACCGGGAGTAGAGATCGCGTTTGAGGATGATCGGCAGGATGTAGTACGTCGCACCCATGGCGATGAACCCGCCGAATCCGAGCAGCGCGATGTGGGAGTGGGCGATGACCCACTGCGTGAAATGCGTCACCCGCTGAACGGACGGAAGCGAATGATACGGTCCCTGGAGACACACGATGAAGTACCAGATCGTTCCCGTGAACACCATCTTCGCACCGACATCCCGGAAGACCCGGCTGAACCTGTCCTTGAGAGGCAGCCAGACATTCGTCAGAAAGGCGAATACGGGCACGATCAACGAGATCGAATTGACGATCGAGAGCACCTTGAGCCATTGCGGAACGGGGGCCTGAAGCAAATGATGCGTGCCGGTATGCGTATACATGACGATCAGCATCCAGAATCCGATCAGCGAAAGACTGTGGCTGTAGATCGGCGTGCGCGTCGCCCGCGGTATGATGTAGTACGCCAGGCCGATCGCCTGAGGTGTCACGACCAACCCCACGACATTGTGCCCGTAAAACCATAATAAAATCTGATCGTGAATCCCCATCCACGACCCGTGCGGCGCCTGCCAGACGACATTCCCCACCGCAAAAACAAAAAACGTCCAGATCAGCCCCCCGCCGATATACCAGGCACTCACATATAACAGCGACTCGGTCCGGCGGGCGATCGTTCCGAAGACCAGGAAGATCAGAACCGCCACGGCCGCAAGAATCGCGATGTCGATCCCCCAGATCAACTCCGCATACTCGCGCCCCTGCGTCAACCCGAACGGCAAGGTCGCCAGAGCGGCCACGACGATCGCGTTGTAGAACCAGACGGCGAAATTCGCCAGACGTTCGCTGATCAGCTTCGTGCGGCAGACAGCCGGAATGACATGCAGAAACCCGCCGAAAAAGGCCGTCATCAGAAACCCGAACACGAGAATATTGATGTGGAGGGGACGCATGCGACCGAATGTGAGGTGTTCGTGCGCCGGAAACAGGTCCGGATCGACCATCTCGATGGCGCCGATCAACCCGAAGATTACGCCGACGAGCAACCAGATCGCCGACGACAGGAAAAATCGGCGCGCCGCACTGCCAGGTTCATTGGGTAGCAGGAAGTTCATCTGAAATCCTCACTGATGACACGCGATGCAGTCCATCGGCGCTTCGCTTTCTTTGTGACAGTTGATGCAGAACCCCATGTAAAACGTCACCTGTCTCAACCGGTCCGCCCTCTCGACTTCACCATGACACTCCTGACACCGCAGATCGTTCTGAATGTGCCTGAAATGCGGAAAATACGCATGATCCGGGTTGTAATACACTCTCACCCACGGAACAGCCTCACCCCGTGTCTGATACCCCTTCAACTTCAGAATCTCGGCATGCTGCGGAATGATATGATCATGGCAGGCCAGACATTTCGATACAGAAGGCAGACCCGCGTTCAATGACCGTTCAGGCAGCGGATGACAGTAGTAACAGTCGATCTCCTTGTCCGTCACATGCAACCGGTGCGAGAACGCAACGGGTTGCTCGATCCCCGCCCCGAACATCGCATGCCGGAACGACAGATCGTCGCCGTAATTGCGGGTCAGATGCGCCCTTGCATAAAACGCATACAGAAACCATGCCGCCGATACAACAATGACTCCGATCAGCAAGCCTCCCGCCCAGCCGCCGCGCACCCGCCGGGGACGGTCGATCCGCATTCCCGTGCTCATGAATGGTCCCCCTCATCCGCATGGACCGCATGAAAGATATCATCGCCGACCGGCATCACCGGCATGCCTCTCAATACGCGCATCGACACCAGAAGCCCAACGCCCAGCACACCGATAAACGTCAGTAATGCCGAGGCAAACGGCACATAAAGAGCGTCGAGCCGGGCCGGAGCGGCGATCCCGAGCAACTCCGGGGCGATCTCGATGTATCTGGCCATGAAGATTCCGGATATGCACACAATCGAAACAATGCTCAACAGAAAACCGGATCGCTTGACCCGGCGGAACAGAAGCAGTATGAACGGGAAGGCCAGAAATGCGACAAGCGACAGCCAGGACACGACCCGCCAGGGCAGGTCGCCGTCCAGGGTTCGCTTCATCACATAACCGGTCTCCTCGGGAAGATTCCCATACCAGATGGTCAGATACTGAGACCAGAAGAAGTCCGCGTTGACCAGACAGAACGCGAAGAGCAGCGTCGCGAGATCACTGCGGTGTGACGGAGTGATCCAGGCTCCGAGACCGAGGGGCCGGTGCAGCACAATCGACACGATCGCCAGTAGCGCCATCGTCGCGAACAGGTTGCCGATGAAATACCAGGCGCCGAAGAGTGTGCTGTACCAGAGCGGATCCAACGCCATGATCAGGTCGAACCCGAGCATCGTGAAGGTGATGGCATACACCATCGCGACGATCGGAGCGAGCACATCGAGACGGCCGGCACAGCGCATCCGTTCGGTTTCCTGGTCCTTTCCGTCAAGATTTCTTCCGGCGAACGCCCGTGCGATCCCGCTGTATGTTTCCCGGAGTTTCCCCGGAATCGCCGCCCAATCCCTGCGTATCGAATAATACAGATATGCGATCGATACACTGAACGACAGCAACAGCGCGCCGATGACGCGGAGATCCCAGAAACCGCGCCTGAGCCAGACCGCCTTCCCGCCGGTGAGGTGTCCCGCGTCATGCGCCCAGGGAAGACTCGTGCCCCCCAGCGCCACAAACACGATGGCCAGGACGAGTGCAACAGGCATGAAGCCCGCGAACGATTCGGCGAGCCGTACATAGGCACGGCCGAACCGCGCGTTCGTCAGCGTGAAGATCGCCGAAATCAGCACACCGGACGCGCCAATGCCCGCCGCAAGAACCAGCCCGGTCAGGATGGATGTCCATCCCGCATTCGCAGCTCCGGCAAAAAAACCCAATCCGAGACCCGCTGCTCCGAGCGCGATCATGAGAACCATGGTCAGGACGAATCCCTTGCCCGGATCCGCGGGACCGGACGCCAATACTTTCCGGATCCGTTCGTCGCGCGTCATGAGATCCCCTCCGCGGCATCCGGCCGGCCGATCCGCTCGACCCGGACCGCACCCGACTCGCGAAGCCATCGTTCGATCGGCTCCCGTTGCGACACCTCGCATTCCAGCCAGATGCCGAATCGATCGAGCGAGAACTCCTCACGGTAGGCGCCGACCGGAAAGCGCACAAACGGCAGACGACCGAAAAAGAAAAGGCCGGCGAGTGTCGCGAGGGCGCCGAAAAGAATGGTCAGTTCGAAACCGACCACGACCACCGGCACGATCGACATCACCGGCTTGCCGCCGACGACCAGATTCCAGACCCGGGCGGTCAGGAGCGCGAGCGCGATGCCGGCGACGAGGCCCGCGATGCCGCCTGCGGCGGTCACATACCGGATCGGGCTTTTCCGTCCCGCCAGCCGCTCCACGGCATGATGATCCGGCACCGGCGAAAAGATTTCACGGATCGTCACCTTCCGGGATCCGGCCTGCTCGATGACCTTCAGGAATGCATCGTGGCTTTCGAAGACCCCGAGCAACTCGGCGGAAGTCATGCGTGGCCTCCTTTCCGGGGCGGGAAGCCCATCGATTCCTTCACTTCCGCAACCGAAATCGCCGGAAGTATCTTGATGAAACTCAGGAACAACAGGAAAAACCAGCCGAACGAACCGATGAGAATCCCGTATTCCGTCAGGCTGATCCGGTAGACGCCCCAACTGTGCGGGAGAAACTCGTGGGACAGCGACGTCACGATGATGTTGTAGCGCTCAAACCACATTCCGATATTGACGAGAATCGAAATGATGAACAACGTGATCAGATTCGTCCGGATTTTCCGGATGAAGAACAGCAGCGGGACGATCGTGTTGCAGATCACCATCGTCCAGAACGGCAACGCGTAATCCCCCGTTGGCCGATATGTGAAGATCGCCTTTTCGAACACGTTCCCCGAATACCACGCCGTGAAAAACTCGACGCCATAGGCATAGCCGACGATGAGCGACGTAAAGAGCAATAGTTTCGCCATCGACTCGAGATGATACATCCGGATGATGTGCTCGACCCGGAATGCCTTTCGCAGAGGAATCACGATCGTGAGCACCATGGCGAGCCCGGACAGGATCGCTCCGGCCACAAAATAGGGCGCGAAGATCGTCGTGTGCCAGCCCGGAACGATGCTCATGGCGAAATCCCAAGACACGACCGAGTGAACCGAAATGACCAGCGGTGTCGCCAGACCGGCGAAAAAGACGTAGGCCGCCATGTAATGTTTCCACTGCCGGCCCGATCCCATCCAGCCCAACGACAGAAATTTCAGCAGCGTTTTCCGGATGCCGGGCGGCGTCCGATCCCGCACGGCCGCGATATCCGGTACCAGTCCCACGAAGAAAAACACGGCACTCACCGTCAGATAGGTGCTGATCGCGAGCACATCCCAGACCAGGGGAGACCGGAAGTTCGGCCAGAGTTCCCTCCCGCTGGGATACGGCATGATGTAATACATCACCCACAGCCGGCCCAGATGGATGAGGGGGAATAACCCCGCCGTCGCGACCGCAAAAATCGTCGAGGCCTCGGCGGCACGGAAGATCGCGGTCCGCCAGGAAACACGCAGGAGATAGAGAATGGCCGAGATCAAGGTGCCGGCATGGCCGATACCGACCCAGAAAACGAACGTGGTGATCAGAAGACCCCAGCCGACCGGATTGTTCAGGCCGGTGACACCCATGCCCTTCAAAACGAGATACACCCAGGAGACCGCACCGATCGCGACGCAGAGCAGGCAGACCGCGAGCAGCGCCATGTAGAGTTTTCCGGGGCGGCCCAATGTCGCCAGAATATCCCTGTCAACCTCGCGATACGAAAACGCCCCGATGTCCGGCTTCACACGCTCGGTCATGCTCATGTGGCCTCCCCGTCGAGAAACACCTTCCGGAGATAAACGACACCCGGACGCGTGTTGGTGTAGTAGTCGAGCAGCCGGTAGCCGCGGGGATCACGCGCCAGTGCCGTCATCCGCCAATCGGGCTGGAGAAAATCACCGAACGCAAGCGCGCCGGCCGGACAGGTCTGCACACACGCCGGCACGATCTCGCCGTCCCGCACCCCCCGACGCTCGAACTTCGCCCGGTTGGTCGCTTCACGAATCCGCTGCACACAAAACGAACATTTCTCCATCACGCCGCGCGACCGCACCGTCACATCCGGATTGAGCTGTTCATTGCCCGGCGAGACGCGCGGATAATCGAAGTAATTGAATCGGCGAACTTTGTAGGGACAATTGTTCGCGCAATACCGCGTTCCGATGCAGCGGTTGTAGACCTGCGCGTTCAAACCATCCGGCGTGTGATACGACGCAAATACCGGGCAGACTGTCTCACAGGGCGCCTGATCGCAATGCTGACACATCACGGGCAGAAATCGGACATGCGCCCCCGGCTCGCTCTTCAATATGTGCTTCTCGATCCGGATCCACGACAACTCTCTCCCCCGGGCAATCTCCTCCCGCCCGACCACCGGGATGTTGTTTTCCGCATAACACGCCGTGACACAGGCGCCGCAACCCGTGCAGCGATCGAGATCGATGACGAGGCCCCAGCGATGTTGCGGATGCTCCTGCAACGGGACGATGTTGTCCGCAGGCCGCTCTCCGCCCTTCTCCTCATGCGGCATCGGCACGACCGGCCCATGAACATGACCGTGCGCATCCGGATACTCCTCACCATGCCGCGTCATCTTCGGAAATGCGCCTTCCCGCGCCTTCGACAGCGGCATCGCCAGACAGAGCGCGCGACCGTCGGAAAAGGGAGAGCCCATGACCGAGACCAACTCGCCGGGACCGGAACGCGCGATCGATACCCGATGTCCCGCCGTGGCCAGCTCACCGGAAACGGGATCGAACCGGAGACCGAACAGCGATGCGACATTGCCGGAGGGCACCGAATCGCGATGCGCCAGGCGACCCCCTCCAAATCGCAGCGCGACGGCTTCGGGCGCGATGTCGTCCACGATCAGAGCCGGTGCGGTCACCGACGATCCGGCATTCCCGATCGTGACGCGGTCACCGGTGCGGACCCCGAGCGACTCCGCCAGAGTGTTTCCCAGTTCGATCGGCGCTTCCCAGGCCGTCTGATTCAGCGAATCAGGAGTCTCGTGCAGCCAGGATGCTCCGGCGGAACGCCCGTCGTACAGCAGAGAGGAAAACGGTGCGATCAGAAGCGCTCCGGACGTTGCGGGTTCGGGAGCATACAGGGGGAGTTGATCGAGATTCGCGGTGAGCGGGAAGACGGGGTAAGGGGGAGGCGGATCGGGAAACCGGCCGCCGGCGATGAGTGTGCGGTTGAGCGAATCGGTGCGGTCGGCCCAGTGATCCAGGATGCATTTTTTATATTCCCGGTGCCGGAGAGGTCGGCCGGCCCGCGAGGCAGCCTCGATGAGCAGATCGGCGGGATGCATCGATCGACACACTGGTTGCCGGACCGGTTGCAGGATCCCCTGAATCCCGTCCGTCAGATCGTAATCGCCCCAGCATTCGAGCGGATGATGAACCGGCAGAACGATATCCGCAGCAGCAGCCGTCTCATCCATCTCGGCCGCCAGCACGACCACACTCTTCGCTTCCTCCAACCGCTTCGCGACAGCAGCCTCGCCCGGCAGCGTCGCCACGGGATTCGCGCCCCAGACGATCAACGTGTCGATCTGTCCGGACGCCGCCGAATTGATCATGTCCAGAATCCGGGATTCGGCTGCGAGACGACTCCAGGCATATTGCTCACCAAACCGGATCGCCCGGCCGGCTGCACCCAGACGGATATTCATCGCGAGCGTCGCCGCGTGAAGCAACGTCGCGTTCTGTGTCAGCACATCCGGACCGCCGAACAGAATGAGAGGATTGCGCGCCGCGAGCAATCGGCGGGAAACACCGGCCAGGAACAGAGCCGTTCGTTCGGACAACTCCGGTGCAGCCGCCAGACGCTCCAGAATCACCTGCCCGACCACCATCGTCTCCGGAGTCTGCTGCGCGGCCGGGAATCCCGTCACATCCGCGAGCAGATACCGGATGGCCGACCCGACCTCGGATTGCGGCAACACGTGAAACCGATCCGCCGATGTCGCCGTCAGATTGCGCCTCGGTCCGAGATAATCCACTTCGAGCGTTCTGTCGCCGTTGAATGCGTGCGCGTCCGCCCACTTCCGGGTGAATTCGACGGGTGACAGCCAGGCATCCAGAAAATCCGCACCGATCGAAACGATGTAATCAGCGCCCGCCGGATCGAACCTGGGCACCTCGGCCCGGTTGAGCAGAATCGATGACGCCTTTGCGATCGACGTCATTCCGGCCGGCTCGTACATCAGGTGGGACGCGAACGGGAACTTGGAGCCGAATTCGGTCGCGAGATCGAGGAAGGTGCCGCTTTCGAGACCCGTCAACAGGCCGATCGAGGGGCTGTTCGCGAGCAATTCCGCGAGTGCCGCCATGGCGCGTTCCCAGGAAACGGCGGTCAGCACACCGTCTTTGCGGATGAGGGGCTCCGTGACGCGCGACGGGCTGTAGAGACCTTGAATGAAGGCCTGCCCGCGGGCACAAAGCGCACCCCGGTTGACCGGATGGGAGGGATTGCCTTCCAGTTTGATCGGCCGGGCTTCCCGCGTCTTGACGATCACACCGCAACCCGCGGGACAAGCGCGGCAAACCGTCGCATAGAAGGCCGGAATTCCGGGAACGATGTCCTTCGGCGGGGTCAGATACGCATACAGTTTCTCAAGAGGCGCGCCGTTGCAGGCGACCATCGAACCCACTCCCAGTATCCCGAGCGATTTCAGAAAATCACGCCTGCCAACCAACATGCTTCCTCCCCCCGATCATCCCGCAATCAACCCAATCCTTATCGTCGGGCGCGATGCACGAAATGTGCCGGACCATGACCGACGCCTGTCGGGAAACACACCATCGTTTGATTGATTGAAAAGATTGGAAGTTGCCCAGACTGTGATATGCGCAGAGTGGTCACGATTCAGAGATACATGATTGAGGGGGGATCGTCAAGATTGGTAAGGTTTTCGGTTTTCAAACTGAAAACTTCAAAAACCCTCTTCGCATTGAATTACAGCATGGAACAAGCTTAGAATGGTGCCGGGAAGGAGCTGATTCATGTCGGAAAAAACGTTCGATATTGCGATCATCGGAGGCGGCATCGTCGGCGCAGCCACCGCCATGGCACTCTGTTCACCCCCCGGTCCATCGGTCTGTATTCTCGAAGCCGAACCGACTCTCGCCGCGCATCAGACCGGCAACAACAGCGGCGTCATTCACTCGGGTCTTTACTACAAACCGGGATCCCTGAAAGCCATCAACTGCGCCAACGGAAGACAGGCGCTGTACCGATTCTGCGAAGAACACGGCATTCCTCTTGAACGCTGCGGGAAACTGGTCATTGCGGTCACCAGAGACGAAATCCCGAAACTGGATGCCCTGGAGCAGCGGGGACGGGCAAACGGCCTGACCGGATTGAAACGGATTCCGGGTGAGGCGATTCCGGATTTCGAACCGAATGCGAAGGGACTCGCAGGAATGCTCGTGGAGGAAACCGGAATTGTCGACTATCGGGTTGTCACCGAAACCTACGCGCGGATCGTTCAGGAAAACGGTGGAGAAATCCGGCTGGGAACCCGGGTTCATTCGGTGCGAAAAAACACAGGGGCATTCGTCGTGAACACCTCGACCGGAGACGTCGAATGCCGGAATCTGATCAACTGCGGAGGGTTGCAGAGCGATCGGATCGCCCGGATGTGCGGGGTCGAGCCGGGGCTGCAGATCATTCCGTTCCGGGGCGAGTATTACACACTGAGGTATGAGCGGCGGGATTTGATCCGGAATCTGATCTACCCGGTGCCGGATCCCCGATTTCCGTTTCTCGGTGTCCATTACACACGCCGGATCAACGGGGAAGTCGAAGCCGGGCCGAATGCGGTGCTGGCCTTCAAGCGCGAGGGCTATCGCAAAACGGATTTCTCGTTGCGGGACACATTGACCTATGCATCCTATTCCGGATTCTGGATGATGTCCGTCAAATACTGGAAGATGGGCATGGGTGAGTTTTACCGGTCGTTTTCCAAGCGGGCGTTTGTGAAAGCCCTGCAGATGCTGACGCCCTCGATCGAGGAGTCGGACATTCAACCTGGCGGGTCGGGGGTGCGTGCTCAGGCGCTCGAACCCAACGGATTTCTGGTGGATGATTTCCGCATCGTCGAAGCGCCAGGCCAGATTCATGTGCTCAATGCCCCCTCACCCGCGGCAACGGCATCGATCAGCATCGGACGGACTATCGCCGACATGGCGCGGACACGTTTTTTCTCATGACACCGTTCGATCGACAGGAGGAATTCTCATGAGACAATCCGGGAAAATCGTGCTGATCCTGACATTGGTGCTGGCAGCGGTTGCCGGAGGCGCGTTTTACTTTTTCATGTCGGGCGGGGTCCGGATCGTGCTCACCCCGGACAAACTCGACAATATCGTCAAAGGCGACCGTCTGCTCATCGACGGCAACCCGATCGGCGCGGTGACGCGGACGGCTTTGCCGGCGCCGGGACGACCGGAAATTCACATCCGCGTCGCCCGGGAATTCAGGGCGTTTATCAATCAGACCAGTGTGTTTACGCTGGCTGACGACCCGGCGCGTCCAGGCCGGAAGGCGATCGAGACCAAGATGTGCGATCCGAACGGTGCGCCGATTCAAAAGGGACATTCCTTCACACCGCTCAACCGGATCAAATTCACGATGGCCTGCCTGGGGGATGGCGGATTCATCCGCAAACTGTGGGATTCATCGATCCGATCACTGGTGATCGATTCGATCAAGACGGGCGGCAAGCTGTCGGAAGAAGCGCTGAACAAGCTGAAGGAACTGGAGAAAGCCAAACACGATGAATTCCAGGCCCTGATCGACGATATCAGGAGGAACATCGAGACCGTCACACCCGAACTTCAGAAGCAGTTGGACCAGACGTTCGGGATCACCCTACCCGAAGCAGGCGCAGGAAAGTGATCGCTTTGAACGGCTGATGACGAAGCAAGGACGACCAGACCCAGACGACCGGGTATAACCCCGCACGATCGCCAAAAAGGTCACTGCCCTTTTACAAATGTTGAAACGGCTTTCAGCGCGGCTTCCGAAATGATGTGCCCGCCGTCAAACTCGACATACTCGACCGGGTTCCCATTCTTCGTCAGAATATCCCGGGCGGTTCGGCCGTCATCCGTGTTCACGATGCGATCGTCCTTCCCGTGCGCGATCAGAATCCTGATCTTCTTCGCGCCTTTCATTTCTGCCGGCGACAAGGCCTCGGCGAACAACTTCCCGCCGATCGAAACGATTCCTTCGATCTTTTTCGGATGTCTCAGGCCGATCACGAGCGACTGCATGGCGCCCTGAGAAAACCCCATCAGGTAAACGGATGAGACGGGATAGTCCTTCCGGATCTGTTCGATGGAATCCAGCACATATGCTTCGACGAGTATATTCGATGCTTCCTGGAGTGACTCCATCTCGGCTTCCGGAATGGCATTATCCGGAATGTCCACGGGGATCCAACTGAATCCACCCGATTTCCCCGGCAGCGAATACGGCGCGCGCAGGGTGACATAAATGAAGTCCTTCTGCTCGAATCGATCCCAGATCCCGCTGAAATTGACCGCATCGCCGCCGAACCCGTGCAGACCGACGATCAGAGGGTACTGTTTCGTTTTATCGAACGAAGCGGGAAGATGGATATGGCCCGGGAAAAAGGACGAGGCTTTGAACATCCGGTATGTGCCGGCCTGTTTGTTTCTAAGCTCGATCTGCTTCGTCACATCGCTGATCACCCCGGCAACCGCCGGTTTGCTCCGGACACCATCAAAATCAGAATCGCGTTCGATCTGCTGAATATCGGTAAAACCGGCGGCAACGGCCCGTTTGAGATACTTTGCCGCGAGCACGTCGTCACCGAGCAGCGCGTAGCAGCACGACAGATTGTAGATGGCAACGGCGTTTTTGATGTCATGCTGCAGATACGCCAGATAGAATCGGGCGGCATCCGTATAGTTCTTCGAGGAGTAAGCCGCCTCCGCCTTTTTGAGGAGATCCTGCAGATCCGTGTCGATAAAATCACCCGCCGCGGGTTGCATCGGATCGATCGTATAGGGCGTCGATACGTCGGGAGGTTCAGTCTGCCCCCCGGTCGCGTTCTCCGTTTCCGCTCTCACTCCCGCAAGACACAGAATGATGATGAGAGGTATCCACCGTTTCATTCCGATTCTCCTTTCCCTTGTCGATGACCGGGGTCATCGGATGTTCCAGCCACCATCGTCGATGCGTTCCGCACATACTCCTCCGATATAATATACGCAGGACAGCTCTGAAAGATATCCCGATCGATCGCAGCGATTTCGTACGGGAGCTAAATGATGCGCATACGGGTAGGGAGTTGAGTAAGATCGCGCAGGTCGGATTTGTTTTGGATGTGGAATTGCGCTTTTTGGCAGTAAAAATCAGTTCGGGAGGGGATGGTTAACGGATCGAAATCGACGATGATACTGGTGATACGAATTCCGGATCGCTGACTTCTCCTGTAATTGCGATTGGCGACCATTCGATACTGATGTTTAGTAGTTGGGAACAGACCGAAGGCACCAGTGAGGGTCTTGATAAGCGGAGGCATAGAGCAGATCACCTCGAACGAAGGAGCGGCCAACAACCGCATGAACCACGACCTGCCTCCGCGCTCAAGAATAATGATGTTTCTTGGATTCGCAGCGCAATGACGGTGCGAGATGAGCCCCGTTTTGCGCCATAAAGCTTGAAACAGTGCGAGGCATGGTATCAGAAGCTGAACCGATCTTGGTGAAGTCAAAGTCAGAGCGAGGCTAACACCGGTGCGAAATCGCCCGATCGATCGCGCGGGGCAACAGGTTGAAACCGAAGAGTCCCTGCTTTAGACTGATTGCATGTTTCAGAACCCGCATGTGCATGACTACAGCAAGCATGAAATCCTGCTGGATGAATTCCGTGTCGAGAAGATTCTGGGGATCGGCGGCATGGGCAAGGTGTATCTCGTGCGAAGACTCCACGACGAAGCGCCCTTCGCACTCAAGGTGCTCCACGAAACCGCACTCAAAAGCCCCTCCGCCGAAAAACGCTTCTTCAAGGAACTCCGCACCTGGATCGATCTCCCGCGCCACCCCCATCTCGCCACCCTCTGCTTCATCCGCACCATCGACGGGCGTATCGGCATCTTCTCGGAGTATCTCGACGGAGGCACTCTCAGCGACCGCATCGAAACCAAAGGCATCCGCAAACTCGACCTGCTGCTCGATTTCGCCATCCAGTCCGCCTGGGGCATCGAAGCCGCACACGCCTACCGCGTCGTCCACAAGGACGTCAAATCCTCCAACATGCTCCTCACCCGCTCCGGCGTGCTCAAGATCACCGATTTCGGTCTGTCCAAGGTTATCCAGACACTCGTGCAGGAAATGTCGATCAGCCCCTCGCAAGCGATCGGGCGGACCACCTCCCGCGGCATGACCATCGCGTTCTGTTCTCCGGAGCAGTTTGCAGGGCGGAAGGCCAGTTATGCATCGGATGTGTGGAGTTGGGGCGTTACGGTCCTGGAGATGCTCACCGGAGGGGTGCGCTGGCAGTTCGGGTACAAGGCCCCCTTGATTCTGAGACAGATCCGCTCGGGGATCCTGCCCGGCCCGCCTTTCAGAGTCCCGGATTCGCTCTGGAACCTGCTGGAGGAGTGCTTCCGGGAAGACCCGAATGCGCGGCATATCGCGATGAAAGACATCTCACAGCGGTTGCCGGAAATCTGGCGGGAGACGAAACGGAAGCCTTTCCCGCGTCCCGATCCGGACTATCTCAGGGAACCCGGCCGGGTTCAGTACATTCGAGAGTTGCCGACGGGTTCGGACTGGAACGATCCGATCCGGTGGATGAACCGCGCCTGCGAACTGACCGGGGAGTCACCGGACAGCTTCGTCGATCCCGCTGAAGGGGAAATCAGCAGGACAAAGCACGCCCGCATGATCCGGGATCTCGAGATCTTTTCCGAAGTCGAAAAAAAGTATCGGCGCATGATCGACCTTGGCCGCCGGGACCTCCTGGCGGAATACGGACGTGTGCTGGATCAGAAGGGAATCATCCAGCGGGGACTGGGCGATCTGAACGGAGCGATGGAGACTTTTCTGTCGGCCGAAAAGATCCTGACGACGGACATCGAATCCGGCAACATCCAACCCGATCTCGATCTTCTGCAACTTCGTATCCGGATCGTGAACCAGATCGGTCTGGTGTTTCTGAATAAAGAAGACCATGAACACGCCGCGGAAATTTATCGGAAAAGCATCCGATTCGGAGAAGAACTCGTTTACCGGCATCAGGACTCGGAGCACGCCTGGCTCTTGATTTCCGCCCAGCAAAACCTGGCGATCACCTGCTTCAGAACAGGTCGCATCCGCCAGGGAATCGACCTGTGCCTCCAGAGCATCCGAATCGTCGAAGATCTCCTGAAGCGTTCCGCATACCCCCACACGGACACGCTGCTTTTCAGTTCCTATATGAATTCGGCGTTCGGTTACTGGAGTCTCAATGAACTGGACCGCGCCGAACGTGCGATCGGGTCTGCAGCGCGACTTGCGGAGCAGATGGCGGTGATAGACAGTTCGATCGCTACCCTCCAGACCCAGGCGTGCTGCCAGGGAAACTGGGGATTGATCCTGGTTTCCCGCAGACAATACCGGAAAGCCGTCAGGCGTTTCGAGACATCGATCGGGATCCTGACACGTCTGCTCGATCATGAGGGGTTCTCAGATTTCAAACAGAGTCTGGCAGAAACCTATATGAACCTCGCACTCGCTCTGGACAAACTCAACGAGATCGAAAAAACGAAGCAGGCATTCGAGAAAAGCCTTGTGTATCACAGGGAGTTCAGCGTGAGTTTCGATTCTCTGCAGCATGACATTGAACACGCCAAAGCGCTCGTGGAAAAAACCGCGTTCGAAATCAGATGTAACGATTGTGAAGCCGCTCGAATCTCCCTTCAGGAAGCGCTCACGATCTACACCCGATACGACTCGGTTCCGTCAAAGATCCAGGACGAGGTGCATTACCATCGTTCCAGGATCTATCGTCTTCTCCTCGCAACTCAAAAAACGGAATCCGGGGATCTGAAAGCCGCCCTGGAGGCGATCCGGCGGGATGTTGAACAGAAGATGGCGGAATCCGAGAATCCGGAGTGGAGGCTTGTCATGGAATCGATCGACACCCTGTTCCCCGGCTTCTGACCGGCGAACATGCACCTGGATACGGATCCTCTCAGCGATTTGTCAGCAGAAACGGACCGAGCAGCATCGCATCGAGCCGACTCGCCGTAAACGCCCGGAGCGCATCCATCGGCGTCATCACGATCGGTTCCTCATGCATGTTGAAACTCGTGTTCACCACCGTCGGAATACCCGTCTTCCGATAATAAGCCTCGACGATCGCCGCATATTCCGGATTATCCTGCGCGGCAATCACCTGAGGCCGTGCCGTGCCGTCCACATGCACCACCGCCGGACACTGCTTTTTCATCGCCTCGGTGCACTCAAACGTGATCGTCATGAACTTCGAGGCCCGCTCGGCGCCCTCATAATCGATATAGCAATCCCCGGCAAACCGTTCGAGCGTCACCGGGGCGAACGGCATGAATTCGGATCGTTTGAGTTGCCTGTTGAGCCAATCGTTCACCGAAGGATCGCCCGCGTGGTACATGATGGTGCGGTTCCCGAGCGCTCGCGGGCCAAACTCCATGGGGCCCGAACACCGCGCCAGAACCTTGCCCTGCGCGAGCAGCTCCGCGGCAGCCTCCGCCGGATCGGCCGGCTCTTCGTACGTGACATTTTCGCGGACGAGCAGATCCCGCACCTCATCCGCAGTGAATGAAGGGCCGAAGTAGACCGTCGAAAACGGATCGATCCGGGTGCGCCGGGGATGCCGATCGAGCGCAGCGCCCAGCGACAGCCCGGCGTCGCTCATCGCAGGCTGAATGAAGATGCGGCGGAATCCGAGCTGTTTGATTTTCTTGTTGAGCGCCACGTTGGCGAACACGCCGCCCGCCAGCGCGATATCATGGGCGGCCGGATCCGGAATTTTTTTTCTGAGGAGATCCAGCACGTCGCGTTCGGTCAGATACTGGATGGCGAAACTGAGATCCTCGCGGGAGAAGTCTTTGAATCGAGTCTGCCGGTCGTGCATCAACTCCGCGCGCCCCTCATCCGATATCACCTGATAGGCCTGGGAGGTGGAAAGCACGCGTCGCCGATCCGTGCGCCAGCTTTGCCTGAGATACTGCTCGAGGGCATCGATGCAGGCTTCGTTGCAGGTGCCGTATGCCGCCAGACCGGTAATCTTGCCCGGATGGCGGAGGGGGTGGAATCCGAGCATCGCCGTGACTTTTTCGTAATCGCGCCCCGTGGTCATTTCGTTGTGATATGCCGCGAAGGTGCGATGGAGACCCTCGGGGCCTGCGTCGAACAGACAGCACGAGTAGCCGTCGCCTTCGCCGTCCAGCGTCATCACCTTGCACCGCTCGAACCCGCTCGGATAAAACGCGCTCGCCGCATGCGCCACATGATGCTCGATGTTGTCGACCGGCCAGGCCGGATCGATCCCGGCGACGCCGGCATGCGTTTCAAGGGTACGGCCGCGGATCAGTTTCTTCATGCCGACCTGCAGCCAGACACCGAAACGAGGGGCGGCGAGTCCTTTCCGGAAGCTGTTCACGAAAAACAACAACTCACGGAGGGCTTTGGCGCTTGTTCCGAGACGCGGGGTGGCGAGCCGGACATCGCGGGGAGCGAACCGATCGATCACGTATCGAAGGGCTTTTTCAGGGAAGCCCGCATACATCTTGATCCGGTTGAACCGCTCCTCACCCGCGGCAAAGAGCACCCGGCCGTCTCCATCCAGAAGCGACACATTGGCATCGTGTCCGGCATGTATTCCCAGAAACATCGGACCGTTCATGCGTCCGCTCCGTCCGGATCACCCGGCATCGTGCATTGAATACTGTTCCCGCCGGCAATGATCACACCGTCCAGATCCCGCGATGAATCAACGACGCAGCCCGGTGTCACGAGCGATCGCGAGATCCGGATGGGACGTCGGATCACGACACCGTCACCGATCACGGACTGAGTGATCCCGGCGCCTTCCGCGATCGAAACACGCTCACCGACGGCGGAATCCAACCCGAGATGCTTGAGGAGTTTCAGATTGCATTCGAGGAGGTCACAGGGAACCGTGACGTTCATGTCCCACTCGACCGTTTCGGCCGGATAGACCGGTGCTCCGTCTTCAATGAGCATCTGGATCGACGTCGTGATTTCGTATTCATCGCGCATCGCCGTCCGCGGCGTGCGACGGATCGCGTCGAAGATGGGCAGGTCGAACAGGTAGATGCCGCAGCCCTTGAGATTATCCTTGACGTAGCGGGGTTTTTCGACGACGCGGGTGACGCGGCCGGTGTCATCGAGCGACACCGCGAAGTTGCGGCGGACGAATTCGGGATTCGGTTCCCGCTTCACCGCCAGGACGGCCGCGGCACGCCGATCCATGAAGATTTGAAGCATCTGATCGAGATTTTTCGGGACCAGAAAGATATCTCCCAGGAAGAGCAAAAAGGGCCGGTCGATGTCGTCTTCGAGCTGGTAGACCGCGTGGGCGATTCCGAGCGGTTTTTCCTGGATCACATATCGGATCGAGACGCCGAAGCGGGTTCCGTCGCCGAAAAATTCCATGATGTGGCGTCCGAGATGCCCGACGACGATGACACAGCGGTGGATTCCGATCGATTTCATATATTCCAGTTGATGCTGGATGATCGGTTTATTGCAGATCGGAAGGAGCGGTTTGGGCTGGTCAAAACTCAGAGGTCTCAGTCGCGATCCCTCTCCCGCCGCCAGAATCACTCCAAAGAAATCAGATGAATTCATGAATCAGAGACTCCGGATGACACGCTGCCTGAAGAGCGCGAATTTGATGCGGAGATACAGGAGGAATTTGAGCATCTGCAGTGCGGTTCTGAAGGTCGCGAGTGATGAGCGGCCGCCCCGGCGCGGCGCGTGTGTGACAGGCGCTTCGAGAACAGTAAATCCCAGCAGCGGGGCCTTGAGCACGATTTCGGTGGGAATCTGAAAACCGCGCGCTTCGAGCGGCATGGCCCGGAGACGATCGCCCCGGCAGACCTTGAATGCGCAGTTCGTGTCCTTCAGCGGCGTGCCAAACGCGCACCGTATCATCCGGTTCATGACCCGGTCGGCAAACACCTTGATGAAACTGTCACGCTTGGCGCGTCGATATCCCGTCAGAATGTCCGTTCCGTCGCTCATTTGCCCGAGCAGTTCCGGCAGTTCACCGAGATCGAACTGTCCGTCCGAATCGATCGTCACGACCAGATCGCCGGTCGATGCCCCGATGGCGTCTGCCAGAGCAGCGCCATACCCTTGATTGGGAGAGTGCGTGATGACAACGAGTGCTGAAAATTCGTCCTTGAGCCGTTCCAGAATCGCAGGCGTGCGGTCGCGCGATCCGTCGTTGCAGACTACGACTTCGCCGATGATGTTATTTTGCCGGAAAACTGTGAAACAATTCCGAACGGTCGCTTCGATGACGTCCTCTTCGTTATATGCCGGCATGACAACGGAAATGCGCATGATCGATCTCTCCCGTTCGAGCGCCGAGTGAAAGAGTGAATGTAGTGTGGGCCTTGACTTTTGTCAAGAAAGTGCGCTCCGGAAGGCATGTCGCGCGTTGACAGCGGGAATCGATTCGGGATATCCTCGACATCCATGAACACCGAACGACCTCTTTTGTCCGTCATCATCCCGATTCTCAATGAAGCCGCCACGATCCGAACGATCATCGATCGGGTTCAGGCTGTTCCGGTCGACAAGGAAATCCTGATTGTCAATGACGGATCCACCGATGGAACGGCGGGCGTCATCGATGCGATGAGCGATCCGAACATCCGGGTGTTTCATCATCCTCAGAATCGCGGCAAGGGAGCGGCGATCCGGACCGCCATTCCGCACATCCGGGGCCGTTTCGCCGTCATTCAGGACGGTGATCTGGAATACGATCCCCAGGACTTCCTGAAGATGCTCGATGTCGTCCAGTCGCGCAACGGTCGAGCCATATTCGGGTCCAGAATCCTGTCACACTCCAGAATGTCCTATCTGCGATATTGGATCGGCGGACGCGGTGTGACCTTCTTCACGAACCTCTTTTTCGGTTCACGCCTGACGGACGAGCCGACCTGCTACAAGATGATCGAAAGTGACTTGCTGAAATCGCTGGATCTGAGGACGGACGGATTTGAGTTCTGTCCCGAAGTGACGGCGAAACTGCTAAATCGCCATATCGAGATTCTGGAAGTGCCGATCACTTATGCGCCCCGTTCGATAGAGGAAGGCAAGAAAATCCGCTGGAAGGACGGAGTCATCGCACTGTGGGTCCTTCTGAAACTGCGTCTGACCGGGAGGTGATTGAGTCGTGGCGCCGCGAGTGATGGGTCGAATCCGCAAAGCCGTCATCCCCGTCGCGGGTCTCGGAACACGACTCATGCCTGCGACCCGGGTCATCCCCAAACCGATGCTGCCCGTCGTCGATGCGCAGGGTCAGGCGATTCCCCTCATCCAGCATCTGGTCGAGGAAGCACTGGTTTCGGGGATTGAACACATCGGTCTGGTCATCTCACCATCTCACAGAAACGCGTTCGAGCGATTTTTCCATGAAGCGCTGCCTCTTAGTTATAGTAATCCGGAGAACCGTCGGAATCCGTCGATTCAACTGTTCCGGAGACGGATGCTGAAGTTCGCGTGCCGGGTCGAATTCATCACGCAGCGTGAAGCCGGGGGATTCGGAGATGCCGTCTATCGGGCACGCTCCTGGATCGGCGGCGAGCCATTTCTGCTGATGCTGGGCGATTACATCTATCGTTCAAAATCACAGATCCCATGCGCCAGACAGATCATGGATTGCTTCTTCGAGCGGAAGATTTCGGTCGCAGGCATCACGCGGTCTCCCGCCGAGCATGTGCCCCGACGCGGAGTGGTGGCAGGGATTCCCTATTCGAGCAATCCCCGGAGGCGGCGACTGACGCGGATTGTCGAGAAGCCTTCGCTGGAGACCGCGCGGCGGGATTTACGCTGCAAGGATCTCGCGGATGACCAGTTCTTCACCATGTTCGGCTGCTATACCTTCAGTCCTGCCATCTTCCGGATTCTCGAGGATGATCTCAGGGAACACAGACTTTCGCATGGTGAACTCCAACTGACCACGGCGATGGACCGGTTGCGCCGCCGGGAGGGGCTGGATGGATATGAGGTCGACGGGGAGAGTCGCGATGCGGGCAATCCGAAAGAATACAGGCAGGCAATGGGTTTTCTGTATCATTCACGGATCGCAGACGATCCGACCTATGTCTGAGCGCTGCAATCGCGAACCGGCGGCATGAATCAGATTGCGCCGCTGATACTCGACAGATTGAAATCCTCGATGCGCAATGTCGGTGTGATCCCGATCATGAATTCGGCCATCGCTTTTTCGGCCTGGCCGATGGCGGTAATGTGATTGAGCGACTGAACGGGACTGTCGTTGAACCGGAAGTTCAGCAACGGGCGTGTGATTCTGCCGTCTTCGATCAGGAAGGTGCCGTCCCGGGTCAGGCCGGTCAGCGCGACTGAATTGGGGTCGATCAGGCCGAGATACCAGAAAGAAGAGATGTACACGGCGCGCGGGGTGCTGAGAATGATGTCTTCGACGCAGGAGTCGGTGCCGTCCATCACGATGTTGAAGGGGAGCGCCTGAGGTTCCCGGTTGTTTCTGACCGCCCAGTACGGCGATTCGTACAGCTTCTTCACCACGCCGTTTTCAATAAACATCAGATTCGTCATCGGAAGTCCCATGCTGAACATCTTTCCGACAGAGGATCCGCCGCTCCCGAAGCCGGACCCGAACCCGAGCGTCGGCAGATTGGGATGATCGTATACGCTCCTGAGCGTGACGCTGTCACCGAACAGTTTTTCGCCGATCCGTGTGCCTTTGGTGTCGTGATTCGAGAAGAACGACTGGCCCAGTTCCGCGCTGCGCTGATCCATCGAGAAGACCAGCATGGTCAGATACTCCAAGGTGGCGGCTGGGCTCAGAATGACGGTCTGACGGCCCGGAGTTCCGGGTTGCGGGTTGCACGACATCAGCGCGGTATCGATCGCACGTTCCGCCACCTTGATCGGATCGAGCAGACGCCAGTCTCCTTCGGATGAGGCGTTCTGGCCGCTGCCACCGCTCTCGGATGTCCGGGCGGTCACCCGGAGCGTCGCGGACGTATAGGGCTGATGCGCAAACAGACCCGATGTATTGGCGACGAGCAGAGTACTGTCTTCGATGGCCAGATTCCCGAAGAGGTTCACATCCCGGGCCTGCGCCAGATCGAATATGCTTCGGATCGCGTCTCCGCGGGCATCGAGCGACAATTCGGCGGTCGAACGGAACCAGGTCTGGGTCTGGGGATAATCCGGCGTCGAAACGGGTGGGAAAAATTCGGGGTTCGGCGGGGACAGCCGGGCGAATTGCACGGCTCGGGCGGCGAGATCGTCGAGTGAGGTCGGGGACATGTCATTGCACTGGACGAGTGCTTCGCGCTGGTCGATCGATACGGCCAGGGAAATGGTCGAGTTGCAGGTTTCGAGATGCTGGGTCGTTTCATTGAGGGCGAATCGAAGGGTGCTTTCGAAGGATTTATTCAGGATCGCCGCGGCATGGTCCGCGCCGGCCTTTCTGGCTTGATCGAGCACGTATTGCAGCATCGTTTCGACATGTAGGAAATCAAAATTCATGGTGCCTGTCTCCGCAGCGTGATGTTCCTCAAACGCAACGGCGAACTGCCGTGCGTGAGCGCCGTGATCTGAACGGGTTGCCCCTTGGCGCATCCGTAGATGCCCGCAGGCCTCCATTCGGACTCTCCGCAAATCGCATCCACGGAACTCCAGAACGAAGGATTCGATCCCTCGTACGTGACGTTATACAAGGGCTCCTCGACCCGGCCATTCCGGATCCGCCGGCAGTAATCGCCTCCGAATTGAAAATTGATTCGCTGATGATCAATGCTGTAGCTGTCCATGCCATCGACGAGAATACCATTGGAGGTGTCCGCGATGAGTTGTTCGAGTGATGGAGAACCTGCCGGTCCCGGGTCGATACAGACATTGGGCATCCGGAGAATTGGGAAGGAAGACCAGTTGTCTGCGTACGCGCACGCACGGCTCCGGTCGAAACCGGCCAGTGGGGCCGTATCTCGGGTCGCGGCGTAATCCATGAGAATCCCGCCAGAGATCATCGGCCACCGTCCGCACGGAACGCCGTCATCGTCGTATCCGCACGAGGCCATGCCATGGTCGCGGGTACGATCCGCCGTGACATTGAAGATCTCCGATCCGTATCGATACGTGCCGAGTTTCTCGCGGGTGGCGAACGATGTCCCGGCATAATCGGCTTCCCAGCCGAGGATCCGGTCGAGTTCGAGGGCATGGCCGATGGTTTCGTGGATGATCAATCGGGTGTGGGATGGCAGGAGGATCAGATCGATACGCTCTTCCGTCGGTTCCGGCGCCGTGAGTTTCTCGACAGCCTCCCGCGCGACCCGCGGTGCTTCCTCGAGCACCGGCTGGCCCTCGATCCCCTCCCAGCCGATCTGGCGCGGACTGCCCTGATAATCCCGCGAGACGAACCGGCCGTTGCCGACGGCGACCGCCGAAAAATCCACCGATGACCAGATCTGCATCTGATCCAGGAAACTGCCCAGCGTGCTGGCAAAGAGTTTGTGGCTGCGTTTGAAGTGCATCCGGGCATGCGCCTCCTGCACCGACGCGTTCTCCCGGATCCGCCCGTTGATTTCCAGAAGCAGATCGGTCTTCTGTTTCAGCGGAACACTGAAAGGATCGATCCGAACCGGAGGACGCCACTCGGCGATGTAGGCGGTCAAGGGGGTCAATTCGAGATGCCTGCGGTTGATCCGGGCACTCAGGCGCGCGATTTCAACCGCCCGCTTTCCCAGAAGAGCCGCGGCATCTTCAGTCATCAATTCACCCGAAGCCTGCCCCCATGCCCCATCGATGTATGCCCGCACACAAAGCCCGGATTCCGTACTGTCCGACAGATGCTGGATCATCTGATCCCGCGTGGCAATCACCTGCGTGTCAAAGCACCCGAATCGAGCGTCCGCATAGACAGCGCCATCGAGCGCCGCTGTTTCAAGCGCTGCATCGAGAATTTTCTTCATGAGCGAATTCCTGTCCAGTTACCGAGCAGGCCGACTCCGAGAATGATCTGGCGGCCGGTGCCCTCGAGAATCATCTCGCAGTTGACCCGGAATGTTCCAACGGCCGAATACGCCGCGGCCCGATCGATTCGACCGGAACCCAGAAGGATTCCGAGTACCGAGAGATTCCAGTCACCGTAAACGGCGGATTCCAACGGCAGCGACAGGGTCATCAGATCAAAAGAACCATCCGGAGGATCGATCGTGCCGGGCCAGGGGATGGAAATCCCTTCGAGATTCACGAGAATCGTCGAATCGAAGGGCCAGAACAGCTGGTCGAGACGCATTGCGTCGGGGAGAATTTCCAGAGCGGATGCTTCGAGCTGATCGTTCGCATTCATCAATGCGGCAAAGACGGCATCGACCAGCGCAATCAACTGAGAACGAGAGGCTTCCGGCAGATCGAGCGACTCGATCAGGGCCAGCGCTTCCGCCTTCTTCTCATCGAAGTATGCCTGCGCATCCTCACCGAAGGGTATCGTCTGATCAAAACCGGTGAACACACCGTCCTGGATCATGCCGAAATTGACATTCAGACCGATCGACGGATACGCGAGCGCATAATCACCGGAAAACTCACCGGCGAATGCGGATAACGTGCAGAGTAAGAATCCGAGAATCGCAGCGGGCAAGGTTCGTTTCATGATCACACCTCCTCTTTCAACGAATTTAGTCAAAAGATCGTCCCGGGTCAATCTCGCAACCCGGGAAATGACGGATTTCATTCTCTGCGCAAATTGACTTGAATCTTCAGAAATTCGCGGTAAAATGCAGTCCCTTTCGGCACACCCTCTGGATCCGACTCGGATTCAGACAGACTGAATGCAATCGATTCAATATGTTGAGCCGAAATGGAGCAATCCGGAGGTCGCGTGATGAATTCCAATTTGAGACTCAAGGTCAAAGGCCCGAACGGCGAAGAGAAAACGCATGCGTTCAAAGGACGCGAAATGGTGATCGGCCGCGATCCGGAATGTGATATCCGTGTGAACGACCCGGAAGTGTCCCGCCGACATGTCCTGCTTGGATACATCGCCCCCGACCGGATCTCCCTGACCGATCTCGACAGCACCAACGGCACCCTCGTCGGAGGCGTTCTGATTTCAGCCGAGGTCAGCCTGACACCCGGATCCAGCTTCAGGATCGGCGACACCCAGGTGTTCGTCGAACTGACCGGCGACGATTCCACATCCATTCTGCGGGTCAAACTGTCGAATTCCGAACGGAAGGCGTGGGTGCGGATCCACGACGAAAAAAGCGGATCGGCCTTCAATCCGATCAAGTCTCTGCTGCTGCTGGAACACGATCTGTGGATCGAACGGGCGGGGATGAATCAACTCGAGACGCTGCTGACCCGGGTTGCCAATGTCCTGAGCGCTGAAAACGGTATGCTCATCCTGGTGGACGACCAGTTGAACTGGATCCGTCGCGTGCTCAGGAACGTACGAGGGAAAAAACTGGCCTATGCCGCGGATGTGATCGACGAAACACTTGCGAAGAACACCACCATCCTGATCCCCCGCACATCCCCTCTCGTGGAAGCCGAACTGCTCAAGGCGGATATCGGCTCGATCATCTGCGCACCGATCCGGGATGAGCAGAAACTCTGGGGCTGCATCTATTTCGATCGCAACGACACCGCCGATTCCTTCGACATCGAAGACCTTCGACTGCTCAGCCAGATCGGTCATCTCACCGCGATCGCCTTCCATCGCGAGCAGACCTGGAATTCGATCGCCGGCGAGCGCGATGCGTTGCGGAACGACAGGGATCGGGGCGTACGACTGAATCCAAAACAAGCGGACTTCCCGATCAAGACACAGAATCGCAAGACCCAGATGGTGCTGTTCAAGGCACTGCGAGTCGCCGCCAGTGCGCAACCGGTATTGATTTATGGGAGTTCGGGCACCGGTCGGAGCGTTCTGGCACGGCGAATTCAGGCTGACAGCCCCCGAAAAGATGCTCCGTTCATCGAAATCGATTGTCCCGCAATCCCGAACACATTGATCGAAGAAGAGCTCTTCGGGATGGAAACATCCGGTGATCCATCCACCGATCCGATCAAACGAGGGTGTCTCGAGACCGCTCACACCGGGACCATCTACCTGCGAGAGTTCTCTGTTTTGCCGCTCGCTTCTCAGGAACGCCTCGCGGAACTGCTCACCCGCGGGCAACTGCGCCGCAAGGGCGGTCAGACACCCATTCCGGTCGATGTCCGGGTGATACTGAGCACGGATGTCGATATCAACCGCATGCAGACGTCCGAAACGATTTCCACCGACCTCTTCAACACTCTCAAGACGACAATCCTCGAAATCCCGCCGCTCAAGCAACGCCCGGAAGACATCGTTCCGCTCGCACGCCATTTCCTGAGAGTTTTTCTGCCCAGCAACCGAACATTGCCGGATTTTTCACCCGAAATGATTTCGATTCTCAAACGCTATCAATGGCCGGGCAATATCACCGAATTGAACGGTGCGATGCGCTACGTCGCCGCGATCTGCGCGGATGAACGAGTCGAAATCGGAGACCTGCCGCGTGTCATTCTGGAAAACCCGGTTAAATCCGCCGAGTCGACAGCGTCACTGCGTGAACAGATGGATTCATTTGAGGCGGAGATCATCCGCAATGCTCTGGAACGGCATCATCGCATCGTCACCCGGGCGGCCAAGGAACTGGGACTTTCTGAATCGACTCTCCGATACCGGATGCAGCGTCTCGGCATCAGTTGACAGGCAGCCCGATGCGGCCATTCTCCGGCGCAGAGTCTCCAGACAGACCGGAACGACCTGTCTTCAGAAACATCGGTTCCCTCTGCCTGGCACTGCTCGTCCCCGCCGCCATGATCGGCCTGGCCCTGCTCGTGTTCTCCGCCCGGAAACTTCCCCAACCCCGCCAGAACGCCCCGATCTATCTCATTATCCTGGATCCGCTCCCCTCCGGATCGTTCCGGCAGCCGCTTGTTGACCGCTTGTCTGCTTTTCAAACACTTCGGGAAAACGGCGTGTTCGGCGCGATCACCGACCCCGGAGGCCGCGACGCGATCGCCGCCTGCATGGAACTCGTCACGGGAAAAGAAACTGCGGGAATTCTCGGAGCCGGCATCCGTCTCGACCCGGCAACACGAACCCCCGAACCACGCTCGATCCATTCCGGCGTGCGCACCGCGACACTCCAGGAAATCACGCGATGGCATCATCGAAGCGTGTACATCGATGAGACATCAGGCACGGACACACTGCCACTCGAGGGGCTTCACATCATGGAATGGCGTCGGGGAGAAACACCCGTCATGACCTATCTGAGTGCGTGCGATTCCGAGTTGACCGCCCTCCGGGCACGCATCCCGGAAAAATCGGTCATTGCGCTGGTCTGCCCGGGGACCACCCGAAAGGCATCTCACGTTTTCCGACTCAATGCATGGCTGGCACAGCAGGGTTTTCTGACCACTGACGCATCGGGCAGGATCGACTGGAGCAGAACCGCGGCGTTCGCCGCGGATCAGGGAGAGTACGGAATCCGGATCAACCGCAGCGCCCTGTATCCGGACGCTCCGGTGAGTGACGACGGATTCAGGGATCTCAGACGCGATGTCGCCACAGCACTCAAGGCGTATTGCCCCGGCAACGACGAGATTCCTCTGTGCCGGACCCTGACCCCGGGACAGGACCGCTATCCGGGCCGACTCGACGGCGACTATGCCGACCTCGAGTTCACACCGCGTGAACCCTGGACGGATCTGGCAATCGATCTCGACATCCTCTCCCCATGCGGCGGATCGGGATGTCTGGTCGAAAACAATTCCGAGGAGACCGTCGTATTCAGTGCCGACGGAGGGTTTATGATCCTGTCGGGACCTCCGTTTCAGAAAAACCGGCAATTCGGAACAGAATCGCCCGGCGCAAATCCGAATCACTTCCTGAACACGGATCTCACACCGACCCTTCTGTTCGTCATGGACCTGCCGATCGGGCGCGACATGACGGGACGCGTGCTCCGACCGATTCTGTCGAATGAATGGGAAGCCAATCCGATCCGCTTCATCGCCACACATGACCGGATCGATCCGCGTGTCATACAGCCGCGGTTCGATGACCGTTCGGCAAGACAAGGAGAAGGGAATGTTCGAGGAGATTGATCGAATTCTGTCACGCTATCGCCATCGGGTGGATCATTTCGAGGTGCGTGCCGAGACCATCCGGACGGTGCAATTCGCGATGAGTGACGGAGAAGTGCGCGCATTGGATGACTCGGAGGAAGCCGGGTTTTCAATTCGATGCTGCCACAAGGGCGGATGGGGATTCGTGTCGCTCAACCGCCCGGAACATCTCGATTCAATGGCCGAACGCTGCATCGACATCGCCCGCCGACTGGGCCGGGATCGGACCGTACTCGCCCCGATCGAACCGGTTGAGGCCCGGGTGGAGGTCGCACTGATCGAAGATCCCCGTCATGTGACACTCCAGGAAAAAATCGACCTGTTCCGGTCGTATACCGACCGATCGAAAACCGTTTCGGATCGGATCCGGAGTGTCAAAGGCAGATACATCGAAGTCTGGCGCGAAATCGGTTTCCTCAACAGCGATGGAACACGCCTCCATATCAGCAAACTCGACCTGGGAGGCTCGCTGACCCCTCATGCACGCCAGGACGATCTGACTCAGTTTCTGACGGTCACAACGGGCAGCAGCAATGATTTCGGAGTGATCCGGACGATGGGGTCGCGAATCGAGGCGACGAGTCGCCGGACCGTCGACCTGATCGACGCACCGAAGGTCCGCGCCGGCCGCTATCCCGTCATCGCTGACCCTGTTCTGGGCGGTATCTTCGCACACGAGGCATTCGGGCACATGAGCGAAGCGGATGAATACCAGACGAACCCTGACATGAAAGACATCTTCGTGCTCGGAAAGCGGTTTGGCACAGACGATTTATCCATTTATGACACAGGCCTGGATGTCGGCTCGCGCGGGTATCTCCCGTTCGATGACGAAGGCACCCCGGGCCGCAGAACAGATCTCATCCGAAACGGCATTCTCGTCGGCCGGCTGCACTCCCGCGAATCCGCAGCCCGGTTCAATGAAACCCCGACAGGAAGCGCCCGCACGACCGCCTATCGCTTTCCACCCATCTGCAGAATGCGGAATACGTGCATCGATCAGGGCACGGCATCGTTTGACGAGTTGCTCGATGGAATCGAACTTGGCGTATATGCGATTGATTCACACGGAGGAACGGGCGGTGAGATGTTTTCGTTCGACGCGGGATACGGCTACATGATCCGCAACGGCCGTCTCGCCGAGATGGTTCGCGATGTCCGCCTCAGCGGCAATCTCTTCAAAACTCTCAATGACATCGACAAGGTCGGCTCGGATTTCAGGATTGTCGATGATGCGGGAGGCTGCGGAAAAGGCGCACAGTATCCCCTGGAAACGACCTGTTCTTCCCCTCATCTGCGGATGCAGGGCATCGTTGTCGGAGGCGCATGATGAATCACGACCTGGATTCGATCCGCAACGCGTCTTTCCCTGCTGAATCTTATGAGATTGAGAGTTTTGTGACGGAGATCAACTTTCAGGACAACGAACTTCGCGATATTCAATCGAAGGAATCCTGCGGGCGGAGCGTACGCGTCATTGCGGACGGACGCCTGGGTGTCGCACGGGGGGGCCACAACGCGTCACACACCGATCTGCTCAATCGGGCCGCAGCCATAGCCCGTTTCGGTCGTGACGCCGGATTTGCTTTCCCGGCCGGACCGGCCGAACCGATCACGGACAGTCATGGTGATCCGGCACTCACGGTCGACGCCATGCTGGAACTGGGCAACCGGTTCATGGGCGATCTGACCGCCGCGCTTCCGGGCTGGAAGTTCCTGATCATGCTGAACCATGAGCGGGCCCGGAAGCATCTGGTGAATTCCAGAGGCCTGGACTGGACGTTTCACACCGGCGATTTCGGATACCACATCCTCGGGACACTCGCCCGGGACGGCGACATCATCGAGATTCACGAAGCGCGGGCACGGTTTCCGGATGCCTCCCGTTATGAGTCGGTGATCCGATCGATCCGGGAGCACGCGACGGCCTGTCTGACCCCGGCCCGAATCGACGGCGGTTCCTATCCCGTGCTTCTGCACCCCTGTGCCCTCGGCAGTTTTCTCGAATCACTGGATGAGGGGATCGATGCCCGCAATATTTTTGACGGGGTGTCGCCACTCAGGGACCGGATCGGCGAGCGGGTGATGGATGAACGCGTTTCGATCTGGGACGATCCGGTCGAACCCTCGATGCCGGGGTTTTCTCCCCGGAGCGACGAAGGTGTGGCGGCCATCCGGAAACCTCTGGTTCAGAACGGGATCCTCCGCAACTACCTCGCCAATCTTGAATACGCCGCCCGGTTGAATCTGCAGGACGGTTCGAACGGTTTCCGAAGCATTTCGGCCGGATCGAGTCTTCCGGGCGCGGATTCCCATATTTCCGGCACGAATCGCATGATCGACAGCGGGAGGGTTCCCTTCGAGGACATGCTGCGCGACATGAAACACGGGATTGTCCTGATTCAAAGCTGGGATGCCTGGAGCGGGAATCTGATCAACGGAGACATTTCCGGGTCGCTGCATCTCGGTTTCCTGGTCAAAAACGGTCGGCTCGCCGGCCGGCTGAAGGACATGCGACTTTCCGGCAACATCTACGATCTGCTGGGAAAACAACTCGTCGACCTGTCGATCGAATGCCCGGATACGATCCACAGTGATCAGCGTGCGCCGTGGATGATGGTGCGAGACGTGACGATCTGTTGAATTCCCATTGCCAAGACCGGTGCACTTCGTTTACATTTTCGCGAGGAGGTACACAGGGGATGGCAAAACTGCGAATCGGCATCGTTTTCGGCGGTCGTTCGGGTGAACACGAAGTTTCACTGAAATCCGCACAATCCGTCATCGGAACTCTCGATCCGGATCACCATGAACTCGTTTTTGCCGGCATCACCAAATCCGGCCGGTGGATCATCGGTCCCGATGCCATGGAAATCCTGCATCGGGCCGCGGATGCCAGACTGCTCGGATCGTCGGATTCGGCCGGTTCGAGACCGGATCCCGGAGGCTCGATCCTTCCGCCCGCGTCGTTTCTCGAATCGATCGATGTCGTGTTTCCCGTCTTGCACGGGCCCTTCGGTGAGGACGGCACGATCCAGGGATTGTTTGAAATGGCCGGGATCGCCTATGCGGGTTGCGGGGTTCTCGCGTCCGCTGCCGGCATGGACAAGATTCTCTTCAAGGATGTCCTGAACGCCCGGGGAATCGCATCAGCGCCCTTCGTGAGCTGCCTCCGCCACGAATGGATCTCGGCACCCGACTCGATCCTCAACGCCGCCGAAAAATCGTTCGGGTATCCGATGTTCTGCAAACCGGCCAATCTGGGTTCGAGCGTCGGGATCTCCAAATGCCGCTCCCGGGAGGAACTCCGGGCAGGAATCGAACTGGCGGCCGAGTTCGACCGGCGGATTCTGATCGAGATGGCGGTTCCGAATGCCCGTGAAATCGAGGTTTCCGTGCTCGGAAACGACAACCCCGAAGCGTCTGTCCCGGGTGAAATCATTCCGAGCAGGGAGTTTTACGATTATCAGGCAAAGTATCTCGATGACGGATCGACCGCGTCGCGTCTGATCATTCCCGCGGATCTTCCGGAGGAGACATCGCGCAGCATCCGGAGAATGGCGATCGAGGCATTCGAGGCGGTCGACGGTTCCGGCATGGCCCGGGTCGATTTTCTGGTCAACGCGGCGACCCACGACGTGTTTCTCAACGAAATCAACACGATCCCCGGATTCACGTCGATCAGCATGTATCCCAAACTCTGGGACGCAACCGGACTTCCCTATCCGCGCCTGATCGAACGACTGATCGAACTGGCGATCGAACGGCATACGGACCGTAACCGAAACCGGGTTGCTTTTCGTCTGGAGGCCTGATTGTCGGCGCGCAGCGGGAAACGGATCAGCATTCCCGACCGATTCGAACGCCTCGGCAACTCCTCGGTCACAGGCGTGATCGGGTTCCGCGTGACGCCTTCCTGTCGTATTGCCGACCCCGATCTTCTCCTGAAAGGCATTCTATCCGCGCGCTGCTGCCATATGAATGCGATCGCGCGGGCGATGTATCGGGCACCCGACGGCGATCTGGCGGAAACCACCTTCTTCGATTTTATCCGGGATCATCCGGAAAACCGCGACCTCATCGAGCAGTTCATCCGGGAGGGGTTCACGCTGACCGGAGTCATCCTGCGCGAACGCGCCTTTGATGGCACGGAGCGCTATTTCATGACCAACCTGCAAGGATCGGTGCGGGCAGACCGTCTCACGAGTATCTGGGGGATGAAAACGGACATCACGGAATGGAAATCGGCCGAGATTTCCCTGCGTGAGCGCGAGGAACGCTACAGGCTCACACTCGATTCATTGTCCGACATGGTCCATGTCATCGACCGTTCGTTCCGGATCATCCTGGCCAACACAGCCACCCGCAGCGCCATCTTGGAATACAGCCCGGGAATCGATACGATCGACGGATCGAATCTGTTTCACTGCTTCCCGTTTCTCGAAAACCGGATCCGCGACGAGTATCTCCGGGTCATGCTGACACATCAACCGCTTCGGACGGTGGAATTGACACGTGTCAACGACCATGAAATCTGGACAGAAACGCACAAATTCCCGGTAATGGACGACGCACGACGCCTGTTCGGTGTGATCACGATCATTCGCGACATCACGTCCATAAAGCGCAGCGAGGAAGCGCTTCTCCATGCAGAGCGCCGCTACCGGGATCTCGTTGAAAATCTCGAGGACGCCTTGTATCAGGTCAATCGGGATGGCGTGATCGAATTCATTTCTCCGGCCATCCATGCCATTACCGGACATACTCCGGATGAAGTCCGCGGTTGTCACTTCATCGATTTCATCGTCGAATCCGAACGGGAGGAGGTCGGTTCGTTTTTTCTGTCTCTGAAGGAACGCATCAAAGTATCCCGACGGTTCCATGTTCTCAGAAAGGACGGCTCGATATGCCCCATTCGGGCATCTTTACGGGCGATCATCGAAAATGACGAGTATCTCGGAGTCCGGGGCGTCATCGAGGATATGACCGACCAGGTCAAGGTCGAGCAGGAGAAGGAACGCCTCCACCAGCAACTCGTGCGCTCCCAGAAACTCGAGGAAATCGGGATTCTGGCCGGAGGCATTGCGCATGATTTCAATAATCTGCTGACGGTGATCCAGGGTCACAATCAACTCGCCATGATGGATCTGTCGGAGCATCACCCGGCTCACGCGGAACTCCGGCATATTCATCAGACCCTGACGCGCGCCTCCAATCTCACACGCCAACTCCTCATCTTCAGCCGGAAAGAGTCGGTCCAGTTCCGACCCCTCAACCTGAATGCAACGATTCAGAACATGCTGAAGATGATCCGGAGGATGATTCCCGAGAACATCGAGATTCGGACGGAGTTGAACGATCAGCCGTGGTTGCTGTTCGGGGATGAGGGAACGATCGAGCAGGTTGTGTTGAACATCTGCGTGAACGCGCGGGATGCCATGCCGGACGGGGGAACACTGATCATCTCGACGGATGCAGTCGTGCTGACCGATGCGGATTGCACCCGTTATCCCATGGCCTCACCGGGCAATTTTACCCGGATCACATTCACGGATTCGGGGGTGGGGATATCCGCCGGGAATCTGGAGCGGATATTCGATCCGTTTTTCACGACCAAGGAAAAAGGCAAGGGAACCGGTCTCGGATTGTCGATCGTGTATGGCATCGTCAAGCAGCACGGCGGTTGGCTCCGTGTCAACAGCGACCCCGGCCGGGGTGCGCGATTCGAGGTCTTTTTCCCGGCGGGACAAGCGGTATCGGCTCCGCCGCCGGTCGATGAATCGCCATACACAGTACTTCGCGGCGCGAGCGAACGGATTCTGTTGATCGAGGATGATGCGTCCGTGCGTCAACTTCTCCAGAGAATCCTGGACAAGCACAACTACACGGTTTACACGGCGGAAACCATCGAACGTGCCAGAGAGATTCTCGAGCAGGAACAGGGCCGCTTCGATCTGCTGTTCACCGATGTGGTGCTTCCGGACGGGAACGGTATCGTATTTGCCAGAGAAATGCGGAAGCGGTACCCCGAGTTACCGGTGCTGTGCGGAAGCGGGTATCCCGCAAAGGTCGCGCAGATCCCGGAATCCGAACGGTCACAGTTCCGGATTCTCCTCAAACCATACCGCCTGACCGAACTGCTGCAGGAAATCCATCAGAGAATCAAACGGGCGGGAAGGTAATCCGCGAGTCGGCCGTTTATCCGTTGCGACGATCGATCGCCATCGCAAATGCCGCCTCATACGCATCCGCGCTCCGCTCCCATGAAAAATCCTGCCGCATCGCTTCTCCGATCATCAAGGCCATATGATGCGGCCGGTCATAATACGTGCTGACCGCCCAGCCGATCGTATAATACAACGCATGCGTCTCGGGATCGATAAACTTGAATCCGGTGCCGGTTCCCGTTCGTTCGTCGTAGTTTTCAACCGTGTCGTCCAACCCGCCGGTCGCGCGCACGATGGGCAGGGTTCCGTATCTGAGTGAATAGATCTGGTTCAGGCCGCAGGGTTCGTATCGGGACGGCATCACGAAGAAATCGCTACCGGCCTCGATCCAGTGAGCCAGTTCGTTGCTGTAACCGATATAGGTTCCGATCCGTCCGGGAAATCGTCCCGGGAGGGGGCCGAAGAACGCTTCGAGTTCCCGGTCGCCTGAACCGAGCACGACGAACTGAACCCGCATATCCCGCACAACTCGCTCGATGACACCCGCCAGCAGATCGAGTCCCTTCTGATCGACAAAGCGGCTCACCACCCCGATAATCGGAATCCCGGGGTCGACATCGAGATTCATCCGCTGCTGCAGCTCACGCTTGCACACAGCCTTGTTCGACCGATCATCCGAACTGAATGTGGCCGGGATCAGACGATCCGTTTCCGGATTCCACTCACTGTAATCCACGCCATTGAGTATCCCGAAAAACCCCGCACCCTTCTTGTTGAGGGGTTCTGCCATCCCGTACGACAATCCGGTGGTCGTGATCTCACGCGCATAGGTCGGACTCACCGTGTTGACGACATCCGCAAACGCGATCCCGCCTTTGAGAAAATTGATTCGGCCATGATCTTCGAACTTGTCCGGAGTGAGGTTGCCCCATTGAAGTCCGAGATAATCATAGTTTTCAACGCCGTAAATCCCCTGATACGCGACATTGTGAATCGTCAGAACGGATGCGGCGCGTCCGAGAACGGAATCGTTCCAGTGCCAGACTTTCAGGTAAGCGGATGCCGGCGCCGTCATCCAGTCGTGCACGTGTACGATATCCGGCGAAAACGACATGTCCCGGCAGAGCTGAAGAGCGGCTCGGGTGAAGAATGCGAATCGCCGCGGGTTGTCCCGAAAATCGTTCATCGCCGCATCGTGATACAGACCGGGTCTGCGAAAGTACGTATCATATTCGATGAAAAACACCGGCACGCCGGCCGGTGTGATATGCCGGAACACACTGCACCACTCCAGGGCATTCCCGCCCATCCACACCCCCATCGTCCCCATGAAACGCTCGATCGGGTACCTGTCGAATCGGATATCGGAATACTTCGGCAGGATCACGATCACATCATGGCCCCGGGCTTTCAGAACAGCGGGCAGAGACCCGACCACATCCGCCAGTCCGCCGGTCTTGGCAAACGGCACACATTCCGATGCGATCATGGCAATCCGAAGCGAATGAGTCATTTTTGATCCTCCGGGGTAATCCGATGCGGTTCCTGTCCCTGTGAGGGCGCCCATGCAAACGATAGCAGATCATGCCAATCCGCGACAACGCCGATCCCGCTCAACGGCGTGAATACCGCTTCATACGCCTTGCCGGGTGTATCGAGCCGCCCGACAAGAACCGGTTCGAATGGCGTACGGATATCATACATTCGGACTCCATAGATATAATCCCCGAGCAACAGCATGCTGCCCTGGACGGAGACTCCCTTGCAGGTGGTGAGCGGCACGAAGCTCCGACGCACCGGCTTCCCGGGATCGCTCAGATCCATGGCAATCAATCCGGAATTGAAATCCGCGACATACAGCACACCGTTTCCGATCGTGACCCCCTCCGGAGCCGTGATTCGTTCGTCCCGGGCGGTGATCACCGGGTTTTCGGGATCCGAGTGATCAATCGTGTATAGACCGCCGTTGACCGCGCACACATACACATACCGATCGGTGACGAGCAGGTCGGTCGCCCATCCTTCGAGCTTGACGGTTGAGACAAGCCGGAGCGAGTCCCGGTCCGAGAAATCGATCTGATGAACGCCGTGAAACCAATCCGCCACCCATGCCGTCTTCCCGTGAAGCCTGACTCCCGACGCCCGTCCCGGTGATTTCCAGTAGCCGTGCGCCTCGAGCCGGGACGGATCCGAGACATCGACGATTCTGAGACCGTCGTAGTCGACCACGGCCATGGTATTATCCGAGACATCGATGCCGACCGCATACACAAATCCTCCGAGACTTCCCAGAGGGGTCAGGCGGCCCGAGGCATCGATTCGGCAGGCCTGGACACCGGCCTTCGTCCGGGCAGCGAACACAAGATCTCCGGAGCAGACGACATCCGTCAGGAGCGATTCGAGTTCGAAGCTGGATGCGACCGCAAGCCGATCGTTCTCGATGACCAATTCATGCCATCCCATGTCATTATCGGAAGCGATGATGCCGCCAAATTCCTTCCGGATCACCCGGCCTTCGCTGAATGCCTTGAGTTCGGACAACTCCGAAGGATGCTCGGGATCCGTCAGATCGATCAGATGAAAGGCCTGGGTCGCGGCGACGACCGCCATCGTATCGGTCACGAAGTCCACAGACCGGGTTTCCTTGGGAAAGGGAACTATCGCCGTGGTTTCGGGCGTGCCGCCGTTTCGATCCCGAAGAATGACCAGTCCCTTTTTCTGATCAGCGATCAGATGCAGCCCGTTTCGGTGACAACTCCATACCGCGCGATTCGCGCTGTCCGAAGACCACAGCAATCGGGGCTGTTTCGCGTCAGTCAGGTCCCATGCCTGGTACCCTCCGGTCATTGCGCTGATGTAGGCAGTCGCGCCATCGATCACCGCATGAACGGGCTTTCCGGCGATGTCCGGAAAGGATTGGACGACCGGAGACCGAGAGTAATCGGGAGAAGACCGGGGTGTTTGAATCAAGGCAGCGCCGGCGCTGTGCCGGCACACCAGCACCCTGTCCTTGCCGACACGCACACAGAATCGCGCCGCGTGTAATTCGGACCAGGTCGCAAGCACCGCGCCGGATGCGGCATCCAAAACCGTCACACCGGCATAATCATCCGCAACCCACAACCGGTTCCCGACACGGCACACACTCCAGGAATGCCCCGGTGTGTCGAACGCCCCGGTTCGATTCCAGATCCCTTCGCCATTCTTTTCGAACCGATCGACCCCCCTCACCGTGGCCATGAACACCATTCCGTCCGGAGTCATCTCAAAATCCAGAAATCGCCCGGTTCGGAACTGTGTGTCGATCGTGGTGCATGCGTAGACGATGGCTTCTTTTTCGACACCGATCGAATCGGAAGACAGGTCCACGGGGGGGAGCAATCCCGGATTTTGGGGAGGAGTGGAATCGGTTGACGGACGGTCCGGAGACGACTGGACGCATGCGACGATGAGAAACACGAGAAGAAGCGAAGTCGATCGCAGCGACGGAAGCCGTTTCATGCGATCAGCATCGACAGAGAGCGCGGACTGCCGCATCGGCGAGTCTGTCGAGGTCGATCCGATCGAGGCAGTACGGGTCGGGACACGCGCGCTTCCAGCAGGGCCGGCACGGCACATCCGCCAGGATCATCTCGCCGCGCCCATACAGATCGATCTCGACATCGCAGCTCAGCGTGAACCATGTCGCGACGGGCACCTTCAGTGCGATGGCGGCGTGCAATCCGAACGTATCGGCGGTCAGGCATGCATCGCAAGCGGCGATGTAATGCAATCCCCGGCGAATCCCCTCGGAAGTCGGCGTTTCGATGACTCGGGAATCATTCAGTTCGCCGGCGATGCGATGGTTGAGATCCGCTTCGGTTTTTCCGCCCAGAAGCAGGAGACGCATGTCCCGGCAGCGCGGGTCGGCCAACACTTTTCTGAGAACGGCAATCAGGTGATGGACGGGTAGTTTTTTGTTCGGAAACAGATCGCTGCATCCGGTATTGACGCCGAGCGCACGCCGGGAATCCGACAAACCGAGATCGTTTCGGTAGCGGGCAACATGATCGCGCTCGTCCTGCGCCAATTCCAGGATGTATTCGTGATGCCGGAACGGATACCCGAGTCCCTCGGCGAGAATCTGCTGTCCGGTCTGTCGGTTTTCCCTGAATTTCAGCTCGTCATCCAACCCCAGTCGGTACGCATATTCGAATTCGGCATTCAACGGGATAACGACGCCATGCGGATCGAGACCGAATCCGCGTTTTTCCTTCGCCGGAACGCTCATTGTTACGGCAGTTGATTTACGGTCACGGTCGCATGACAGCACGAGATCGAATTCCATGAAACGAAGGAAGGAGACGGAGTCGAGCGAGTAGGGGATGATTTCATCGATGAACGGATTGTTGAGGAGAAGGGGGGTGGCGGAGGGAGACGTGAGCCAGCGGATCGTGCTGTCCGGATGGATCTCTCTGAGAGTGGGGAGAAGCGCGGTGGTCATGAGAACATCGCCGAGCGCGTCGAGGTTGATGATGAGAATGCGGGTACCCTGAGGTCGGAATGATCGGCATGTTTCGCACAACCACCCTGGTCTGCAGGGTTTGTATCCGTTGAAGTCTTTGCAATCGAACCGATATCCCACACGCGCCTCCGGAAAGTACGGATGAGTTGATGACCGCCGGGCTGGTCGGTCGGAACTGAGAGCATAATGCGCGGGACACACGCAATCAAGAGCGAATCGCCGATCCCGGATCGGGAAGGGAACCGGGTTTATGGTATGATTTTTGCTGCTTTGATATCTGCTTATGGGAGCATGCGGACAGCGTCCAATTGTTCTTGCACATCGACATGAACACAGGAAGGAGTTGCCATGGTCCGAATTCATCACTATCTCATTCTGGCCGTTCTGATCGGAGCGGTCCTGCCGGTGTGGGCGGCATCCCCAGCGGATCCGAACACAGCGGCGATACAAGAGGCGCTGCGCATCGTCGATCGAGACGTGATCGATCAGTTGAAAGCCCGCGGATATGCGGACTATTTCATTGTTCTGGCCGGCCAGGCGGATCTCGGCGGCGCCAAACTGCTCAATGAAAAAACCGACCGTGGCCGATGGGTCTTCGAAACACTGACGCGATTCGCCGATCAGACCCAGGCTCCGATCATTGCCGAACTCAAACAACGCGGCGCGACGTATCGAGCCTACTACATCCAGAATATGATCCTGGTTCGTGACGGCGATTATGATCTCCTGCTCGATATGGTCACTCGAAATGATGTCGCCGTCGTGCGCGCTAACCGGAAGGTCACGATTACGGAACCCCAGCCATTGCGGTATCCGGCCAATACTCCGGCGCGTGCCCCCGAGTGGAACCTCAGCCATATCGGCATTACCGATGTCTGGGCCGAGGGAATCACGGGAGAAGGCATCGTCGTCGCCAATCTCGATACCGGCGTCGACTGGGATCACCCTGCGTTGAAGCAGAAGTATCGCGGCTGGAACGGTTCGACAGCCAACCACGATTACAACTGGCATGCCTGCTCGACGGATTCCACCTGCCCCAACGCCTCGATTCCGTGCGACAACGATCAGCATGGCACGCACACCATGGGAACGATGGTCGGCGATGATGGTGCCGGCAATCAGGTCGGCGGCGCTCCGGGTGCGAAATGGATCGCCTGCGGACACCTGGAAGATGAAGCGGGATTTCATGAATGTTTCGAATGGTTCCTGGCTCCTTATCGAACCGGTGAGCAACCGTCACAGGGTCTGCCTGAAATGGCTCCGGATGTGGTCAATAACTCATGGGGTTGGCCGACCGGCGGAGGCGATTACCAGTACGCTCCGGATATCGATGCCTTGCAGGCCGCGGGCGTGTTCATGGAATTCAGCGCCGGTAACGAAGGTGACAGCTGCGCGTCTCTCCGAAGCCCCGGTGATTATCCGCAGGTCCTGACCACCGGCGCATCCGATGTCCAGAACCGGATCGTGTCGTATTCGTGGACCAGTTGGTGGGGTTCGAGTCGTGGTCCGGCAGCATCCGGCATTCCGGGCGCACCGAATTTCATCAAACCGGAAATCGTGGCGCCGGGGTATGATATCCGCAGTTGCATACCGGGAACGGGCTATGAAGGCGGCTGGGGCGGCACATCGATGGCCGGCCCGCATACCTGCGCCGTCGTCGCGCTGATGTGGTCCGCCGCGCCGTCTCTGATCGGCGACATCGAAACAACCCGCCAGATCATCCTCGACAACGCCTACACGGAAATGGGCGGAGCCGGTTACTGGAATCAAACCTGCAACGGCATCAATGCGGCCACGACCGTCCCGAATCATGTGTGGGGATGGGGTCTGATCGATGCGTTCGCCTGCTACGAAGCTCTCGCCGGAGTCTACCTCGATCAAGGCGCATACATGCTCACCGATACCATCGGCATCATGGTCCGGAATCGAGATGCATCGGGATCGGTTCAGGTCGCCATTCAAAGCTCGACCGAAACTACACCCGAAACCGTCACTCTTTCTGAAGTTTCAACCGGAGTGTTTTCGGCATTCATCCCCTGTGCTCCCGGCACGCCTTCTTACGGCAATGGCATTCTCTCTGTTTCCCATGGCGACCAGGTTCTTGTCACCTACGCCGCACTCGACCGGACTGACGAAGCCGTCATCGATGGCGTCGTACCCGCGATTTCGAATGTATCCATCGAAGAGATCACGGATTCGACAGCGATGATCACCTTCAACACGAATGAACCCTGCCGGGCGATACTGCACTACGGAGAAGGCATCACGAATCTGACTTATGAAGAAGACGGGTTGAGTCAGAATCACTCGATCCTGCTCGAAGGTCTCAATGACTGCGCGGGTTATCTGATGGATGTTGAAGCCGCCGATCAGGCCGGCAACACGGTTTTCGACAACAACGGCGGCGCTCACTATTCGTTCATCACCCAGGAACTCGTGACGCTCCTTGCTGCGGACATGTCCACCAATCCGAACTGGACGATCAGCGGGGGCCAGTGGGCATGGGGTCAGCCAACCGGACAGGGCGGCGATCCGACCGGCGGGTACACCGGCTCGAACGTCTATGGATACAATCTGAACGGATCCTACGGCAACAGCATTCCGGAATACTACCTGACGACACCTTCCATGAACTGCTCCGATACGTCCTACGTGTCACTGAGTTTCTATCGGTGGCTGGGTGTCGAGAGCGCGACGTGGGATCATGCGAAGATCCAGATCACCTCGAATGGTTCCACGTGGAACACCGTCTGGGAACACACCGGTTCGTCCTTCCAGGACACGACCTGGACGCAGGTGGAATACGATCTCTCGTCATGGGCCGCCGGTAACTCGAACGTGCAGATTCGATGGGTCATGGGCGCAACCGATTCCAGCGTCGTATACAGCGGCTGGAACATCGACGATGTCGTCGTATCCTATACGGTTCCGTGCGGAAACCCCACATCGACACCGCAACCCACTTATACTCCCACCGCCACACAACCTCCGACCGCCACCTTCACCCCCGCTCCGACCTACACTCCGGTCCCGACCGCGACTCCCCAATTCACCTACACCCCCGAACCAACCGCGACTTCAACGAATACCCCTGTTCCCCCCTCCCCGACTCCCACACCGATCGCACAACGAGGCATGAATCTGATGATGGATGACATGGATCTCACCGCGGGAGAACATTTCCGGCTTCATTTCTCGATCGGAAACCCGGATGCGACGGACATGCCCTGTGACGCCTATATTCTGCTCGGAGTCTACGGCATGTACTGGTCCTGGCCCTCCTGGTCGGATGTCACAACGAATCTCGACAAGAAAACCTTCTCGATTCCATCGACCTCAGTCCATTCCGAAACCGCTCTCGAATTCGATTGGCCCTCCGGTGTCGGTTCGGCAAGCGGTCTTCAATTCATCGGCGCCACCTTCACCCCGGACGCATGGACACTGATCGGAGACGTCCGGATCATCGAATGGCAGTACCGATAACCCCTTCGAAATCCCTTCGGATTCTCTGCTGTTGTTAAATTTAAAGGGCCCGAACCTCGTGTTCGGGCCCCTTTTTTTATGATCTTTTTCTACTTCACCCGAACGCGAGATCCAGTGACTGCAGGATCGACCTGGATCAGAAATGAATCAGAGATTCTCCACACGGTCGATCTCGTCGCCCACAAACCGTATCAGTTCCTCGGCAAATGCCCCGTGAAATCGGAATGTGAGACCGGCGGCGTCATACAATTCGGGGATCGACTTCGAGTAACCCAGTTTCATCGCATCGAACCATCGTCTGAGTGCAGTATGGCCTTCCGTTCGGGCTTTACGCATGATCTGCAGCGCGCTGATCTGGGTGATGCCATATTCGATATAGTAGAACGGCACGATGAACAGGTGCGGAATGCCCTGCCATGATGTCGCAGAATACTCTTCAAGTCCCCGATGATCCACTCCTTCACCGAATCGTTCAACTAAATCAAGCCATGTCGCGCGGCGCTGTGCCCGGGTGTGCCCGGGATTCAGATAGACCCAGTGCTGAAATGCATCGACACGCGCCGTATGAACCAGTGAGGTCAGAATGTCTTCATACTTGTCGAGAACACATCGTTTGCGATCCTCGGCGGAGGGATAGAAGACATCGAGATGCTCCAGGCCGAGCAACTCCATCGATTGAGACGCGCATTCGCCCCATTCCTGCGGTGTGTGCCGATATGCCGGAATCGCTTCATGCGCGCACGCCTGCGTCTCGACCGCATGCCCCGCCTCATGAAGAAGAACGGTCAGATCGAAATGATACCCCATCGCATTCATGAAGATGAAGGACACACGGGTTTCATCCAGCGGCATGTTGAATCCGACGACCGCCTTGTTTCTGCGTGTCATCAGGTCGAGATTCTGATGGCGGTGCAGGAGCCTGAGACTGTCCCCGAGATCCGGGTAGATACGGTCCATCATCGCCGCAACTCCATCGACGAGCTGCTTTTCGGTGCTGAACGGCTTGAGGGGCTCCCGGCCGTACTCATCCACGGACAGATCCCACGGGCGAACCGACTCGATCCCCAGCCGCTCCCGTCGACGCTCACGTAACTTCCGTGCAAGCGGAACCGCAGTCCGTTCGACCGTTTCGTGAAACCGGAAACAGTCTTCAGGCGAGTAATCAAACCGGCCGTAAGCCTGGTGCCGATAGTCCCTGAAATTGTCAAATCCCGCATTGCGGGCTGTCCTGTCGCGGATCGTGATCAACTCATCATAGATCGTATCGATCGCTTCGACGAACTCGAGGCGCTTGTTCGCCATTGCGTACCAGGCTCGTTCACGCAGCCCTCGATCGGTCTTCTTCAGATATTTCGACATCTGTGTCATGTTCAGGGTCTGCCCCTCGAACGCGACCGTCATGCCACCGATCAACGCGCTGTGCTTCTCACCCAGTTGCGAATCCTCAATGCCAAGCGGCACGTTTTCCGGACGGAACAATCGCTGCTCATTCTCGAGCAATCGAATGAGTTGGTTGAAATGCGGATCGAGATCCTTCAGGAACGGGCTTTCGAGGAACATCTCATCGAGTTTCTTGAAAAGAGGCGTTGCATGCATCAGAACCGTTTCTGAGAATCGATCGTAACGCTGCCTCGCAATCTCATCCGAGGTGTCGATCGATGTCGCAAGCTGGATGCGGCAGAATTCTTCACTGACGGCCGAGTTCAATCCGGCGATATCGTAGTAAAAGTCCTGAAGCGCGCCGACCGAGTCGATCCGGCGTTCGAGAAGCGCATCGAATAGCGGTTTGACGTGAGTCCAGTCACTCAGGTCGATCGATTTCGGGACGTATCTGCGGTACTTCATTCGTTCGGTCTGATCGGGCATGCTGTTAAACCTCCGGGGAAAAAAACTCCGCTCATCTATACACGCAGGCGATCGAAGGGTCAATGAAGAGACAACTCGCGAATCCCGTCAAGAACGCGATCGGCGATGAACCGATGCCCATCGGGATTCGGATGCGCGTCCAGGGGGTCGATCGCCGAGTTCCACCAGTCGCGCAGATCCATCCACCCGTGTTCCTCCAGCGCTTGCTGATAGTGCGGATACAGATCGATCACATGATAGCCGGATGCCTCGAGGAACTCCGCTTTCGACTCGTGCAGACGCCGATAGATACTATGATCCCGATAATCCGGATCACGACGGACGTACGCGTTGTAAATAACGGCGACGACAGGGATCGAGTGGTCACGGGCCTTGGCGGCCAGGCGCCCGAGCGCGGCCAGGTGGTCGTCATACAGCCGCCCGGATACGATGTATTCCGCGACACGTTCGTAATCGCCCAGCAGACGCCGCTTCTGCGCATCATTCCGCGCGATCCGGATCGATCGGATCGTGAACTTGAGCAGCGCGGAATGCAGCATGTTGTCGCCATATCCGGGCGCGAGAAAATCGGATGGCTGGAACGAGGATGTCGGCTCGAGATCGTTGTGATCGTAATGGAGAATCACGAGATCCGGTTTGAGGGGTACAATACGGGTTTCAAACAGTCGTTCGTATTGCCAGGCGTTGTAACCCGGAACCGCGGTATTGATCAGTTCGACGGGACGGCCGAGACGGGCTTCGAGACCTTTCCGGACGAGATCCGGATATGTATCTTCAAAATTGACGTTCCATCCGAAAGGAGTGGAGTCACCGAGCACGACCAGACGGAACGAGTTCGAAAGTCCGCTTTGAGGTTCCACCGGAACCCTCCAGCCTCGCGCATCGGTGAATATGACCGTACCCAGCCACGGGACACGCAGATTGGGCTTCAGACCATAATAGATGATGGGATCGGGATCCGGCTGCATCATCGTTTTGACATCGACGGATTCGAGGCGGCGGGCAAGGCTGGCGGTATCGACATCACCCCGGCGGAAAATACGGATGAATCCTTCCGCCAACGCCAGAGACACGACGCATGAAATCAGCATAACCGTTATGTTTGCGATCCATCTCCGTCTCATGATGCCCCCATCTCCAATTCCGGCATACCCGTCCCGATTCGGTATTATGCCCCTTCGACCCGCGTCCAATCAATCGGATTTCCTCCTCATCCTCGTGACACGGTCGGATTTCTCATTTCAGGGTTGATGTGATTCTGGTGTTAACCTCGATAACGATTACGATTACGATTACGATTACGACAACGACAACGATGAGGATGAGGATGAGGATGAGGATTTCGATACTGTGTGGCGGGGGGAGTTGAGGGGGCGGTTAAGGATCGCTTCCGTTCGTCCTGAGCGAGGAGCGACGCGACGAGTCGAAGGACAGAACGCGTTGAACCTCCGACCGCAGACCGCTTGACGCAGAATTGCCGAACCTTCGAACCCTGTGATACCATGGTGTCAGTTCCAACCAAGGAGGCGTCACTATGAGTCGATTCCGCATCTTAATCTCGATCCTGATCACCCTCATCGGAGTGACCGCATCGCTCCCCGCCCTTGCCGGATTCCATTGCGGAACCGCCGAGTTGCGCGAGTATCAACCGGATGTTGACTGGACGGCTCTGCGCGCCACTCATCGCTCGATCGAACGGTCACGAACGGAATACCAGGTCGGCGACACACGGCTCTTCTGGACATGGGATCTGTCCGTCATGCCGCCGGTCGACGTGCAGATCTCGTTCACCTGCCGGGCCAAAGGCAATGCCTGTTATATCTGGGTGGCGGACGATCAATGGTTGATCAACGTCGACCAGACCGAAGTCGACGGGGTGTTCACCGCCTGGGAGTCGCAGACGCCACAGGGATCGCTGGACCCCGAGAAGGGAATCTACGACATCGCGACATCGGTATTCGGACCCGCTCCGGACGAACTCGATCAGGATCCCCGAATTCACATCCTTTTTTTCGATATTGGCAGTTTCCAGGGCTTCACATTCGATGGTTTCTTCAACAGCTTCGACCAGATGACCGATGCCGAAGCGCAGTCTCAGGGCCGGCACTCGAACGAATGCGAACTGGTCAATCTGGATTGCAATCCGCAGCAACCCGCCAGTGAATACATGCTCGGTGTCCTCGCTCATGAGTTCCAGCACATGATCCACTGGCTGGGTGATGCGAACGAAGACACATGGGTGAACGAGGGTTGCTCGCAACTGTCCTGGTATCTCTGCGGCTACGGCACGGACGGTGACGAAGCGACATTCGCGGACCGCCCGAACAACGATCTGACCAGCTGGGATGAAGCCGGAGACTACGGTCAGGTCGCCCTGTTTTTCATCTACCTGTATGAACAGTTCGGCGGGGTGAATGCCTGGCCTGCCATCGTGTCCGATCCGGCGGACGGATTCACCGGCCTGGTCAACGGATTCACGGCGCAGGGATATCACTTCGATCCGGACGAGGTTTTCGCCAACTGGTGTCTCGCGAATTACTTCAATGACACATCCTGGGATCACGGCATCGCAGGCTATCGGGATCTCGATGTCCCGGCATTCCGGACCGCCACGACACACCAGACTTTCCCGACCGGTCAGATCAGCACGAACTCCAAGAAATGGGCTGCGCGCACCTACCGTTTCAGCTCCGGATCCGGTCAGCTCAACATCGAATATGAACCCGGCGACCATCCGATCCGGGCATTCGCCGTCATCCAGCAACCCGAATCCGCCCGCCGGGTCCTCCCGTTCGATCCGGTCAATCAGAAAGTCCAGATCCCGGGATTCGGTACTTCCGTCACGGTCGTCGATCTCGTCGTCGTCGCAGGGTCCTCGACCATGACCCCCGTTCCGTATGTTTACAGCGCCGACACCGCCGCCTCCGCCGACGTATCGCCTCCATATCCGTTCGAATGGACCCCGTTTGGTATAACAGTCATGGACACCGCCGCATCGATCGTTCTCCGGGACAATCTGGGATATACGGAACCCACCAGCGTGGCGGTTACGATTAACGGAAGCGCTCCTTCCGACCCTCTTTCACTTGAGGTGACCCCTGACGGCGATCTCAATGTGTCTCTCAGTCTGGCGGGAATTCCCGGACTGACCCCGGTCGATCTCGCAATCGCAGCCTCTGATGATACGGGAAACACCATGGATCAGGTGCATTTCCATTTCAGGACGGGGGATCGTCCGGCACTGGTGACGGGTGTCCGTCTCGAGATGCCGTCGCACCTCTTCCATCCCGGTGATCTGTGCAGCCTGACCGCTTCCGCCACGAATGCATCCCTGCCTGTCACCGGAGCACCCGTTTTCGTTATTCTCGATGCTTTCGGCGCGTATTTCTGTGCGCCATCATTCCGTCCGATCGAACAGGGAATCGATCTTTTCTATCGCGATCTGCCGACCGGAACAACGCCGATCAGCGTGCTGCCGGAATTCTTGTGGCCGTCCGGAGCGGGAAACGTGCCGAACGGGTTGTTTTTCTACGGAGCGATGACCACGCTGGACATGACGGCCCTGTGGGGCTCAATGGATACGTGGGAATTCGGCTGGTCGAATTGATGGGAGGCTGAGTGTACAAACCCGGATCGATCGACGAACAGCAGTTGCTCGAGGATATCAATCGATACGTCCCTGTCGGGATCGACTGGAAAGCCGGTGCGATCAGTTATCTGAAGGATCTGATTCGCGAAAAAGGTATCCACAACGAATGCTATCATCTGATCAAGCCGTTTCTCGGAGGACCGGATTTCAGCCCCTTCTTCTTCGAAATGTATTCCTTTCTGAACATGTGCGCGCGACTCGAACTGCCCATGAAATCGTCTGTGCTGGATGTCGCCTGCGGACCCGGATGGGTGTCACACTTCATGGCAAAACTCGGTTACAGGACATTCGGATTCGATATTTCCGGAGACATGATCGACGCCGCCCGCAAACGGATCGCATCGGATCCCTTCAGCACTTACTGCGATGCACCCTTGAACGCGGAATTCATGATTCATGATATCGAAGAATCTCCACTCCCGATCGACATTCAGTTCGATGCGGCTATTCTCGGATCAGCGCTGCATCATTTCCACAATCCGATCCGTGCCCTGCGTCATATTGCCAAGCAACTGAAGCCGGAGGGGGTGCTGTACATCAACGAAGGCATCGCACCGGAACCGGACACCCCCAGTTTCCGGCAAAATCTCAATCTCATGACCCGCTATCGCACGTTGGAACGACCGTATACACGTGAACAGCTCGAGAAACTCCTCATCGTGACCGGGTTTCAGCATTATCAGTTTTTCGATCAGATAAACGGATACTTCGATCCGGAGAGTCCCTTCGATCGCCAGAAACGGGTCGATCACTGCTGTCGATCCACCGGGAACATGAACTCGATTCTTGCGTCCCGGACCCCGGATTTTCTCGTGCAGCACATCTCGAAATCGTCCGTACCCGTGATCGATCCCCTCTCCCGAGCCTTCACCCGCGTGCCGGTAACGGGGAAATCGTTGTCGAGGGGCTATCTGCTTCTGCGTTCATTGATCGATGCGAAACGACAACCCGAGGATATCTGGTTCATCGTGACACTCTACCGCCGGCTTCTCGGACGGAATCCGGACGCGTCCGGCCTGAAGCACTTCCTGAACGAACTCGCAGGGAATCTCACACGGAAGGACGTGATCAGGGATTTTATGCGAAGCGCCGAATTCAGGGGGCGATACCCGGATTGATCGCACCACCGCCGTTCTCCGTCATCAGACTCCGGATCCGTTCGATCCCCGGGTCATTTCCCAGGTGGCGATAGGCTTCCATCGATTCGGCAACGCGGGCGTTGAACGCGTCCGGTTCAGCGGATACACTTGCGATACGCGCCAGAAGTTCGGCGGTCTGGGCGACGCCGAGAACGTGCTGGAGACTTCGGAAAACGTCGATGCTTTGGGTCGCAATGGTCCTGGCATCCTCGATTTTTCCATCCGTGAGGAGCATGTCCGCGAGTATCCGGCCGGCATCCGCCCAACCGAGTCGATCCGACACCAACGAGTATGTCGTTTGAGCTTCGAGCACGCAATGGCGGGCAATTTCCCGTCGATCCAGCCGAATCATCAACTCGGCTCTGGATAGCAGGATATTCGCCTTGAGATGCTCGTCGCGGATCGATTCGGCCGCATTCAACGCCTCATCCAGAGCCGATTCGGCATCGCCGATCCGGCCGGTATCCATGAGTGCCATTCCGAGATTATGGCTGGTTTCGGCAAAACCCTTCATATCATTCAACGTGCGGCGGATCGATTCGGCGCGCTTGAGATCCGGATAGGCGGTATCCGGATGTCCCATGATGCATTCGACGACGCCGAGATTGTTGTAGAGGTGGCCTTCGAGGATCGGCTCGAGATTGCCGCGGATCAGGTCGAGAGCTTCATTGAAATGGGTGAGAGCTTCCGTCAGCATGCCCTGATCCACATCGATCACACCGATGTTGTTCAGGGCGTGGGCAGCGAGGGGTTTGAGATCGGCGGAGCGGGCATGATCCAGAGCGCCGGACTGGACCGAGCGAGCCGCATCGAAGCAGCCTCTGCGGCGGAGAATATCACCGCGCTCCTCCATCGATTGAATATACAGCACCATAAAACGGGTTTCCCGGCCAGCTGTCTCGGCCTCGGAATACACCTCCAGCGCATCATCCCAACGCCCCAGACGCTCGAGCCATCTGGCAAGTCGAAGGAGCAGCCGGATCTGCCTGCTGATATCGCCGAATCGTTCCAGCACGCGGGCAATTTCACGCGTTGTTTCAATGATCATCGGAATGTCCGGAACGGTACTTTCGGAACCGGACTCGATCAGCAGAACTTCAGCACGCATCGCAACCAGGACGACTTGATCTCCCGAGATTCGGGAATCGTCGTTCCGGATAGCGTGCTGAATGTCCCGCCAGTGGTTCATTTTGATGCCTGACCGAGTTGTTGAATCGGACGGTTGTTGGTCGACAGTGAGTATCGGGAAAAATGCTCGATCATTCCCCTGAATGCATGTTCTTCAGGATAATGAGTCATGTGAGTCGCGATGACCCAACGACCGAGTTCTTCGTCGTAATAGGACAGGCTGACGAGGTCGGGGTCGATGCCATCGAGATTGAAGTAGCGGATTTCGATTTCGACCGGGACATTGAACTCGAGTCCGTGCGGCTGGAAGAAATAGACATTCTCGAGAGTATTCCAGAACATGAACTGACTGCTGACCGAAATCTGGACGGGTTCATCCAGAGCATTTGGGGGAAAATCGAGATGTCCCCAGGGGAAACGGAACAGGTCGCCCATCGGACCGACGGTCTTGACGACCGAGGTAAACGCCTCATCACCCGTTTCATACGCTTTGAACATCATAAAACCGGGAAGAAAGTAAGGGGGATGCGGACCGAAAAAGTCCATCAACACCCCGAAATACTCGAAGGTCGCCCCATTCAGCGCACGATCGTGCATATCCCAGTCATCCGAGCGGACAATGATTTCCGCCAGGAAACTCAGATCATCCTGCAACTGACCGTGCACCATGACAGGATCGCCCGGGTGCAGATCGCCATAGGAAATAACGGTCAATCCGCCACCGGGCGGCGCGTCGATCACCAGGACTTCATCCGTAACCAATACCTCACCACTGTGCTCCTGATGCTGAAACCGGGTAATCTCAAAGATGTCATCCTCAGGACTGACCATCGTTACAAATCCGATGAATGGACATCCTCCGCCGCCGTGATTGGATCCGGAATCATACCCGCCGTGCGGGTCGCGCGCGAAGTTGATCATATCGGCATGGATGCGGTTTTCGCCGAGAACATACGTGCCGATGACGGCCACGCGCATACCCGGCAACAAATCGTCGATATGATACTGTCCCGGCGGACCCGCTTCAGGAAAAAATATGGTGTGCGAGAAAACCTGCACGACCCAGGCATCATCGGTATCCAGCGACTGGTTTTGCATGACCGGTTTTTCGGCCATCATCATGCCTGCGGCTGTCGTCAGCGCAGGGATCGCGCACACGAGCATCGGCAGCATCAGCAGGTGAATGATTCTCATAGATCCCTCCGGGTTTCCTTTCCGAATCCGGGCCGGATAAGCCGCCCGGTTCGAAAACTGTCTATTGCAAGTCTTGTTCCACAAGTTACGATCATGTTCAATCCACAGTGTTTAAATCGTTTCGAAACACGTTTGACTGTTTTTCTCCATGGGATCGACTCATATCGAGTCACTCCTGTCGTCCACATCCCCATCGACTCCGTCGAGTTTTCTGAGCAGACGGGAACGGGAAATCTGTAGCAACCGGGCCGTTTCGCTCTTGTTGTTTCCCGTAAACTCCAGAACCGAGCGAATCACATCCTGCTCGATCTCCAGCATCGCCCTTCCCTCTTCCGGAAACGGTATCCTGAGAGTCCTGCCTGCAGAAGGCGGGGACACCTCCACGGGAACAGAACGGTACTCAGCAGAGAAGTCGGTTCCGGTGATCAGTTGTCCGTCACTCATGATCACTGCTCGTTCGATCGCATGTTTCAATTCCCGCACATTGCCGGGCCAGACATGCTGCATCAGATACTGCTCGGCATCCGCGGAAAAGCCATCGGATCGGGTACCGTATTCCTTCGAAAAATACTCGCGAAAATGATTGGCCAGCATCAGGACGTCTCGCCCACGGTGTCTCAGAGCAGGAACTTCAACGGGGAAAATGTTGAGTCGATAATAGAGATCCGCCCGGAAAGCGCTGTTCCGGACTGCTTCTTCGAGATTGACCGAGGTGCCCGTGATGATCCGGCAATCCACCTTGAGATCATGCTCGCCACCGACACGTCGAAATCGTTTGTCTTCCAGAACCTTGAGCAATTTGACTTGAATTTCCGGTTTGAGATAGCCGATTTCGTCGAGAAACAGCGAACCGCCATGCGCGATTTCGAATATTCCGCGACGACTCCGGTGCGCATCGGTGAACGCACCTTTTTCATGTCCGAACAACTCGGCTTCGACCAACGTGTCGGGAATGGCCGTGCAGTTCACATCGACAAATGCCCGGTCTCTTCTGGAACTGCAGTCATGAATGGCCTGCGCGACAACACCCTTGCCCGTGCCCGTCTCACCCTGAATCAACACCGTCACGGCAGGTTTCTCTGAAATCCGCTGAATCATCTCCCGCAGGCGAACGATCGACGGATGTTCTCCGATCAATACCTCGTTCAGTGACCGGATCGGGACGGATACGGATTGCCGCGATCGCCATTGAGCATACCGGTCGAGCACCAGTTCGCTGAAGCCGGCGGCATCCTCATCGAGATCATAGAGGGTATCGAAACCAAGACGCCCGATCCTGAGAGCTGCCGCATAACTGATCGATCGGCCGACGGCGACGATGTGATCGCGGTAACGATCCAGCGTACCGCTCTGCTGGAGAATCTCAAGCGCTTCGATCGATTGTGAACAGATCCAGACGATCGCCAGATCCGGAATCGCCGTTTTGAACGGATCGGTCTTCAGGCGATCCGATCCCATCAACATCAGCTTCATGTCGGTAATTGGAGGCAGAACGGTGTTCCACGAAACAGTCCCGGCATCCGGGCTGATGGCGACGAGTGAAAACTGAGATTTCATGGGATCCGCACACGACCTCCCAGCTTAGAGATAGCAAATATGAGGCCGTTAGAGCAAATGTCGGATCGCTGGGGCAAAAAAAAACCCGGTGGAGGAAGCACCGGGTTATAGAAAGGAAACAGGGGTCAATGGTGTGGTGCGATGAAAACCTGATCTGCGACAAACAGATCCTCCGCAAATGTGCCGATGCACATCGCGCGCTGTCCGATCTGCAGATCGGCAAAGGTCACTTCCACATTTTCCGCCAGGATCACGGTTTCTTCCGTTACCTGCACCCAGACGGAGTTTTCATGCATCCCGATCCGAAACTGCATGGTCCCGGAGTTGATTTCCTGGATCATGCCACCGATCTGCTGGGGCGGCGGCGGCGGCGGGGTCCACCCATCTCTGACGTGCATTTCAGCTGCAGTGAACTGCGCTTCAGACGTCCACTCACCCAACGCCATCGCTTCCATCCCGACTTCAAGCCCATCGAAGGTAATCGGACCGGTCTCGTCGGTGAGAACGGTCTCTTCGGTGATCAACACTGCGACGGTCTGTCCGTCCGGACAATTCCGCCCCAGCGTCACGATGTGATTGTCTGCGTCGATCGCGGTAATCAGGCCATAGACATGATCCGAAGGACCGGGGCCCGGAGGCGATCCGGGCATGACATGCGCATGCTGCGCAATCAGGATCTCCTCCTGCCATGTGCCGACAGCGGCCAGAATCATCTCGACCTGAATCTGATCGAACGTGATCGGGCCCTCGGGACCCGTCAACTCAGTGTTTTCTGTAATCTGAACCGCGATCTGAACACCTTCACGCTGATCGTTGGCCTCGACATACAGAATCGAGTTTTCCGCATCGATCTGCACGATGATGCCTCTCACGTGATCGTCGCCGGGGCCCGGGCCCGGAACATCCGCGACCTGGATTTCGTCCGCGACCAGCACACCGGATTCATCGAAAGCGCCGATCGCCAGAGCGAACATATCGATCACGAGATCTTCGAACGTCAGTTGCTCGCCGTGATGACCCATGATCCGGGTTTCATCCGTCACCTGAACGGTCACGGGTTCCATGGATCCGTTTTCGGGGCATTCCCGAGGAGTGATCATGATGCTTCGCGCTTCCGCATCGATGGCGGTAATGCGACCGCCGACATGATCAGCGGGACCGGGACCCGGTTCACCCTCGATGATGAGCTGTGTCGCGAAGAAGAGTTCTTCGACGAATTCGCCGGTCGCAAACGCGAACTGCCCTTCCACGATCTGATCAAACGTGATGACCTCACCGGCGGCATTCAAAAGCGCTGTTTCGTCGGTTACCTGAATCGTGACGGTTTCCGGACCGTGATGCCAGCGACTCGCGATGGTAACCTGACCGAGTTCCGCATCGAGAGCGACCACGCGGCCGAACACTTCATGCGGCATGGGTTCCGTGCACGAGACATTGAACGACCGGAGTTCACTCAGAGCGATCGGCTCGCCGCCGAATGTTTCGAGAACACCGACCTGCCAATAATATGTGCCGTCCGGAAGCAGATGCCAGACGTGACCGGGAACCGTGAATGACGTGAGAACCGGCGGGAGTTCGGATGTGTATTGAAGTCCGTCCGGAGTAAAGAGCGAGAACGTATAGGCGGCAATCCCTCCATTGCCGGCATACGGTGCCCAGGCGAATTCGGTCGGACCTTCACATTCGACCGTGTAGCCCTCTTCCGGAGACAACAGATCGACACCCGGTTCGCCTCCGCCCAGAATCCCGAACGAAAACTGCAGGAACGGGCTGATCGATGCCGAGACATCCGCGGCAGCCATCAACAGGGAAAATGTTCCCGAGGATGCATTCGCGGGCATGACGAAATGCGCTTCATACCGACCGGGCGTTTCGGTCGCGGGAAGCGTCAGCACGAGTTGATTGTTGTAGACGACGCCGACCGTCGAGACATCCGACAGACCATCGGAATCGGACACATCGGCATACACCGTGAACGCCTGTCCGGGAACAACATTGACGGGATCGACACCGCATCGCACGATCGATGGCGCAGCGGCGAATCCCATCGTGGCAGTCATGAGAACCGCCATCAGACTGATTACCAGAAACCGTTTCATGTGAACCTCCTTCGCAAGGTGGGTTGAATTCGCACTACGACCCGGGATACAGCAATCCATGTGCCAGGAAAAAAACATTCGGGCAAAATCCGGTGTTCCTCCCGCACGGTTTCCGCTGCGAAGGTCTCGATTTAGTTCAGTTATCTAATTGAAAATAAATGATTATCAAATCGTGTCGAGGCATCTGATAAAAATATCATTTTTTACGTGTCCTGTCGGGCGAACCGTGACGAGGTTATGCCCGGATATAGCAGGATGTCGCGTTTCGAGTCAATGGAAGCGCGCGCACTGATTCAAATTCCTGATGCGTTCCGGATTGGATCGAGATAGGATCGCGACGAAGCGAGGAGATTCCGGATGGCCACACGAAATGCGTTCCAGAAGAAGACATTCAGGACGACGATCACCAAGAAGGTCGAAGCGCCATATCTGTTGAGGCTGCCCCGGGGGTATGATCCGCATGCGGACGACACCTGGCCCCTGATCCTGTTTCTGCATGGTGCCGGACAATGCGGCGATGACCTTGTCCACGTCAGAGACGAAGGACTGTTACCTCATCTCTCCAAATTCCCGGATTTCCCCTTCATTGTCGTCGCGCCTCAGTGTCCATGTGGCGAGTGGTGGGATATCGACATGCTCTCTGCCCTCGTGTCGACCATTATCCGGACGCTGCGAGTCGATCGGTCCAGGGTGTATGCCACTGGGCTGAGTCTGGGCGGCATGGGCACCTGGGATCTGGCAGCTCGGCACCCGGACTGGTTCGCGGCGATCGCGCCGATCTGCGGTCCTGTGGATGCCGCCAACGCTCCCAAATTCAGGAATCTCCCCGTGTGGGTCTTTCATGGGGAGCGCGATCCGCATGTGCCGGTCACCGAATCGATCGACATGGTCGAGGCGCTCCAGCGTGAGGGGGCGGACGTCGAGTTCACGTTTTTTCCGGAAGGTGGCCACGAAATCTGGGATGAGGTATATTCGGACTGGGAGTTGTATGAGTGGTTTCTGAGTCATAGAATTGAAGAGTGAACCCAGACACCTTCAGGACCCTCAGCATCGTACCGACAACGTGTTGTGCTGTGCCCTCGAAATGGAAACCCCTGCGGGAATGTCTGCTGATCTTCGCGGCCTACCTTCTCCTGGCCCTGCTGTTCACCTATCCGCTCCTCTTTCAGTTCACGTCACACATTCCCGGTGTGGGTGGTGATGCCTATCAGTTCTATTGGAATGTCTGGTGGACCCGGCATGCGCTCGTCGATCTGCATGCTTCCCCGTATTTTACTCATCTGCTGTTCCACCCGTCCGGAGTGTCGCTGACCCACCACACACTGTCTCTGATGAACGGCCTGATCGCTCTCATTCCGGGTCTCCTGTTCAATACAACAATCGTCTTCAACAGCCTCGTCCTGTTCATTCTGGCTCTTGCGGGAGTGACGATGCGCCTGTTATGCCTGCACCTGGGCGCGGATCCTCGCGCGGCATTTCTCGGAGGCATTCTGTTTGCATTCTCACCGTTCAGGATGACCCGCATCGACGCTCATCTGAACATCCTCAGCCTGCATTTCATCCCTTGTTCGTGCTCTTTCTCCTCAAATCACTCGAGACATCCGGTCAAAACCGGAAATGGATTCTCGCCGGTGGTGCGGCATTCGCCGCGACCACCCTGAGTTGTTACTATTACATGGTCTACAGTATAATCATCGGGATCATCCTGACGTTGATGTATCTCATGGAACAGCCATCTCTACCGAGCATGTATCGTGGAGCGAGGACTCTGTTTCTCATCCTCATTACAGGAGCCTTTCTCGCTACTCCATTCATGGTGCCTGTGGTCCGGGAATTTTCCATGAACCCGGATGTTTTCTATGCAGGCGATGCGGAAATTTACAGTGTGGATCTCGCAAACTATCTGCTCCCGAACCATCTGAATCCTGTCCTGAAGCCCCTGGCACATGCACTCGCAGGGTCATCAGGAACCTTTCTGGGTAATCGGTGTGAAGGCATGGCCGCCACCGGTTACGTCGCCCTGTTGTTAATCGCGTTCGGGATGAAACCATGGAAACATTCCGGGCGCTGGGTCGTCCTCGGCGTGACCGGTCTTGTGCTTTCGCTCGGACCCACTCTCCACATTGCCGGAATGGAGTTCTCCGGTGTTCCGATGCCATTCCAGTTTTTTCAGCATATACCGATCTTTCGAGCGGCGCGCGTCCCGGGCCGGTTCGCCGTGCTCGTGACCTTCAGTGTCGCAATCATCGCCACCTTCGGGTCAACGCGACTTCTGCGCCGCGTCTCTGCTTTCCATAAAAAAGACACCGGGGTGTTCATCGTCTTGTGCTCTCTCATCATTCTGGAGCAATTACCGATTCCCATTCGCACATGCAGCACGCATATCCCCGAAGCGTTGTGCCGAATGCGGAACGATCCGTCGTGTACCGCGATTCTCGAGTGGCCGATGGATGCAACTCAATCGATGATGCGTCAGACCGGGCATCAGAAACCGATCATCGACGGATTTATCGCAAGGTTGCCTCCTGAAGTGATCGCAAGAAAGCAAGCATTCGAACGGCTTTTACTACGATGTGTCGAATCAGATGAACACGATATCTTTCACCCGTTGGCGTCCCCGTTTGTCTATGCACGCCAGAATGGAATCTCACATTTCATCCTGGATCTTGCCCAACTCGAACGTGACGTCCCGGATCGAGTGAACAGGGATGCAGTCATCCGGTTGATACGGCATCTCCACACCTCGCCACCGGTCGTGGCCGATTCGGAGGTCGATATCTTCCGTATCGAAACGCCGGATGCGGTCTTCGAGACACCGTTGCGATCGAATGGCTGGACCAGACCGATCTGCGTCGGTGATCGCTGCGGTCGCGTTCTCGACGCCCTGACAGGAACTCTCGAATTCGGAGTATTCCGGGATGACTGCGATATCCGGATCGATTTGACTTATTCCGGCACGGGGGAGGATCTGACATGCCGGGTGCTCGGCAGATTGTTTCAGATTGAACAGACAGGGGATCCGGGTCGAGAGCGGAGCATTTCGATCGAGCTTCCGGGAACAGATCGCGGTGTGTTTACGGTCAGATTTGAAAAACCTGTCGGCACGGTATTTGAGTTGCGGGACGCGCGGATAACGGCATTTCCTTCAGGAGGATGACACGCGAAACCAGCGGACACGAACACTTCCGCCTCACGACGCCATTGTTACATGAAGTATGACGTAACGCTCGGGACGCAGCCTACAGCAACTCAGCCTGCAGAATCGGAATCAGACCGCCGCCCGCCGAGATATTGATGATCGAGCTGTCCGACACGCGCGCCATACCGCCGCCGTACTTGCCGTTGAACGCGAAGAAATTCATGTTCACCTTCTTCGGCTCGAATCGCACTCCGGTATCATCGAAAATCGGCAGATCGATGGTCGGAATCGGAATGTATTCCTGCGCCACATACCGCTCGACCAGCGCCGTGTCAATCACCTTCGCCCAGTCCCCATCGCTCATCTCGTGTCCGATCGCCACATTCTTGCCGCCGTACAGACCGATCGGCTTCATGACCATGTTCGCCCGATTCTCCTTCAGAAAATCAATCAGTTTCACGGTCTTCGCCCGATACTGCGTCGACGCATCCTCAACCAACCGCGTCCACGGCACATGCTTCTGCACGATATACCGTTCCTCCTCGGTCAGCTTGGGCTGCATCGCATCGCTCTGAAGCACGGCCATGAGCGATTTCTTGCCCGCCAGCTTCGAATTCAACGGATTGACCATGCAGATCGCACCGGTGCTGTACGCTTCCCACAGCCCCGCGAACTTTTCCTTGTGCGACAGCCACCACTGCGTCGCCCCGCGGCGATACACCAGTTCAACCGGCTTGCCCCCAACCATCAGCCTGCCCTTTTCAAACGTGCAATCCGTCGGCTGCGCCACAATACACTCGTGCCCCTGCGACTGAAAATACTTCTGCAGAACGTAAAGCTCTTCCATGGTCGGATCCAGATCGAAAAAGGTGAAGATCAGAATCCGCGGTTTACCCTTGCCGTCCCACCCGTAATGCCGGTAGCAATCCAGCAGGCAATCCAGAACACTCTGCATGAATTGATCCCGCACGATCCGGTAACTCTTCATGATCTCCTTCATGGGAGGCGTTTCCAGCAATAACTGCACTTGTATATCCGAGTATCCCGGCCCTCCGGGCGTGTCGCAGTTGAATTCGCAGAACTGGAGATTGTCGCCGGTCATGAACGCATCGAGCCGGGCGTGCTGCACCTTGTTCGGATACTTCGCCCGCACACGGGCTATGTCGGCTTCGCCCGGTGCCATCTCGAAGATCGGCAGATACGACGGATCCTCGAAAAACAGATTCGAAACCTTCTCGAGACAACTCATGATGACTTCCGTGACGTGCCGGACCATGGTCATCTGCGACGGAGACAGAAATGCGGGCTTGAGGAAGGTCGGGAACGGCTTGCCGCCCGACAGGCATTTCTCTTCGGTATACCGTTTGACCAGATCCTCCATCAGCGCTTTTCCGGATATCCCTGAATTCTGAAAATTTCGAATGATCTGATCAAATTGCTGCTCGATCTTCACCACAAACGGATCCTGCATCGTCATGTTGAGTCTCCTTCAATTAAAGTCCCGCAACCTGCGCTTCCTCGAACCGAACCCCCCGGGGACCGTAATATCCCTGGAAGATCTCCATCTCCCGGCAGAAACGCGCATTCGTCAATCCGCTCACCACATTACCAGTAACACTGCCTCCCCGCAACGGAACGACCGAACCATCCGCCCGATATTCATATCCGACACGGATTTCCCCGAGATAATTCCCGGCGACAGGCTGCGGATCGAATGTCGAAAACTGCTCGACCAGTATCACCCGGTCATCCGATTGGAGGAGTTCTTCCCAGGATCGTGTTCCCGGTGGCAACTCGATGTTCGCAAAAGCGCCGGTGGGTTCGATCCCCAGATATTGTGCGTATTGCTGCGTCGCCCAGAACCGCTCCAGCACACCGTCATGAATGATCCGGACTCGAGTGCCCGGAAGGCCGTCGGGATCGAATCGCCGGGAATACGATCCGCCGGAGATGATCGAATTGGAATACATCGTGAAGCGATCACCCTGAGGCTCGTCGGGTAACACCGGTCTTCCCGGCTCGAACAGCGACGACCCGGTAAATCTCGCCGAGGCCGACGCGTGATGAATCAGGTATTGATACAACACCTCGAGCGCGTCTCCGGTCAGCACCACGGGGCAATTCCCGCTCCGCGGAGTTTTCGCGATCAGCGCATTGCGAGCATGCTGCGCAAACACCCCGAATTTTTCCCCGATGTTCAACTGCCGCCACTGCGGCCGGCTGAAAATCGCCCAGAACTCGCTCTCCTCAGGCTTCCGGCCGTGAAACAGGACAATTTCCCAAAGACAATCCGTGTAGTCCTGGCTGACATCGAGACCCCTGCTGTTGACCAGCCGCTGCCGGAGATACTTCACAAACACTTCGGTGCTCGAAATCCGGATATCAGGCGCTTTCGCAGCCTCTTCCCGAAGCGACTCGTGAATATCGTCGATGACCTGCCAGGGATTCGTCACGATGTCCGGGTCCGCAGACTGGAAATCGGGGTACACCATGCCGGCCTCGGTCAGCATAAACGGCCGGTTCCCATGCACGGACGCCGACTCGATCGCCCGCCGGATTCGAGTGTCGATGCCGGTCTCCCCGGGCGCGATCTCGATCCGGATCGAACCCATGCGGTCGGTCCCGTCCGTCGAAATCGGCACATGCAGATCGACATCGTAGGTCGTCGCATCGACGGCCCGGATGGATTCCCGTTTACCGAACACCTCGTAAAGCTGGGTCGATCTGAGTTGACGTTCCGAGATCGCCCAGGAAGAGAGAACTGTCTGCTTTTGCAGCGCCGCTGCGATTTTCTCAATCATGTCCATCCGTCCTTTCAACCGACTCGGGCAATCATCTTGAGGTGCGGCCCGCCGATCGCCACCGGAACCTGTTCCTTGTGGCCTTTCTGGCAGATTCCGAGCCCTTCGAGATGCAGGTCGTTTCCGACCATGGAAATGGAATTCAACAGGTCCGGCACGAACCCGGTGATCACGACCGGAGCGAACACCTTTCCGGTCAGTTTTCCATCGCGGATTTCGAGAGCAAAGGGGCTTTCGACCTGAATCCCCCAGTTCTTGGGATCTTCCATTCCATTGCTGCCGTGCGGCATGTACAGGCCCCTGCCGACCGAAGCGATCATCTCGTCACGTGTCGATTCCCCCGGGGCGAAATACGTATTGGTCATGCGGGCGTACACCTTGTTCGTGAACGCTTCCCGGCGTCCGTTCGCCGATCGCGGGACACCGAGTTCCGATGCGGAACGCAGATCCGTCAGCACGTTCCGGAGCACACCGTTTTCGATGATATGGGTATCGGTGGCCGGCATCCCCTCATCATCGAAAAAACAGCTCCCCGGAAACCCCTTTGTGAGAGGGGAGTCAATCATATTGACCAGTGATGAGGCGACGGGTTTACCCAGATAATCGACCGCTTTGGCGCGTTGCTTGAGAAACATGTCGGCTTCGACGCCATGCCCGAAAGCCTCGTGCGCGATCACCCCCGCCAACCCCGGTCCCCCGACCACGTCGTAGATGCCCGGCTCGATCGTGCCGGCATCGAGCAGGGATTCGGATTCCCGAACGAGCGTCTCGAGCTCCTCACGCGAGTATTCGATCTTCTCGAAACCGGCCTGATACCCGTTGCCACCATGCATGGTCTTCGTCGAGCGGCCGTCCGAGACGATCACCACAGGCACACTCGAAACATGGAGGAGCTCCTGATAGAGATCCTTGACACGGTTGACATACACCTTTCGGACAATCCGCTCGCCATACCGGACGAACGCGGCCGCAACCCGCGGACTGGCACCGGTCAGAACCCCACGGATATCCGCCAACCGTTCGATCTTGTCCCTAAGCGGAATCTGTCTCGGATCAATCCGGTACTCCGAATGGAAATCGCCCGACCAGGGCTGACCCGGGTCGATCGAAACCCCTTCTTTATCGGCAGGAATGCGTTCGAGAAGGCGGGTGACGGAGGCATCGACCGATGCTTCGGTGACTTCGGATGCGCCGACTTCCGCCCAGAATTGTCCGGTGTGAACCGCCAGTGTGATTCCGCGCCGCGAGGGAATCTCGGATACCCGGGTTTCCTGCCGGTTCGACATGATGGACAGGCCTTCCTGTTCGGAAAACGATGCCTGGGCGTAGGGGAATTTGGTTTCGAGACGGGCGATGGCGGTTTTCAGCCAGTGCCTGAGTCGATGGATGGTCTCGGGAATGTCATTCATGCGATGAATCCTCTGAATGGTGATCGATGACGCGCGGGGTCGAAATCAAACGATTCCGACGGCGCGCGAGCGAGTCTATTCAGATGATTCCGGCATGTCAAACGGGAGATGCGATCCGCGTGAACGGGTCACCAGCCCATCGGGAACAGATCCATCCCCCCGACGATCCGGGTCATTTCCGGATCGGTCAGCGCGGCGTACCAGTGGACACCGATCACGGAACTGATCCCCTCGGGCCAGATGAAGGGGGCGAGCACCTGAAGCCTGGTTTCGCCGGGAACCAGATTGATCGAATAATAATCGAATGTCCCGAACGATGGGGCACAATACAGCACTCCTCCCATCTCAAGCCAGACAAACACAGGCGTCCCCGGTACCGTCTGCCCGGACGGATTGAAGATGTCGACCGCAACGTCACACGGATCTCCCGGAGCGAAGAAGTGGTGGGGAAGATCGATGCGTATCCTGAAATCGGGATCATTCCGGTAAGGTGTATAATGATATCCCATATCCAGTATTCCGGAATCCGGAACGGAGTCCTGACGGGTGGTGAGTTGATCGAGACATACAGTGCCGTCTGTAACGGGAATGCAGATGTCGTGTGCCATCCCTTGTCCGGCATCGATGCAGGGACTGCCGTCACTCAGGCAGGAATCACCGAGAATTCCGAAGTCGAACATCGGATCGGCATCGATGGTATTGACACCCGTGACAGCATCCTGAACATCCGAACTCAGCAACTCCAGTGTGCCAAAGTTCGTCACCTGATCGGGAAAGTTAAAGTAAACGATGCTTGAATCGATGGACACGCTCGAGTCGTCATCAATGTACAACCCCCCGGCGGTACGATCGCTCATGTTGTTTTCCAGAGTACACATCTTGAGGGAACCTGTTCCCCGGATGAAAACGCCTCCACCCTCCCGGAACGTCTTGTTCCGGCTGAAGAGACAGTTTCCCAGATGTATGCGATCGTAACTGCAGATCGCTCCGCCCCGGCTTTCACCGGTGTTCCGAATAAAGGAAGAGTCGAAAATCCGGGCATAGGTCCCGGCCGTGCTGAAAATCGCTCCACCCCAGGTTGCTTCATTCAGAACAAAGCGGGATGAAAAAACGCTCAAATCGGTGACATTTACTGCGTCGATCGCCCCCCCTTCATCTCCTGAATTGCCAATAAACTGACACTGTTTCACGGTAACGTGTTCCGCACCGGGCAGCACGATTGCCGAATTGTGATTATTCCTGAAGACGGTATTCGAAACGGAAAGCGACTGACCCAATCCGTAATCGACAGAAACGGCACCCTCGGCCTCGTTGCCGGAAAACAGGCATCCATCGATCTCACCGGAACATATCTTGAACAACACGACTCCTGTGGTTCCATTGGTAGATGTAAATGTGCAGTCCTTCACGCGTATCGTTGAATGATACGCACGAATCGCTCCCCCGCCAACCCGCTTCAGATCCAACGAGTTCCCGTTGCGGATTGTGACCCCATCGACCACGGACATCCGTTCATCCGAGTATCGGAACTGGATGCCCCGATCTGCGTTCCCGCAATCGATCACGCAGTGTTCGGGACCGTTCTCGGAACGGATGGTTATTGCCCGCCCATCGATCGTCAAACCTCGGTTTTGCGGGCCGGAATACACCCCATCCCCTAAAATGATCTCGCCCGGAGTGAAATTGACAGTCACACGATACAGCATGCCTTGCGCGATATCGGAAAACCACACATGCGATCCATCATGTGCGATTCCCCGGCAGTCCATGCCGGGAAGATTCATTCCTCCGGAGTATCTTTGCACAACCGGATCATACACATACAGACCATGCTGAAACCTGTCGATGAACCAGAGGCGATTGTCATGAAACACGAGTCCTGCGAGACGGATATCAAAGTCCGTGTCGGGATACTCCGCCGCATCGATGATTCCCCCTTCGGTATCGATCGAGTACAGTTTGTCTTTCGAGCTGTCCGCAACATAGAATCTCTGTCCGTCCCAGGCGATACCTTCCGGATTTGGTCCGGGCGAGGGAAGTATTCGATCCGCATGGCAATTCTGATCCAGTCGGATGATCGCATCATTTGCATCGGCCAACCAAAGATGCTGTCCGTCCCACGTCAACCCCGTCGGATAGACAGCAGGTGAGGGGAAATCGTCCAACACCTCACCATCGGGCGTCATTTTATAGATCCGGCGGGTCTCGAAATCCGAACACCACAGGTTTTGCCCGTCCCAGGCCAGGCCATACGGGGTCCGGCACGGCGCGGCAAAGGCCTCGATCGATGTGCCGCTCGCGATCAGCGCGTCCACGGCGGACCGGATGTCGGGTTGATCCTGAGGCACACGGATGGTCGCGGCATCGCACACGGCATACAGAGTCACTCCGGAAAACAGAACCAACACACTCAGGAGCTGTTTCATATTTGTTCTCCTCCAGCGTATTTTGATTGTATCAGATGCGTGAGAATGATCAAGGATGCCCACTTTCGACTCATTTTTACGGTGTTTTCTCCGGTACCGGACTCTTCCTGGGCTCCGGCAGCCGAACCCGATGAAACTCAAGAGGTTCCGTCCGATCAAAACAATCCTCCTGAGCCACCGAACGGATCACGTCCAGATACTCCGCGGCTGCCGACTCGATATGCGCCGACCGGGAATGCTCACCTTTCTGCACGACACCCTTCACCTTTCCGCCTTCAATCCACCCGATGAAGCGCTCGACTTTCGGCTGATATACCAGGAGTCGGTCTTTCGAGTCGAATTGGTATGCCGCGAGATAATAACCTTTTTCCGGATCCGGTTTACCCTCGTCCCTGAACCGGGCGCTCAGATAGCCTCCCCGATCGTCACCCAGTATCATCAGATCTCCGGTGAGAGGCTCGAAAACTCCGTTCTGCTCAGACCAGTCCATGGAGCCGAAATGCGCCACCCCCGATGCATCGAACCGCAGTTCGAATACACCGTCCTCCGTCATCCAAAAACCGTCGAACACGGCATGGGCCTGCGGCGAACACGTGTTTGTGACGGGAGATCCGGTCGTCACGGAGTTGCATCCCCATCCCGCCATCATGACCAGCAGCGCAAATGCGGTGAACTTCATATCGATCCTTTCAGGGGGAGTACCCCAGGCTTCTGAGTTTTGCCCTGGTGTCTTCGTCCAGATCCGTCTCAATCTCACGGACGCTTCGGACCGGAGATCGTCGGTTTTTCTCCAGGAGATCGCATATGCATCGGATCAATACATCAACCTTCCCGGGATTCTCGTCAGCCACATTGGTCTGTTCCCGAGGGTCCACGGCCAGATTATACAGGAATATCGCATCCCGCTTCGCATCCGGTGACCAGTGATTGAAATCACTGCGGTCGATCGGATTGATCTGCATGATCAGCTTCCAGGGAAACGCCCGGAAGGACACCAGATGTGTTTCCGGAGCAATAAAGTAACGCTGCGCATAAGCATACCGTTCCGTGATTTCCTCTTCGGGGTGTCCGGTGAATACGGTGTGTCCCTGAACGGTGATCGGAGTCGGGATGCCGAGCAGATCCATGATCGACGCATACAGATCGATACTCTGTACCGGAACCGGTGATCGGCCGGTGGGCAGAACATCCGGGGCCCGCATGATGAGTGGCACATGGAGCAGCTCGTCGAAGAGCGTATGATCATGTCCCAGCGACCCGTGATCCTGGAATTCCTCGCCATGATCCGCTGTGATGATGACCAGCGTATTGGATGTTTTGCCTGCTGAATCGAGGTGATCGAGAATCCGTCCGATCGATGCATCCGCACATCGGATCTCGCTGTCGTAGCATCCGATGATGTACGCGAGTTCTTTTTTCTTCAGCCGTTGCTTCGCGATCCGATGTTGATTCAGCATTTCATTGGTGAATTCGTCGCGGTTTCCTTTGTATCCGGGCATGAACGAATCGAAGAACGGATTGCGTGCGATGTACCCGGCGTGCGGTTCCAGGTAGTGCAACCAGAGGAAAAACGGCGTGTCCCCCTGCCCTGAAATCCACTCCTTGATCGAACGTTCGACGGTTTGATCCGAGAGGTCTTGATTGAGATAGTTATAGTTTCGGAAACCCTGTGCGAAACCCATCTCACGCGACAGCCAATAGTTGAACACAAACGCACCGGTTGCATACTTCCGTTTTTCCAGACACTCCGCCATCGTTTCATGCGCCTGACTGAGTTTTCGGGATCCGATCACCGATTCATGGCGAAAAGGGTACATACCGGTCATGAGCGACGCCATCGACGCATGAGTATGTGGTGCCTGCACGAAGCAGTTCCCGAAATCGATTCCCTGGTCCGCCACCCGGTCGATCACGGGAGTGGTCATTCGGCCGTATCCATGGCTGCTCAGATGATCCGTCCGCAGAGCATCGATCGTGATGAGCAACACATTCCAACCGGAGCAGAGCCCTGAAACTCCTGTCAGATCCGCAGTTGCAACCGGACCGCGTGCGGGCGGCGGCCGGGATAATCGCGAACTGATGCAACCGGATGCGAGGATGGCGGTCGCGAGCCACAAAACCATCTGGCGCTTCATCGACGATGCTCCTTCCCATATCGACTATGAACCGCATTCATTGATTTTTCAAGACCATCGGATTAGACTGCCTGAAGAGTTTTGATTCGGGGTTGCGGGCAGGAGGATTCTGATGTCAGGAACCGGTGAGTTTCGTGATCCATTGACCGGCGCCTACTCGCGTCTGATGTTCCAGCAGCGGTTTTATGAAGAGGCTGAGAGTGCCCAGCGGTATGCCTCGTCCCTGTCCATCCTCATCATCGATATCGATCATTTCAAGAGCATCAACGATGCATTCGGCCACACACGCGGGGATGAAGTGCTGATGGAGGTCGTCGAAAGGATCACGAACGGGATTCGCGCTGCCGATATCCTGTTCCGCTATGGGGGTGACGAATTTGTCATTCTGCTGCCCAACACGACACGCAACCATGCGCTCAATCAGGCCAACCGGCTCATGGAAACAATCCGGCCCGCGCGTTTTACCGGCGATCCGCCGCTGACGCTGACCGTCAGTATCGGCCTTGCAACCTATCCCGAGGACACGTTGGATCCGCGCACGCTGTTCGACAAGGCGGACATGCGCCTTCTCGAGGCCAAGAGCCGGGGACGGAACCGGGTGGTACACGAGGATGCCTTTGCGCGTCCGGACCTTCAGTTCGACCAGTTGTCCCGCCTTGTGGAACGGGATTCCGCGCTGGAAATTCTGTATCGTTTTCTGGACAGTCTTCCGGACAAGCATCGGGGGGTTCTGACGGTCGCAGGCGTTCCCGGGTCCGGCCGATCCCGTTTTCTGAAGGAAATCCGGGCCACTGCAGAGATGCGGGGCGCCGATACGCTCATGATTTCAGGATTTTCCGCCATGAAAAACCGTCCTTACGGCGCATGGGCGGAAGCGCGGAAGCGATGGCGTCACACGATCCCGCCTTATCAGTCCCGGGAAGACCTCTGTGCCACCATCGAACGCTGTCTTCTCGAACAGGGCAAGGATTCCCTGATCCTCCTTGTGGATGATCTGCACCATGTGGATCGAGCCACACTCGAGTTTCTGAGATTCCTTCAGCAGAACATTCAACTGGCGTCATTTGCGATTGTTTACGCCATCAATACGGAATCCTCGGCCCGGTCAATCGCCATGGATGTTCCGTTACGCGACACGATCGAATTGAATCCGATTTCCCGAAACGGAGTCAAGGTCTGGCTTCGCAGCATTCTGCAATGGGAACCTCCGGACGCATTCATCGACTGGCTTCACCGCGAAACGCTCGGACTCCCCTCCCACGTCGCGCGCGCCACGACCTACCTGGTCAAACGCGGGATTCTCAGGAAGTTGCCCGAGGATGGCTGGGAGTTCACACGCGAAATCACCGATATTCCCCTGAAGGACCGCGTCGAAATCGCCACGAAAATTCCGCCGCACAATCTCCCGTCGAGTCTGACCGGATTTGTCGGACGACACCCGGAAATCCTCAAACTGGGACGGATCATCGAGGAAAAGAGGCTCATCACGCTGGTCGGACAGGGCGGAATCGGGAAAACGAGATTGGCGTTGCGGATCGCCGAAGAGAAAATTCGCTATTTTCAAGATGGCGTGTTTTTCGTCCCTCTGGCGCCGGTGACGGCTCCCGAGTTCATCGTGTCGGCGGTCGCTGAAGCCATCCGGTTCACATTCAGCGGCGCGCAGGATCCCGAAGAGCAACTGCTGGGACACATCGGGAACACGGAAATGCTGCTGATTCTGGACAATTTTGAACACCTGATGGGAGGTGCCGGGTTTGTCGGCCGGATTCTAGAAAAATGCCCGGATATCCGCATCATCATCACGTCCCGCGAACGGTTGAATCTGATGGGAGAGGTCATTTTCGAGGTCGCGGGACTCACTTATCCGCCTGAAAATCAGCCTTATCAGCCGGAAGATTACAGTGCGGTCAAAATGTTCCTGCAGTGCGCCCGCCGGACCTATCCGCCGTTTGTGCTCACCGACGAGATCAAACCGCATATCGGACGGATCTGCCGCATCGTCGAAGGAATGCCGCTCGGGATCGAACTCGCTTCGGCCTGGATCCGCGTCCTGTCGTGCCAGGAGATTGCGGATGAAATTTCGAAAAACTTCGATTTTCTCTCGACCACACAGCGGAATGTTCCCGAGCGACACCGGAGTGTACGAGCCGTCTTTGAGCATTCCTGGGCATTGCTGATTCCTGAGGAGCAGCAGGTATTCAAGCGATTGGCGATCTTCAGGGGCGGATTCACCCGGGAGGCAGCCCTGCAGGTGACCGGAACACCGATTTCCACCCTCTCCGCTCTCATGGATAAATCCCTCCTCTACCGGACATTCTCAAGCCGCTATCACGTGCTCGAAGTGCTCCGACAGTACCTCGGAGAAAAACTCGACGGAGACCCCGAGGAACTCGAACGCGCAGCCCGGCTCCATCGCGAATTTTTCGCCGTCTCCTGTCAGAAATCGCTTCAGTTGCATCGCGAACAGAAAGAGAAGCGTTTTTTGACGCAGATCGCCGAAGAAATCGACAACATTCGCACGGGGTGGCGGTCGAGTGTGCAGACGTTCGATATCGACACCCTCGAAAAATATCTCGAACCCCTGTCTCTCTATTACAGTGACAACGGGATGTTCCACGAGGGTGAGGAGTTGTTCCGGTATGCCTCCGATGCGCTGTCGGCCATCGATGATCCAGCGCTCACCGAACATCTCGAAACAGTGATCGCCAAGCTGTGCAACCGGCGGGGCGTGTTCAAATTCAATCTCGCCCAGTTCGATTCCGCCATGGAACTGATCCGCCGGAGTCATGAAGTGTTCCGCCGGAAGGGACTCCGGAAGGAAGAAGCGCTGGCGCTCAACGGCATGGGCGGTATATCGAGCCGGATGGGCGACTTCATCCGAGCCAGGCAATACCACGAAACGGCTCTGGCCATCCGCCGTGAAATCAATGATCGGAAGGGCACGGCCGCCTCCCTGAACAATCTCGCCAACGTGCTCGGTTCTCTCGGCGACCTGACTCTCGCCCACGATTATTACGAACAGAGTCTCAGACTGGTCCGTGAAATCGGAGACCGGAAGAGCATGGCCGGCCTCCTGGCCAATCTGGGTATCGCCGCCGGAGCGCTCGGGGATCGCGAACGCGAACGCGTGCTCATGCAGGAAAGCCTCCAGATCCGTAAAGAAATGGGAGATCGAGTCGGCATCGCCAGCGCTCTCGACAATCTCGGAAATGTCGAACAGTTCCTCGGTAATTTCTCGATCGCCCGACAGATGCACCGGGACAGTCTGCAGATTCGCCGTGAGATCGGTGACCAGTGGGGAATCGCCCTGTCCCTGCTGAACCTCGCCAATCTCCACAACATCCAGAAAGAGTACGACGCCGCGCGCCGGAGTTTCGAGGAAAGCCTCGCGATCTACCGCCGCATCGGCGATCGATGGGGCATCGCCCTGACTCTGAATAACTACAGCGGCATGCTGATGCTGATCGATGAGGACGAAAAAGCCGCGCCCATGATCGAGGAATGTGTGATGCATTTCAACGAGATCGGCGATAAATGGGGGATCATTCTGAGCAAAGTGACATTGGCGTATCAGGCTTTCAAGCAGGAGTCGTACGACCGCGCTCTCCGGTTCCTCCGCGAAGGACTCGACATCGCCATCTCGATCCGCTCCGTCCCCATGATGCTGGATTCACTGATCGAAATCACACAGGTTTTCGTCAATCTGACCTCTCCCCGGCTGAAGGAAGCGCTTGCCATCATCGATCTCGTGTCGCGTCATCCGTCGGTCAGCCGCGACGGCGCGGACCGTCTGGAACGGCTGCGTCGGGAATCCGGTCTTCCGGACGCTCTCGGTGAAGAATCCGCGCCCCGCTTCGATGATCTGGACGAACTGGTCCGCTGGCTGCTCGAGTCCCCGGTTTTTTCAAACTTATCCTGAACCTTTCTCAATCCGCTCGTATCCAATGCATGGACGCCGCTTTCTCGAGCGTCTCACGGAACGGGTCCGTGCCCTGATGTGTCGGCTGCGGTTCGCTTGAGATCGTTCGCTTCCTGTGATTGAATCGGATCCCTTGGGAGGGTTTGTCATCCATGAAACACACTGTCACACATCCCCATTCCGTCATCCTGTCGATCTGTCTGATCGTCGCGATCTGTTTGTCATCGGCCGGTATTCGAGCCGAAGAACCCGATCCGCTGCCGCTGGGCACCGCCGTCGAACGCGCGCTGGCCGCCAACCCCGCTCTGGCCGCCTCCTCCGCGTCGATCGACGTCGCCCGCGAGGATCTCGGCGCAGCCCGCTCCGACCTGTATCCCTCTCTTTCAGGGTCGGCGACTCGAACGGAAACAGACCAGACCACCCATTCCCAGGAGGGGTTCAACGGCGGAGGCCGATCGGGAAACACGAGTTTCGGGTTGGCCCTGGACCAGAACATCTACGATTTCGGTCGACGCAAAGCCGGTATCCGGCTGGCCGGCAACGCGGTCACGAATTCCGAAATCGCTCTGGAATCCGAGCGACTTAGTGTGGCGTGGAATACCGTCATGGCATACCTGACCTGGATCGAAGCGGAACACGCGGTCGGTGTGCGCATCGAGGGACTCGAGCTTGCCCGGCGACACCTCGAATCGGCACAGGCCCGTCTCGAAGTCGGCCGCGTGTCGCCTCTCGATGTCTCAAAGGAAAAAGTCAATGTGGCGAACGCCGAATCCAACCTGATCGCATCCCGGAACTCGGCCGCGACAGCCCTGCACGACCTCCTCAAGTTGATGGCGGCACCGCAGATCACGACATATACTCCGGTCGAACCGGTGGATTTCATTCCCGATTCCATTCCGTCGGTTGAAAAACTGATCGAGATTGCGATGAATCGCCGGCCCGATCTGAAAGCGGCCAGGCTCATCCAGGAACAGCAACGGCTGCAGACCGATCTGGCAAAATCGGGTTACTGGCCGGCAATCGGGTTGTCGGGACAGAGTTCGTGGAGTGGGGACAATACGCCATACAATCAATCGGTTTCAGCCTCACTGGGGATCCGGATGACCTTTTTCAACGGGTTTCAGACCGGTCATTCGGTCCGGAGCGCGCAGGCCGGTCAAGTTCGTGCGGCGGCGCAGACCGAGCAACTGATTCTGAGTCTCCGGACGGAAATTCACAAGGCTCACACGGCGCTGGCCGATGCCGACAAACGGGAAACGGCGGCCGGGCAGGCCCTTCAGTATTCCAAGGAAAGTCTGGCACTGGCCGAAGGCCGTTACGAGGCCGGGCTCGCGACCGAACTCGAACTGGCCGACGCCCGCCAGACCTATCTCGATGCAAACGACGCCCTCTATCGCGCCCGGAATGTCAGGAGAACGGCTTTCGCGGCACTCATGGCGGCAGCCGGCGTGCCGTATGGAGAGGAGACCGGGATTTGAAACGTCTGATCATTGTTCTGATACTGGTATGCGCGGCGGGTGCCGGCGCTTACTACCTGTACTTCAAAGATGGATCCGCAGACAAATCCATCGCATATCATACCGAACCTGTCACACGGGGAAACATCATTCGCCAGGTCACCGCCTCCGGGACACTGGAACCGGTCAATCAGGTTACCGTCGGGGCGCAGATCACCGGAACCATCGCAAAGCTGCACGCGGATTACAACTCGAGTGTCCGGCAGGATCAGATCATCGCCGAAATCGATCCGGCCTTCCTGCTGGCCCAGAAACAGGAAGCCGATGCGAACCTGCTCAAGGCCCAGGCTTCTTCCGAACAGGCGGAACGGGATTACAAACGCGCGAAGTCGCTCTTTGAACGCAAACTGCTGTCCGATCAGGAACTCGATGCCGCCAGAACCTCCGCCGAAGTCGCCCGCGCATCCGTCCGTCAGGCTCAGGCGGCGCGAGACCGGGCGGAAACCAACCTGAAGTATGCCACCATCCGCTCACCAATCGACGGCATCGTGGTGTCGAAAAAAGTCGAAGTGGGCCAGACCGTCGCTGCTTCCCTGTCCGCTCCCGAACTGTTCGTCATCGCCGAAGACCTCTCCAGAATGCAGGTCATCGCCCCGATCGATGAATCCGATATCGGACTGGTCCGCCCGGAACAACACGTGACATTCACCGTCGACGCCTATCCGACCGAATCCTTTACGGGTGAGGTAAAAACGATCCGCCTCGCGTCGACTCTCGAGCAGAACGTCGTGACCTATCCGGTCGTGATCGACGTGTCCAATCCGGGGCAGAAACTGATGCCCGGAATGACAGCCAACGTAACGATCACCGTCGCCGAAGCGCTCGACACACTCCGTATCCCTTCTTCCGCACTCCGGTTCACTCCCGCAAAACCGGAATCGAACGGGAACGGCGCAAAAAATGGGTCTTCCCCGGGCGCCCGACCCGCACAGGGAGGCGATTCGCGGAACGGAAACCAGAGAGAGCGAAGCCAGGATCAGACCGGGCCGAAAACCGCACGATCCCCGACGGTGTACATTCTCGAAAATACGCAGCCGAAACCGGTCTCCGTCACGGTCGGTCTCGATGACGGTTCGTTCACTGAACTGACCGGCGGAGACCTGAAGGAAGGCATGGATGTGATAACCGGGACCGTCCGTGCCTCAGCCAAGCCACAGCAGAACAGCAGTCCGTTCGGGATGGGACCCCCGAGGCGCTGATGGAACCCCTGATCCGCCTCGTTTCCGTCTCCAAAGTGTATCAAATGGGAGATATCCGCATCCGAGCCCTTCATTCGGCAGGTCTCGACATCCTCCCCGGGGAAATGGTCGCGGTGAAAGGTCCTTCCGGCTCGGGAAAATCGACCCTGATGAACATCCTGGGATGCCTCGATCGCCCGACCTCGGGTCAGTTTTTTCTAAACGGCCGGGATGTCGCGAACTTCACCGCGGATGAACTGGCCCGCACACGCAATCAGCTCATCGGATTCGTCTTTCAGGGTTTCAACCTGCTTCCCAGAACCTCCGCGCTGGAAAACGTCGAACTCCCGCTGTTGTATTCCGGAACGCCTCAGAAACAGGCGCGGAAACTGGCAGTCGACGCGTTGACACGAATGGGACTGGCTGAACGGATCGAACATCTCCCGAACCAGTTGTCCGGCGGACAGCAACAGCGGGTCGCCATCGCCCGTGCACTGGTGACCCACCCGAAAGTCATCCTCGCGGATGAACCCACCGGGAATCTCGATACGCTGACCTCCCTCGAAGTCATGGCGGTCTTCCAGGAACTCAACCGAAACGGCATCACCATCATTCTCATTACGCACGAATCCGACATCGCCCTGTATGCCAGGCGCGTCCTGTCGCTCAGGGACGGAAGGATCAGTCGGGACGAGGCCGTGGCGCCGCGCGACGCCATGATCGATCTGGAGGAGGTGCGTCGACAGAAGAAGACCGAGGAAACAGACGATGATGATCACTAGACTGGTCAACGTGGCCGTCCGGGCGATCCGGCGGAACAAAATGCGCAGCAGCCTCACGATGCTCGGAATCATCATCGGCGTTGCCACGGTCGTCGCGATGGTGGGTATCGGGGAAGGCGCGTCGAGCACGGTTCAGAATCAGATCGCAGCCATGGGCGACAATGTGCTGATGGTGATGTCCGGCGGGTGGAATCGGGGTGGCGTCAGGGGCGGAACCGGTTCGCGCCACACGCTGACTCTCGAAGACGTCGACGCGATCCGCGCCCGTGCGCCCTCGGTCGCACTCGTCGCCGCCATGACCCGCAGTTCGGCCCAGGTCGTTGCCGGAAATCTGAACTGGCCGACCGGCATCATCGGAACGACTCCGGACTATTTTACCATCCGTGACATGCGGGTCACTCAGGGACGGTTGTTCACGACGGCGGAAAACAATTCCGCGAGCAAGGTGTGTGTCATCGGCACGACCGTCGCGGAAAATCTGTTTCCCGGCAGCGATCCGGTCGGAGCGATCATCCGGGTCAAGAATCTACCGTTTACGGTCATCGGGGTTCTCGAGTCGAAGGGCAGTTCCCCGTTCGGAGGCGATCAGGACGATACGCTCATCGCTCCACTGCTCACCGTCCAGCGCCGGATCACCGGTTCGACCACCATCCACATGATCTTCTGTTCCGCGCTCTCACGGCAGGACACGCCTCAGGCGAGCGAGCAGATCACGACCATTCTCCGGTCGATGCACCGCCTCGAGAAATCCGAAGACGATGATTTCTTCGTGCGGACGCAGACCGATATTGCCTCGACGGCGGAAAGCGTCACCGGTGTCATGACGATGATGCTCGGATCCATCGCCGCCGTGTCGTTGCTCGTCGGAGGCATCGGCATCATGAACATCATGCTGGTGTCGGTCACAGAGCGGACACGGGAGATCGGCATACGGATGGCGGTCGGCGCACGGCCGCGGGACATTCTGTGGCAGTTTCTGGTCGAGGCCATCGTGCTGTCGCTCATCGGCGGCGTCATCGGTGTCGCACTGGGATACGGCATCTGCGAGGCTGTCTCGAAAATCGCCGGCTGGTCCACTCTCGTGACCACCCAAACCATCATCCTCGCCATGGGCTTCGCCAGCCTTGTCGGCGTTTTCTTCGGGTTCTATCCCGCCCGGAAAGCCGCCCGGCTCGACCCGATTGTCGCCCTGCATTACGAGTAGCCGGTTCAGTAAGCCGAAAGCGGAAACACCGAACCCGCATATCCCGATCCATCGACAGCACGGATACCGACTCCGTAGCGCGCCCGAGCGAGTCCCTCGCCCACATCGACCTGCAGCCCGAAAATCGAGTCTCCGGCCGCCAGATCGCCGCTCATCCCGTCATCCTTCAGCTCGATACCCGACGGAACTCCTCCCGCGAGAAGTTCGACGCGGTCGATGTCCGATGCTCCGTCCGGATCGAAGACCCATGCGAGAATCCGGATGCGGCCTCCCTGATCCATCGAGACTTCTGTATCGAACCATCCGGCCAGGCGCACGATCGGAGCCGACGGGAGCTGGATCCGCAGCGCGGGGTCACCCAGAAGCGTATACGGTTCGATGATGACCCCGTAATCGGGATAACTCGCCAGCGTCCGGATCTTCGCCGCCAGAATCGCTTCGCCGGCAGTCGCGGCGCGCCGCAGGAACACCTGTTCATACCAGAAATACGTCAGGAAATAATCCGCCCAGAATCCGCCGAAATTGCAGCCGCCCCAGAACGCCACGGCTCCAGCGAACGGATCCTCCGTGAGGATGAATTGCTCGCCGAACGAATCCATATCAGGATTGGCAAATCGGGCGGTGTTGCACGTCATGCTCGCGATGAACGGAAGCCGCCCTTGGTTGTTCATCCTTGCAAGATCATCGAAATCGAACATCGCCTCCCAGCTCCAGCTGCCCGCATGTCCCAGAAACGTCACGATGCTTGTGCCCGAGTCGATCGCGGCGAGAATGGCGTCTTCATATGCCCCGAAATCGGGGTTGTCGGTGGTCTTGTAGATCCGGTCGAAATGCCAGTAGCCGCCGGAGGGGAGCACGCAATTGCCGATGAGCGCTTCGGCCTGTTGCAGGAACAGCGACTGCTCGGAATCGTCGAAACCTCCGGTCACCATCGTGAGCTGTTTGAGCCATTGCTGATCGCGTGCGGTCGCCTCATACGCAATCGTCTTGCGGACCATCACCTCGACATCGGCAACGGTCTCGACAGGCCAGCGCCCGATCATCATGTCCGGAAAGACATCATCTCCCGATACACACACAAACTGATCGTCCACCATCGGCTCGCCATACAGAAAATCGTAGTCGCGACTGTCGGCGCGACCCATCGCGCACGCGGCGCTCGTCGATCGTCTTGGTTCGAACCAGGTCTTCGTGTACGACGGGACGAAGTTTTGCTTCATGCTCTGAGGAAGTCTCTGTTTATAGTCCCACGACGCGTCTCCGACCAGAAGCACGTATGCCGGAGCGGGCGCCTGCCAGTGCGCGTATGCGTGACGGCAGAAATCGGTGATGGCATGCGGATCGAACACCCCCGCGTTGAATTCATCGTAAACATCCCCGACATCCACAATCTCGACCCGCAACCCCTGCGCGCGCCGGCAGGCGACGAGCGGATCGAGCGCTTCGAGAAAATCATGATGGGTGATGATGATGAGATCCGCTCCGTGCACGCCGGTTCGCCAGTCCGACGGCGCGTCCACTTCGATCGAATCGGGCACGGCCATCGCTGATTCGGCGCAGGCGATGTACCGGGACGGCGCGGATTCATCGACCGCAAAACGCAACCGGTAACCGCCGTCCGGATCCGCTTCGGACACGAAATCGACCCATTCGATCGCCGGATCGCTTGTGCGGAACAGCCGGTCGACCTGCGACGGGAAACCCGTCACGAAATAGGCACGAAGGGCGGGCGTGAACGGATCGGGACTCCGGATGGTCCATGTCGCCTGATCCGCCACATAGTGCCGCGGATAGACGATCTCGAACCAGTCCAGATACACCGCGTCGATCTCACCCGCTCCGGTATCCCCCGGACATTCGATTCCGAACGTGTTGTCTCCATCGACAAGCCGGTCGAGCGGAAAGGACGTATCGACATCGAGCCGGTCGTACCCGTCGAAATGGCGATCGGCCATGATCTGTCCGTTGAGGAGAATGCGGACGTGATGATCCGGATCGGCCTCGACGTCGGTCCCGCCGCGAATACAGAGGCGCAACCGCGCGAGCGGCTGAGAGGCGACCGCATGATCGATCCGGAAGGCGATCTCCCGGGCCTGCCCCGCCAGAACGCGCATCCAGTAGTATCCCGTATCGAAATAGACCTGATCCGATTCGGAATGCAGCGTTTCGGTGTAATGGGACGCCGGCACGGACGAACCGGGGGCAGCAGGTAGTGTTCCCAGTCGCATTCCCGCGGATGAACCTCCCGAAATCCAATAAATACTGGTGTCCGAATACGGATCGGGGGAGCCGTCCGGCAAGCGGTTGGCGACGCCGAGAAGTTCGATCGAGTCGTCCGGATCGAACACACCGTCCTCTTCACCCCTCACCCGCACGGGAATCTCGACACCGTTCATCTCGATCCGGAGATTCCGCGGATCGATCGCCCCGAATGACTCCTGGAACGGAATTCTGCACGGTCCGTCGTGAGAGATGGCTACTTTGAGTGATGCGGCGGCATGGGTTTCGGTTGAAGCGACCCGGATCGGAGGCTCGGACGGCTCCGGAGCGGATCCGCGGCGCGACACGTCGGAGGGGTTCGCGACGATCGAGCGCAGAAGCGGATCGAGCGGATCGGGGGGCACGTCCGCCGCCGGTTCCGGCCGGTCGAAGCGGAGTGTGAACACGCAAGGCGAATGCCGCGCACGCCCCGCCGGAACCGGTTCGGAGGCAACGATGCGGACGGCGATGAGACGATGCTGGCGGAAGAACCCCTCCGAGATGCATTCGGCGCGGGCCCCCTCATCCGCAGAAACGGGCGGATCGATGGAGACCTCGCATCGGGGCGGGACGACAAACAGGACGGTTTCAGTCACATCGGTGGAATCGGAAAGGGACGCAACCGGCGGGAGCCACTCGAAGGAAATGCCGCAGTCGGACGAACGCAGCAGGTGGACGGTCGCGAGTGAACCGGGAGTGGTCAGCTGCGCGACAAGGATGAGAATAGCAAGCCGGGTGTTGAAACGCATGGAATGATTATACCGAAATGTGCGTGCCGGATCACGCGGAGACGGCAGGGTGATCGGGCGGAAGGAGGATGCGGAAGGTGGAACCCTCGCCCGGCACGCTCGTCACATCGACCGCTCCGCCGTGCGCCAGGACGATGTGTTTGACGATCGCGAGGCCCAGTCCTGTCCCGCCGAGTTTGCGGCTGCGCGCCTTGTCGACCCGGTAGAAGCGTTCGAAAATACGGGGCAGATGATCCCGCCCGATCCCGACGCCGTGATCGATGACGAGAATTTCTGCCTGACAGTCCTTCTCGCGAGCCACGATCCGGATCGGTTTTCCGACGTCGCTGTACTTGACGGCATTGTCGATCAGATTGATCAGGGCCTGCTCGAAGAACGGCGGATTGACGCGGATCACCAGGTCTTCGGGGGTCTCGGTTTCAATCGGAATCTGTTTGGCGGCTGCGGATTCCTGGCACGCCGCGATCGCCTGCGAGATCACTTTCCGGACTGCGATCCTCTCCGATGCGATCAGTCCGGCACCCGCGTCCATTTCGATGCGTGAGAGGCTGAGCAGGTCATCGATGATCCGTCCGAGGCGTTCGGACTGGCGTGAGACGATATCGAGGAATTTGCCGGCGTTTTCCGGATCGTCCATGGCGCCGCCGCGGAGCGTTTCGATGAAACCGATAATCGAGGTGATCGGGGTTTTGAGTTCATGCGAGACATTGGCGACGAATTCCTGCCGGATCGTCTCGAGTTTCTTCAGATTCGAGACATCGTTCATGACGATCAGCGCGCCGATCTGTTCACCGCGCGATCCCATGAGTGCTGTTCCATGGATTCTGAGGACGCGGTCGTCCCCGTTGTGAAATGTGATTTCCGCATCGATTGGAATCGAATAGGCCAGCACTTTGCGGATGAACCGGTGCAGTTCCGGGTTGCGGATGACGGTCTGGATCGAGGGCGACGCGGATGACGGGTCGGACAGCCGGAACAGACTGCGCGCCGCGGCATTGGTCTTGATCACACGTTCCTCATTGTCCACCACAATCACAGCCTCGACCATCGACGCCAGGATCGTCTCGAGTTCCATCCGCTGCTTTTCGACCATCCGCATCCGGTCGTCGAGCTGCTCGGCCATCTCATTCATCGAGGCGGCGAGTTGTTCGAGTTCGAGAATCCCGTGGACGCGCAACCGGTAATCCAGGTCTCCGGAGGCATACCGAGCGGCACCGGACTGGATATCGCGGATGACCGAGGTGACCCGTCGCGAGAGGATCAGTCCGATCAGGGCGGCGCCGAACAGAATCGCCACTGCGATCAGCGCCATACGCCCATAGAGTGATTTCAGGGACGCCTCGATGGTCTGAATCGGCACGGACACCATGACGACCGCGACATCCTGACCGTCCACCTGAACGGGAACGGATCCCGAAATCATATCGCCGAGGCGGTTGAGCGCCCGGTCGTCACTCACGAGGATCCTGCCGTCGGCGAAAAGGACGGCGATGGAGACGTCGAGTTGGTGTGAGATGACGAGAATTTCAGGGTCGAGCTGTTCGGCGTCGGATGACGGGGAGCGCGTTTTGAGCACTTCGGCGCACAGGGCGGCCTGGTTTCTGAGATTCCGTTCGATTTGCGCGATGTAGGTATCGTGAAAAAAACGGGAGGTGGCGATCGAGACCCCGAGCATGGCGATCAGGATGACCAGGACGAACCCGAGAAACAGTTGCCAGATCAGCCGTTTCGGCATTGCCCTCTTGTCACTCCCGGAATCGATACCCGACGCCCCGCACCGTTTCGATGCAGTCGCCCGAATCGCCCAGTTTTTTCCTCAGCCCGGCCATCTGCACATCGACCGATCGATCGGTCACGGGATAATCATCTCCCTTGACGGCATTGATGATCTGATTGCGCGTGAACACCATGCCGGGGCGTCCCGCGAGATACTGCAGGATACTGAATTCCGTGGCGGTCAGATCGACCGCCCGGCCCCCGACATGAACCTCGTGCCGCCCCGGATGAATCACGATATCATGCACCGCGATCACGCTCGTATCGTCCGCGGTATCCGGGCGGCGTCTCCGGAGCACCGCGCGCACCCGGGCGAGCAGAATGCGGGGGCTGAAGGGTTTGGTCACATAATCGTCCGCACCCAACTCCAGCCCGGCGACCACATCCGCGTCCTCACCGCGCGCCGTCACCATGATGACCGGGATGTGGTTCGTCCTGGAATCCTGCTTGAGCGCTCTGCAGACATCGAGACCATTGATGCCGGGGAGCATCAGATCGAGCAGGATCAGGTCCGGCAACTGTTTCCGGGCACGCTCCAGCGCGGTCTCGCCCGTCGTCACGCAGTCGACCGAGTAGCCGTCCCTGACGAGATTATAGCGCGCCAGTTCGAGGATATCCTCTTCATCGTCCACGACCAGAATGCGTTCTTTGCTCATGGTTATCCCTCCTGGGGCAGTATCTCCGGCAGGATTGTGAATTGTATTAGGATTCCGTGAGAAATCAAAGTCGATCGCACCATTCTTCGGTAACCGGAAGAAATCCCGCATTCCGGATCAAATGCCGCGCACCCGGATTCAACGAGCAGGAATCGAATTAAGTAAGGTGTCCCTCAATGGATCGCCTGAAACACCGGATCACGCCGGCCTCTTCGAATCCGCACGCCGCATGCGCCTTCGCGCTCTCCATATTGTCCCACTCGGTGTCCGACGCGAACTCCGTGCATCCCTGCCCGCGCGCCCATCGTATCGACGCGTCGATCAATGCCCGGCCAACCCCTTTTTTCCGATGTGAGGGGCTCACGAACCACCCCTCCAGATATCCCACATGATCCGACAGACACCCCTCCGCATACAGGCGGATCGACAACTCCGCAAACCCGCACAACGTTCCGTCCGCGTTCTCGGCGACCAGCGTCATGAGGGGTTCTGCGCGGCGGGGACTGAAATAGCGGTCGATGTCCTCACCATGCTCGGATTCGTTCCCCGGCCAGAGTTCCAGACGCATTTTCAACCACATCGCCCGGTCCGCCGGTGTCACTTCCCGTATCGTCATCCCGATTTCTCCCTTCCGATTCACCCGTGTCGCCTCCGTTCAGTCACCCGTTGACGCAAGTCCCGGTTCGGTCAGGGTGTGCAGATCGAGCGCTGCCTCGAGCTGCTCCGGAGGAATCAGGTTCATCTCCAAAACGACCTCGCGGACCGTCCTGCCCGTTTCATACGCTCGTTTGCTGATGTCGGCCGCACGGTCGTATCCGATGATCGGTGCCAGAGCCGTTGCGATCATGAGACTCCGCTCCGTCAGGCTCCGGATACGATCGACCTCGGCTGCAAGCCCAAGGACGCACCGTTCGGTGAACACGGTGATTGCGTCCGCGAGATACCGGATCGAGCCGATCAGGTGGTGTGCGATCAGGGGCATCATCAGGTTGAGTTCAAAGATGCTGCCGAGGCCGCCGAGCGTCACGGCCAGATCGCTTCCGATCACGTGCGCGCAGACCATCAGGAGCGCTTCGGGAATGACCGGATTGACTTTTCCCGGCATGATCGACGATCCGGGCTGCACCGCGGGCAGTCGCAATTCTCCCAGCCCGTTCCGCGGCCCCGACCCCATCCATCGGATGTCATTGGCGACCTTCGACAGACTCACCGCGATCGTCCGGATCATCCCGGATGCCTCGACCGCCGAATCGCGCGCCGCATTCGCCTCAAAATGATTCACCGCCTCACGATAGTGTTCGGAATCCATCTCATTGAGATATCCGATGGCCCGGATCGGAAACTCGGGATGCCGGTTGATACCCGACCCGACGGCCGTGCCACCGAGGGGCAGTTCCCGGAGTGTATCGGCAGCCGCTTCGGCCCTTTCGATCGCGCGTTCGACCTGCCGGGCATACCCGCCGAATTCCTGCCCGAGACGGATCGGCGTGGCATCCTGAAGATGTGTCCGGCCCGTCTTGACGATCCGATCGAACTGGGCTGCCTTGCCGTCCAGCGCCTGTTTCAGCTGCCGGAGCGCCGGAATGAGCTTTCGCGTGAGGAGGCGGACGGATGCGACATGAAGGGCCGTCGGGATCACATCATTGGACGACTGCGAGGCATTGACATGATCGTTGGGATGCACGGGCGTCCTGGACCCGACGACCCCGCCGGCGAACCCGATGGCCAGGTTCGCGAGCACTTCGTTCATGTTCATGTTGGTCGAGGTGCCGGAACCGGTCTGAAAGATGTCGAGGGGAAACTGGTCGTGCAGGGTGCCTTCGAGCACCCGGTGGCAGGCCCGGACGATCCAATTGGCCGTTTCGGCAGGAATCACGGACAGATCCGTGTTGGCGCGGGCCGCCGCCAGCTTGATGCCCGCGAGCGCATCGATGAATTCAGGATGAAAGGGGATTCCCGAGATCGGAAAATTGTCGATCGCACGCTGCGTTTGCGCACCCCAGAGTTTCCCCTCGGGGATCTTGACTGAACCCATCGAATCCCGTTCGACTCTGCCGCCCATCCTCTACTCCTTCTCCGCCCATCCGATCCGATTCTGAACCCGTCACCCGCACCATATCATGATTTCATGCCGCAGTGCGAAGGATCCCGGACATCGTGCCACGCCATTGCTTCGACGATTTGATTCGTTTAGCATTCAACGGGGTTTTTCTCGACACAGACCGCCAGACCGGCCCGGAGGAAAGACTCGACGTGAAACGCGCAATCGTTCTTCAGCTTATCCTGCTCGTCCTTGTGACCGCGAGCGTCCGGTATGCGTTTGTCCGGCATTACGGGATACCGGGAGCACGGGATGACGCGGCGATCTACTAGGTTTCCGCCGAACATATCGCGAGTTTCTTCAAAGGGAAGCCTCTGCATCAACCCGAGATTCTGGGAACGATCCTGCGTGATCGAGGCCCCATCTATCCATGTATTCTGGCGCTCGCATATCTCGTGTCAGACATCCGGCCCGACACACCGATTCACCTCAACATTCTCTGTGAATGCCTGAGTGTCATCCTGGTGTTTCTGATCGGAAACCGCCTTGCCGGGAACATCGGCCTGATTGCGGCGTCGTTGTTCGCCGTTTCCCTGCCGAACATCGGAATGACCCGGTACATCATGACCGAATCACCGGTGACAATGCTGGTGCTTCTGAGCATGTTTCTGTTGTATCGGAACCGGTTCTTCCTGAGTGGACTGGCTGGTGCACTGGCGTATTTCGCCAAACCGTCACTCATGATCTGGCCGCTGATCCTTTTCGCCTCGGCGTTTCTCATGACGGAAAAACTCAATCGATCCCGAGCGCTCCTCAAACTGGGCCTCGGTATCATGCTGGTCGTGCTGCCGGTCAAATCCATTCTGGCCGCCCTGCCCATGTCCGATCGCTACTGGTCGTCCCGATCGGCGGCGGCGCTGTATCACGGGTACAATCAGCGCACCGAGGCATGGGCGATCATCACCGGACCCGGTTCGAATGCGAAGCCGACTCTCGATGAGGGGCTCCGGGTGCTCCGGGAATCCTTCCCGGCCGATGCCCTTCGTATGATCCTCACGAAGTTCGGCCGCCTGTGGAAAGTCCCGTTTATCGGACAGGACATGCCCTGGATGCCGGATCGCCCGAATGCATTCACGGTCGGGTACTGGCTTCACTGGATCGCTCTGCTCCTCGCGTGCTGGAAGTTTCCCCTCGCGCTGTTCTCCCGCTCCCGTTTCCTGTTCGCCGGTGGACTTGGCGGACTCACCCTTCTGATCGTCACGACATATGCCATCCCGCGATACGCCGTCATCCTGCTCCCTATGGTTTATCTGCTGACGGCCGATGCGGTGATCTCAAAGCCGACGACCCGTCGCGATCTGCTGTCCGGAACCGCCGGTATCGGCATCTTTCTGTGTCTGGCAGTTACCCATCACATCATCGACGTCCGGGATGTCGAGTGGATCGTTCTCGAGAAGGGCAAACCGATCGAGCGAAGTGTGGACATTCCGGCGGACCGCACCGACGGGAGCGCCCAAATCTAACTAGATCTGCGGTTGCTTCAGGCGGGGCAGGCGGCTTTGATCGTGCGCACCGGCGATTCCATTCTGGGCCGGATCGATGTTGAAGCCGCCAATCCATGGGAATCACCCCTCTGGAAAACGATCGATTGGAATGCTCCGGCAGGGCGCACGACCATCGCAATCGAATGTCTCGACGGCCCGACGCCGATCGCTCTATCAAGAGGCGACATGCGACATCTGCCGGGTGAGTTGCGATCCTATGGCCGCTGGTCCGTGCTGGGAGATGAGCGGATACGGCGCCGGACGAATCTGCCCGGAGGCGTCAGGCCGGGGATTCTGGTCGAGATGCCTGCCGGGAGCGGGATGTTTCGTCCGTAGCAGTTCCGAAGGACCGGCAGAAACACAACCGCCGACCCGGGGAACCGGATCGGCGATCGAAAAAAGTTCTCAGAAACAGAATCAGGCGTTACCGGCGGCATCCGCCATATCGCGCAGGCGAGCCAGCCGGCTGTCGCGTTCCCGCACGAATCGTTCGATGCCCTTGAGCAGCCAATCCGGGCTGAGATGCGCTTCCTCGATGACTTCATCCAGCGTTCCGCCCGTGCGCCACCGGTTGTCCCAGTCGCTAGTCATGGCATATTCCTCGGCGAGTGGATTGAAGAACCAGTCCGATCCGACGCGGCGGCAGCGATTCGAAATCATCGTGCTGTCGAATTTGTCGGCCTTCGTAACGACGCTGTCGCGGTAACTCTGCGGCTGCCATTTGAACAATTCAGGGCTGATCGCCGCGACGATTTTGACATTGAGCTTATTGCGATCGAGTTCCGGGAAGAGACGGATGACATTGTCCGTCGTCGATGTGCCTTGAACGAAGATGCAGCCTTTCTTCGGCTGATCCGTCCGGTAATCGCGCAGGATGTATGCGCCTTTGGCCGCTTCGAAATGGGAGGGGATCCCGAGCGCGGCCCGGTCGGGGATGGTGACCGGAGGCCGGGTCAGATGCAGCGCGATAATGGGAGCGGGGCAGGCGAGTCCTGCTGCCAGAACGACGGGAACTTCATTGTATTCCCAGGGATGCAGATCGACGATATGACCTTCCGGGAAGAGTTGAGTCACGCCCGGAGCGAAAATACCGAAGTGGGTTCGGCTGTCATCGGCGGTTTCCGGACCGGAATGGCCGGCGACCCAGAGTACTTTACCGACTTTGAGGTCGGAATCCTGCGCGAGTTGGCTGAACAGCCGCATCAGGCCGTATTTCAGATACACGAACGAGCCGTAGGTGCTGCAGGCCGTCATGAACCCATTCCATTCGTCGAAGGGTTTGGGTGAGAAATTGACGGCGGCTGCGCCGCATGAGATCCCCGCGTTGGCGAATTCGGTAATCTCCTGCGGGAGCATGACGCCATCTTGGTTCGTGAAGCGGTTGAAGACACCCCAGCCCTTTTCACCGTCGAAATCGTGCGCGAAACCCGCGATATTGGTCGATTCCGCCAGATCGGCACTCGAAATCAGGAACAACGGGCGGCCGTACTTCTTCTTTGCCCATGTGTTGACAAAGGCGCCCCATTTGCCCAACCCGGCACGGTTCGGTTGCTTGTCGCCCGGTTTGGCCCACAGCGCGGCCGGATAGGATCGAAAATCCGTCAACTCGGGGTCTTTATACGGATTTTTCGCAAGATCCAGTTTGAGACCGGGGATCGTTTCGGGAACGGAATCGCCGAGTTCGACGAGATGGTTGGCGAGATATTCGAGGCATTCCGCGTCGTTGCGGATGACATCGAGAGCGACGTTGATGTTGGCGGAGTACTGACGCAGCATTTCCTTGTTATCACCGGCCGGCGCGCCGAAACTGTCCCAGGTGACACCGTATTTATCCGAAAAATCCTTGCGGCACTGCCAGAACAGATCGCAGTTCGTCTTGTGCGGCGCACCGTGCGATTTGTTGTCATACTTGTAATAGCCGCGACCCTTTTTGGTCTTGCTCCAGGCCACGGACGGCACGCCTTCCTTGTTTTCACCGTGAGCGGCTTCCAGGACCGCGAGCGCGACTTCTTCCCATTTCTCGCCGTTCAAGGCACCGAATGCCCGCCACCCGTAACTCTTGAACCAGATTTCCGGTGTGCCGTACACGACGGTGTCGATGGGTTGATCGTCGATGCCGTAGTTGTTCCAGTCAACGAGATACACCAGGTTGGACAGTCCGAGTCCCCAGGCGGAGTTCTTTGTTTCATGGGATGCGCCGGCCGTGAGACCGCCTTCGCCTTCCAGAGCGAACACTTTGACTTCGCCCGCTCCGGCGCGCTTCATTGCCAGCGCTTCACCGGCGGCAAACGGCGAACCATGACCGGACGGTCCTGTATTGGCCTTGAAGAACAGGGTTTTACCCGCCATCTCGGCATGCCCCGGAAGTCCCCCGCGATGCCGGAACTCCAGCAGGTCTTCCCACATCACCATGCGATTGTCGGGAATGAAGTATTTTTTATCGCCGGTCGCCTTGTAGCGGGTGCGCAGGGCATCGTTGAGAGTACAGAGAGTTGCATAGACAAGTGGCGCCGTGTGACCTGCAATCAGGACGAACCGGTCGCCGAATGTCTTGTCCGGCCGCCGGATATCCCAGCGCATGGCACCGGACAGGAGCGTCGCCACCATGGCATGCACCTTGGAACGCGAGCCGCCCGGATGGCCGCTCTGCCGATAATTCAGCATCAAATCGATCAACTGGTCGATGACATCCTTGACCTTCTCCCAGTGTTTGAAATTCTTTGCTGATTCCTGCATCAGAAGGTTTACCTTCGAATTCGATCCTGTCGTCATGCAACAACTCCCTTCCAGTCGTTAGGGTCCAAGATATCGTTCAGCGGGATGAACGAGAAGTAAGCTAGGATTGGAGGCTTCGAACCTCTAGGCGTCCATGATTATTTCACAAGCGATTCAAGAGGTCAACCCGGCCGGGATGACCTCGGGTATCAACAACAGACCGCACCGGATCCGCTGCAGGAATCCCGATCCATGTGTTCGAGCCAGTCCTGCGGCACGAGACACATGAATCGCATAACACCTGTGCCGGTATTGACGAACTGGTGTTTCTCGTTGCGTTCCACCAGGATCGCCGTGCCCGGAACCAGTGGCGTCTCATGGCCCTCCTGTTTCAGCACGGCGGTTCCCTCGAGAATATAGACTTCGTGCTCCCACCAGTGCTGGTGAAACGGCGTCGTCTTGCCGGGCTGCACCTCGAAGATGCGCATGTTGAACACCGGTGCGCCTTCGGCCGGACCGATCACAACCCGCATCGTCACCCCATCGAGCATCGGCTCGGGATGAACATCCGAAACATGGTGTACTTTCGCCATGATGCACCTCCAGAATTCGAGCGGCTGATTCTGCATCATCCGCATGACGACTCTATCATCTGGAAAAAATCTCTTGAAGTAAACCCAATTCCGGTCTAATCATATTGGAGTCACCCGAAATCGATCGGGCAAAGGAGGATACGATGGACAATCAGTTCTGTTACGGACCGACTTTTTCTGAAATGCTGCATCCCGAAACCATCCGCCCCGACATCCGCCAGAAAGCATTGCGGATGCGCACGGAAGATCCTCTCGATCCGATCAACCTGTTCAACATCACCTGGCGAGACCCCGACGGCCGGATTTATGCCGAGGTGCTGCCGAAGGAATTGACGGGTGTCGAGACCCCGATTGTTGTTCTGTATGCCAGGGATTTCCCGACCGGGAGCCACAAGGTCGGCGCGACATACTCGATCCTGGTCGAAAAACAGCTCACCGGCGAAGTCAACCCCTACACCCATACTCTCGTTTGGCCATCCACAGGGAATTACGGCATCGGCGGCGCATGGGTCGGTTGCCGGATGAAATTCGATTGTGTCGTGATCCTGCCGGAAGAAATGAGCCAGGAGCGGTTCGACATCGTCACCCGATATGGCGCACGACTGATCAAAACGCCGGGATGCGAATCGAACGTCAAGGAAATTTTCGACAAGACAAAAGAACTCAAACAGGGCGATCCGGAACGCGTACGGATCCTGAATCAGTTCTGTGAATTCGGGAACTATCGATTCCATTACCATGTGACCGGCAACGCCGCCGCGGAACTCGCAACAGACCTCCATAAACAGGGCATCGGCAGCGGACATGTCTCGGCTTTCGTTTCGTCCATGGGTTCCTCCGGCACGATCGGAGCCGGGGACCGCCTCAAACAGATCTGGCCCGATCATAAAATCATCGGCCTCGAACCGATCCAGTGCCCGACATTGTTCTCCAACGGCTACGGCGGACACAACATCCAGGGCATCGGCGACAAACATGTCACATGGATTCACAATGTCATGAACATGGACATGATGGCCTGTATCGACGACCGTGAGTGTGAAGAGGGGCTGCAGTTACTGACCGAGGAAGCCGGGTGGAAGACATTGATTCAACGGTACGGCATTCCGGAAGAAAAAGTCATGAAACTCTCGAAGATCTTCGGTCTGTCCGGCATCTGCAACGTGCTCGGTGCCATCAAAACCGCCAAATACTATGAAATGGGCCGCGGGGATCTGATCGTCACGGTCTGCACGGATGCGATCGACCGGTATCATACCGAGATGGACAAACTGACCCGCCGCGATGGCGTGATGGATGAAGCCAAAGCCTACATGCGGGCGGAAGCCGTGTTCCGCCGGCAGAAAACCGACTACATGCAGGAAGGTTCCTACGCCGTCCGGAAACAATGGCATCATCTGAAATACTACACCTGGGTGGAACAGCAGGGAAAAACCGTTCAGGAACTCAACGAGACCAAACATCAGGATTTCTGGATGAAGGAAGCCGAAAAAGCATCGGAAGTCGATCGGGCTCTGAGAGACGCACGCGGTTTCTGATCACCCGATCCGCCGGGTTACTCGCCCCACCAGAACTTGCCGAATTTCCGCGGACCGACACTTTCCAGGTTTTTGAGCTTGATCGACACGCCGAACTGCAGTTCGTTCGAGTCGATATACGGATTGTTCGGGATACCGAACCCTTCGCGTGTTTTCGAATAATACGTGTGGAGTGTGGCCGACCAGCATTGCGATGTATAGGTCAGATCCAGATTGAAGTACGGGAAGTACTCCAGTTGGAAATCATACTTGACCCAGGACGCGAAGCTCCAGCGTTCATTGAGAATCAGGCCGCCTTCCAGAGCCAGTGAGTGGAAATCGAATGCCGGATTCAAGAAATTCCTGCTGTAATCCCACCGGACACCGAATTTCCAATCTTTCGCCCGTGTGTGTCCATACAGGTAGCTGTTGGAAAAGTCATGATAGAACGGATCGAATTCGGTGCGCGCGGAGAAGTAGATCGACTCGAAGGGATTCACCGTCGCGTCGAGTTTGATGTTGCCGAGCGGATAGCGCGTGCGGTCATCCTCACCCGCTTTGAGTTCCGGCCGGCGATCCCAGGAGCGCGCTTTCAGGAAATCGTAACTCTGGGACAGCGTCACAATGAAAAACTCACGCGATTCCCCCGGCGGCGTGGCCGTCTCGCCGGTTTTCCCATCCGTCTTTTCCCCGGTTTCATCGGGGGATGAATCCGAGGTTTCGTTTTCGGATTTCGTACCGGTATCGGTCTCCGTCGCAGCCCCGGATACCGCCGTTCCATCCTTTTCGGTGTCTTTGTCCTTCCTCGATTTCAGTTTCGCCAGGAATCGGTTCGTGAGCGAGACAGTCACGACTTCACCGGGTTCGATGTAGTCCGCCGAATCGAAATACACGATATCGTCCTGAACGACTTCCGGGGTCACCTTGTAATCGATTCTGGGTTCAATGAGATGCTTGATCTTGGAGACCTTGTTCCCGTCGATCGAAAAGATCCTGGAGAGTTTCGGGCCCATCCATTCGGCACCGTACCCGTACATCTCGCGGCGGAGCCACTCCCCGGAACTGAACATCCCCTGACCGACGGAATCCTCCGCCGGCGGGAACGAGGTGGGACGCGTCAGCCATGTCCCGTCCGGAAACCGGGGATCGATCGTTTTCCGGGTATTCCAGACGGTTTCACGCCAACTGACGAACGGTTTCAGCGTAAACCATGGAACTTCCTTGATGTCCAGCCATACCTCGGAATACAACCCGCCGCGCAACGCATCCGCATCGAACAGCCTGTTGTAGTTCGTCGTACCCGACAGATCGGTTTCAGTCCAGGCCAGACGTCCTTTTTTCGAGATGTTTTCGCCCTTGAGATTCAAGGATCCCTTGAGCATGCCGAAGATCGTCTGGTATCCGGTGTCATACTCGAGGCGGGGAATATGCTGGAGCCGTTCTTCCCGCGCGAGATCGAAATCTTTCTGGTAATCCGCATCGAGAACCAATCGGGAGAGATTCCAGTATTTGGAAAGCGAAACGCGGCTTTCCGAGTAGCGATCCGCCTCCTGTTCGATTTCATGACCGTAATCCCGGTCGAAGTAGCGGTCGCTCCGATAATTGACGTCTGCCGTCGCACGGATATCCAGAGGCAGGATGTAGGATTGTTCGTAATCGAGATTCCAGAATTCCTTGGGGTTTCGATCGGAATAGGGAGATTCGTCTTCCTTCATGTGTTCGGCGCGCAGAATGCCTTTCGAATACTGATCAAATGCATTGCGATACTCGAGATCTTCACCGAACCCGACTTTCGTGTACATGGTGCCGCCCAGTGTCACGTCCATCCAATCGTTCATCGCCCAGAAAAATGCTTCCGACACAATCAACCCGCGATTGGTGTTGAACGACACTTCCGGGATGAGAAGCCCCGTGGCGCGATCCGACTTGGTGGGATAGAACCAGTAGGGCAGATAGAACAAGGGTATTTTGCTGACCCAGAATGACGACCGGTTCATATGTGCGTAGTTTTCGATGCGGATCAGAGAATACCGTGTTTTGATGCGCCAGTCGGGAGATTCCCCGGAGCAGGCCGTGACGAACCCGTTCTGAAGAATATACTGTCCTTCGGACGTATGCTCATAATCACTCAACTTGATCAGCCGGTCGCCTTCCATGAAGATCGATGGCTCGACGGCCGCCCTGACGTTCGTGATCCAACCCTCACCCGTTTCATAATTGTACTGCGCTTCGTCCCCGGTCATCAGATCTTTGCCGAACCGGATTTCGACATTACCCCGTGCCAGAATATCGCCCGTCCACTGTTCAATCCTGACTTCCTCGGCCGATATCTTGAAATCATCCTTCCAGATGCTGACATTGCCCGAAAGGATGAACAGACGGTCCTTTTCAATGATCTCCTGCCGGTCGGCCTGGAAAAAGATCGGCGTCTTCTGCGTCATCAGGGACTGGTACTTCTGACGCTTCTGCTGCATCGCCTGTTTCATCAGATCCTGATCGGAAACTTCCTTGAAACGGTCTTCCTTGAACTGGTCGAACAGTGAGCCGGAATCGGTTGGAGATTGAATGAGGCTTTGAGCGTGGGACAGGACAGACCCGAGCAGGAACCCGGTGATCAGCAGCAGTGCCCGGAAGAACATCCGGTCACGAACCTTCCCGTCGGTCACCCCGGAGCCGGGCGATATCCGTGAACATTGAAATGAGCCGGCTCAGAGTCGGCCTGAGTTCTTTCCGGTGAACGACACAATCCACCAGGCCATGTTCCTGGCAGAAGCCCGCGCGCTGAAATCCCTTGGGCAGTTCTCCGCCGATCGTCTGAGCGATGACACGGGGACCGGCGAAGCCGATCAGCGCGTCCTGCTCGGCAACGATGATATCCCCCAGCGATGCGAAACTGGCCATGACGCCCGCCGTCGACGGATCGGACAGGATCGATATGAATGGAACACCCTCTTCGCGCAACCGGCCGCAGGCATAGGAGGTTTTGACGAGCTGCATCAGCGAATACATGCCTTCCTGCATCCGGGCACCGCCGCTGCACGCGAGTGTGAGGAACGGGATGCGTTCCTTCAGAGCCCGTTCGGCCCCCCGCGTAATCTTTTCGCCGACCACCGCCCCCATGCTTCCACCCATGAAGTAGAAATCCAACGCCGAGATGATGGCGGGATTCCCGCCGATCCGTATACACGCATTGACACAGGCATCGTCCAGGTCGGTCTTTTTACGATATTCGATCAGCCGATCGGAATAGTTTTTGGAATCGACGAATTCGAGCGGATTGCCCGCAAGCAGCGGCGCATCCACCTCGTGATACTGCCCGTCATCCGAGATGATGCTGATCCACGTTTTGGCGGGCATTCGATGATGATAGTCGCACGACGGACACACCCAGAGATTGTCACTGAGTTCCTGGCGGGAAAAGGTCCCTTTGCAGCCGGAACACTCGATCGAGTTACCCGAAGTCTCACTCATGGCAAACCTCTCTTCGCGACACCGCGGACTGACCATATCCGATCACCCCCGAATTGTCACGATCAAAAATGGTATTCCTGGTCCGGTTGCATCAGTTCGATCCGGCATTCCGGGATGCGCGCGAGTTCTTCTTCGATTTCGGTCATATACTGCGGTTTCATGTGGAAAATCAGGATGCGCGCGGATCGATACCGGCCGTTTCCGAGTTCATTTCTGAGCATGTCCGCAGTGAGATGTCCTGTTGCGCGAGCGAAATCACCGAGCCGGTTGGGGAAGGAACACTCGACCAGAATCGCGACAGGATCGATGGCAGGATGCATCCCGAGATATCGGTCGACTCCACTCCAGAATTCCGGACATGGACCGATGTCGCCCGTGTAGACCAGACAGGATCGCTCATCCCGGACGATATACCCGCACGAACTCGCGGTGTGGCAGGTTGCGATCGGCGTGATGAACAAAGAGTCGCCAAACGGAATTTCCTCATCGAGCGCGACGTTCCGCAGCATCACGATCGGATTCTCACGGGTCGGCAATGCCGTGAAATCCGGCCAGATCACATCGTTGATCAGATGGGTGTGGAGATTCTCGAGAACCGGTCCGGTGCCCATGATGACGACCGGCGACTCGCTTTTTAAATAGACCGCATCCAGGAAGAAGGGGATCCCGATCAGATGATCCACATGGGAATGCGTCAGCGCGATGATACGAATGTTCTGTTGGGCATCGACCGTGAGAGCGGACCCGATCGTTCCGGCATCCAGCAGATACCGATCCTCGATCAGGAACGCAGGAAACCGTCCTTTCAGATCACCGCCGAAACATCCCAGAACATTGAGTTTCATTGGTTACTTCACGTGTTTGAGAATAAACTCCCGGATGGACGGTTTGGGATGCGCGCCAACCAGCATATCGATTTTCCGGCCGTCCTGGAACAGGATCATCGACGGGATGCCGGAAACCTGGTATTGGGCTGCCAGCGCGTTGTGGTCGTCGACATTGAGTTTCATGATGCGGGCTTTTCCCGCGAGTTCCACGGCGAGTTCATCGAGGATCGGGCCGACCAGCCGGCACGGTCCGCACCATGGCGCCCAGAAATCCACCAGAATCAATCCCTTACCGGATTCAACCTCCGATTTAAACTGCTCCTCATTCAACTGCACGACGTTTCCAGACATGATGATTTCCTCCTACCATTGCCTTTGAACTCAACCTTAAATCATCACCCGATGTCCTGTCAATCCCGGCTCGCCTCGAGGCTTTTGAGATGGTCCCCTTTTAAGAAGGGGGGGTTCCGGTCGCGGGGCAGTCTGCTGGATTCGCAACCGCAGTTACATCGACCAGTTTTAACGGTGGTTGCCGGAGGAGGCAATACCGCCAAACTTCACAACATCCATCCCCAACATCGACGCTGAATCAGCTATGATTTTATCAGCCGTAGCAATCCCCTTCACGTCGTGACTCAGGCAAACAGCCAGATGAAGGGCATCCAGCGTTCTCATCGAGATATCAGGAAGCATGGCTATTATGTTAGTCGCCGTGTGGAAGATATCCTCAGATACTGCCAGCAGAATGAGATGTTTTCGCTGGATGTCATCATTGAAGGTCGCCCAGATTCGCATTTCCATTTCCGGATTGAAATCCCGGTTTTTTCTACGCCGAGTCAACAGAGATCGCATTTCCACCGATGTAAGAAAACTGATTGCAACAGGACCATGATCTCGCAGAAAAGCTTCAACTTCTTCAGAATCTCTTTCGTTGATATACCATTTTGCCAGAGCGCTCGTGTCGAAATATATCTGATCCATTATCGGTCATCCCGGTCATCTCGGATCAAACAGGCACTTTCTTTTTCCATCACATCCATGCTTTCACGTAGATTTTTATGCGACGGCATGGTTCTGAATTTTTTCACTGTGGATAGTTTTGCAATGGGCTTTCCCCGCTTGGTAATCTTGACTTCACCCTCTATTTCCAGAAGGCTGTCGAGTTTTCCGATTAACTGGCGAGCTTCTCGAACGGATATCTCTTTCAATCCATTTTCCTTTCAATGTGGCACTGTGCCACTTATAATTAAATTGTAGCACTACAAGGAGTGGCCGTCAACTTCCGTTTCCTTGAACCCGCATTTCAGCACCCCAAAGGCAGGGCCCCTGAATTCATTCGTTCTGCTTGCCGTCGTATTCCACCCTGGCCTGGATGATTACCGAACTTACCGCAAAGGGAGTCAATTGCATTTTCTATAACAACGGATCGGAAATCGCGACCGACTCAGGAACGCTGCAAGTGACCTATTCGGATGTCGCAGGTGCATCCCCTTATCCCGGCGCCTGAAACATCCACCAAGATCCAAGGAATGGGCTGCCATTTCATCTCCGATCTGTCGACTCCGACTCCAACACCGACCCTTCCGCCCACGCCCACGATGTGTTCCGGATCAACACATGAGATGACAATCATCGAGGAGCATTTCGAGACCTGGCCGACCGCCGGATGGAGCATCATCAATCATGGTGGCGATTGTGTGTGGCAATCAACCGCCACGACAGACCGGTTGAATGATGCGACGTTCAGCGGCGAGGCTGCTGTCGCAGACAGCGACTGGTGCGGAGTCATGTCATCGATGAATACCGAACGCATGACACCTCTCTTGAATCTGTCCGCCTATTCCCAAGCCAGCCTTGATTTCGTCATTGCCTCCCAGTCCGCAGGCTGCTCGCTGTTTGGATGCGCGATCGATATGCCCTCGAACGATTTCGGTCCGGGTGATGAATGCTATTGCAACGTGACCGTCTGCGATACGGACAGCTTTTCGTGCACCGATATCCCGGTCTTCGTGGTTCTGGATGTTGCAGGCGCTTATTTCTTTGCTCCCGATTTTTCGGAATTCGGTGACTACACGATGACACTGCCGCCAGGCGAAACCGTGATTCCCGTTTTGCCGTCATTCGATTGGCCTGCCGGGGTCGGCGCATTTTCCGGTGTCAACGGGTACGTCGCAATGACCAATCCCGAAATGACCGCACTGCACGGAGCACTGGACATCTTCACTTTCGGATGGCACTGAATTTCCGTATCAAACGTTCACTGTCTCCTCTCACTCCCACCTACATCAGTTGCGCTTTTATGCCTTCCCGATACCGATTCCGTATCGCGTGAAACACGGAATCATACCGGTGATGCTTGAAGTCCGGCAGACTCCAATCGTAATGATGAAACTCACCCTTCAGAAAATAGAGAGTCGGGTCGGCATAGATACCCTGCGACAAGTAGATTTTCTGAGCTCTTTCCTTGACGGACGCCAGGACGAGTTTGTGGAAGTCGAGATACCCCGGATCGAGATTGACCGGCCGCCTGCCATCCACCGCCAACCGCTTCTCGATCGCATTGCACTCCAGTTTGATCGCGGCGATCCGCCCCGGATCAATCAGAGTCTCGAAACTCCAGAACCACCTTCCGAGATTCGCTCCCATTTCAGGTTCATAATAATCCGTCAGATCAAACGCATACCGTTCGCTCTCATAATCGATCGCTCCATATGCTTCCTGGACCATTCCCCGCGCCTGTCCCAGCAATTCTACGGAAGACGTCAATACCCCCACGATCAGCTTGACCGGAACCGGCGCCTGTGGCTCCCCCATCACACATCCTCCCTCTCTCGCAACTCCCGCTTGCTCTCACTCAGAATTCCCCTCGCCCTGCGAATCAGAGTGATCGAAATGCCGGTCTGCTCGGCCAGCACCCGATCGAACTGCTCCCGTATCTTGAATTGCTCCCGACCGTCCCGCCGGACAATCCGGACAAACCGATCGTGGGCATAGATCCTTCCGCTGTCAGTCGCTCGCGTGATCAGCATCGAGTGCATCATGGGCCACGAGAACGAATCGGCCCATACCCGCCGGAACTCGTCCTCCCCACACGCCTCACCATGCAGCCGATACCGCGGTTTCTCTCCGTCCGGCTCGATCGTCGACAAGTAATAACTGTCCTCCGCCGGATCGCGTTCGAGCCGCACCGGGTTCAACCGCGTCTCATGCAGCACATCCCCGCTCTCGGGCAACGGCAAAGGCCGTGTGATCAGATAACCCGGATCGATGAGATAGCGCATGTCGCCGAGAGGGACCACGAGCGCGCAATGGTTGTTCGTCCCCCGCGCCAGATCGGCCAGATGCACCTCCGGTCGATATCCGTAGGCGCGCGCAACGGCCCGGAGGCAATGCGTCAGAGAGAAGCAGGTCCCGCCCGCTCCCCATAGGCGGTAGTTTTCGAGCAACCCCTCTGCCGTTTCGACCGCCACACCCGTAGGACTCTCGGAGGCGCGCACAATCTTCGATAAATTTTCATAGGGGATCAATGCAAACCGATCGGCGATCCGTTCGAGATGCCCGACAGCGGGCAACCCGGCACCCACACCAAAAATCGTCTCGAATATCTCCCGTATCGATCCGCTCATCCCGCTCGTCCCATGGCGGATCCGAATGCTCGCTTCAGTCGCCTGAGCCATGCCCTGAGTCCGTTGTGCCAGGCACGGTCATACAGGAAAAATACGATCGGCCCGTACCATGTCTTGCGGATGGACAGGAAGAATCGGATCCGGCGCGGCGAGATCAGATGGGTCAGCCAGGTCAGTCGATTGAGATACGTGGGGCGATACCCGAGCGTATCCCGGTCGTCGGCGCGCATCGACGATTCCGGATACCCCTCCCGGAGCCGCCGGTCGTGAAGTCCGGTTCCGGGGAAGAACGTGAGGCTGAAGATATCGAGATTGAAGGGTTTGTTGAGCGACATCAGCACGCGGATCGTGTCCTCCTGTTCGCTGTCCGTCTCGTAGGGATTGTCGACGATCACATCGTAAGTCCGCGCCTGCAGCCGGTCCATGTACTGATCCAGAACGCCCGCCGCCCGTACAAACTCCTCCACCGTACCATGCCGGTGGAACACCTCACGCGTCACCCGCTGCGAGCCGCTCTGGAGCCCCATCTGCACACCGATCAGTCCGGCACGAACCAGTTTGTCCATCCGCTCCACGGTCACGCTCGACGGATGAATGAGACACCCGAACGCGCAACCGGTCCGCGCAAACGCCTCACAGAACTCGTCGATCCATCGCCCCGGTTTGAAAAAAAACGAGTCATCCATGATCGCGAAGGTGTTCACAAACGGATAACGGTCTCGGATCGCGTCGATTTCACCCATGAAATTGCCGACGGACCGCGTCCTGAGCGCATGCGACTGTCCGAACAGTTTCCGCAGAGCGCTGTTGCAGCAATAGGCGCATTCGTGCGGACATCCGCGTGAGGAGATCACGAAATGCCGGCCGAGATTCCAGGGAAAACGGGAACGCATATCCTGAAGCGTGAGCCTGCGGACGATCGTTCCATCGAGCAGATGATGATGGTCGATGTCGTAATCCGGGTAGGGGATGGCATCGAGATCTTCGAGGAGCGTCCGATTCGTCGAACCGCCCCGCTGCCGGATATTGTCGATCCCTTCCACCGAAAGGCCGTTCGCCAGACACCGCACCCATTCCGGCACCGCCCGTTCGCCGTCCCCCAGACACACATAATCGGCATGCTCCAGGCACGCATCGGGATCCAGGATCGGATGGATGCCGCCCCAGATCACGGGAACGTTCGCAATATCATGAATGGCACGCGTCAGGGCGACGGCGCGCGATACATGCAGCGACATCAGGCCGATCCCCGCCGCATGGAATCCTTCCGCCGCAATCCACCGCGCAACCGCCTCACATTGCCCCGCCGTCTCCTTCAGCCCCGAATCGCGCAGACAGAAGACAATCTCGGAACGGATCCCCTCCCGACGGCACGCAGCCGACACATAACGGATTCCGAATTCGATCAGGGAATTTTGGAGCGACAGGAATGCAACGGCGGGCTGCTTAGAGGTCATCGAGTCCGAGCAGGTCGAGCAGTTTTTCCCGTTCGGAGCGGGCATCCGGTTTCTTCTTGTCCGCCTGTGCCCGGGTCTTGTTCTCCACGGGCTTCTCAACCGGCTTCGCTATCGGCTTCTCAGGAGGCTTCTCGACCGGTGTCACGGCAGGTCGCGGCGCTGGTTTCACGGGCGGTTTCGGTGCCGGTTTCGGGACCGGTGGCTGAACCGGAGGCTTCTGAGGCGGTTTCGGGACCGGTTTCACGGGAGGTTTTTGTTCCGGCTTCGGGGCCGGTTTTACCGGAGGCTTCGGTTCCGGTCTCGGAACACTCGTCGGTTCCTGGGTCCGCACCGGCGGCTGTCCCGGAGATCCCGCGGGGCGTGCAGCCGGACGTGCGGGAGGAACGGTCTGTTTCTGTTGAGGGGCAGGAGACGTACCGGGAGTGGTTGGCCGCGGAGGCGCAGGGCGAAGCCGCGGCCCCGCCTGTCTCGGAGGAACAGCACCTGGAGGAGGTGTCAAACGGTGGGAGGGAGCCTGCGGTGGGGGCGTATCGGGGGATCTGGCGCTGAGAATCTCGTCGAGTTCACGCTTCAGAGCGTCCGCGGTATGATCGGTGTCCTCGAGAATCATCTCCGAGGGATCGATCGTCGCCTTGACCTCAACCGGGGCGGTCTTTGCCGGCTCGGGCACCCGCGATCTGACCGGTGGCGCATTCCCCGCGGGCGGCGCCGGTTGCCTCGAGTCTCCCCGGGAAGCCGCGCCTTTGCCTCCTGTCATCTTGCGAACATATTCCTGATAGTGTTTTTCACGCTGCCGCGTCAATTGCCGTTCGCGGCTCTTCAGTTTCTGCTGGTACGCGGTCGTTCGTTTCAGATGCGCCTTTCGCATGCGGCTCACGAGATATGCGATGAAGATCGGAGACGGGATGACAATGCAGATCAGCACGATCCGCATGATGTCGTTGAAACTGGTATAGGTTTCAACGGAATACAGCGTGTCAGCGTTTTCCGGAAGACGAATTTTCGGTGCTCCGGTCGGAAAGACCTCGATGTAGTACTCGACCTTTTCCCTGCCGTGAAACCGCTCGTCAATCTCCGTTTCGTATTGCTTGGTCATGGGATTGTAGCCCATGGGTGTTGAATTGAAATCGAGACGTCCGGCTTCACGGAAATGCAGAAATACCTGGTCTCCCTCACGAGTGGACACGATCCGGACACCGAGGCGGATCGGCGTATCCACAAGCACTTTCTCGACGGGCGTGAACTCAATTTCCACTTTTGGCCGGGGCGGCATCTGGGGCGGTGTGGATTCAAGGGTGTAATCGGGTGGTGTTTCTGCGGGAGATTCCTGACCGGCAGCGAATCCAATGATGCACAAAACGAAGATCAAACAAAGCAGTTGTCGCATTCTTCCTGATTCTCCCGATCAGCGGTCGTTCAGATCATTTTTTCAGAAAGGGCCCGACGTGTCAATAGGCCAATCCGGTGTGCGCTCGTTGAAAAGAGATGCCAAAGCGTGTACAAGCGAACAGGGATCAATCGATGACTGCGGAACATGCACACACCGGGAACACCTTTCGAATCGCCATGGTCGCAGCCTGTCCCTTCCCCGCCGCCTTCGCATCGTCGGGCCTGATCCGGGAACTGTCGATCGAACTGGCACGCCGGGGCCACGAGGTGCATCTGGTCACCTATCATCTCGGCATGACCGGCTTCGATACGAACGGTATCGTCATCCATCGGATTCCGCACGTGCCGTTTTACCGGAAAAAATGCTCCGGCCTGTCGTTCGGAAAACCGGTTCTCGATCTGCTGCTCACCGGCAAACTGCTCCAGGTCATCCGCACTCACGCTATCGATCTGATCCATGCGCACAACTACGAAGCGCCCGCCGCCGCGCTGCTGCCCCGTCCTCTCCACCGCATTCCGATCGTGTATCACGCCCACAACACGCTCCGGCATGAACTCCCTGCCTATTTTTCTTCTGCCATCGCGCGGTCGATCGCCCGACACGCCGGCCGCCTTCTCGATCTCACCATTCCACGCGCAATGGATCACATCATCACCCTTTCAGACCCTCAGACGGAGTATCTGAAGCAATGCGGAGTGGATCCCGAGCGGATCAGTCTGATCGAACCGGCCATCGACGCTTCCGCGTTCCAGGGAGGCGACGGCAGGCGTGTTCGCCGATCGCTCGGGCTGGAACGCGAGCCTTTGCTGATCTATACGGGAGGACTCCAACCATACCAGAACTGCCATGCCCTCATCGAGTTGCTCGTCGCACTCCTCCCCCTGGTTCCATCCGCCGTCATGATTGTTCTCGCACGCAGTTCCCGAGCGGATCTGGAGCAGTACGCCCTCCGGAGAGGCGTGCTCGACCACATTCGCTTCGTGCATCCCGGCAGTCTGTCCGAGGAACGCGACTATCTGGCGGCGGCGGACATTGCCGTGCTTCCGAGACTCCACTGCATCGGTTTTCCGGTCAAACTGCTGAATTATCTCGCGGCCGCGCGCCCGGTCGTCTGCTTCGAAGGAATCATGGACGACGCGGCCGACTGGCCGGGCCTCCATCCCGTAAAAGCGGGTGATCTGCCCCGGATGGCCCGGACCGTCCGGGATCTGCTCGAACACCCCGCTCGCGCTCTCGGTGAAGCAGAACTCGGTCGACAGATGATCGGCCGGCGGTTTTCATGGACCGATAAGATTGACGCGATCGAAGCGATCTACCGGCGTCTGTGCGCGGCCGGCTGACCCGCCTCCCGTTCATTCACCCGGACGAGCCCGCCAGTGTTCCAGGATTTCTTCCAGGGCTGTTTCGATCGGCCGGCGGGGGGCCCAGCCGGTCACGCGGTGCAGCCGTTCATACGAACCGCACAACATGGGGATATCCGCGGGCCGGAACTTGTCCGGATCGATCCGTATCTCGATCGGCCGGCGGCTCCGGGATCGGAAGAACTCGAGAATGCCGTCGATGCGGAGGGTTTTCCCCGAGCACACGTTGTATATGCCGCGGTGTTCGCCGAGGCGCAGCGCGAGCACGTAGGCGTCCATCGTATCCCGAACATCGGTGAAGTCCCGATATGACTGCAGATTCCCGACACGGATCACCGGCTCCATCTCACCCCGCTCGATCCGCGCCACCTGCCGGGCAAAATCCGACGTGACGAAACTCGGATGCTGCCCCGCCCCGATGTGATTGAACGGCCGGACAAACACGATCCTCCCCTTGAGGTGGTTGGACATCTGAAGCGCGGCAATCTCCTGACACAGCTTGCTCGCCGCATACGGACTCCTCGGATCCGCCTGTCGCTCCTCCCGGATCGGCTGTTCGGCTTCCGGCACCAGGCCGTAGACTTCACCGGAGCCCACAACGAGGACATCCGCGGGGACTCCGACGGTCTTCAGCGCGGCGAGCAGATTGACGGTTCCGATCAGATTCACCTTGTAAGTCAGGCTTTCCCCTTCCCAGGAATGCTTCACGTTGGCAATGCCCGCAAGATGATAGACCTCGGACGGCATCTCCGATTCGACGATCTGTGCCAACCCCGTCGGCGTGGTCAGATCCATCCGGTGCAACGCGATCGATCCGGCCAGAGATTCCAGTTCGGACGGCAGTGAAACGGCTTTGTCCAGGATGACGACCCGAGCGCCTTCGGCGACCAGTCGCATGACCAGATACCGGCCGGCAAAACCGCAACCTCCGGTCACCACGACCGTTTTCAATCCGGTTGATTCAACCAATCAGATGCGCTCCCGCCAGTATTCCAGTATATCCCGAAGGGTTTGTTCAAACGGAATGGTCGGCTCCCATCCGGTCGCCGCCGTGAATTTCGCATGATCACCCAGCAGAATCGGAACGTCGGATGGTCTGAGGCGAGCGGGATCCTCCCGAACATCGATGCGGACGGTGGACATGTCGAGGAGCATCCGGAGGACCTCCGTGATCGTCCAGCAGGTTCCGGAACAGATGTTGTACACGTCACCGGGTTCGCATTTGCCGTCGAGCGACAGCCAGTAGGCGCGGACCATGTCCCGAACGTCGGTAAAATCACGTTTGGCCTCGAGATTCCCGACGCGGATCACGGGTTCACTCAGATTGCGCTCAATCCGGACGATCTGTTTGGCAAAATCCGAACAGACGAAGACATCGCCCCGGCGGGGTCCGGTGTGATTGAATCCGCGTGTCCGGATCACCTTCAGGCCGTAGCTCATGAAGTACTGGTATCCGAGATAATCCTGGCCGACCTTGCTGACGGCATACGGAGACAGCGGGCGGAGTGGATTCGATTCGCGGATCGGGGTCTCGTCGGGATATACCATCCCGTATTCCTCGCTTGAACAGGCTATCTGAATCCAGGGACTCAGTTTCAACTCCCGAAGCGCTTCGAAGATGTTGATCTGGCCGACAATGTTCGTTCCGACCGTTTCGGAAGGCGCGTTCCAGGACGATGGCACGAAACTCTGTGCCGCAAGGTGAAAAATACGATCGGGTCGGACTTTGTCGAGCAGGCGAGATACGCAGGCGGCGTCCCTGAGATCGCATTCCATGATCGTCATTCTGTGACGATTGTGATCGATGTTCTCGGTGCGGCTGCGCCAGCGGTAGATCCCGAACAACTCGACGCCGGGATGCTCCCGCAGAATGTAATCCGCCAGGTGACTGCCCACAAAACCGGTAACGCCGGTGATCAGAACTCTCATTCGATGCTCTCCTTCCCGGGATGAATGCGCTGCTTCGCATCCAGAAACCGATCGACGGCATCCTTCCACGGGGGCATGGGTTTTCCGAGAATCCCGTCGCGCAGAACCGGCGACAGAACGGAATATGCCGGCCGAGGCGCCGGACGGGGAAACTCGGCTGTTGGTATGGGATGAACGGGAATGTCGATGCGCTGACGATCCAGCGCGTACACGGCCAGATCATACCAGGTCGCCACTCCGGAATTCGTCACGTTCACGATTCCCGAGACATCCCGAAGAATCAACTCGCACGTCGCCCGCGCCAGGTCGGTCGACGAGGTCGGGCTCCCGGTCTGATCCCGCACGATTCTCAGTTCGGGCTGCTTCCGGGCCAACCGGATGATCGTATCGATGAAATTCGGTCCGTTGACACCGAACAGCCAGGCGGTGCGGATGATGAGATGCCGGTCGGGGAGCACCGATACGACACGCTGTTCCCCTTCATATTTGCTCTTTCCATATACAGACAGCGGATTCGCGGGATCGGTTTCGCGGTAGGGAACCGTCGCTGTGCCGTCGAAGATGTAATCCGACGAGAAATAGATCATGCGGGCACCGATCGTCCCGCAGGCCAGCGCCACATTTTCCGCACCATCCCGATTGACCCGGAACGCCGTTTCGTGTTCGGTCTCACAGGCATCGACCCGTGCAAACGCCGCGGCATGCACGACCAGATCGGGTCGTAATCCCCCGATGACCTCGTGAGCCGCCACGCGATCCGTGATGTCGAAGTCATCGATATCGACGCCGGTGACATCCCCGCAGGCGGGAAGAGCAACCATCAGATCCTTTCCCAGCATACCCCGGGCACCGGTGACAAGAATTTTCATCAGGATTTCATCCCCTGCGAGTCCTGATACCAGGTCTTGTAATAGGCTTCGAATTCCTCTTTGCGGCCCTTGAGTTTCCGCCACCAGTCCGGATGATCCCGATACCAGCGAATCGTTGCATCGAGACCTTCGTCGAAATCGTGACGGGGTTTCCATCCGAGCGCCTCGATCCGGCCGCAGTCGATCGAATACCTCCGATCATGCCCCGGGCGGTCCCGGACGTAGGTGATCATCGAGCGGGGTTTTTCGAGGACATCGAGAATCCGGTGGGTGATATAGATGTTCGGGCGTTCGTTTCCCCCGCCGATATTGTAGATTCCGCCGATCTGTCCATTCCGGAGCAGGAAATCGAGCGCTTCGCAGTGATCCAGCACATAGAGCCAATCGCGCACATTCAATCCGTCGCCGTAGACCGGCAGGTTTTTTCCCTCGATTGCATTGGTGACAAACAGCGGAATCAGCTTTTCCGGATACTGATACGGTCCGTAATTGTTCGACGCCCGAGTGATGATCGCCGGGAAACCGTATGTCGTGACGTATGATGAAACGAGCAGCTCGCCACCGGCCTTCGAAGCCGAATAAGGGCTCGATGGATGGACCGGATCGGTCTCACAAAACGACCCCTCGTCGATCGACCCGTACACCTCATCCGTCGAAATCTGGATAAACCGTCTGACGCCGATGCGGCGGGATGCTTCGAGCAGGACGTGGACGCCGAGAACATCGGTGCGGATGAAGCCGGAAGGATCCAGAATCGATCGATCCACATGCGTCTCGGCCGCAAAATTGAACACAAAATCAATCCCGCCGGACATCGCGGTATCAACGGCTTCCGGATCCGCGATATCCCCTTTGACGAACCGGTACCGGGGATCGGTTGCGACATCGAGCAGATTGTCCGGATTGCCGGCGTAGGTCAGTTTATCGAGATTGATGACCGAGCAATCGGAGCGGGTCTGCAACAGGAACCGGATGAAATTGGAGCCGATGAACCCGGCGCCACCTGTGATGAGATATCGGTCAGTCATACGAAAATACTCCCGGAGTCGATTGGGCGGAAACGGCGAGTCTCCCGCGGGAATCCTGCATTTTATGTAGCAACTTTGATGTTGTCAACGCGAACGTACCGCTCTAAGATAGCGACCGGACACGAAATGAAACGGAGGCATCCATGAATCGCTTGAACAATCATCGCTCGAATCCGACACCCCGGCTCCGCTTGGCTCTCGCAGCATCGCTCTGCCTGGCAGGTGCACTCCTGTCCCCCTGCGGGACTTCCGCGCTTTCGATCTCCGACCCCACATCACTCCCATTCGCCAACACACTCGGTCTCGGAGTCGACTTCACGATCGACTCCAGAAAACTCGACGACGTCGGAACCGTCGGCACCTATGAACTGATGGCCAAAGTGCATTATTCCCTGATGGACGAAGTCGGGCTCTACGTCAAGGGCGGGCTGTTCCGCACGGAAACCTACAGCGGGAAAACATCCGATTTCGGCCCGGCTTTCGCGATCGGCGTCAAGGGCTATTTCATCGACTGGGAAAATCCCGATCTGCGTGTCGGAGCCGACATTCAGGTGATGTTCGGGAAAGCCGATCACTCATCCGACAGCCGGGCCCTGGGACGCAGCACGGACGAAGAAATTTCGTGGATAGAATATGCCATCACACCGGTCGTTTCCTGGCTGGCCTACGATCCGCTCGTCCTGTACACCGGCCTGCAGCTCACGCAGGTGAAAACGGATTACGACATCGATACTTACAACTGGCTGACCGGAACGACCATCAGGCAATCTTTCGATTCCAACGAAGACCAGATGCTGGGACTCTTCTGGGGCGTCACCTACAATGTGATGGATACCTTTCAGATCTTCGGGGAAATGCGTGCCCTGTCCGAAATCAGCGGCTCATTCGGCATGAATTTCCATTTCTGATCCGCGTCGTCATTTCCCGATACAGAATGCATCGAAAATCGTTCCGAGGACATCCGGCGGGGCGTGGTCGCCGAGGATCTCACCGATACGGTCACATGCGGAACGAATCGCCGGCACAATGCATTCCGGCGCAACCCCTTCAGTAACAGCTCGGATCGCCTCATCCAGATCATTCCGGCAGATCCCCAGTGCGGTCCGGATCCGCGTCGTGAGCGCCAGGCCTGCCCCCGCCTCGGCATCACCCCCTGTCGCCTTCCGGCGGATCTCCTCCCTGAGCCGATCGATGCCGTCCCCCCGCAGCGCGGACACGCCGATCACCACGCACTCCGGAAACATCTCCGCGATCACGCGCGGGGACGATTCTGCGGATACGCCCGCGAGATCCAGTTTGTTGCAGACGACGATGATCGGCGTCCGGCCGATGAAGCGGGTGAGGGGTTCGAGACTTTCATCGAAAGGACGTGTCAGGTCGATGACGGCCAGAATGAGATCCGCGGCGTCGAGATGCCGCAGGGTCCTTCGGATACCTTCGGTCTCGGCCGCCGAATCCGTCGAACGGAACCCGGCGGTATCGACGAGAGTGATATCCAGCGAACGTCCCCCCAGAACGATCTCGATGGCGTCACGCGTCGTTCCGGGTTCGTCGGTCACGATCGCACGCTCGGCACCGGCCAGCCGGTTGAACAGTCGCGACTTGCCCGCATTCACGGTCCCGGCGATCACCACCCGCATGCCTCGACCCGCACGCTCGGCACGATCACCGGCCGATTCGATCGCGATCACCTCGTCCAGAGCCCTCCGAAGCGTCTCCGTCGTCGTTTCGATCGGAATCGACGCTTCTTCTTCGGGAAAATCCAGGTCGAGTTCCAGTCCGGCGATGGCGTGAATCAAATCCCGGCGGATACGGGTGAGGGGTTCCGAGAGGCCTCCGGCGAGGATCGCGAGAGCTGCCCTGCGTTCGGCATCCGACGCGGCGGCGCTCAGGAGCGCCACCGACTCGGCCTGACTCAGGTCGATCCGGCCAGTGGCGAAAGCCCGCCGGGTAAACTCCCCCGGCCCCGCCTGCCGAGCGCCCGCATCGAAACACGCCCGCAGAACGGCCTCGGCCACAACGGGCGATCCATGACAGATCACCTCGATCATATCCTCACCGGTGTACGATCTGGGTGCCTGATAGAACACCGCCGTCACCTCATCGATGGGCTCGAGAGTGACGGGATCATGAACATCCCCCAGAAACACGCGCCAGGGCGTGAAGGGGCGGCCGGAACGCGGTGACAGGATCCGGGAGGCGATGTCGCGCACGCCGTTTCCCGTCAGGCGGATAACGGCCAGCGCGCCTTTTCCCGGTGCTGTGGCGATGGCGGCGATGGGATCCGATGATCCGATCGCATCGGGTTCAATGGTCATCGCGGCTGTAAGGATTCCGATATTCGTGTGAGCGGTAATGGGCCGCCTCGCGCGGGTGGACGCCCGCGGACGACACTTTGATCGGCTGAAAGAAACCGCTCCCGAAACTCTCGGTGTGCACACCCTTGAGCTGGTCGGCGGCAATGTGGAAGAGCCGGCGTTCGGACGGCGTCAGCGGTTCGGTCACGACCGGAACGCCATTACCCATGACCTCGTTCGCAATCGTCCGAACCATCTGTTCGAGCTGATTGTGTCGGCGCGACCGATATTCATCGGAATCGACGGTGACCGACACGATGTCCTGCGATTGTTTGTTGACCATGCGATTGACGAGATGCTGGAGGGCGTCGAGGTTCTGGCCGCGGTGTCCGATGACGAGACCCGGTTCGGCGCCGGTGATTTCGAGATAGATAGCGCCGTGCCGGATAGTGGTCGCGATCCGGCCGCTCAGGCCCATCCGGAGCATGACTCCCCTCAGAAACTCGCTGGCGGCATACGCCTTTGAAATGAGAGGATCGACGATGATTTCGATGCGCGGTTCATCGGTTTCGGGATCCGGTCCGAGAATATCCTCGGGATACTCGTCTCCGCCGAACTCGTCGTATGCGCCATCGAGATCCTCGGCTTCGGCATGCAATTCCTCCTCATCCGCCGAATATTCCTCAAACTCTTCAATGTTCTCTTCATCCTGGAAATATGCATTCACGTTGTGTTTTTCGTTGTCCATTTCTCAACTCCGCTATCGTCAAATCAATTCTCTTTATTATCCGTGTCCGCTTTGGAGGCCAGTTTCTTCAGCACCCGCGCCTTGACCTTTGGAGCGGCCTCATCATCGGATTTTTTCGGATTCATGAAATACTGCTGGGCGATCGTCAGAAGATTGTTCACGAGCCAGTACAGGACCAGACCGGACGGGGCGGACATGAACATCACGGTAAAGATGATCGGCATCAGCATCATCATGCGCGCCTGCGTCGGATCTCCCGATGAGGGGGTCATCTTCTGCTGCACCAGCATCGAGACGCCCATGATGATCACGAGCGGGATATCGCGCTGCGCGAGATCGCCGACCCAGAGAAACGAAGCGCCGCGCATTTCGAACGAGGCGATGAGCACCTGGTAGAGCGCAATGAAGACGGGGATCTGGATCAGCATGGGCAGACAGCCGCTCATCGGGTTGACGCCGTGCTTGCGATACAATTGAGACAGTTCGGTCTGGAGCTTCTGAGGTTCCTTGCGGTAGCGCGCCTGCAAGTCCTTGACCTGCGGCTGGATCTCCTGCATCTTCTTCATCGACTTCATCGAGATCTGCGACAGAGGCCACAGGATGATCTTGATGGCGATCGTGAGAATGATGATGGCGAGACCGTAGTTCCTGACATATTTCACGGTCGACACGAGCACATAGTAGAATGCCTTGCCGAGCCACGTGATCCAGCCGAAATCGATGATCTGTTCGATGCCGACATTCAGAGCCTTCAGTTGTTCATACTTTTTGGGTCCGACGACGATCGCGGCGGCCGCCCGCACTTTTTCTCCCGGAGAAATCGTTCCGGGACGGCTCTGAAGCCCCAACGTCCCCGCTGTCGGCTTCGTGCCGTTCTCGGGATACACGGTCGGTTCGAAAAATGCCCGATTGGTCTCCAGGACCGGCACCATCCCCACAAAAAAGTAATTCTCGATGAACGCCACCCACTGGACCGGTTCGGGATACAGCCATCTCGACGCGAATTTGCTCGCTTTCGGCTGATCGCGTTTCCCGTTGATCATCAGCATCGGGCCGCTGCGGACATAACTCGATTTGCCATTCTCCATCGCATTGGAAAGCAGCTTGTCGGGCAACAGGAGCGAGATTGTGCCGTCAAGCGCGGCCGGGCCGATGTTGCGCGTGACCACCTCGAAGTCCACCAGCATCAGTTTCTGATAGAACGTGTATGTTTTGGTGATTTCAAGACCGGCGTCGGTGATCAGTTGAAACGAAACGGTCTGCTTCGGGTTGGATTCCGAGAGCGTGATCGCATCGGGAACATCCGGTGCCGTGAACAGTCGAGCGGCGCAGGACATATCGTCACCGACCTGGATGTCACCGATCGAGTATTTGCCCGGTTCTTCAGGGATCATGTTGATGTCGTGTCCCTGTTTATCGCGGTATCCGTTGAGTCTCCAGCTGGTGACGCGGGCGCCTCTCGTCGAGAGTCGGGCGGTGAATTCGTCCGTGATGATCTCGATCGTGCGCTCCGGCAGCTCCTGCGGCGTTGCGATCACGGGAGACAGTTCCGCCGGGACAGTCTGTCCGGTGGCGGGAGGAGGATCAGCGGGCTGAGACGCTGTTGTTTCCGGCGTTGTTGCGGCGGATTCGGTCTGGGCTGGCTGAGCGGGGCGAGGAGCCGGCTTCGGAGGCGGGAAGGCGATGTTCCACAGGATCAGAACGGCCAGAGAGAGAACAACCGCCAGGAGAGTACGTTTTTCCATTGTATGCAATTCCTATGGATGGAATGAATGTCCTTTGTTGTCCGAACGCTTTTCACGGGTGTTCCACGGAACCGGGTCGTACCCGCCGGGATTCCAGGGGTGGCACCGCAGCAAGCGTCGGAATCCGAGATAGAGTCCTTTGATGACCCCGAAACGGTGAATGGCGATTGCCATGTAATCCGAGCAGGTCGGAGCGAATCGGCATGAGGGCGGGAGCAGAGGCGAGAGGAAGGATTTGTAGAGCCAGAGCACGTAGAGGATGAGTCGTTTCATGAAGCTCGGGACGGGTTGACCGGAAGCCAGCCGGCGCGCTGCCAGAGGCGTTCCAGATGCTGCCTCGTGATCCGTTCCGAATCCCCGGCCTCGGCACTGCGGACGTGGATGATGCAATCGCCGCCTGCGATACACAGAGGTCTGAGATGCCGGACGGATTCCCGGATGACGCGTCTGATCCGGTTTCGCATGACTGCGTTTCCGATCCGGCGGGTCACCGTGATTCCGAAGCGAATGTCCCGGGAATCATCTCCGAGAATAAAAACGTTGAAAAGAGGGTCTGAGAATCGTCGGCCCTTGTCGTAAACGTCCTTGTATTCCGCCGATTTGCGCAACCTGCCGATGCGGGACAGTTTCAAGGCATCCCGGATCAGACGGTCAGGCGTTTGCGACCCCGGGCGCGACGGCGCTTGAGCACCAGACGGCCGCCGCGGGTTTTCATGCGTGCCAAAAATCCATGAGTACGTTTGCGTTTGATTTGACTCGGTTGGTATGTACGTTTCAATTGTCAGCCTCCTTGAATTCCTTTGTTTCTCGAATGCGTGCCCGGGCAATCGGAAGCGACCGGACAACGCGAGCGTAGGATGATATGGGCTCGGCATGATGATGTCAAGCGTGAAGATTTCAAAGGAAGGGCAGCCGGCCATGGAGAGACGCGGTGAATTGTGTTTACAAGGGATAGACACTAAAATGATGTCCCGGCTCAGGATGACGAGCGAATGAACACAAAAGCCTGGGAAGAAAAACTCCGATCCGCGCTCAAAGGATACATCGAATCCGTCGGTCGGCCCGTGGTCGGGTCACACTGGTCCGGCCCCTCCTTCTCCTTCGATCTGCCGATCCGCGTCGAACCGGATGATGACCCGCGCCAGTTCCGGATCGAAACCGCTCTGCTCGATATCGTCCGCACCGCCTTCAAGGAAGCCGCACTGCGAGCCGCCGGATTTCTGCCGGGACACGTGTACTGCTACTTCTGCCAGAACAACGACTGCCGCCACTCGACCCCACCCGCGGAAACCTCGGTCTTCTCCGGTTACCAGGCAAACGGTATCCCGGCCTGGTCCGACTTCCAGACCCTGCTCATCGAATCCGCCCACGACCGTCTCGATACCGTGTTCCAGGATCACCCATCTCTCATTGCCGTATTCCAACGCGGACGGGACCTGAAACAAAAACTGCTGTCGGACTTCGGCAAGGCGTCCAAAACTTACGACATCCTGGGACAGGTGTCCTTCGGCAGACTGTCCATTCGCAACCGCCACGCCGGAATCGATCTCGCTCTCGCAGTCACCCTCCAGACCGTGGAATCCCGCAGCCCGGACCGCAGTTTCCAACTCGATCTCAATGTCCTGTCGGCAACACCTCCCGGGACCAATCTTCTCGACCTGCTGATCGAGCAGGGCCACGAACGGCTCTATGAGGTGATCCTGCGGGGAAAACGTCGCATCAGGGAACTCGAAGGGCTGATCCTGAACGGGATCCGGCAGGGCAATTTGAAGGCGAGACCCGAGTTTCTCAGGGAAATTCCGGGAATCATGCAGACACTCGCACGGACGATCGAAGGAATCAGCCGCCAATCCGGACGGCGGACGCGGCATGCGAACGAACGGCTGAGGGACAACCGGCCGGTGCCGTCGGCCGTGAGCGACCTGATGGGGGCATCCGACGAGGATTTCTACGTCGATCTCAGGAAGTCCGTCATGATCGTACGCGGTCCGCATCAGCGAGTGCATGTGTTTTCGATGGACGGGACCCACATCACCAGCCTTAAACTCAAACCGGTCGATGTCATCCGGCGCGTGCGGACCGAGCGATGGAGGAAGGCGGATCGGGATGAAATCGGGCGTTTCAATGCGGCATCCGGGCACGGTGTGAAAACAGAACCGAACCCGGATGGGTCATGATACGTATTAAAGGACGTTTGTCTGTTTGCTTTTTCATAGAACTGGAGAATCACATGTTGAAAATTAGCGGGTTGGTGAAGGTTTTTCCCGGACCGGTTGCGGCGCTGCAGGGCATCGATCTGGAAATCGATCACGGGATGTTCGGGCTGCTCGGACCCAACGGAGCGGGGAAAACAACCCTGATGCGCATTCTCGCCGGACTGCTCGAACCGACTTCCGGAGAAGCCGCACTGGACGGGGCGGACCTGGTCGATCGCACTCCCGAAACCCAGTCCCGGATCGGGTATCTTCCACAGGAGTTCGGTTTCTACCCGCATCTGACAGGGCAGGCCATGCTGTCCTACCTGTTGACATTGAAGGGTGTGGTTTCCGGCGCGGAGAACCGCTCTGCGAAAGACCTGGTCCATGAACTGCTCGACCGTGTGAATCTGAGTTACGCGGCCAGACGCAAGGTGAAAACCTATTCCGGCGGCATGCGGCAGCGCCTGGGGATCGCACAGGCAATCGCCGGAGATCCCCGATTGATCATCGCCGACGAACCGACGGCAGGGTTGGATCCCGAAGAGCGGATCCGGTTCTACAGGCTGCTGGCGGAACTGGCCGAGACGCGGATCGTGCTTCTGAGCACACATATCGTGGAAGACGTTTCAGTGCTCTGCCCGCGATTCGCCATGATCCGGGCGGGGAAACTGGTGGCGAGAATGACGCCGAAGGATGCACGTGAGGCGTTGAACGAAAGGATATATGAGGGGTCAGTGGCTCCGGAAAAAATGCCGGAGTTCCAGAATCAGTATCGAGTCACGCAGGCCCTGCTGGTCGAGGGGAAAAACCGGGTTCGGGTGTTCTGCGGCAACGGGGATGTCCCGCCTGAGTTTCAATCCGTGCCGCCGACACTCGAGGATGCATATCTTGTGACGATGAAGCAGTTTGCAGAAACGGCGGATGCCGGGACGACGGCGGGAGATCGTTCATGAACCTCGGACGGTTTTTTCAGGTTCTGTCCCTGGAATCCCGGATACTGGCAGCACGCCCGATGGTCTGGGTGCTCATCTCGATTCTCGTGCTGCTGTCCTTCGGCATGTCCACGGGCGGTGTGATCATTGCGTCCGGAGATTCCCAGGTCGGTGGAATGAAGGCCTACGTGACCTCCCAGTTTGCGATCGGACAGATTCTGGCCATCATCGTGTTCACGTTTTACGCGTTTTTCATCGCGATTGCCGCGGGGATGAGCGTGATTCAGGATGATGAATACAAGATTGGCGAGATCCTGCATGCGACGGCGCTGAGGCCTTCGGAATACATCGGCGGCAAGTTCGCCGCAAATGTTCTGGTGTTCTCCGGTGTGCTGCTCATCCATATGCTCACCTCCATTCTGTTCAATCACATCATTCCGAATTCTGAGGCGGTCGATATCCGCGGCCCGTTCCGGATCGCGAATTATCTGCTCCCGGCGCTCTACTTCGGCATGCCGCAGATCCTGTTCGTATCCGGGATTTCGCTGTTCATGGGCGAGCGCTTCCGCAAGCCGGTGCTCGTGTTCTTCTTCCCGGTCGCCACCATGCTGTTTGCCCTGTTTTTCTTATGGGAATGGTCGCCATCCTGGCTGCCGGTTTTCTGGAATCGCGTGCTGATGTACCTGGATCCGTCCGGATTCAGATGGCTCAATGAGATCTGGCTCAAGACGGACCGGGGTGTGCAGTTTTACAATTCCGCACCGATCGGCTGGGATCTGGTGTTCCTCCTGAACCGGTTGACTCTCGTCCTGGGCTCCTTCGGATTGCTCGGACTCACGATCCGTCATTTCTCATCGACACTCCGTGGAGTCCGGTCGCGCGTGACGATCAGGGCGAATGCCGTTCCGGAACAGCTTCTGACGCCTGTTTCGGCGACATCGCTCCGAACTCTGAACATGACGGGAGCCGTTCCCGGATTTCTGAGTTCCACGTGGAACATGTTCCGGGTCGAACTGCGGGAGATCCGCAGCCAGGCCGGACTGTACCTCTTCATCCCCCTGATCGCGCTTCAGACATTCAGTATCGGTATGTTTTCCAGTGCCGCGTTCGATTCGCGCAACATCGTGACATCGGGCTTTTTCGCTCAGAGAACGATGGGCTCCCTGACGGTTTTTCTCTGTCTGCTGCTGCTGTTCTACATCGTCGAGTCAATGCATCGTGAGACCGCCACGCGGTTCGCTCCTCTCTTTCATGCGACCCCGGTTCGGAGCTCATCCATCCTCCTCGGCAAACTCGCCGCACTCCTCACAATCGTTCTGACCGTCTTCCTGATCGTCATGCTCAGCGGAATCGCCGCCATTTTGTACGACGGAATCGCAACGATCACGTTCCTGCCGTTTTTCCTGGTCTGGGGCGTGCTTCTGATTCCGACATTCATTTTCTGGATCGCCCTGATCATGTTGATCTCGACGGTGTTCAAAAGCCGATACGCGGTCTATGCGATCGGGATCGGCGTGTTGCTCCTGAACGCCTATGTTCAGTACAAACGATACATGAACTGGGTCTTCAACTGGAATCTCTGGGCGGTGGTGATCTGGAGCGACATGAGCGTGCTCGAAATGGATCGCCTTGCACTCATTCTCAATCGATCGCTCATTCTCGTTACGGCCATGCTTCTGTTCCGGCTTGCCGTAGCCTGTTACACGCGCTACGAAACAGACCCCGTCAGCACCCTGAACGCGTTCCGGCCGGGCTCACTGTCTCGCGGCATCCTGAGGTGGACGCCCTGGCTCGCCGCCCCGCTGACACTCGGAATCGTGCTCGGCGTCCTGGTCATGAAAGGCACCGGCGGAGGCGTCATGGACAAGAAGGCCCGGGACTACTGGCGGAAAAACGTGGCGACGTGGACGGGTTCCACGCCTCCGGATGTCACACATATCTCGCTCGATGTCTCGATTGAACCCGAGCGATCCTACTTTAAAATGAACGGCGAATATATCGTCACGAACACCCATGACGAACCGGCGCACACACTCCCGTTCACCTCCGGGTTTCACTGGCGCAATGTGTCCTGGCGGATGAACGGTGAGAAAACCGAGCCGGAAGACTCGGCGGGATTGATGATCTTCAAGCCCGAAGCGCCCCTCGAACGCGATCAGACCGTCACGATCGGATTCGAATACGACGGGTTCTGGCCGGATGGAATCTCGAAGAACGGCGGAGGCAGCATGGAATTCATCCTGAATTCGGGCGTCGTTCTGACCAGTTTTTCACCCAGTTTCGTTCCGGTTCCGGGATACATGGAAGAAATCGGCGTCGATGAAAAAAACGAATACGATTCAAAGAAGTTTCCCGATGATTTCTTCGAAGGCCGGACGGATGTCATGATCGGAAGCAACTCACCCTTCACCACCCATATCACCATCCACGGTCCGGAGGATTTCATCTTCAACTCGGTCGGCGTTCTCGAGAGCGACACGGTGGAGAACGGACAGAGGCGAATGGTCTGGGCAAGTGATCATCCGGTGCGATTCTACAACATCGTCGGAGGGCGGCTGGTGGTTCGGAAAGGCAACGGAACGGCGCTCTACCACCATCCCACCCACACGTACAACATCGATGAAATCAGCGCTGCTCTCGATCATTGCCGGCATTACTATTCGGAGTGGTTCGGTCCGTTCCCCTGGTCTGAACTCAAGATCACGGAGTTCCCCGGAGTGGCTTACTACGCCCAGGGATTCCCGACCAATATATCGTTCTCAGAGAAAATCGGTTTTCTGACCCAGGATACCCCCGGATCGAACTCAGCCTTTCTTGTGACCGCTCATGAAAGCGCCCATCAGTGGTGGGCGAACATCCTGACGCCGGGTAAAGGCCCCGGAGGCAACGTCATCGCGGAAGGCATGGCACAGTGCTCAACGATGATGCTGTCCGAGCAGGTTTTCGGAGACGCGGCCCGGCGAACCTTCGCCAGACGACTCGAAATCGAGTACAGCGACCAGCGCCAACAGGATTCCGAACGATCACTCAACCGGATCGACGGAACACGCCCCGGTGACCAGACGACCACATACAACAAAGGCGGTTGGGTGTTCTACATGCTGATCGACCTGATGGGACGGGACGCGTTCCTCGAAGGCCAGCGCGACTTCATCGAAACCTATCAGAACGGTCCGGATTATCCCGTGATCGAAGACTTCGTGAGAGTCATGCGGACGCACGCTCCGGATCCCGATGCCTTCGACCGATACTGCAATCAATGGTTTTTCGATGTGGTCGCCCCGGAATACACGATCAGCAATCCGGCGCGAAACCCGGGCGAAACCGGAGACATCCACGTGGTAACGGCGGAAATCACCAACATCGGGACCGGAGACATGGCCGTCACGGTGGCCGCCGCGATCGGTGAACCCTACGACAAGGATTCCAAACCGATCGATGGCTATCAGGTAGCCGGCACAACGGTCAGAATTCCTCCGGGAGATGCCGTTCCGGTCAGAATCGAATGCCCGTTCGAACCGGATCGGATCGTCGTGGATCCTGACATTCGGGTGATGCAGTTGCGGAGGAAATTCGCGGTGCACACTTTCTGAAAGCGCACCGGCAATACGGATCGATTCGACGGATACACTCGCGATTTACCAGGCGAAATCCACAAAATCCCACTCGCCGACGATCGCACTCCCCGCCGGATCCAGCAGTGCCGCGTAGATCCGCGCCGAGGCATGCATCCCCTCACAATCCGGCCACTGGAAAGACAGAATGTCCCGGGACGCGACCCCGATCGGCACGTCGAGTCTGTAACTGGTGAACGCGGTTCCCCACGACGGATACCAGAAATATACTCCGGATGCCTCGATCGCAATGGCCAGACGATGGTCATCCAATGCTCCGGAACTCCGGTTCCAGATCCGGACGAGCAGATAGAACGGATCCCCCGGATTGAAAGCGGACTGATTCAGAAACAGATCGGTCTGAATCTCGGGAAGGACGGGTGTCGGGGTCAGAGATGGCATCGGAGACTGAGTGTGAGCGGGCGCCGGGGTCGGTGTGCCTTCGCACGGCGTGGTGTCGCAGAGATACCCTCCAGCGCCGTCGGAATCGACTTCGATCCGGTACTCGAGCTGCCGTTCGTCTTCATCATACCAGGGGCTGTCATAGACCGTCGCGGTGATCACGACATGAGCCGTATCCATGCACATCGCCCCGGAATCGATGCGGAAATCGAAATAACGTGAAAACGGATAATTGTTTGCGTCATTGACACCGGATCCGAGCAGGGTCATATGCGGATAATCCGTGGCGATCTCGACCGAAACCGAACCGGGACCGTCACAGCAGGCGTTGAGCGATCGTCCGCTGACGATGAACCGGATGTCCTCCCCCGCATCGATCAGGCCGTCCCCGTCAGAACAGCTTCCGATGGTGTCATCGATCACGATACTGTCGATGTCGATCACGGGATAACAGGGCGGACAGGTCGTCGGAGTGGCTGTCGGCACCGGAGTGGGTGTGTCGGTGGCAATCGGCGTCGGAGTCGGGGTTTCAGTCGATGTCGGGGTTGACGTCGGCGTCATGGTCGAAGACGGCGTGACCGTGGGTGTGCCGGTCGATTCAAATCCGCACGGCAACACATCGCAGACATAGCCGCCCTGTCCGTCCGAATCCACTTCGATCGGATACGAAACCGTCTGATCGTCATCATCCTCGAACATGCCATCATCCGCATGCGCATGTACGTGAATGTCCGCGGTCTCCATGCACAGCGCGGCTGCATCGATGTCGAAAACGAACAGATACAGGAAATTCTCGCTTTGCGGACTGGAAATCTGCGACGAGGAAAGCAGCGTCATCAGAGGATATGTCGTAGTCGCCGTGACGGTTCTATCCCCTGGGCCCCAGCAGCATGAATCTTCCGATCGACCCGATACATACACGCCAATTCGCTCGCCCGCATCAGGCAGATCATCCGAGTCGAAACAGACTCCGAAGGAATCCTCCAGAGTTATGGATTGAATGGAAATGTCGGTCTGGCACGGGAGACAGGTCGGCGTGGTGAGAGGAGCGGGATCCGGGTAAGTCAATCCATCGATCGTTCCGTCCGGATTTCGCCCCGACACCAAACCCGCGGAAAAACCGATCCATGCCAATGCGAACATCCACTTATATGAGCTTTTCATAGGTACCTCCGCGACACCCGTCACCCGAAGCGGGTCATTCCGGTCAGATCGCACCATTCACCGAGATTTTAACACGACATCCGCGCAATCACAAATTTGTCGCTTCTTATCGGGAAGAATCTACTCGAAAAACGATATCCGTCGATGGCTTTCCGGTATACCCATGCGCGTCGACCGCCGCAACATGCCAGGTGTATCGACCGGCCGGCAGACGGCGATACGCCTCCTCCTCCCAGTACGAGTCCAGATCAGTCTCATGAAGGAAACGATCAACCCGAGTGCCGTCCGGCAGCGTCACGCCCAAGAGATACCCGATGGCCCCCGGAACGGAATCCCACGCAAATCGGGAATGCGGATCCAATCGCGTCTGATCCTGAGGGGACAGGTGCGCAGGTGCCGGGAGCAAGACGACTGTCTTTCGATCGATCGAGCGAACTCCCGCAAGCCGGATCGATTCCACGCGATCATCGCTCTCAGATCGGATTCTGACCGTGAATGCATGGTTTCCGGGCGTCAGCGACTCGGGAACCGGCGCATGGATCCGGTGAATACAGCGAGGGCTGAATGCCGGAGACGGGTACCGCGCCTTACTCAGGACCGTGGTGTCGATCGAATACTCGAATTCCATCGGCCGATCCGTGTCAATCGACCAGACCACAACAGCAATGAAGTCGCCTCCCGGCCCCGGTTCCGGTGTCATGAGGACCATCGTATCGGGATGCCCGATCCGGTCGGGCGCCGTCTCGTTTTCCCGCGTCGGGAACGGATCGATGAACCGATACACCCGCGAACACTGATCATCGAACACCTTTCTGAACCGATCGGGCATTCGCGCAGCCCAACGATCCTCCGGGATGTTCGTCCCGACCGGCTGACAGATCAGATAATCGATCCGCTCCTCCGACAGATTATCGATCCAGACATTCCGATCCATCGGTTCCCGATAGTTTCCATCCCCGAATTCATGCGGCATGGTTCCGGTATCGTTCACCGGAACATACAGCGACTGATCCTTGTAGCCTCTGCCCATGAACGCGTACCCGCAGTTGAGTCCCGCGGAAGCGATCCGAAGCGGCTCCGCCACGGAATCGGACTGTGCCAGCAGGAATTCCCAGGCAGGATACTTGGCCTTGTACAGCAGTTCGCCGAAATACCCCTCCGCCGGTCGTTGCCGGTCACGCATCACACCAACCGGTATCCATACAAATGCCATCAGCGCGACGCCGATCGCCAACCCCGATCGTCCTGCTATCGCGCCAACCCGATCAATCAGCGGATGAGGGGATCGCCGGACGATCCGCCGGTACAGAACGAGCAGCGTCCCGGCAACAGCGACCGTGATGATGGATGCCTTCCAGTACCGCGGGTAGAACGAGGCTGCCTCGAGATTGCCGCGCAGCGAATCCACGGCGATCAGGCCGATCGCGACGACCCATCCCGGAACCCGCCAGGCATCCCAGCAGCGCGCGGCGACGATCAGGACCGGGGCCGCCGCGAACATCAGAAACCGGGCGTTTTTAAACGGGATCGCGGTGTGGAAGATGAGTGCATTGAGCACGGGCAGGACCAGCAGACATACAGGAAGGACACGACGCTTCCCGATCCAGCGATCGAAAAGACTGATTCCGATGACAACCAGATAGATCGCGCATATGGCCATGACCAGAACACTCGAATACCCGGCCGTACCCTCGAACAGCGTTCTCCAGGCGAATTGCATGGAATAAACCGAGGAATGGAGCGATTCCGCGGTATACGGTCCGGTGAAGACCGACCAGTCGCCGATCGTCACCTGCGTCGGATAGATCGGATTCCCCGTCAGGATCCAGTTGCGGCCGTAACTGAAGCCTCCGGTCACGACCGCCGCGCCGATCAGAATCAGGACGCGGAACCATCGGGGACGCGGTCCGGAAATGATCCGGAACACCATCCAGATCGCGAGGGGAACGGCCAGGACCAGCGAGATGTATTTCGATCCGACAAAAAGGCCGAGTGCGGCGCCGGCAATGACAGCCGGACCGCCGGATGTGAGGAGACCTGTAAACATCCCCGCATAAACGGCCGCCAGATACAGAGCCAGGGCCGTGATATCGTTCGAGATCGTCTGATCGACGCGGATGCCATATCCCTGTGTCAGATAATACGGAATCAGGATGAACAGCAAACCGGATAACGTCGCCGCCTCGGAACTCGACCCCGCCTTCCGGGAAATCAGACCGATCAGACCGCCGCAAACGACCAGAAACAGATGCTGGAGCACCCGCGCCACCACATCCGACCGCCAGGCATGCATGACCCAGTAATTGAGCATTTCGGTATTCATCGGAGAATACGAAGGCGCGATATCACCGAATGCCGTGATCGGATTGTCAATGGTTCCGGTCTGGATCCACGTCGCCGGAAAATAGAGATGATAGGTCAGGTCGTCCCAGTTGCCGGGAGGGTTGAGCGCCTGCCGGTAAAACGAATGGACATAAAACAGTGCCCCGCAGAGCAGGAGCGCCACGAGAACCGTGCGGGGCCACCCCGGCCGTTCGTGCGTCACAACCGCAGATCCCTGAAGCGGTATCCGGACTGCACCTCTCCGGAGGGTGATCAGTCCGACGAGACCCGCGGCCGTCACCCACAGGATCAGCAGGTTCCGACTCGAAAGATGACCGGGGATTCCGAGCGCGAGAACCGACAGGACGATCAGGGAACAGGCGATCACTCCCGTTGATACGACCCGGTACAATCGACTGGACAGCCACATCGGGCCCGCCAGCCGCCTCGTGAGCCGGACTGCGCAGACATACAGGCACACGTTTATGACGAAGAAGACGATACCGCCAAGCATGGAACTTATCATATCGTATCGCGGAACGAGAAGAAACCGTTGGCCCGGAAGCCTCGGCCGGAATCACGCTCAGCGCGGTTCCACCCGGATGACTCTGCCGCTCGAGAATCCTGTGAATTCGGGCGCGTACATCGACTGGAGCGTTGCCGGTCCACACCTGAATTCCCCCGCCTGACTGGCCCGCAGACGGTATTTCAACGTGTATTCCCCCTGCGGCATCCACTCGATGAAGAAATTCGTGCATGAATCCCGGATCTCCTGGTACCGCACCAATCCGAGATCCCACTGATGTCCGCTCACGCGATCCTCGGGTTCAAACCCCGCCGCCCTCGGATCCATCAGATGGATGTATTCCATCGGGTTCTTCGCCCGGATCGACAGGTGGACTTCGACCTGGTCGCCGACCGAAACCGCATGCCCCTCGTCGAGGGGTTTCAGGATCGTCGCATCGCCCTCCCCCTCACGCAGATAATACGTCCGAGTCACACTCAGCGTATCCCCGCGCGCGTCTTCCGGCATCCGCATCGTCGAATACTGCCAGGTCATCGATGCGAACATCTGCCCGCCACCCTTCGGAGACACCGTCACGGCGCTCATCTCAGGCGTGATGTCCGGTCCTCCGATCACCCACTGCTGCGTCGTCTTGTCGAAATCATCCGGTTCAAACACGAACGTTTCCGACCGGGTCCCCGCCGTGACCGCGGCTTCCTGCCGGATCCCCATCCGCCTGTCCGCCTCAAGATACTTCACGATCGCATACAGAACCTCGGCGGTCGCCCGGGTCGATTTCCACTGGTTCATCTTCTTGTTGAGAAAAATCCAGGTCAGAAGGCCTTCGAGCCGGGAATCCCCGGGGCGGATCTCCATCAGAGCCAGCATGACCGCCGCGTGCGTTTCGATCGAGTCATTGTACCACAGCCACGCCCGATCCTCCGGAGCGAAGAAGGTGCCCTGGTCGTCTGTCGTGACCGCGCGATCCATGATGCTGTCCATCAGCAGTTGCGCGTCCGCCGGACGGTTCATCCGATTGAGCGTCAGCGCGAGATGCGCACGGCTCTGCGGAGGCAACTGACGCCATCGTTCGAAGCAATACGCCAGCATGTCCTCGCGTTCCGATGCACTGAAGAGATTGTTGAACCGTTCCGGGTTCTCGAAACAGCTCAGCATGTAATTCAGAAGAACGAGATACTCCACGCCGGCCGTCTGTTTCGCCATTTTCGGCTTGCATTCACCGAGAAAATCCGTGTGGAGATACGTCAATGCATTCAGGACCAGTTCGTCATCGGGTTCATCGATACCGAATTCCCTTGCCTTCGCGCAGGAATACACCACATACAGCGTCATGTACGGACTCGAAGGCCCACCGGTCCACCACGGGAACGCACCGTCGTCGTTCTGAGCATCGACCAGTTGTTTCAGCGCCTTGTCCTGATGCCGCCGGGCCGTCCGCCGGTCGAGAACATTGATGAGGCGGTCGGATGCCGTTCCTCCGCGCGCCGTGACCAGCCAGGGCGTTTCGACCAGTGCCATCCTGCGGTTCGGGTCATCCTCCCGCCATGCCTCGAACGGGGTCTCGCGGCTGCTGCATGCGTCGGCAGCCCGCGCAATCGCCGGATAATCCGCATAGATCCGGTTCAGGATGCCCACTCCGAGGAACCGGTTCATGGTCTGCTCAACGCATTCATATGGATACTCCACCAGATACGGAACGGCCCGGATGATCTGATTGACCAGTTGCCCGTCCACGGTCACCACGAGCGACTCGTTGATGAGACTCGGGTCGGATGCCGATTCCGCCAGGTCGCCCAACCGCATCGTGCGGGGCTGATCCTTCGCCAGCGTCACGAATCGGGACTGCGCCAGGTGCATGCGTCCGGGCAGCACCGGCACGGTCCGACGCTCGCCGTCCACATGGTCCCCCGCCCGTGCCGATGCTTCGATCGTATAGCTCCCGAGCATTGCCGGGGCGGACACCTGAAACCGGACTGTCGCCGATTTGCCCGCAGACACCCTGACCGGCTGCTCGACCGGGCTCAGACCGAATCGCGCCGCGCAGTCCGCACCGGTCTCGGGATCCACGATGCGCAGCGACACCACGCCATCGAGATCCGTCGCACCGGTATTGTTCACCATCACGGGAATCTCGGCGCGGTCCCCCTCACGCAGAAAGCGCGGCAGATACGGCCGGACCATCATGTCCTTCCGGGTTTCGACCGTCTTCTGCGCCACGGCGTATCGAAGATCCCGCGTGAGCGCATGGATGAACAGATTCCACGATGTCACGCTGTCCGGCGCAGTGAACGTGATGATCGCCGCCCCTGAATCGTCCGTCATCAGATGAGGAAGGAAGAAAGCCGTCTCCGAGAAATTCTCGCGGAGGGGAATCTCCGGCTCCTTACCCGATCCACGCGAGGTTCCGGAGGAGTCCTTATCGGCTGAACCCTTCACGGATGCGGACGTCACATCCGTCACCGGGGACTCCGAGACGACAACTACGGATTCCTCCATCACCGGCATCGCGGCGCCGGCACACATTCCCTGCCCGGTGGCCCTCGGCGCCATTTTCGCCATCATTCTGTTACTGCGTGCATAAATTTCCGGCAACGCGAGCCGATCCGGCGCATAGGACACGTATTCCATCTCGATCGGGATGTCCCGTACCAGCATGTTCCCGCCGAGACGATCCCGATGGATCACCGGGAACAGCGCAGAGGATCGCTGGGGCCACAGAGCGCCGAGATTCGGGTACTGGTGCGTCGTGTAGTAATCCAGCGTCCGATCGAACATGTAGGCCAGAATTTCGGCGGATTCCTTCCCGGCATTCATCCCGTCGATCCGGATTGTCCAGGTCTCTTTCGCGCCAGGCTCGAGCAGATCGCGGAACGTCTCGAAGCGCACATCGAGCGGCTCGGCGTGATACGGCACGAAGACCGGCAGCGACGATTGGAACAGCACGCCCTTGCGCACCAGATAGACGCTGATGCCGAATCCGCCCTTCATCGTTTCGTCCGCCGTCACGTCAAACCGTGTCAGACCGTTGTTCGACGACAGCGTTTCCCGCCGCACGACCCGATTGTCCCGGGTGATTTCCATCCACAGCGTCTGATCCGCGAAACCCGAGCCGACATAAAACGCCGCCGTCTCGCCCAGCTTCATCGACGCGGTCTCGGCCAGACACACAACGGGCAGCGGATAGAGCCGCTTTTCGGCCGCCACGATGAACTCGAACTGACTCCGAGCCATCCGCCCGGACGTATCCTTCGTCGTCGAAACCAGCCGGTACACACCCGGTTCCAGCGCGCCCAGATTCAGCATCGCCCTGCCGCTCTCCGGATGCTCCAGCGTCCCCGTCCGGATGCGTTCGCCGTCTTTGAACTGCCGCAGGCGCTGCCCATAGCCCGGTTCATCCGTCCACCGCGCCGGAGGCAATTCGGCCTTGTCCTTCGGAGGGGTTCTCCGCCATTCCGGCACAGTTGCCTCCAGCTCCCACGGCATGGGAGGCGTTGCGGGTTCCTCGAGACGCACCAGCTCCCAGTCGCTCGCGCCCTGCATCGGCCTTCCGTCGAGCGATTCGCGGGTCACGGACACCTCCGCATCCTGCCCCGCCCGGATCAGATCGCGCGCGCCGAGCACGGTTGTCTGCACGGCGCAATGGCCCAGATTGACCGAAAGTCTCCCCTCACGGGTCTCGCCCGCCGCGTCCGTCACCTCCGCGGTGATCGCGAAACGATACTGCACCGATTCCAAGTTCTCGACATCCGGATCGCTCTCGGGCAGAAACCGGATCTCAAACGATCCGTTTTCGTCGATCGCCGATTCCCCCTGACCGATTCTCAGTTCACCGGTCGAAATCGGGTGGAACCGGAAGAACCAGTTCAGCCACCACGGCATGATCGTCCGGCGCTCGACCGTCCAGGTGACGGAGCCGCCGGTCAGATTGCCGCCGAAATAGTAGTCGGCGTTGCCGCGCACGAGCGCTTCCCGGTTGAGCTGCAGTTCGGCCTGGCCCGCATCGAGCGTGACTTCGAAGGTCGGCCGCTTGTATTCCTCGACTTTCAACCCGGTTTCACCGTTTTCAGTCTCGATGGAATAGTCCCCCAGAAGCCGCCCCGCGGGAATCGAGAACGTCCCGGAAGCCGAGCCGAAACTGTTGGTGAGACATTCCTGGGTTGCGATCGCTTCGTTATTCGCATCGAGCAGGCGGACGGTCAGTCGCGCATTGGTTCTGATGCGGTGTCCGGCGGGGGTGCCCTCGACCGCGAGCACCTTGAAATAGACCGTCTGCCCCGGTCGGTAGATGCTTCGATCGGTGGTGATGAACTCCTGCTCCTCACTGGTTTCCCTAACGGGACCGGACAGATACAGATTCGGTTCCAGCGCGACATCGTTGCCCCGGCGCGCGACCAGAATCAGTGCCTGAGAATCGCTTTTCGGAATGATGACGCGTCCGTCCCTGTCCGTCTTCCGGGCCGTCATCGGGCGAGTCTTCGCATCCCGCGCGTACAGTTCGATCGAAACGCCCGCCGCCGGGTTCCCGGTGTCGCTCTCCGTCACCAGAACCTGCATGTCGGTCGCATACTCCGTCCGGACGATCGTCATATTCGTCAGATTGATCATGAACGTGTCGATTTTATTGGTCTTCCGACTGAACTTCGGATCGATCGACGCCGCGATCAGGTACAACCCCGGATCCTTCATCGGCAGATCCGCGTCGAACTGATGATCGGCATAATCCCGGGGATCGTTCAGGGCGACCTTCCAGACGGCATCGGGTTTCTGACCGTAGATCGCCTGTTCGATCTGATCCCGCCCGGGACCGAATGACCAGCGGTTGCCTTTGAGAAGCAGGGTTTCCGGATCGAGCTTGAACGCGCGGAAGGACAGCTCTGTGATGTTGCGATGCGTGATCCGCACGGTTGCCTCGCCGGGGCGGTCCGGATCGAGCGTTGCCATAGAAAAATCGGGGGCCTCGAGCCCGGCGATCAGATTCAGACAGAGCCGGGATCCGATCGATCCTTTGAACATGGTCGCGCCCTTGTCCGCCTCCCGATGCGCCTCCGCTTTCCGTCCCGCATCGTTCAATGCGTTCGCATATTCGTATTGTGCAACGGATCCCCATTGGACATCCACGAACTCCTCCGAAAGACGCCGGAGCGCATCGATTCGTTTCTCCAGAGCCTTCTTTTTCAGATGAGGCGTCAGAAGGCGCAGCCGTTCGAGTCTGACTTCGAGGGCATTCGATCGGTCATGACGGGATTCGTGCCACCGCAGATGGTCGTCCAGAAGCGCGATCGCCCGGACAAGCGGATGAGGGGGGGCATTCGAGTCGATCCGGGCGGGCGCGTCGATCAGAGCGGGCAGGTCCACCTTGAACAGTTCGTTGGACTGCCTCGGGGTCCAGTTCGCGGAATCGGCCAGTTCCGACGCGTAGGCATAAGCGACGAAATCGCGGAGACTGTCGCGCAGCTCGGGAGAGTACCCGTTCCGGGTGATCAGATCCGGCCATTTGTGGAGGGGTTCTCGTCCCAACGCATCGCGGGAATCCCACGCCGCGGCATATTCGGCGCAGAGACGCTCGGAAAGTTGTTCCTGTGTCCAGGTTTTGATGTCCTGACTGCCGTCGGTCACCACCTTTTCCCGTTTGGAGATCTCCCAGCGGTATGCCATTTTGTATTGATTCAGCGAGTGGGCGGTGACGACATGGAGGATTGCGCCGTACAGAGGGTCGTCCGGCCATGGCGTGTCCATCAGCAAGCGGAGCGCGGTTTCCGGGCTGTCGACGCCCTGTTTGAGCAGGGTCGTCCGGACGATGGCCTGCGTCCAGTCTTCGACATGCCGCGCGGTCCGGGCGTCTTCGAGAATCTTCGATACGACGCTGATTGCCTCGTTGAGTTTCCCGTCGTCTTCGAGCTGCCTGACCTGTTTCCAGGAGTCGGCGTAGCGGGGATCCGACGGTTGCCGGGCCGAGGTCTGCGCCGAACCGCCTGTTGTGAAACTGCTGAAACTAATCGTCATGAGGACACACCACTTTCTGATTCCGGTCATGGAACACCATCCTCCTGAAAACGTTCAAGGCTTCATTGCACATGATTCGGCGTCGATTTCGTGCCTTTCGCGATGATTTCGACATATTCCCGGAACAAATAGCGCTTGTATCGCTGTTTTCCGGTAATTTCCTTTAAAATTCCGATTTTTTCGAATCGTTTGACCATTTCGTTGGCGGCTTCCTTCGACAGATGCATGGCGTCGATCACGGTATTGACGCTGATGATCGGTCGATTGAACAGCAGCTCGATCAGTTTGACCGCGAAGATGCTCGCCGACGAATGCTCGTACAACCGGCTGAACAGGTGCTCTTTGAGCGCGATGATTTCGCGGGCCGTCTGGCTCGCCTGTGCCGAGGTATCCGCGACCCCCTCCAGAAAGAACAGGATCCAGCTCAGGATATCCCCCTCCGATCGCGCGTGCATGAGAAGATCGTAGTATTCGGAGCGGCGGCGCTTGAGGAACAGGCTGAGATACAGGAGGGGTTTGGTCAGAATTCCCCGGGCGATCAGGAAGAGAGTAATCAGCAGGCGGCCCATGCGGCCGTTGCCGTCGAGAAACGGGTGGATGGTTTCGAACTGGTAGTGGATGAGCGCGATGCGGATGAGCGGCGGGAGGTCGTCGGGGGCGTTGATGAAGGCTTCGAGATCGTTCAGGGCGGGGAGCATGTCCGAGGGGGGCGGCGGCACGAAGATGGCCTCGTCGATCGACGCGCCGGACAGTCCGATCCAGTTCTGGACCGTGCGGAATTCGCCGGGATGCCGCCGGGCGCCGCGGGTGCCGTCGAGCAGGATCCGGTGGAGCGAGCGGAGCAGGTCGAGCGTCAGACCGGTTGCCGTGAGTTGCGCGATGCCCTCGTTGAGTGCCCGGATGTAGTTCACGACCTCGCGGATGTCGTTGACATCGTCTCGCGGAGTCAGATCGGATTCGAACTCGAGCACGCCTTCGAGGGACGCCTGGGTGCCTTCGATCTGGGAACTCAGGAGAGCTTCCTTTTTGACGTACATGGCGATGAACAGATCGGGGTTCGGCAAGACCGCGGAGATGCCGTCGAGGCGTGCCAGGGCGCGATCGGCGCGTGAGAGGGCATTCTGGAGCGTGGAGTCGAACACGAGTGGCGGGTGAGCGGACAGGGGGCGGGGAATGAATGCGTGATAGCCGTCGGGCTGGAGGATCCAGGTACCGAGATGGCGAGGGGGGAGCGGGTCGGGTTTTAAGTCAGCCACGCCGGACGTCTCCTGGGGATCGATCGTTTAAGTCAACTCAACCGGACTTATATCACGCGTCGTCGTGTAAGTCCAGATGTGTGGTCGTACAGGGTGAACATCGTCGCTTGCAGGTCAGGCGGGTCACCGAACGCTCATGACGATATTTCGGATTGTTTTTTTCTCTTCTTCCATTTGGATGCGACGCTCAGGATGAGATACCAGCAGGCAACCGGAAGCAGCCATCCGATCGCATTTCGGGGGCATGGTAGTATTTCGAGATCATAGATCAGTTCCACAATCCCCAGCAATGTCGTAACGCACAGAGCCGGTGCGAACCATCCCCAGTAGATTACCCACATGATTGCGACGACAGGTGTTGCCACCCATATGGGCGGGCGATAGAACGGTTCGAGGAACTCAAGAAACATCATCAGGCATCTGAATGGGATCATGAGAATAATCCCCCAGAGAGCAAGCAACAGAATCTTCACGTGTTCGGGCCAACGTCGAATTTCTGGAACAGGTGTCATCAGGCGCCTCCTGACGGGATCCACGACCGCCTCTTCCGATATCATCAGCAAGTTGGAGAGTGTATCAGCCGGACAGAACGAGAGTCAACAGGAAAGCCCGCACACCGGTGCATGCAACTCCAGCGGAAAGGCGTCGACCGGGTGGCCGGGAGACCCGGTACGGTTACGATCGAGCGCTCAATCGCGCGTACGCTCCTGTTGGTTTTGACGAACGGCATCCCGGCATTTATGATGGTTTCGATAATCATCAAAGGAGAACCTCAATGATGAAATCGAACAACCGGACATCAGAAACGATTGTGAACATCTTCATTGTGTCACTGGTCATCGTCATGATTCAGCTGACAATGCCGTCGGTCGCTTCGGCTCAGCAGGATACCGCTCAGCAAGCCAGGCTGCTCTGGGCAATCGGGAACCAGATGGGGGCCGTACACTGGGCGGCTTATTACAATGACGCGGAGAACACCCGGATCGGACTGGAGAACATTGTTCAGTTGCTTCGTTCAAACGCTTGCATTGACGCTTCGTCGTGGGAAGCGCTTCTGACACGACTGAAAAATGGCGCAACCCCGAAGTCCCTGTTTGCCGATATCAATGCGCTCGAAGCTCCGACATACGACCCTGGTTCTTTCGGCATTACACGATTCGCCTGCACCTGCACACAGGGGATCGCCACGCCGCATGTGCAACCGGGCGATGACGAGGTGTCCGTCGGCAATGCGCACGACGGGAGAAAGAGTTTCAACTACGTGCTGGCTCACGATATCCAGATACCGTACGGGCAGGACAACTGGCGCTGGTGCCGGAAGTGTCAGGCGTTGTTTTATGGCGGACACGCAGAAGGCGTCTGCCCCAAGGGCGGAACGCACGATCGGGGCCCCAGCTATAATTATGTGCTCGCGCACGACACACAGATCGCAAACGGGCAGGACAACTGGCGTTGGTGCCGGAAATGCGAATCGCTTTTTTACGCCGCCAATGGCGCGGGGGCCTGCCCGGCCGGGGGAAATCATGACCAGACCGGCAGTTTCAATTATGTGCTGACTCATGATACGCAGATCCAGAACGGTCAGGACAACTGGCGCTGGTGTCGAAAGTGTCAGGGGCTGTTTTACGGAGGATATGACGGCGGACTCTGCCCGGCATCAATGGCACCCTGACAGAGGCCGACAGACGCACATTTAGCTTCTACCACACCACGTCCCGCACCGAGATTTCTCCCACCACACGGGTGATTCCGGGATCGGTGATGGCGGCCAGGAACCACGCCTCACCGCCGCCCCCCAGGTCCGGCCAGGGAACCGGTTCGATGATCCGTCGGGTATAGACGCCGCGGGGGATGCTCATCGAGTAGGAATCGATCCCGGATGGTCCGGGCGTCCAGCTCGGTGCAAAGAAGAGCATTCCGCCCACATCCAGAATCACGAAAATACGATGATTCTCGAGAACATCCGGGCGGGCGTTGGTGATTTCCAGATCGAGATAAAATGCATCGCTTGACAGGATCGGGTTCTGAGGTGCAATCAGGCGGACTCCTGTTGTATCGCAGCATGGGGTCGGCGTGGCGATCCGGTGCAGTCTGATTTCGATGGAGTCGAATGACGGTGACGATGACTGCCATACATGTTGCGGCTCATAGCCCTCTTTTGTCACGGTGATATCCACGTCATTCAGGCTGTAGTAGATGATATAGAGTCTGCACAGTCCGTCTGATCCGGTCATGCAGTCTCCGGATGCTCCGACCCATCCGTTGATGTCCATATGGACGTTTGCGCCGCTGACCCAATTGTAGCCGGGTGTCGATGCGTCAAAAACGGTGACCTCGCGTTCCCATGTGCCCGTTGCGACCGGCGGCTGAGTTCGGGTCGGAGTGGGGGATGGCGTGGGGGATTCTGCGGGAATTTCGGTCGGAATCATCTCGACCCGGATCGAATCTTCCTGCGGCAGGACGGGAAAGCGAGCCAGCCAGGGATGATATCCGTCCCGGCTGACCGACAGGTCCACCCATTGCGCCTGATAGTAAAAAGCGGTCACCGTGCACGCGCCGTCGGGACCGGTCGTGCAGGATCCCGGTGCGGCCCAGGGATCGTCGACCGGGAGAGCCTGTGCGGAGGCCTGGTCGATCGGTTCGGGTGTATATGCGCTATTTACGATCTCGAGTGCCCGCTGCCAGCGGCCGGTGGGACAGGGAGGGGGGGTTCCCTCCGGAGTGGGGGTGGGTGATGGAGCGCCGGCGAAGACCGGTATCGACAGCGCGCTGACCAGCAGAATGACAAGTGATTTGAATATTTTCTGACGCACGATCATGCAAACCTCCCGGAGAGAGTGTCCGAGACTGGTGATTGCATCACGAATGCCAGGGCTCGGGATTGCAGCGTCTACAGTCGTTTGCGCGGTGCGGGTGTTTTGTTTGCGGGTTCCGATCCGGCGAGAATTACATTTTTCGTAAGTGACGGAGTAATCAAGGGGATTGCTGGCTCGGGAGGAAATGGGAATGGCATTGGGATCGATCTGACTGAAAGATGCAGGGGAGTTTGTGATTGCACCGATTACAAAATGATTGTACAGTTATGAAAGGTAAGTATTCGGAAATACTCACTTGTGATTGACGCGTGCGAGTGGATCCGGCTGATCATATTTTGCTTGCCAGATTAACAACGATCAGTTTCGTAACAGACGGGTGCATTCAAGAGCAGCAGTGCTGATTCGTAAGATTTAAAAGCTGGATATTGGGGGGTTTGTTACCTACAACACAACATGCAGAATGCGACTTAATGAAAGGCGCAATTCGTTAGAATGGAAAAAAATGTATTATTTTAAAATGGTTATGTCCTGTTTTCACCCGTTTTAAGCAAGGAGTTCGATCGAGTGCGCTTGAATCAGGATGAACTTATAAGTAAACTTTATGAGATGGTTCGGGATGACCGGTCATTGCTCGTGGAGGGAACCAGAGAGATCATGATTGTGTTTGCGCAAAGGGAGAATGGAAAACGTGAGGCGTCTGATTTCCTGCATGAAATCAGAACGAGCGATAAGCGGGGAAATCAAGCGATCGCAACCTATCAAAGAATCTTTCAGTCGATCGGGAAATCGGGCATCATTCACAACGAACAAGTTTTCAGGCAGCTTGAAAACTCTGAGGGCATCTGGGAAATCAAAGAACACCATCTCGTCACTCGGATGTTTTGTTTTTTTCTGAGAGGCGAGCAACCTCGGATGCCTGTATTTTTATGTCTCGCGTTTGGAATTCACAAACCGGGCAAGCGTCATCTTGAGCATGAAGCCATTCATCGCGCGAAAGCGATTCGAGCCGAGTTTATTAATGTAATCAACAGGAGATCGTTCTGATATGGGCAAGAATGTAGCCGGAAGTTTTTTTGATGAGGTGCTGTTGGAGCCGTCCTATCCGCAGACCTATGAAGAAGAGCGGGTCGTGATCGATTTTGCGGAAGCACTTGCATCGTATATGGCGGAAAAGTCTCTGAGCATGGATCGGCTGGCAAAGAAACTGAATGTGAGCAAATCGTATGTGTGTCAGATCCTGAAAGGGAAGCGTAACATCTCTCTGCGGAGTGCAGCCAGGTATCTTTACAAACTGGGGCTTCGCCTGAAAATGGAGGTTGAGGCGATTGAAACGCTCTCGGGATCGGGAAAAGAGGACATCTTCACAGATAGACTGTCGTCCTGGTCCGAGAAAGAAACGACCTTGGACTATCGGATGTTGATCATCAATCACATTGTTCGGCAAGAAACCGGAGATCGATTGCAAAGGGACGGTGCGTTTTCATATTCCGGCCATTCCGGTGACGAGCGCGTTGATTCTCTGGTTTTTGCTGCTTGATTGGAAGGACGAGATGGAACCGGCTTCGAACACAGGGATCGTATTTGAGCGAATCAATTTATTGGAACTCACATACAAGACCAATCCTGCTTTCAAGGGTGCGTTAGTACTTCCTGAGATCCTACCTTCGTATCATTATCAGATCAGCATGGATGAGAAGCGACAACGGAAGGTTTTGCAATGCGTATTGTCATGCGAGTTTTTGAGTAACAAGAGTGAGACACCATTTACCTTCTCGCTGACGATGCTCGCCATTTTTCATTCAGAATTGGAGATTCCGTATCCTTTGGAGGAGTTTGCCAAACTTCAGGCACCGGCTTACATGATGCCGTATGTGCGAGAGTTGGTATCCAGCATCACCGCAAGAACAATTTATCCGACATTGAATCTGCCTCCGATCAACTTGATCAGTTTGCTTGGAAAACAGATAGGGAGCCAAAAGGGAGGAGCAATCGCCTCCATGAAATCGCCTCCACGAAGACACAAGAAAAAGAAAGATGAGAGATAAGAAAAATATTAATCTTACAATGACACTCAAGATTGTATTTGTTGCACCGCTTGTATTTTTGGTCATTGCCTATGGTTTAATTATATGGATCTTCAGATTCTCAGAACCGTCGATCTCAATTTCGGAAAAGCATGGGGCGCTTGTGATCGAGAATGTGTTTCTTGGTGAATATTCCCTGGGATTTACGGAAGTTGAAAATAATGAACTATCGACCGGGCAAACGGTGATTCATGCAGTTCGCGGAAAGAGCACAACTCTCGATCAACTGATTCTTGATCCTGAATCAGACATCGCCTCTTCGTTTCTGCAATCAGGTTGGACGATCATATCAAAGAATCCGAGTCAATTTGTGATGACGGGCGCATCTTACAAGTTAGTCCTTCGTGGAAACAACGGATTCGGAGTTGAAATTAAATCGACAAAATTTATTAGTGTTCCACAGCTCGATACGCAACAGGTGTTTAACGGATCGCTCCAGCAGCCGATCCGCTTGGCGTCTCGCAGAGATTAAGCGATGGAGGGTACATGAAATGAGGATGCAATTTCTTGGCGACAGCCGTGACGCTTTCAAGTGGGATCTTCTGCATCAGGTTGTCACCGGCGCAGTTCCCCGATTTGCTGGCTTAGTTGTCGTGCCCATGCGTACGCCGGATGACGCGCACTTGTCTCACGGAAAGACACCTGCTGCGCGGTTTCCCTGCCATCCTGCCATCCTGCGCTTTGTCGAGGGTCTTCGCACCGAACCGCGCGAACTGGAGAGAATCGCGGGTCTCGGTGCAATCGAAGGTCTTCCGGCGTTTCCGGTTCAAGTATTCGAGCCGCAGCGGGAGTTCGGATTTGGCTGGCGCAGAGCGCAGTACTGGCAAGACCTTACCGGTTCTGATCTGGATGGCAAACTCGTGTTTCTAGACCCGGATAACGGCTTCGAGTCCGCCGGAACTGCCGGAACTCGCCATGTTCGGTTCGGAGAGGCGGACTTTCTCCTTCGTTCGCTGCCGCCGACTTCTGCACTCTGTGTGTTTCATTATCGGCCGCAAGGTCAGTCCTGGGACTTGGTATTCGGCCGCATCGAAGCTGGAATTCCAGCCGACACCGCGATGCACTCGATCTATAACGGTCAGCTCGGGTTTGTATTCTTGTCTGGGCCAGCAACAGGCACACGAATCAAGGCGGTACTATCCGCATACAGGGCAACCCACGCTTTCCTGCATGGTCGCTCGTGCGATGCTGGCTAACCTATTGTTTCAACGGCATGCTTGTTGCGCCACGGCTCGCTTTGTTCAGTGAGTGTTCGCGCCTCCTGGGCTTCGACTGGTCGGGACTCTCACCGCAGCAGGGATTTACCCCGCTCGACCCGACCGCTCAGCCCGAACGGGCGAGGAGTTGGGTTTTGCCAAATGCTCCCTTCGACACGCTCAGGGAGCGGGGGCTTCGCCAAAAGCTCCCTTCGACACGCTCAGGGAGCGGGGGCTTCGCCAAAAGCTCCCTTCGACAGGCTCAGGGAGCAGGGGCTTCGCCAAAAGCTCCCTTCGACACGCTCAGGGAGCAGGGGCTTCGCCATTGATTTTCTTTCCCCATTCGGGCATAATTTACTTAAGCATCGAGATTTCCGATTCACTCAGGAGGCCCCCATGGATACCCAAACCATCTATCGCTTCATTTCCGACCTGTCCGGCGTGATGTGGATGTACGTCATTTTCTTCTGCCTGATCCTCGCAGTCTGCTTCTTCCTGCTCCAGCGCCGCCTCAGAAAAATGATCCGCCTGGAAAAAGAACTCCGGGAATCACTCACCAAACAAACCCAATTGCTCGACCGCAAAAAAGCCGACCTCGAAAAAGTCATGCGCAATATCGCGTCAATGAAATCACAGGTCAAACAGATGAGCGATCAGATCGCCGAGCAGAACGTCCAGGACGATCTCACCGGCCTGAGCACCCAGAGCTTCTTCGACAAGAGCCTCGACAAGGAGTGGAAACGCGCGTTCCGCGGAAAACGCCCCCTGTCGCTCGCCATGATCGGTATCGACCACTTCAAACCATTCTCCGACGGATATACCCGCGAAGAAGCCACCGAATGCATCCGGAAAATCGCCGAACTGCTCAAAGAGGAGATCCACCGGCCCGGCGATATCATCGCTCGATTCGGCGAACATCAGTTCGGCGTGCTGCTCGCCGAAACCTTCTCCGACGGCGCCTGGGCAGTCGCCGACAAGGTCCGCAAAAAGGTCGAAGCACTCTCAATCCCTAACCGCTTCTCGCCCAGTATCCCCTTCGTCACCATCAGCGTCGGCCTGCTCAGCCTGATGCCTCATTCCAAAAAAGTCCCGGCATTCATCATGGAAAAAACCGCCCAGGCGCTCGATGCCGCTCAGACAGACGGAGGGAATTGCGTCAAAGCGTAGTTCTGATATCCTGCTCGGAACAGGAGATTCACACATGGAACATGATCCCAATTCCCCCAATGTGCCCTCGCCCGAAATCAACCGGTCAACACGCATCATGGCGTTCATCGGAAAGATCTGCCCATTCTGTAATGCCTGGCGAATCATGCCGAATACACGGATCGGGCGCTTTCTGAAACAACGCCAGAGCGGCTGCCCCGCATGCAACGCCTACCGGCAGGTGTACGCGGCGGATGAGGAGGACACCGAGGCCCGCAGGTGAATGTCCTCCTGATCGGCCTCGGTAAATACCTCTCCCTGTTCGGTCTCAGAAGCCTCTCCGCTTCCATCTCAGCGAAAGGCCATACCACGACCATGCTGTTCGTTCCGGTCGATGCCTCCCTGTCACTCTACAAATCGGAAATCGACGCCATCACCGCCACCGCCCGCAATCACCAACCCGACATCGTCGGCATCAGCCTCATGTTCTGCGACGCAGCACGCGCCATCCGCCTGACCCGCGCCATCAAATCCATTCTCGATGTCCCCGTCATCTGGGGCGGGCTGCACCCCTCCCTCTGCCTCGGCGATACCCCCAATTGCGTCGATTACGTCTGCGCCGGCGAAGGCGAACACCCCCTCTCCGAACTCCTCAACGCCCTCGATAACGGACACACCATCAACGGCATTCCGGGAATCGCAGTCCGCTCGAACCACGGATGGCTGCCTCCCCAGCCCGCACCCCGCATCGAAGACCTCGATCAATTGCCCCTCCCGGATTATCGCCTCGACCACCACCTCATCCTCGACGGAGGCGCAATCCGTCCCCTCACACGGGATCGCATGATGCAGCATCTCCCGCACATCGCCCGGATTCACCCGATCCTCACAACACGGGGCTGCCCGCACCGATGCTCGTTCTGCGCAAACTCCGCACTGGAATCACTCGGCACCGGCCCCTTCGTGAGACGCTTTTCGCCCGAACGCGTCATCGCCGAAATGCGGGATGCCGTCGAACGGTTCCCGGATGTGCTGGGCATGATGATCGGTGACGACCTGTTCATTTCCGCCCCGCAGGAGTGGCTCGAACGCTTCTGCGACCTGTATCGGACGAATATCGGCCTGCCGTTTTTCTGTGAAATCCATCCCGGGCACGTGCGGCCGGGGATGATGGAGATGCTCACCGAGACCGGCCTGACGGGCGTGGGAATGGGTATCCAGAGCGGGTCGGAGCGGATCGCCAACGGGATCTTCGCACGCGGCACGACGAACCAACAGATCCTCGAAAGCACATCCATGCTCGATGCCGAAGCCCCGACGGTCTCGCGCTACTTCGACATCATCGTCGACAACCCGTTCGAAACGGAATCCGATACCGTTCAAACGCTCGAACTCGTCAACAGTTTCAGGCGGAACTTCGAGCTGACCATCTTTCCGCTGCTGTTCTACCCCGGCACCGAACTGACCCGCCGGGCACGGGATGAGGGGATCAATACGCGCCAGGGCGACCTGATCTCGCGCGGCGAAAGCTGCCGGTATTCCCGATCGTATCTGAACCGGTTGCTCCGCTCGATCCCGCATACTCCGCAAAGCTGGATCCGCTTCTGGATCGCACGACGGCACACCCGAACCGGTCGCGCGTCGTTCTATCTGTTCTATTTCGCCTATTTCGTCTCGATCCGCAAACTCTCCGTCAACCTGACCAAATTCGTCCGCCTGCAACTCGCGCTGCGATCATCACGAAATCGCGGCATCCGGGCCCGGCGAATCATGCGATATGCCCGGATCTGACCCCATGGAGGCATCATGAAGGTTGCTCTTTTCGTCCTTGAAAACGCCATGCCCGCCATGGGAGCCCGGCATGTGTCCGCAGCCGTCCGCGCCGCGGGACATACATCGAACATGCTCTTTCTGACTCGGAACTTCGATCAACCCGAAACGGAAGCGGAACTGAAGCAACTCGATGACTGGATCCGATCGGAACAACCCGACACCATCGGTCTGGGGCTCATGAGCAATCACCTGACCCGGGCCATACGCCTGACCGGACATTTCAGAAAAACGCATGGCATTCCGGTCATCTGGGGCGGGGTTCATCCGACCTGCGCTCCGGACGATTGCATCGATCACACCGATTGGGTGTGCGTGGGCGAAGCCGAACAGACCATTGTCGACTATCTCGGGTTTCTGAAATCGGGAGCTGCCGGTGACCCGCCCCCCGGTATCATCGGCCGACGCAACGGCACGGTCGTTCGCGGCCCGAAACCGATCAAAACCGAGAATCTCGACGGCATCCCCTTCCAGGATCACCGGATCGCCGATCACCTGATTCTGCACCGGGGACGGCTCCTGCCGATGACGCAGGAGTTGATGCGGAACTATATCTATGCCAATATCGGCATCCATTTCATCATGACCTCACGGGGATGCCCCAGACGCTGCACCTTCTGCTGCAACGACACGCTCAGCACAGCCTGCGCAGGCTCCCGGGTCCGCCGCCGATCGGTCCGGAACGTGCTCGACGAAGTCCGCCAGGCGCTCGAAACCTACCATTTCATCAGCTCGTTCGCATTCTGGGACGACTCGTTCCTGTGTTCGCCTCCGGAATGGCTCGAGGCCTTCTGCACGCTCTACCGGACTGAAATCGGTCTGCCGTTTTTCTGCAATCTGCATTCGAGCGAAGCCGATGAGCGAACCGTCGGGATGCTGACGAATGCGGGACTGATCGGTTTCCAGATGGGCCTGCAGACCGGCAGTGAACGGGTGAGCCGCGAGATATTCGATCGGAGCCTGTCCGTGACGGAATGCGAGGGGGCCACCCGCCGGCTGCATGCCGCGCGTCACCGGGTCCGCGACCGTCACTATCACGTGATCGTCGACAACCCTTGGGAATCGGAATCGGATTCCCTGCAGACGCTGGATCTCCTCAACCGCATCCCGCGTCCCTTCCACCTGAGCTGCCTGTCGCTGATGGTCTATCCCGGCTCGCGACTCCATGCAAAAGCCGTTCGGGAGGGCATCGAGGCCGTTTCGACCGGCGATGTCTACCGACGCGAATACTATGCCTACAAACGAACCTACCTGAATTTCCTGACGGCCTCGACGCAGACACTGCCACCGCCCGTCATCCGCTTCCTGGCCGCCCACCGGCATTCCGCACTCATCCGGCTCCTGTTTTTCCTGTATTACTATTGCTATCGGCTGCCTCGATACCGCTACCTGAATCGCCTGCTGCTCCACTGGATCCAGAAAGCACTCCATCACCGGATCCCGCGCTCCGCCGCCGCACGCCGCATGCTTCTCGACGCCACCATCCGCCTGCGACCGCAGTAACGTCTCCGATAAACCGGATCGATTCAGCCCAGACGCCGGTACCGCCTCCACACCGGCGACCGCGTCTCGATCCATTCCCCCCTCCTCCGAACCGCCATCCGTGTCTCCTCCCGCGCCAGACACCCCCGGCACACCCCGATCGCATCCGCCCGGAACGTCCGATGCAGCCGGACAACCTCCCGCTGTCTCGAAAGCACGCTGTCGAGAGGCTCTTCAAACACATTTCCCAGGCGTTTTTCCCCGTGCCAGACCTCGCAGCACAGATGCACATCCCCGTTCCATGCGATGGTGAGGGGTTCCGCGAGACGATGGCAGGGGGATCTTCGGATCGGACGCCGGGCGAGAGGATCCGCGACGGAGTCGATCGAAAGCCCTCGGCCCGTCGCATCGCGCTCGACCTGAACGACAACCTCGTCGACCCGACCCGCCCAGTGCCGGACAAACGCTTCGATCCGATCGCGGATGAGGGGCGTGTCGACGATCTGCATCTGGGTGCGGATGCGGACTCGGGGATGGCGACGGAGTCTTTCGAGGAACCCATCGATGTTTTCCATGACCTCACGCCATCGATCCTTTCCGGTAAGCGCATGGTAGGAATCGGGATCCACCCCGTTGACGCTGAACCCGATCGTCTCGATCCGATGCGCCAGCAGCCGCTCCGACCAGTCCTCGCCAAGCAACACCGCGTTGGTCAGGAATGCGATTGTCAGGCCGGGATGCCGCCGGACGTTTTGGATGAGCGCATCGAAGGCGGGATGCAGGAGAGGCTCACCGGCGCCGTGCAGAATGATGACGGCTTCGGGGCACACACGTGCGATCCGGTCGATCAGGTCGCGGTGCCGATCGGGATCCATGTCGCCCTGCTCCCGGCGGAGAATCGACGCGTCGCCGACCCCGTGCATGGGGCACATGCGGCAGGACAGATTGCAGCGGTTGGTCGATTCGATGACGAAGATGCCGGGATGTCGCGTCAGCCAGGCCGCGCGAAACCATCCCAGTCGCATCCGGATGTGCCGGATCGTCTCGGCGTTCATGCGAACGTCCCCTGAAAATGGATCCGCCGGCAGCCCGCCAGGTTCCGGATCACGCGGAAGAAATGACGGCCGGGTGAGAGACGCCGGGCGAGATCATCGGGGATTTCGATCGAGCCCCTGCCCGGTGATTGAACCGCGAACTTGTCGAAAAAGCACCGGGTCGTGGCGATTTCAACCAGCACATTCTCTGCGATCGGCGGCCAGGACAGCGTGATCGGTCGCTGCGGTTCCGGGGTGTGACCCGAGTCTGAAAATCGCTGCTTCAAGGATCGCTTCAGGAGGCTCTCGAGCGTCAGCGCGGCTGTGACACTCCGGACCTGCAGGGCGTTGTAGTGCGCCTGCAGATACGCGCCCGGTCCGGCATTCCAGGATCGGCAGATCGCCAAGTCCACATTCCGTCTCCGGCTGTTCCCCAGAAAATGCACGATCCGGGCGGTCGGAACCGACAGGAGTTTCCAGCCTCTCCGGCGGAGTCTCAACCCGAGATCGACGTCTTCGTATCCCAGGAAATAACGGGGATCGAAACCGCCGCCCACGGAATCGAGTGCCGCGCGCTTCGCCATCAGATACGCCCCTCCGATCGCGGGGGTCTCGACCGGATCCGCCTCCGCTGCCCAGTACCGCCAGTCCATCTCCCAGTGCGGCCGAAACAGCCCCTCGACATCGATCCAGCGGGATGCGCCGGAATGAAGCATCCACAGTTCGAGAGGAGTCGGCGTCTTGAGGCATGAAATGAGGAAGCGGCAATCCGTGTCCCAGAAAGCCCGGGGCCCCGCGGCACCCACGCCGGGATCCCTCAGCGCATCGATCATGGCGTCGGGAAAGCCGTCCAGCGCGATCGTGTCGGGATTGAGAAACAGGATCGTGTCACCGGAGGCGACATGAAGACCCGCCTGGTTGGCTCGGGCGAACCCGAGATTCTCCTCCGGGCGGATCAGACGGATCGACGGATCGAAAGTCTCGACCCAGTCTGCCGTCCCATCCGTCGAGGCATTGTCCACGACGATCCATTCGGCTTCCGCTGCCGCCCGCGATCGTCTCAGCGCATCGAAACAGGCCGGCAGATCGTCTCGGCTGTTCCAGGTGACAAGAATGATCGACAGCGTCATGGGACACGCGTGACGCCTGAAGACGCCCATGAATCTACCCAGTCCCGTACCCGACTCACGACTGCGCCCATTGACGGAACCGCTGAGGATTGCACAGTCCGACACGGGTGCCGATCCGGAGCAGCCACCATTCGAACGGAAAACGGAAATCGAACCGGCGGATGCGGACGCGTGCGCAGCGGATGAGGAGATGCTTCAGGAGTGCGACGGGGGACGGCGAGGCGCGGGAGATGCGGAGCGAGAACGGGAGATAGAAGTAAAAAATCATGTCGACGATCCGGGCCTGATGCCGTTCGAGCCAGGGTTGATCCGGCGTCAGGCGGTAGATCTTGTATTGTTCGATCGATTCCGGATCCGTTTCGCCCGGCGGCGCGCCCTGCAGCGGGGCGTAAAGTTCGGTGATGGGAATGGGTGAAAAGCGATAGATGGCGAATGTCGAATCGGGGTAATCGTGTCGCAGAGCATGGATGGCGTCGATTGTCCGTCTGAGATCCTCCAGGGTTTCGCCCGGGATCCCGAGAATATAATTGAAAATGCCGGCGATTCCGTATCGATGCGTTGTTTCCGCAAACGTCCGGATATCGTCCGGAGTGATCCCTTTGTCCATATCGTCCAGAATCCGCTGCGTCGCGCTTTCGGCACCGACCTCGATCCGCCGGCAGCCGCCTCGCTGCAGCAGATCCCAGGTGTCGTCCGACAGGGCATTGAGCTGATCCGCACGCCCCGGCGCCTGCCATTCGATCCCGAGGCCCTCCCGGATGAATCCGTCCATGATGGCGCGCACACGCTCCTCATCTGCAAAAAAATTGGCATCCACGAAACGGATGCGCCTGAGGTGATACGTGCGAACGAGTTGCGTGATGTCGCGGATGACCGTGCCGGACGGACGCGGGTGCCACTGATCCGCATACCCGCAGTGAATCGCGCAGAACTTGCAGGTCCCCGTGCAGCCCTTGCTCGAAATGTAGCTCAATTCGCGTTCCCGCCCGATGTAGCGTTCGATGTCGAGCAGATGGTAGGCGGGGCAGGGCGACGACGCGATGTGACTCGACGGGATGGGCGGAGCGTGCTCGAATCGCCCGTTGTGCAGGCGTGCGATCCCCGGGATTCCGTCGACGGACCGACCGGAGGACAGCGCGTTCACCAGTTCAAGAAACGCTGTTTCGCCTTCGCCCGTGACGACGTAATCGACCGCCGGGTGCGCGAGCACGCGTTCGGGAACGATGGAGGGGAACCAGCCGCCCATGACGACCGGAAGATCGGGACGGACGGCCTTCACCGCCCTGGCGAACCGGAAGCCGCGAAACACCTGCCCGCCGGGGCGGATACTGATGCCGACGCAGATCGCCCGGGCGAGTTCGGCTTTGAGATTCAATGTGGTGAGGGGTTCGAGTCGTTCATCGAGGATCCGGACGTCGAAGCCGGCGGAGAGGAGGGGGGGCGCGAGCGACAGGAGTTCGAGGGGAACGAGCAGGGGGTTCTGGTTTTCGAGCAACTCGGGGAAGAACAGAACGACGTTGTTTGGGGTTCTTGCCATAAAATGGAAGATCTCCTGTGCGTTTGAAGTATAGAGGATACCGGTGCCCGTTACCAGACTGGTTTCGAGTTCGGGAAATGAAACAAACGATTTTGTTATCGATACTATTTTTACAGGTCATGGGGGTGATCGATGGAACAGATCACCCTATCATCCAAGTTTCAGAATGTGATCAGGTTGCTGATGGCGCCGATCTTTTGATGATAAAACTCGCAGAGTTCACCCGGGGTTGTTTATTTTTTTTAAACCGCTACAATCGCCGCGACTCGTTCCGGTCGGATGACCGTCCGGTTTCACATAGGAGGTTTTTATGACGATGACAGCTAAACAGTTCATGGATATCGAGGACCGTTACGGCGCGCACAACTACCATCCCCTGGATGTTGTGATCAACCGGGCGGAAGGCGTCTGGGTATGGGACGTCGAGGGCAAAAAATACATGGATCTCCTCGCGGCATACTCCGCCGTCAACCAGGGCCATCGCCATCCCCGGATCATCCAGGCGCTCAAAGACCAGGCCGACCAGGTGACCCTCACCTCCCGCGCTTTCCGCAACGACCAGTGGCCGATGCTGGCCCGGGAAGCCTGCGAACTGTTCGGTTACGAAATGATCCTGCCGATGAATACCGGCGCTGAAGCCGTCGAAACCGCCGTGAAAACCGTCCGGCGCTGGGGATACCGGATCAAGGGCGTCGAAGCGGACAAAGCCGAAATCATCTGCTGCGAAAACAACTTCCACGGACGGACAATCACCATCGTGTCGTTCTCGACGGAACCCGCCTACAAGGACACCTTCGGCCCCCTCACCCCGGGATTCAAAATCATTCCGTACGGCGACGCCGAAGCGCTCGAAAAAGCCATCACGAAAAACACAGTGGCGTTTCTGGTCGAGCCGATCCAGGGCGAAGGCGGCGTGGATGTGCCTCCCGAAGGATTCCTGAAGAACGCGTTCGATATCTGCAAGAAACACAATGTCCTGTTCGTCGCGGACGAGATCCAGTCAGGATTGGGTCGCACAGGCCGGATGTTCGCCTGCGATCACGAAGGCGTCAAACCGGATATGGTCATCGTCGGAAAAGCACTTTCGGGCGGCACGGTTCCCGTTTCTGCCGTTCTCTCCTCAAAAGAAATTCTCGGCGTGTTCAAACCCGGCGATCACGGTTCGACCTACGGCGGCGCACCGCTCGGAGCCGCTGTCGCCCGGGAGTCCCTCAAGGTGCTCGTCGAGGAAAAACTGGTCGAACGCAGCGCGGAACTCGGGGATTACCTCATGAAGGAACTCCGGAAAATCAACAGCCCGCACGTTGAGAAATACCGCGGGAAGGGGCTGTGGGTCGGGATCGTCCTGAAGCAATCCGCCGGCGGTGCCCGCCGTTTCTGCGAAGCGCTCATGCGGGAAGGCATCCTGTGCAAGGAAACCCATGTCAACATCATCCGGATCGCGCCGCCTCTGGTGATCACCAAAGACGAACTCGACTGGGCGATCGAACGTTTCCGGAAGATTCTCACCACGCTGTAATCCCATGCAACGAATGTTTATCCAGCCGTCGGCCTGCCGCCGACGGCTTTTCTGTCTGCTGGTCGCGTTCACGCTGATCCTCGGATGCGTCCACCCCGCATCGCGATCAACACGGCCTGCGGACGCTGATCTTTCCGGCCGGGCCTGGCTGAGAACCGAGCTGATTTTCGGACGATCGATCGAAGGCGACGGGCGGGTGACGGACGACGAGTGGAATCGGTTCCTCGAGACCGTCGTGACACCCCGCTTTCCGGACGGATTCACCTCATGGGACGCGGACGGACAGTGGAAGAGCGATACCGGAACGATCCTCACCGAACCATCCAAGGTCATCCTGATCGTGTATCCGGACAGCGGGGAAACGGACCGGAAGATTTCCGAGATCATCGACCGGTACAAGACAATGTTCCGCCAGCAGTCCGTGCTGCGGATCACACAGGAGTCCGACATCCGGTTCGAGTGACCGGTAAGCGTTGAAAATAACGGCTTGCCCCGGCAACCCGTTTTCATGTACAGTCACGCCTCAGGGATTCAACAGGCCAGCGTTCACTCTGCCGCGCAAAACGGTGTGTCTGTTATGAGAAGGAGTCATCGATGAGCGAACACATTCTTTTGAGTATAGTTATTGGTTTCAGCGTGCTCGGCCTGGCAGCCGCATGGTTTCTGGCCCGATGGGTGCTCGGGAAAAGCACAGGCACGAAGGAAATGCAGGTCATCTCGAATGCGATCAAGGAAGGCGCGGAAGCCTTCCTGAGACGCCAGTTCAAGACCATCATCATCCTGGCCGCCCTGTTCGCCGCCGTTCTGTTCCTCGGATACGGCTTCATGCGGGAACACCGCGAGTTCGATCCGGTGTCCTCATCGGTCGGTCTGGCCTTCTGGATCACCGTGTCGTTCGTCTTCGGCGCAGTGTGTTCGCTGATCGCCGGCTACATCGGCATGTGGATCAGCATCCGGAGCAATATCCGGACGGCCGCCGCCACCCTGAACAGTCTCAATGACGCACTCCGGATCGCTCTCAGGGGCGGCGCAGTCAGCGGACTCCTCGTGGTTTCCATGAGCCTGCTCGGCGTCGGCGGACTGTACGCGCTGGTCAAGTCCACGACCGCCGTCGATCCCCTCCACATCCCGTTTCTGATCGTCGGCTACGGGTTCGGCGCTTCATTCGTCGCACTCTTCGCCCAACTCGGAGGCGGCATCTATACCAAAGCGGCGGATGTCGGAGCGGATCTCGTGGGAAAAGTGGAAAGCGGGATTCCGGAAGATGACCCGAGAAACCCCGCGGTCATCGCGGATCTTGTTGGAGACAACGTCGGAGACTGTGCGGGCCGCGGCGCAGACCTGTTCGAATCGACCGCAGCCGAAAACATCGGCGCGATGATTCTGGGTGCGGTGATGGCCAAGACGGTTCCCGATGCGAACCCGGCATGGATCATCGGCGTCATGCTTTTCCCGCTGGTCGCCCGCGCGTTCGGTATCCTGGCTTCGATCATCGGAGTCATCTCCGTCAAGATCAAAGAAGACGAGGATCCGATCAAGGGTTTGAACCGCGGATACTACCTGACCGTCGTTCTCGCGATGATCGGTTTCGGGATCGCCGCCCGCTGGCTTCTGTATCACGACTCCGCACCCCATGCATGGATCTACTTCATGGGCGCCGGCATCATCGGCATCCTGACCTCGGTGGCGTTCGTCTACATCACGCAGTATTACACCGAATACAAATACCGGCCGGTTCAGTCGATCGCGGAATCGAGCAAGACCGGACCTGCAACCAACATCATCACGGGGATCTCGGTCGGCCTGGAATGCACCGCACTCCCCGTCATCGTGATCTCGATCGCGATTCTCGGAGCATACTATCTCGGTAAAATGTCCGGTTTCCCGCATGCCGGGCTGTTCGGCACGGCGGTCGCGACCATGGGCATGCTGGCCTCGGCGGCATACATCCTGGCCATGGATACTTTCGGGCCTATCACCGATAACGCGGGCGGCATCGTCGAAATGAGCGGGCAGCCCGAATCGATCCGGAAACGCACGGATCGTCTCGATGCAGTCGGCAACACCACGAAAGCGCTCACCAAAGGCTACGCCATCGGCTCCGCCGCTCTCGCCGCCTTCCTCCTCTTCAGCGCCTATCTCGATGAGGTCCGCAACTACGGCTTGAATCTCACCGCGGTCGATATCGCCAAACCGGAAGTGTTCGTCGGAGCCCTTCTCGGCGCCATGCTCGTCTTCCTGTTCTCCGGTCTCGCCATCCGCGCGGTCGGGAAAGCAGCCTCTTACATCATCGAAGATGTGCGCGCTCAATTCAGAGAAAAACCGGGAATTCTCAAGGGCGAAGATAAACCGGATTATGGCCGCTGCGTCGATATCGCCACGAAAGGCGCTCTGAAGGAAATGGTGCTCCCGGGACTCCTCGCGGTCCTGATGCCGATCGTCGTCGGACTCTCATTTAAAATGATCGGTATCGGAGCGGAAAGCGTCGCTGCGTTCCTGATGGTCGGCACCATCACCGGTATTCTCATGGCCACGTTCCTCAATAACGGCGGCGGCGCCTGGGACAACGCCAAGAAGTACATCGAGATGGGTAACCTGGGCGGGAAAGGATCGGATACCCACAAGGCGTCCGTCGTCGGCGATACGGTCGGCGACCCGTTCAAAGATACCGCCGGCCCTTCCATTCACGTCCTGATCAAACTGCTCTCGACGATCACTCTGGTGCTGGCGCTGCTGTTTATATAGCGTTCGGTTTTCTTTGTTTTACGTTGCCGCCGGTCCGATAGGGGTTTGTGTTGTCTTTTGCGCCGGGCACGGAGGCCGTATAAGACCCAGCTATGTATGTGCCGCCGGGCGCGGAGGCCCATTAGCGTTCTTGCTTATATGTTGCCGCCGGGCACGGAGGCCGTATAAGACCCAGCTATGTATGTGCCGCCGGGCGCGGAGGCCGTATAAGACCCAGCTATGTATGTGCCGCCGGGCACGGAGGCCCGGCGCTGCTTTTAGTATGACTTGGCGAAGATGACGCGTTGGGGGCTGGGTTTGCCGCACTGGATGCAGGTGCCGGTATCTTTGGGGCCGAAGTCGAAGGGGATGCACCGGATTGTTACGGACAAGGCGTCGTTGATCGCGTCTTCGCAAGCCGCGGATCCGCACCAGTGCGACAGGGCGAACCCGCCATGGATCTCGGGTTTGTCAGCGTTCTGAGGCGTGAAGAAGGCCGTGAACTCCTCCCGTGTGTCGATGGTGCGGATGTGCTGATCGCGGAATGCGCGGGCGCGTTCGAGCAGCATGTGCTGGATGTCATCGAGCAACTCGGGAACGGATGCGAGAAACCCCTCACGCGGCATGCCATAGCGCTCCTTCCGGGTCTTGTCCCGCCGGAAGACGAACACGGAGTCATTGGCGATATCGCGCGGCCCGATCTCGAGAATCACGGGGATGCCTTTTTTAATCCACTGCCAGCTCTTTTCGCCCGCGTTCATCTCACGAAGATCCAACTCGACCTCGACCGGCGAGCCGTGATACGTGAGGCAGCGTAAGCGGTCTGCGAGATCCCGGCAGAACGGTTCGACCGCGGCGCGTTCGGATTCATCCCGGATGATCGGCAGCACGGCGATGTGTGAGGGGGCGAGCCGGGGTGGAATGATCATGCCGTTATCGTCGGCGTGCGCCATGATCATGCCTCCGATGAGGCGTGTCGAGACGCCCCAGGAGGTTGTCCAGGCGTATTCCCGGTCGCCGGTGCGCGACTGGAACTGGATCCCGGAGGCTTTGGCGAAATTCTGACCCAGGAAATGGCTGGTGCCGGCCTGGAGCGCTTTGCGATCCTGCATCATCGCTTCGATACAGAACGTGTTGACGGCCCCCGGGAAGCGCTCGCCTTCGGATTTCTCGCCGGTAATGACCGGCATCGCCATGCATTCCTCCGCGAAAGCCTTGTATACCTCGAGCATGCGGATCGTTTCATCCCACGCTTCGTCGCAGGTTTCGTGCGCGGTATGGCCTTCCTGCCACAGGAACTCGGTGGTCCGCAGGAACAGACGCGTGCGCATTTCCCATCTCACCACATTGGCCCACTGGTTGATCAGGATCGGCAGATCCCGGTAACTCTGAACCCATTTTGCGTAGGCTGCACCAATGATCGTTTCGGACGTCGGGCGCACCACGAGGGGTTCTTCGAGTTCACCCGCGGGTTGCAGACCACCGCCGGGTTTGGCCTCGAGACGGTGATGGGTAACGACGGCGCATTCCTTGGCGAAGCCCTCGACGTGTTCGGCTTCCTTTTCGAGAAAGCTGACGGGGATGAAGAGAGGGAAGTAGGCGTTGACGTGCCCGGTTGCCTTGAAACGGCGATCGAGTTCCCTGCGGATGTTTTCCCACAGCGCATATCCCCACGGGCGGATGACCATGCAGCCGCGGACGGCGGATGTTTCGGCCAGGTCGGCTGCGCGGACGACCTGCTGGTACCATTCGGGATAGTCGACTGAACGAATCGGAGTGATGGCGGTCTGTTCGGGTTTGGCCATGAATCACCTCTCGAAAAAGGGTTCCGAGGGGAACCGGATTCTTCGAGAAGCTAGCGGGGATCGGGTTTCAAGTCAAGAAGCGACTGTTGCCTTCAGGTCATTCTTCATATAACATTAAGAAGTTCCCCATGTGTTGATGATTGTGATCACCCTTTATCCGGAGGTTGCAATATGATCCGATCAACATGCCCGATTATAATGATTCTGTGCATGGTACTGGTGTTCGAGCAGGCCCATGCAAACACGCTGACTGTTTCCGACACGAGCGGATGCACGAGCGACACCGTCACCGTGACGATCATGATGGCGAACTCAACGACGCCAGTCGACGGCTTCGGTCTGCGACTGAACTACGACTCTTCGGCCCTTCAATATCAGTCCTGTTCTCAGGGGACGCTGAATCCGGGCTGGACCATGTTCAATTGCAATGGCTCCACAGCCGGTCTGGTCGTTGTCGGCGGTTTTACCATGAGTTCAATTCCAGCAGGATCTAATGGAAGTCTGGTGACCGTGACGTTCACAATCTTATGCGGAAGCTGCACGAACGGCCAGACGTTCGGGATGACTCTGACAAACCTCGTGGATGACCTCGTTGGCTTCACAGTGGATAACGGCGTCTTCACCTACACCTGCCCGGCAACCGTTACCCCGACCCGGACACCGACACCCACGCTCACGCCTTCTCCGACCCCGACCCGCACACCGACGATGACACCCGACCCATCGAACATCATTTCCGTTACCGATACACAGGGATGCACATCCGAAACGATTCAGGCTTCAGTCGAAATCGATATCCCTTCGTTCGCTGTCGATAGCGCTAACCTCTATCTGTCGTTCGATCCTTCGGCCCTGGATTTCTCATCATACTCCATGGGAACATTGATACCTCTCGGAGGATGGACCATGTTCAATTGCGATGAAACTTCCCCCGGAGAGCTTTCTATCTCCATGTTCAGCATGTCCGCGATCCCGTCGGGATCCAGCGGCAGTCTGATCCTGCTGAACTTTTCCGTTCTTTGTTCGTCCTGCTCGAACGGTCAGACTTTCCCGCTCACGCTGTTCGATCTGGCTGGCGATATCAGCGGATTTACCGTAGATAACGGAGACTTCACATTCTGTCCTCCAACTCCGACGCCGACCAGCACACCGATGCATGATCTGTTGCTGGTCCAGAATGTTTCAGGATGCGCGGAAGACGTGATTGTTGTTCGCGTGTTCGCAACAAATCCTCAAACGGCAGTCGATTCATTCCAATTCAGGCTGTATTTCAATTCCTCTGCGCTCTCATACAATGATCAGTACAACGCCGGGACATTTGCACCGGCAGGCGGGTGGAACACATTTTCCTGCAATCAGGTCGCCGCAGGACAGATCGAGATTTCCGGTACCGCGTCATCTCCCGTATCGGCGGGTTCGACGGGTAGTTTGGTTCTGCTCGGATTTACAGTTCAGTGTGATACATGTTCTTCAGGACAGACATTTGGACTGCTTGCCGGAAACCTGTCCGGAGACTTGCTCGATTTTGACATCAATCAGGGAATCTTCACGTTCTGCCCGGCCACTGCCACACCGACTCCTCCTGCTGCCGTTCCAGCCTCCGGAACGATCTCAACAACGGTATTGATCTTCTTTGTTTCACTGCTTCTGGTTGCGAATACCCTGCGCCGGCATCATTGAGAAAATGCGATGCCCTGTGCCAGTCGAAACTGCCGGCTGTAATTGATCACGTTCGTCTGACGGCGCATATACGCCTTCCAGGCATCCGAACCGCTCTCACGCCCGCCACCGGTCTCCTTTTCACCACCAAACGCTCCGCCGATCTCAGCTCCACTCGTGCCGGTATTCACATTGGCAATCCCGCAGTCACTCCCGCACGCACTCATGAACAACTCCGTCTCGCTCATGTCGTTGGAAATGATCGAGCTGCTCAGACCCTGCGGCACACCGTTCTGAAGCGCAATCGCTTCCTCGATGGAACGATATGTCATGACATACAGAATCGGCGCAAATGTCTCTTCCTGAACGATCGGCATCCGATTGTCGGCCTCCGCCATGCACGGAGTGACATAACAGCCCCCCTCCAACGCAAGCCGATTGCCGCCCTGGATGATCCTTCCGCCCTGACTGACCAGCGCATCGAGCGCACCCATCATGGCCGACACCGCCCGCTCATCCACTAATGGACCCATCAGATTCCGCGAATCAAAGGGGTCTCCGATCGGCGTCCTGTCATACATGCCTGCGAGACGCGCAATGAACTCCCCATGGACGGATTCATGCACAATGACCCGTCGCGTGCTCGTGCATCGCTGCCCCGCAGTGCCGATCGCACCGAAATACACGGCTTTCAACGCGACATCGAGATCCGCGTGGTGGCTGACGATGACCGCGTTGTTCCCGCCGAGTTCCAGAATATGCCTGCCGAACCGCTCCTGAACCCGCAGACCGACTTCCCGTCCGCACGATACTGAACCCGTATAGGACACGAGAGCGATTCGGGGATCCTTCGAAATACAATCGCCGATCGATCGGCCGGGACCGACCGCGAGCGCACAGATGGAGGGGGAATATCCGTTGCGAACCAGAACCTGTTCCGCAATCCGCGTGCACGCAATCGCACACAGCGGTGTTTTCGACGACGGCTTCCAGAGCACCGTGTCACCGCAAACCAGCGCGAGTGCCGCGTTCCAGCTCCAGACCGCCATCGGAAAATTGAACGCAGTGATCACACCCACGACACCCAGCGGATGCCATTGCTCCTGAAGCCGATGCCCGGCACGTTCGCTGGGCATGGTCAACCCATACAACTGCCGGCTCAATCCCGTCGCAAAATCAAACACATCCACCATCTCCTGAACCTCACCCTGCGCCTCCCGATAACTCTTGCCCATTTCCATCGTGATCAGACGCGCCAGCGGATCCCGGTTCTTCGCAATCTCCAGCCCCAGTTCCCGGACAAGCCTCCCCCTCATCGGCGCCGGAACCAAGCTCCATTCACGAAAGGCCTGATGACTCCTCGAAATGATCGAACCCATCTCATCAGCCGTGACCGTACCGACATCCGCCAGTTCAGTCCCATCGACCGGCGTGATGATCAACTGCGGCTTGCCGGAACCAATCCACGAACCACAGAATCCACCCCGATTGTGAACATCCAGCCCCAGATCCCGCAGAACCGATTCCTTCGATACGATCATCGTTGACGTATTCATGAGAAATATCCTCCGAAACGCAATCATAATGCACCCCATCATCTGAAAGAAATTCATTGTATTCACAGATATCATGAACTACATTCATAATATGATCGACGATCTGGATCTCCAGCAACTCCGAATGTTTTTCGTGCTCGCCCGCACCCGAAGTTTCACCCGGACCGGTCAACAGCTGTTCCGCACGCAATCGGCGGTCAGCCATGCGATCCGGAAGCTGGAACAGACAATCGGAGCGACATTGTTTCATCGGACTCGCCGGGCACTTTTTCTTACGGATGAGGGGGAATGCCTTTTTTCTGCGTGTGAGCGCCTGTTCGGTGCGATCGAATCCGCTGTCGAAGAGATCGCGGCGCGGAAAGGCACATCCGTCGGAAAGCTCCGGGTCGGGGCGACCGTCGAGTTCGGATGCACGATTCTGATGCGGCACATGCGAGCATTCATGGAGTCACATCCTGAGATCGAGATGAGTTTCGAGCTGCATCACGAGTTGATATCCCGCCTCATGGAAGATCGCCTGGACATCATCATCGACTGCAAGGAACATGCGCTGCCATCGCTGAAAAAAACGCCGCTGTTCCGCGAAAAATATGTTGTGGTATGTTCGAAGGAATATTTCTCCGAATACAAACCGACGACCCTCGATCAGCTCGAAAACTGCACGATTCTATCGATGGATCAGGCGCTTACCTGGTGGAACAACTTCTGTCTGACGATACCGGAGGACCGCCGACCGACATTCCGCAGATTGGTCCCGATCAATCACGTGCGCGGCATCATCACGGCGGCGCGGGAAGGCATCGGAGTGGCATTTGTCCCGAGATACTGCGTTCTGAACGAAATCCAGAACGGCGAATTGAAGGTTTTGTTTCCTGATCTGGAACTCCTTGAAGATCGCTTTGTGCTGTATCAGAAGGAATCCCGATCCGGGCTGCTCAGGAATCGACTGTTCACTCGATATCTGCTGCAGATCCATCCCTCCGAATTCGGTGCCTGATCGGTTTCAGACATCGCACCGCTCCCCCATTTGAAGATTTCCATCACCGGCGTATACTGCATCTCGCCCGAGGCGTTCGAGGGGGGCATACAGGAATGCACATCTGGGAGGCGCACATGAAGAACCGGATTCCGGCTGTTGTTCTGGTCATGTTGTTCTCAACTTTTGCCGTTTCGGCGATCGGGCCGCACATGGTGGTGCATATCGACTATTCCGATCGCGCCGAGGCCTATCCGGTGCTGCGCGCACTGGTCGTCGCATTTGAAGATGTTCAGCCGACCCGGGCGCGCGCTCTCGTTCTGCCCGAACAGTACGATCGCATTGTGGCGCTGGGATACCGTGTCGAGGTGCTCTACCGGGACAGCCGGGATCGTGCCGCCGAGCGTCGTGCGGCGATGGGCGGACGCTGGATGTCCTACGCGAATCTCGTGAGCTTCATGCAGTCGACCGCAACGACGTACTCCTCGATCTGCCGCCTTCACAATATCGGCAACTCGACGGACGGCCGGGCGATCTATGTCATGGAGATCACGGACAATCCGGACACGGATGAAACCGACGAAGCCGAAGTCCGGTTGATCGGCAACATTCACGGCGATGAATACATGTCGTTCGAACTGATGCGGCTGATGATCGAGTATCTGACCACCAATTACGGATCCGTAACACAGGTCACCAACCTCGTGAATTCACGGGAAATCTGGATACAGCCCTCGGTCAATCCGGACGGGCACGAGGACGGCACACGAGAAAACTCCAACGGTGTGGACATGAACCGGAATCACGGCTACATGTACTACTCGGGGTACTCGTCCGGTTCCGGTCCGTTTTCCGAGGTGGAACTCCAGCGTTTCCGGGAATACTCGCTCCAGCGGAATTTCTCGATGTCGCTCTCGTTCCACGGCGAGACCACTTATTTCAATTACCCCTGGAACTTCACGGGATACAACGCATGGGACAAGGCCCAGTTTATTGCTCTGGGGAACGTGTACACCGCCTCCAACGGCTATACCGTTGTTGAAGGATTCGACTGGTATCAGACCAACGGCGACACGGACGACTGGAGTTACGGCTGTCGCGGAAACTTCGATATCACGATCGAAACGCCTCATTACTCGGAATCGTATATCACAACGGACTGGAACGACAATCGGGACGAGATGCTTTACATCGTCGAGCAAGCCGGTTACGGACTGTCGGGAGTCGTGACGGATGCATCGAGCGGGACTCCCCTGGAAGCGCTCGTCACAGTCACGCAGCATCCGATCATGGTGTATACCGATCCCGTCGCAGGCGATTATCACAGGCCTCTGCAGGCCGGGACTTACAGCATTTCTGTCTGGGCCAACGGATATGCGACTCAGACCGCCTCGAACCTGACCGTCACGGCGAACGCGACCACCACTCAGAATATTCAGCTCACGCAGAACGACGAATACTATGCGATGCATGTGTGCTGGAGCAAAATCACCGGCGAGTATGAATCCTCGAGTTCTTCCTGGTACGCGATCTGGCCCCACCGTGCGCTGGGCCCGGTCGACGGTGTGCCGGCGTCGCTGGGAAAAGGCTGCGAACTCGTGCTGGATATGGGTGAGGGGTTTGAAATCGAGAACAATTCAGGGAATGATCTGATCGTGTATGAAGCGGATATGGGCGATGGGAACGAGGGATTCACCCTGTCCGGGTCGGCGACCAGCTTCCTCGGACCATGGACGACCATCGGAACCGGAACCGGAACCACCCAGTTCGATCTCAACGGGACGGGGCTTTCATCGGTCAGATATCTCCGGTTCGTCGACGACAACAACGGTAGCGCGCTGATACAGAATCCCGGCTTCGACCTCGACGCAGTGAAAAGTCTGAATGTCGTCGGGACTCCGACGATGACGCCGACAGGCCCCACTCCGACTCCGACACGAACACCGACTGCGACCCCCACGG
>CALFER010000021.1 GCA_937951895.1 uncultured bacterium
GATAATTTCAATTTGAGCTAAGTTTTAGAGATAATTTACGGGTGCGAAACTTGAGATTCTTAGTTTCATTATTCATCCAACTTTTCAATCATGTCAACTTTCGCTTTTTTTTCGCCGAACAAGTTATTCAACAGTTTTCTGCTCATCTTACAGAGTAAACCACAGTCTCTGTTGACGTGCAAGCAAGCCATTTCTTGCATTATCTAACTGGATATTTTAACTGATTCGCTAATCAAGAGGTTTTCTGGATATCTTGTGAAAAGCATCCCCGACAACATCGCCAACATCTTTTCTCAGCGAATGGAAGCAGCACACATTCCACTCGAAGACCGCCGTCAATTCCTCAAATGGCTCCGATTCTACCTCGATTTCTGCCAAAAATACGATTTCTCACCGACCGATCCGAATAGCCTGCTTCACTTCTTACAAAAATTGACCGAAAAAGGACAGTCACCTGCCAGACAACGTCAGGCGTCCCAAAGCGTCAGGGTTTACTTCGACATCGAAAAAAAACTCGTGTCTCAACATCATTCGGGCGATGTCGGTTCTTCAGAAACGCATCCCACTGCAACAGTCACTCCTTGGGATGCCGTCTTCCAAACCTTGCGGGACACCATCCGCCTCCGCAATTACTCCTACAAAACATATTCAACCTACGCCGGATGGATCGGCCGCTTCGAACAATTCGTCAATTCCAAACCCCCAGACAAAATCCAAATTCAGGATGTGAAGACATTCCTTACAACACTCGCTGTTCATTCACATGTCGCCGCCTCCACGCAAAACCAAGCATTCAACGCTCTTCTTTTTCTGTTTCGTCATATTCTCAAACGGGAAGCCGAATTCGATGCATCGGAGGGCATCGTTCGCGCCAAGCAGAAAAAATATATCCCTGTCGTCCTGACACGCGGCGAAGTTGATCTCGTCATCAGCAAATTGCTCTATCCTTACGATATTATCACCAAATTGCTTTATGGCTGCGGCCTTCGGCTTTTCGAATGCTTGAACCTGCGAATGCACTGCCTGAACCTCGATGAACGCATCCTCACCGTTCATGACGGCAAAGGCCAGAAAGATCGCACTGTTCCGCTATTAAAAACCATCATGAGTGAACTGCTGGACCATATAGAAAAAGTCAAAACCTCATTTGAAGCTGATCTTGATGCCTGTTTCAACGGTGTTTTCATGCCACGTGCATTCGATAAAAAATCTCCCGGTGCCGCCAAAGAATTCCCCTGGCAATGGCTGTTCCCTGCAAAAATCCTGACGTTCGTCCCCGAAACCAACGAGCACCGCAGATACCATCTTCACGAAACCCACGTTCAAAAAGCCCTCCATACGGCGGTCCGACGCTCGAAACTGATGAAGCGTGTCTCGGCCCATACTTTCCGTCACAGCTTCGCCAGCCATTTATTGCAGGCAAACGTCGATATCCGGACTATCCAGCAGATGCTCGGTCATAGCGATGTCCGCACCACGATGATTTATACGAACACGGTCAAAAGCCGCACCATCAAGGAACAGCAGAGTCCGCTGGATATGGAACCAAGTCGTCTCGACTCAAACACTAATTGAATGAGTCATCCGAACCAACTCAAGAGTCATAGCTTCATCTAAAGCCACCTTTCTGAAAAGTCCAGTATTTTCTTTGTATTTTCGATTGCTCTGAATTACATGCGTTATCAGATCTTCCCGATGGCGTATAGCGTTCGTCGCGTTTTTCCCGGACAGGCGGAGATCTGCATGGTTTGCTTTCCCTTCCGGGGTCTTCGGGATGCGGGCACGGGCAACCCCGTCGCCCAACTCGATGCCCATCGTGTTCTTCTACAGAATCTGTCCCTGAAGCCCGATCGTGATCTTCTCAAGTGGAATCGACACACCGGACTCCGCCAGAGCCTGTTCCACCACATGCGGCAACCCGGAACAGCACGGCACTTCCATTCTCAGGATTGTCACGCTCCGGATCGGAACGTTCGAGAAAATCTGCAGGAACCGCTCGTGATACAACTCCATGTCATCGAACTTGGGACACCCCATCATCACGACTTTTCCATCGAAGAAATCGCGCTGGATCGACGGGTACGCCACCGGGGCGCAATCCGCCAGAATCAGAAGATCGGCATTGCGCAGAAACGGAGCGTGCGGCGGGATCAGCCGGATCTGGACAGGCCAGTTCATCAGACGCGACGGCTCCGGTGTTCCCGGCACCGCTTTTTCACCGACAGGCGCAGGTTGAGGGGAAAACTGCTTCATCACCGCAGATGGACAGGTGAATCCCGCATGCGCATGGCCCTGATGATGCGGTGTCGCCGCGTGCATCGCGGGTTTCTTCCCGAGAGCCGCCTCGACCGCCGCTTCGTCGAATGCATCAGCCTCGCGTTCGATGATCGTGATCGCATCCATCGGACAGGTCCCCAGACAGGCACCCAGGCCGTCACAGTAGGAATCCGATACGAGTTTCGCTTTTCCGTCGATGATCTTGATCGCACCTTCCGCGCATGCCGTCGCACATTGCCCGCACCCGTTGCACTTCCGCTCGTCGATCTGCACGATTTTCCGTTTCATACACCACTCCTGTAAGGTTTCCTGAAAACCCGTCCTGAACTCCTCCGGAGCTGTCTCCGGAGGAGTGATTCACTTGTTACGCGTCGATTAAAACTCGATCAGCCCAGAATCGCCTGGAGATCGGCATCCGGAGTGGTGATCGGCTTCAGATTGAAATTCTGCACCAGGACATTCAACACATTCGACGTGATGAATGCGGGCAGCGATGGTCCGATATGGATGTTTTTGATGCCGAGCGACAGCAGAGTGAGGAGGATGGCGACCGCTTTCTGTTCGTACCACGAGAGCACAAGCGAGAGGGGAAGATCGTTGACGCCGACACCGAAAGCCTTCGAGAGCGCCACGGCGATCTGGATCGCCGAGTAGGCATCGTTGCACTGGCCGATGTCGAGCAGGCGCGGAATGCCGCCGATATCGCCGAGTTCCTTGTCGAAGAAGCGGAACTTGCCGCACGCCAGGGTCAGCACAACGCAATCCTTCGGGACCTTTTCGACAAACTCCGTGTAGTAACTCCGGCCCGGCTTCGCGCCATCGCACCCGCCCACGAGAAAGAAATGGCGGATCGCGCCGGCCTTCACCGCGTCGATCACCTGGCCCGCAACCGACATGACGGCATTGCGACCGAACCCGACCATGACGGTTTTTCCCGGTTGGTCTTCCGTGAATCCCGGCATCTCGAGCGCCTTCTGAATCACGGCACTGAAATCACCGTTCTGGACATGCGTCACACCGGGCCAGCCCACGAGTCCTGTCGTGAAGATGTTGCCCTTGTAAGATTCGACCGGTTTCTGGATGCAGTTCGTCGTCATCAGGATCGCACCGGGGAACGCCGCGAATTCCCTGGCCTGGTTCTGCCATGCCGTGCCGTAGTGTCCGTAAAAATGCTTGAATTTCTTGAGTTCGGGATAACCATGACACGGAAGCATTTCACCGTGGGTGTAAATCTGGATCCCCTTACCTTCCGTCTGGACGAGCAGATCGTGCAGATCCTTCAGGTCATGACCGGACACGACAATGGCCTTGCCTTTCTTCGCACCGAGCGGCACGACCGTCGGCACGGGATGGCCATAGACGCCTGTATTCGCTGCATCGAGAATCTCCATCGCCTTGAGATTGGTCTCGCCGCACTTCATCGCCAGCCCGACCCATTCGTTGACACCGAGATTCCTGTCGAGAGTCGCCGCCATCGCTTCATAGATGTAGGCATAGATCGAATCGTCTTCCTTCCCGAGAATCCTGGCATGATCCGCATAGGCCGCGAGTCCCTTGATGCCGTAGATCGTCGTTTCCTGGAGTGATTTGACGTCCGGATCGATCGAAGTGTCGAACTTGACACCCATCGTCTGGGCCTGCTCGACGAGATCACTCACGGTCACGGCCGGTTTGAACGTCAGAGCCGCATCCCGGGTCGTGACGGTTCCGCCTGCCGCTTCCAGCCTGCTCTTCATCTGATCCCGGTATGTCACGCACTGATGAATCAACGGAACGAAACGGGCATCATCGAAATTGACATTGGTAACGGTCGAAAAAATCGCTTCGAGGGTGAAGCGGTCGATTTCAGGAACCTTGATTCCGCGTCTGCGCGCCGCATGAGCATATACAGAGAGGCCTTTCACGGCATGGATCAGCATGTCCTGAAGCGCTGCTGTCCCGGGCTGCTTCCCGCAGACTCCGACGACCGAACACCCCTGACCCTTCGCTGTCTGTTCACATTGAAAACAAAACATAACTGACTCCTTTCCATTCTGATATCGGTTACCGGATCATTCCCGATCCTGTTGCGAATATACGGCCTTCCCGCGCAATCATCCTTGACTTAAGTCAAGCCCCGAAAAAAAAATCCACGGGGCCTCGCACCTCACACCTACGATCCGTGCAGCCCGACCGCCTCGTGATCCATCGCCAGTATGCCGAGATGAACCGGATGCACGAGCACGGCATACCAGTCCAGCGTGATCTCGGGAAGGGGACTCCCCCCCAGGTTCACCGACAGAAGTTCAATCGGATCGATCGAGTATCCTCCCGGAAGAGGTCGCAGCGCGATCGGACACGGGGAGGAATCGAACGCCGGCCATGATGGTTCAACACACAGAAACACCGGAATGTTCCCGACGAGCACCGCCAGATACAGGTCGCAATCGAGGTTGCCGCGTTGATTCTCGAGACTGAACGTCATGCTGAGCGTATCGCCGGCGACATAGTCGGTCTGGTTGAGCGCGATATCGATGCCGAGAGACGGCGGGATCGCGGGAATCGCAGCCGTCCGCCGGAAATTCGCCCGCCCGGTCGGCCACGGCGCGTCATTCCCCTGCGCGCCCGGCAGATCATACGCGATCACACCGGTCGCCGCCGTTCCCGCCACCAGTTCCAATCCGGAATCCCCGTCGATATCCGCCAGTGTCGGCGCGCCCAGGATGCCGTTCCATTCGCCCGGATCCTGCGGCAGATCGACCTGATGGAGCAGTTCACCCTCCGCGGACAGCACATGGAGCCTCCCCGCGGCCCCGCTGCTCTTCTGTGTCCACGAGCCGAAAATCACCTCGATCGGCCCATCGCCCTCGAGATCGGCAACAACCACCTCACCCGCGAAACGATAGAATCCCTCACCCGGAATGGTGACGGGAAACGGCCACGAACCGAACTCGGCACCGTCCAGCCGGAATGCGTGAACGAAGCCGTCATACGCCGGATAGATGATTTCCAGGAAACCGTCGCGGTCCAGGTCCGCGAGTGTCGGGTTGGGCTGGCAGTTTTCAATGATTTCCCAGTCCTGTTCAAGCGGCGCCCAGGCTCCGGGAGAGGGCGGAGCAGGCAGCACCGTCCAGTCGAACGCACCTCGGGCGAATCGCGACCGGTCCGCATTGAAGATGAGGGGGACCGTGTAGAGATCCGTGTAGGGATCGGTTTCGCAGTTGTGGACGTTGCCCGTGAGCACGATTTCGAGCGTGCCGTCCTTGTCGAGATCCGCGATGGAGGGGGACGCGGCGGCGAAATTCGGACGATGCTCGATTCCACAGTTGCCCCAGCCGCGGATTTCCGGTTCCAGATCGACCCAGACGCCGACCTGACCCCAGAATTTCGATCCGTACATGCCGTTTGCAGGGATGCACGACCCGTCATCGTTGAACGCACAGACATAATGTGTGTCGTTCGGCCCGATGATCTCGGAGACACCGTCCATGTCGATATCGGCGGACGCGAGATTCTGGTTGTAGCATCCCGCCGCATAACAGGGGCCTTCGTGCTGCGGCCAGCCCGGACGGATCACACCGGTATGTTCGTGGACATACCATTCCTGATCGTCTCCGTTGGAGGTTGATGCGGTGAGGATTTCGAGGTCGCCGTCGTTGTCGAGATCATCGAGGGCGAGCGAGCGCATTTCGCTGGAAGGCGCAGGGCAGATCGGCCAGCCCGGCAGGAATTCGCCGGTGATCGACAGCGCGCAGACCCAGCCGCCGGAATGAGCGGTAACGATATCGAGACTGCCGTTGTGGTCGATATCACCGATCGCGACGGAACTGAAACTGCGCCCGACCGACTCGGATCCCGTGTCATGGATGTCGTGCCCGTTGTAGACGCTCCAGTACTCGGTGCCGGTGGCGGCGTCGAGCACCCAGGTTTTGTACGATGAGTAGATGACTTCGGGAGAGCCGTTCCCGTCGAGATCGACCACGGCGGGGGAACCATACCATCCGGTCATGCACCACGATGTACAGCCGCCGCGCTGCCAGAGCAGTTGAGGGGTGCCGATGGCATGTGCGGGTGTGAGAAAGGCAATCGATGCAACGAATAGAAGGGCAAACCTGCCGATGCGCGATGGTGCGTTCATGTCCGATCCTCCAGTAAAGAGGATTATATCACATTTTCAGGACATCGGTCAGCGAAACGCCCGATTTTCCGCCCGGTCACTCGCCCCAGCCGAACTGAAACGAACTCATGGTTCCGAAAATGCCTGAAAAATCAGGCGTCACGATCGCTGCGTGAAACAGGATACCGGTCGCCGAACCGGCGCTCTGCGGCCAGGCGAACTCCGGAAGCACCGAAATCCGTGTTTCCCCGACAGGCAAAGACGGGTACGCGGTCAGATATGAATCGAGTGCGTTTGAGAAGGAAGGCGCAAAGTAGTATTGGCCGTATACATCCAAAAGCACGAATACCGGATATCCCGTCAGAGCCTCGGTTCCGGCATTGCAGACCACGACGTCACACCGGCACGGATCGCCTGCCGTATAGTATTCGGCTGGCATCTCGACCGCAGCACCGGTCTGCTGACAGTCATCGGGAGGCCTCGTCGGCGTCGGGGTCGGCTCGGGAATATCCAATCCGAAAAAGGTGAGCATGGCTGCGAGCAACCGCTCCGGATCGCCGCCCTCCGGAGTCGACAGAATCCCGCCGAATTTGATGTTGGAGCCGATCGTCCGGTACTGGGTGCGATTCGAGGCAACCATGCAGTCGTAGATCGGATACACATTTTTCAGAACCGCCACAGAACCGTCGACCGCCTCGATCCGATCGATCCACCCGTTGAATGGGGTGTCCTTGGAATAATAATAGATCGGGTCGGCGGCAAACGAACCGGCTCCGGGCTGAAATGGACCGCTGTCCGTCTCGGCGTTTCCCGACCCGATCCACTGGATGTCGAAACCATCCATCAACGGTCCGCCGGAGCTCCGAAGCCAGATTTCGCCGCTTTCGAGATACAGATTGCCGCCGTTGAACAGGTATGTCGCCAATCGGTTTTCTTCCTCGTCTGTCGGAAAGTACGGGCCGGAATTCCGGACACCGAGACACAAAAAGATGTTGTCATATGTGGACAATTCCAGTGGGATCGATGTCATGTACGGCGCATCCGGAACGTATCGGCGAATGGCATCGCGGAGAACCGGGCCTGAATTTTTCTGGTCTTCCAGATCGATAATCAGAACCGGCACATTTTCCAGAATGGAGAAGGCATGGTATCCGGAAGGAGGATGAAACGAGGAATTCGGTGACTGAGCCTGATCCACAGCAACGATGCGGTATTGAACCTGATCGCCCGGATTCAATCCCGAGAACGCTTCAGCGGTGTATCCTGCCCGGGAATGCATGGGGATGGTCTGAGTGGGGCCACCGTTGATGCGGAACTCGAGCGTGACGGAGGCAACTCCGAGCCCGTCCGTCACGTCGGAATCGACCCGGCGGGGCAGTTGCAGCACCGAGCAGTCATCGAGAGGCGTGTGTTCGATGATGGGAGGAGTGGTGTCAGGGCCGGCATAAAACGTATACCGTTCCGCCGGAGCGTCGAACGGGAAAAACCGGCCGCAGCCCGCGTCGTTCGAGACCTGGATGTAGTAGTAGACGTGTGTGTCGCCCATGGGAGGGGGAATGTCGGCGGTATAGAGGACGGATCGGCCAGGAAGATCGGGAGCGTGCGAGCGATCGGACAGCATGGGGATGATGGTGTAAGCGGGTCCGCCGTCGAGATTCCAGGCGAGTTGCGGGAATCCGGCTGAGAAGCTGAGGCCGTATTCGAGAGTGGCGTGGATGGGGATTGGATTCGAGATATCTTCCGTATCGGGTCGGGGTTCATGGTCGAGAATGGAGACGGACGTGATGCCGGTTTCGAGGAGATTCTGGATCGTGTCGAGCACGCCCGGGTCGAATCCCTCGTGGAGCATCTGGATGATGCGGTTGCAGTCGAGCAGGCCGCTATAGGGAACGCTCAGGGTATCGAAAAAGGGCATGATGCGGTTATCGGGATCGGCGAGCACCGGGAAATGGAGTCCGTTCAAGAGTTCCCAGTCCCGGCAGTCCTCGATGGTGAGACCTGCGCCGATCGTGAACACCGACACGCCCTGGGATTGATAGGTCTGCCAAATCGTTTCGAAAGCCAGAGCCTCTGGCTGGCAACCAGATCAGCCAAGACTAAAGAAACTGAAGAGGATGATGTTTCCGGTCTGATCGCCGAGACGAAACAGATCGTTGTGTGAATCGAACAGGGTGAAACTCTCGAGGGTGTCGCCGATCGAATACCCGGCGAGTGCACATCCCGAGGCCATGATCACCATGCTGATCCAGATGCTCGCGGTCGATATCGCTTTCATCAATCACCCCATCCGAAAGAGAATGTGTCAATCCCGCCGATCAGTTCCGAATACTCCGGATCGGTCATCCCGCAGTGAAACAGGATCCCGCTGGCAGATCCCGCTTCTTCCGGCCAGATGAACAGAGGCAGGACGGAAATGATCTGGGTTCCGGGACCGAAGTAGAGGGTGTAGTGGTCGAAACTCGAGAAATCAGGAGCGAAAAAGTATGATCCATACACATCAAGGACAACGAACAGCACGGTGTCCGCAAAATGCTGATCGGTCGGATTACAGACGTACACCTCGCAGTAACATGGATCGCCTGCCCGATAATAGTTTGACGGCATGCGGATGGTCGCCCCTATTTCGGTGCACGCCGGAGTCGGTTCCGGGGAGGGGGTCGGTGTCGGAAGGGACGTTTCAGAATAGGGATGATGGTATCCCAGGTCGAGGGTGCCGCTATCGGGGATCTGGTCGGTTCGAGTGATCAGTTCATTCAGACAAACCGTGCGAATTCCGTTCGAATAACACACGGCGGATGCAGGAAGATCGGAGGCATCCAACCCAGGGCTGTCGAATGTCTGCCCGGCCGCTGACTGACCGAGGTAGTAATCGCCCAAAGGACCAAATGCAAATCGAGGATCCAGATCCAGATTACCCACTCCCGGTATCCCCCCCGAAATGATTGTATAGGTGACCGACGGCGACGCGCCCGTGAAAACAAGCGGATCCGGATCATTGTTCCATATGATCGATCGGGAGACGGTCAGACTGCCTGAATCGCACATGATGCCGCCACCACGGTACTCGGTCAAGTTATCGGCAATGGTCGACGACAGAATCGACGCGGATGTGTCTTCCCTGACGAACAACCCTCCGCCGGAACTTATCGCGTAATTCCGGATAAACAGAGAGTTGAGTACCGACAGAGGGTTCGTCTCGCTATAGACGGCACCGCCGGACAGACCCGCAAAGTTATCCTCCAGTCGGCAAGTAATCAGATCACTCCCGATGGCGCCGGATAAAAACAGCCCACCACCAAATTCATCCGCCCGGTTCATGGAAATCTCGGATTCGATCATCCTGCAAGACCCAAAAGCATCTTGCGGCATAATTGAACCTCCTCCGCCGGATCCTCCAGTATGATTATTGGATATACGACACCCGCGGATCATAAGATTCTTTGATTGACTGAACAATCCACCGCCCGATTGATCAGCGGTATTGAATTCAAAAACACATTCCGAAATGACGTTATCGGACTCGCCGACGTCATTCTGCATGTAGATGCCGCCTCCGGATTCCGATGCAGCGTTATGATCGATGGTGCACTCCTCCATGATCAACTCGGAATGATAACTATTGATCCCACCTCCCGTGGTGCCCTGATTCTCAGTGATCCGACACCGCGAGATCATAACTTTCGAGTTGGCAAGATCAATGCCGCTGCCGATCCCACCCCGGACGGTCAGATCCGACACGCGCACGCCAACATCATAGACGCCGTAAAGAACACTGGCAGTCTCTTCCGCATCGAGTATCGTCTGATCCCGGGACGAACCGACAATCGAGACATTATCGAGCAACCCGACAGGGAAACTCTCACCCGTCGTGGACGGAGCGAAGGTTCCCGAAGACAGATAGATCGAGACGGGGGAATCTGCCGTCGGATTGATCTTCGACAGGGCATTTCGAATCGTTCGGAATGGGGTGTCCCAGCTCAATCCGTCATTCGAATCGCTTCCTTCCGGAGATACATAGACCGAAGAAGCCGTGAGCGGTTCCGTCTGGGATAGCGAATCATGCAGATCGAAACATTCCTGCGGTGAAACGTAGTAATCGGAGTAGTGAATCCCGGTGAATACATTGTAACCAGATGCCATCGGAACCGATCCCGAGCGGTACGAGAACAGATCTGCGCCGTTGGCTGCCCGGTTTCCCGTAAACGTGCATTTCGATTCGGCTGATCCGCCTATTTCCAAGAGTGGACAGTACTCACTCCAGATACCGCCGCCTTCTCTGCCTGCGATGTTATCGGTGAACAGACAGTTGGAATATCGTGTCTGATAATAAGTCGAACATGTATCTTCTGAGTATACCCCACCACCGCGCATTCCCGCGGAATTGCCAGAAAATATACAATCGCTGACGATGTACTCATATCCATTATAGAAGAAAAGCGCTCCCCCATCGTTTGCGGCAACATTGTCAATCAACTGGGAATTCGTCAGTTCGATCGACGCATAATTTAGGGAAATAGCCCCTCCACAACCGCTGGGACGCATATCTGGATTCTGTTGAACACGGTTACTCCGAAACACACAAGCTTGCACTTCCGCTCCTGAACTTCCAATAGCCACACCACCACCAACACTTGCTACGCAATCCGTGATTTCACAATTTTGCAATAAAGCGGGTTCATTCGTTTCTGACACTCCGCCGATACAGATCCCACCACCTCGAACTGCGGTACAACTCGAAATCAGGCAGTTTCGGATGACGGGACTGGCCTCAAGGATCAGAATTCCACCCCCCAACTCCGAGGCTGGAACATTACCCCGGGTGATCGTCACACCATCCAGAACGGAGCCACTAAACTCCATGCCATCAAACACAAATCCACGTCCACTGTTTTCACAATCGATCACACAGCTTTCCGGACCGTTTTCCGATCGAACGGTAATGGCTCGATCCTGGAAATCAATGTTCTTGTTGCCAAATCCGGTATAGACACCATCTGCGATCATGACGGTATCACCAGCCTGAGATGCATCGATTGCGGATTGAATGGTCGGGTATTGAGACGGAACGTAAAGAGTTGCGGCATGAATCACAGGCGTTGCGCAGACACCGACAGCCAGAGAAAGAATAAGTGAAAGGAACGATGCTTTCATAATTCACCTCCTCACTTCCATTATTTAAGACTTTTGACCGAAGTTAGCAAATTCCCGATGAAAAGACTTGTTTATCAGGGCTTGGAAACAATCTACCCACCTGGACCGGAGGATTGCTCGCAGCGCCAGGATATGCATTCCTGGTCAGAATGTGTTATTGACTCTGCCAAGATTCTCACGCGAACGGAGGAATGATGTGTCCCGATGATTTTCACATTTTCAGCGTTCTGACACCCCGGGAGCGCGAAGCCGTCGATCGGATCACCTCGACACGACGCTATGCGCGCGGCGAAACCATCTTCGCCGAAGGCCAGGACGGCGCCGGATTCTTCATCGTCCGGACCGGCCGCGTCAAAATCTATAAACTCTCGGCGGACGGCAAGGAACAGATCCTCCACATCTTCGGTCCCGGTGAACTGTTCGCCGAAGCCGCCGCGTTCGACGATCACCCCTACCCCGCCAACGCCGACGCTCTCGAGGACGCCTCCATCCTGTTCATCCCCAAACGCCCCTTCACCGACCTGATCGCACTCAACCCGCGCATCGCCCTCCGCATGCTCGGCGTCATGTCCCGCCGCCTCCATCACCTCGCCGCGCTCATCGACGACCTGTCCCTCAAGGAAGTCCCCGCTCGCCTCGCCCGCTACCTCCTCCACCTCACACCGAACCCGCCCGCCCATACCGTCATCACCCTCGATATCACCAAAGCCCAACTCGCCTCGAGTCTCGGCACAATCCCGGAAACACTGTCCCGCGGCATCACAAAACTCACCTTGGCCGGATTGATCGCGGTCGACGGATCCAAAATCACGATTCTCGACCCGGACCGCCTCGAAAACCTCTCCTGGAGCGGCAAACCGGACTGACCCCACCCGTCAATTCTCGTGACGGATTTCCCGCAGACGATAGTCGTAACTCGTCGAATCGCTGAGCCAGAACACACCGCCGGCTTCCTCGATGAGCGCCAGCGCATTGTCGACAACCTCGGGGTCATACCAGGTCCCGTACCCCTTCCGAAGCTGCTCGATGGCCTTGTCGACCCCGAGACCGGGGCGGTAGGGGCGGTGTGAGGTGATGGCATCGAGCACGTCGGCGACACAGAGAATCCGCGCTTCCGGGATAATCTGATCACCGATCAGGCCGCGCGGATACCCCGAGCCATCCAGCACCTCATGATGCTGGTAAACAGCCTCGGCTACCGGAAACGGAAAATGAATGTCTTTCAATATCTTGTACCCGTTTTCAGTATGTTCCTTCAGCATCGCACGCTCGATGGGACTGAGTTGCGTGGGCCGCGTGAGAATCTCGGCGGGTATCGCAATCTTGCCGATATCGTGCAGTTCGCCGGCCAGTTTCAGCCCGAGAATCCGCTTTTCGTCCCAGTTGATACGCCGCGCGATCGCCGTCGCAATGGTCACGACGTTCGACGCATGCCCTGCCGTGTAGGGATCACGAAGCTCGACAGCCTTGGCCAGCGCGAACACCGTGCGGTTGATCGCTTCGAGCCGCTCCATTTCCTCGCGCCGGGTCTTCGTGATATCCGAGATCGCGATGATGATCCCGACGAGCTGATCATGCTCGCGCATCGCCGGCGACACGCGAATGGTCAGAATCATCTCCCCGCAGATGAACTCGGATTCAACCATTCGCATATTCGCATCATTCATGAGTTCCTTCATGCGAATTTCGAATTCGCCGGCCAGCGGATGATCCCGCATGTCGCTCAGATGCCGGATCTCGGACTGGTCGATCCCGAGCAGCAGCCGGGCGAGTTTGTTCAGATGGAGGATCGATCCGTCCGGTTTCACGAACACGATCGCCTCCATCATCTGATCGATGATCGTCCGGTTGAGGGCCTCCGACACGCGGACTTTTTCGAGAGCATCTTCCTTTTCGATTTCGGCCTGGATGCGTCGAAACGCTTGCTGCACCGAGATCGGCAGGTGGTCGATGAAGGCCATGCGGCTGTCCTTGACCACATAATCCGCCGCCCCCTTCTTCATTGCCTCCACCGCGATCTGCTCATCGCCCTGGCTGGTCACCAGGAGCACCGCGACATGACCGGGTTGCGCGGCGATCCGCTCCAGCACTTCGATCCCGTCCATGTCTCCGAGACGATAATCGAGAATCACGATGTGAGGGGATTCGCGAGACAGCAATTCGAGACATTCCGCGCCGTTTTCGGCCTCGATGAACCGGGCGCTCGGAAACTGCTCCTGCAGGGCTTCGACCATGAGCATCCGGTGGTCGGGATCGTCTTCGCAGACGAGGATCGTGGCTGAGAACGGGTTCATGGATCACCCGGCGGTGGTGTTCGGCGGGCCGGCAGTGTCGCGATGTTCCAGTACAGTTTGAGTCCGGCGATGGCATCCATGAATTCCGTGAAATTGATCGGCTTCACGATGTAGCTGCTGGCGTGGTAGCGGTAACTCCGGATAATTTCGGATTCCTGGCGGCTGGTCGTGAGCATGACGACGGGAATGTCGGTCGTTCGTGGATTTTCCTTGATCGCCTTGAGCACTTCCAGCCCATCGATGCCGGGCAGTTTGATGTCCAGCAGCACGAGGATCGGGAGAACATGTTCGGGATCTCCGGCATGTTTGCCCTGGCCGAACAGAAAATCCAGTCCGCCCTCGCCGGTGTCCTCCCAGACAATGTCGTTCTGCACGTGATGTTCCCGAAGCGCATCCATGATCAGCTCGGCATGATCCGGATTGTCTTCGATCAGCAGAATGGTCATCGGGTCGCTCTGATGCATCGTTTCCTCTCGTTTCCTGGTTACGTTCCCTCATCGGTTCCGGTTGCAGAATTCCCGCAGCACGGAATCGTCACGAAAAACGTGCTTCCCTCGCCGGGCGTCGACCGGATCCAGATCCGTCCACCGTTGTACTCCACGATCCGTCTCACGATCGTCAATCCGATTCCCGTCCCCTCATCCTGCTTCTGGCTTCCGGGCCGCTGGAAGGCGGCGAATATCTTTTCGTGAAATTTCGGATCGATTCCGCGCCCGTTGTCCTCGAAGGCGATCTCCCAGAAATCCCCGTCCTGCCGGCTGTGGATTTTCAGGACGGGTTGGCGGGACGGATCCGAGTACTTCGCGGCGTTGGTGATCAGGTTGGTAAACACCTGCCGCAGGCGCTTCCGGGAGAGCCGGACGGTGCCGATCGATGCCGGGCAGTCGATGCGAAGCCCCTTCGCCTCGATGTCCGCGCGGCACTGCTCGATGCTTTCCTGGATCGACACGACGGCGTCGAACACCTCCCGGGCGTCTTCGATGCGGCCGATGCGGGACAGTTCGAGGAGGTCCATCACGAGATCCTCGAGGCGTTCGATGTTGACGCGGATCCGATCCAGGTAGTGCCGGCCGCGTTCGTCGAGCAGTTCGTTGTATTTCTGGATGAGGCGATCCGTCATGCCGTGCAAGGTGACCAGCGGGGCCTTGAGGTCATGCGAGACCGTGTAGATGAAGGCTTCCATCTCGGCATTGGCGCGTGCGAGGCTCTGGTTGCGGATTTCCAGTTCGGTGTTGATCCGTTCGAGAGCGCGGGCGGTATCGAGGCGTTCCGTGATGTCGCGGGCGACGCCGACGATCCCGGCAATCACGCCGTTCCGGCGAAACGGTGTTTCGTTCACCTCCAGTGTTCGCTGTCGCCCGTCAAGGGTGATGATTTCGACGTTGTAGGCCGGTTGTTTTTCTCCGGTTGAAAGCGCACGTTGCGTCGCGAGCAGGGCGTGATCGCGGAGCGCGTTCCGGACGACGTAGGTGCCGGCGTGGCGATTCCAGTCGTCGGCCGGATAACCTGTGATCGCTTCGACGCCGGGCGAGACATACGACAGGCGGCTGGCGGGATCGTGGACATAGATGAAATCCGATGAGTTTTCGCCGATGAGGTGGAAGAGTTCCGCCAGTTCCTCGGCTTCCTTTTCGGCCTTCCGTTGTGCGGTGATGTCGCGCAATGTCACAAGAATGGCCGGTAACGATCCGATCTGAATGCGACGGACATGGCCCCTGAGAATCAGACTGCGCCCGTCGGGATTGGAGATCGGGTTATCCCAGACATGCTCGTCCAGCGTCCCGTCGCGGATCCTGTCGAGAATCTCTCGGGCATATGCGGGACCATGCGGCGTTTTTGCGAACAGAAGATCGAGATTCCGTGCGGATTCGCCTGTTTCCGTGATCCCGGTCAGATCGGCGAACAGACGATTGAAATACACGATGCGATCGTCATCGAATATGCAGATGCCGGCGGGGATACCGTCGAGCACCGCCCGGAAAGCGGTCTCGGGATCATGGAAAACGGGGTGCCTCTTCACCGTCATGAACCCCTCCTGGCTGCAGATGTCGAGACTGATTATACCTGGATCGATAAAAAAGGAAAGAGCGGCGAAAAGCAGGGTGACTCGACCGGCCGTCTGCGATATCATGATGGATGGGGGTTGGACGCGATGAACACCGGGGTTCCGGACCAGATCGGATCGTATGTCATTCTCGAGGAAATCGGCCACGGCGGCATGGGAGTCGTGTATCGCGGCATCCACAGGGAAACCGGCGTCGAGGTTGCGATCAAGACGGTCTACATTCAGCGCGAAAGTCAGCTCGACAGCATCCGTCGCGAAATCCGGGCACTCGCGCGCATCCACCACCCCGGCGTCGTGACTGTTCTGGATCAGGGCGTCCGCGACGGACTCCCGTGGTACGCCATGAACCTCCTCAAAGGCATCACTCTCCGGCAATACGCCATCAACCGGCTGATCGACCGCAGCGGCATCCGTGAAACCCGTTCGACGCTTCCGGACGGCCCGACGCGCGACAGTCATGCCGTTCCGTCCGACTGGATGCCGCACCTGCTCGCCACCACCCTCGGTGACGATCTGCCTGTGGAGGAGGAGCATGCCGGGGATGCCGAGATCCCTTCCGATTTCCCGTACCCGGAACTCCCCGCGGTTCTTCCGGATGTGTCCGGGACCTTGCCCGATCTGCTTCGCATATTTTACCGACTCTGCGTTACCCTCTCCTATCTGCACGGCGAAGGCATCGTCCATCGGGATCTCAAACCCTCCAACATCATTCTTCAGCCTGACGGCATGCCCGTCATCATGGATTTCGGTCTCGTCGTGCGCTTCTGGGGGGATGTCAGCCGCGAAGAACTCGAGGCGGGGTCCCATGCCGGCGGCACGATGCTGTACATCGCTCCGGAACAGATCATGGACACACCGGTCGATGCCCGTGCGGATCTGTATTCGCTGGGATGCCTCATGTACGAACTGCTGACCGGCCATGTCCCGTTCCGCGTCGACTCGGTCGAATCGATTCTCAAAGCACAGCTCTACGCCGAACCCCCGCCTCCGTCGCGCCTGGTCAACGGCATTCCGCCGGAACTCGATGCGATGATCCTGAAACTGCTCGCCAAACGTCCGATCGACCGGATCGGACATGCCGACGATGTCGCAGCCGATCTGCGCAGACTCGGAGCGGACACGAGCGGCGTCGAGGGATTTCCCAGATCGAAATCCTATCTGTATCGACCGGGATTTGCGGGACGCGAAGCCGTATTCCAGGAAGTGGAAACCGGATTGAGGAGTCTCGATGCGGGGGTCGGCGAGTTCATACTGGTCGATGGGACGGCAGGGATCGGCAAAACCCGGTTTTTAATGGAGCTCGCGCGAACAGGACGCCGCCTGCGATGCCATGTGGTATCGTCGGAATGCGCGCCGCACCTCCATGATCTCTCGCATACCAACACCCTGCGACCTCCCCTGTTCCCCCTCAAACGGCTGCTTCAGTCTATCGCCGATTACTGCCTCGGACGCGGACCCGAATTGACCGCGAAAATCATCGGAAAGCACCGAAATCTGCTGGCCATGTACGAACCGCGCTTCCGGGAACTGCTGACCGACACCCCGGACCAGCCTCTCCCCGAACTGCCTCCGGACGCCGCACGTCTCAGGCTCTTCACCGCCCTGACCCAGATCCTGTCCGCATTCTGCGCCGAACGTCCACTGCTCATCATCCTGGACGATCTCCACTGGTCGGATGATCTCACCGTCGGATACCTCTCGTTCCTCCTGCGCACCGGTCACCTCGGACGCATGCGCTGTACGCTGATCGCCAGCTATCTCCCCGAGGATGCCGGCGATGCGATCGAACGGCTCCAGAAGTCGACGTCGGTCCGGCGGATCCGCCTGGAACGGTTGACGGAGCCGGATATCGGGATGATGGTAGCCGAGATGCTTGCGATGAGCAGTCCACCGGAAACTCTGACACATTTCTTGTTTCGCATGTCGGACGGCAATCCGTTTTTCGTCGCCGAGTATCTCCGGTCCGCGGTCGCGGAGGGGCTCCTGTTCCGCGGGCAAAGCAATACCTGGCAGGTCGGGGATGATGGTGAGCACGACGCGACGATGGCGGAATTCGAGGCATTGCCGCTGCCGCGCTCCCTGAGCGAACTGCTCGATCATCGCTTCCTGAAACTCTCGGAAGGCGCTTCCGCCATTCTGAGAACCGCTGCGGTCCTGGGACGCGAATTCGAGGTCGTGCTGCTGTGGCACATCGTCCAGTTCAATGACAGCGTGCTCGACGCGATCGATGAACTGACCCGCCGCCAGGTTCTGGAAGAACCCGTTCCCGGAAAACTCAGATTCTCGTCCGACATGATCCGTCAGCTCATGCTTCGCCGGACCCCCCGCGCCGATCTCGCGGAGTTGCACCGGAAAGCCGCCGAGGCGATCGAGTTTCATTTTCCCGCAACGATTTCCGAGATGGCCCTGCAGCTTGGATATCACTGGGAGGAGGCCGGTGACGGCGTGCGCGCCGCGGACTATCTGACCCAGGCGGCCCGGCAGGCCAAACAGCGGTCGGCGCTGAAGGAAGCCGAACATCTCTATCGGAAGGCGATCCACCTGAGCGATCGCACGGCGCCATCCACCCTGTCTCTGCAGTGCGAATTTGTCCGAACCGTGCTGATCCTGACCGGTCAGTTCAAGGCAGCTCAGGAACAATATGAAGCCACACTCGCGGAAGCACGCCGAGCAGGCGATCGGCGATCCGAAGCCGAAGCGCTGCTCGGGTTGTCCGAGGTCGTCCGGATTTTCGGCCGGCTGGCGGATTCCCTGCAAGATGCCGCGGACGCTCTCGCAATCAGCCGGGCACTCGACGATCGCAAACTCGAAGCCGCAGGATTCCGGGCATTGGGGAAATGCCGCATGGAACAGGGCGATCTCGACGGCGCCATGCAGTACTACGAATCGGCTCTCGAGATTCATCGCGCTGTCGGAGATCGGATCAGTGAAGCATCCGTATCTGCCCACATCGCACGGGTTCGCTCCAATCAGGGCCGGATGAATGAAGCATTGATTCTCTATGAACAGGCCATGCTGATCTACCGGCAGCTCAACGAAATCATGTATCAGGGCCCCTGCCTCGTGAATATCGCCGTGATTCATCACGAACAGGGCCGTTTCGAACGCGCGCTGTCGGTCTACCAGGAATCGCTCGAGATCCACCGCCGGATCGGTGATCTGCGCTCCGAAGCCGTAACTCTTTCGAACATCGCCTCCCTGCTGCCATCGATGAATCGCGCCGACGAAGCCGGTGCGATGTATCTGAAAGCCCTCGAGATTCTCCGCGACATCGGCGATCGGGGAAACGAGGGCAAGACACTTCGGAGCTATGCCATGTTTCTGCATCAGCAGGGCGATCCTGTGCAAGCCCGCAATCTCCTGGAACAGGCTCTCGGCATCCATCGCGAAGTCGATGATCGATACTCGGAAATCCGCGCCCTGCGCCATCTCGCGACCATGCACGCCGACGAGGGGAATCTCGGTGAGGCCTTCCGGTTGCTCGATGAAACCCTCTCGCTCGAAAGGAAAATCAACCGCCGGCTGAGCGAAGCGGTGACGCTGTATCATCTCGCCGGGCTCAAGAGACGGGCGACCGGCGATCTGGATGCCGCCGGAGAACTGATTCGCGGCGTCGAGATGCTGGCGATCGAGTTGAACAATCCGGAGGTCCAGATCGTGTGTCTGTGTGAGCGTGGGCATATTGAACTGGCCCGGGGCCGCGCCTGCCGGAACCTGCTGGAAGACGCAAAAACACGCGCCCGGGACGCGCACCTGACCAGTGAAAGCGAGCGCAGCAAGGCTATTCAGCGACTCGAGCGCGCCATCATCGCCTTCGAACGCAACGCACCTCTGTTCCGTGGCGAATGCCCGGACGATCTGTCGGAAAGCTTCAGAATCTGGCTGGCGCGAACCGGGCAGTTCACCGAACCGCAGAACGGCAACACCTGATCCGGCGCGTCCGAATCCCCCTCAGTTCGTGTACCCTCTCAGATATCGCACGAAACCGCGACTGTCCGGCACGGATTTGAGTAATTCGGCATTGACCTCAGCGAAAGGTCGGTCACGATACAGAATATCCTCGATCAGCCGAACCGCCGTCGCTTCATCCATAAACCGCCGTGTGTAGGCGATCGCGATTTCCGATGCGAGTTTCGACCGGCAATCCGAAATCTCCTTGATCCGCTTGAGGGGATCCGTCTCGTGCCCGTTGATGTAAATCACTTTGATGTAGCCGCCCACACCCGCGCACAGATCGATGGCGAAATTGAGACCTTCGATCATCTTGAGCGTGCCGATGCCCCGATCGATGCTGCCGCGCCGTTCCGGAATCGATCGGGCATTGGCGAAATCGGTGTAGAGGTGGTCGCAGATATCGAGACCGGAGCCCTCCGCAAGATAGATTTCACTGACGGGTTCGCAGGTCGGATCGATCAGGGAGAGCAGATAGATGCGGAAGCCGTCGGCAGGAGAATAACCGGCGATGATGCCTGCATTGAGAAACACGCCGGTGACGGCGCCGCCGCGCGATGACCAGGTCAGGTATTCCGGAATCTGATCGATGATCTTTTTGTCCTTGATTTCGATGCGCCGGCCGTCACGCTCGTACGACCCGGCAATGAACTCGCTCGAGGTAAAACCGAATTTGCCCTTGAGTTGCTGGTCGATGTGGTCGTGTTTGAGACGGGTCTGTTCGTCGTATGCCAACTGAGCGACATCGTTGACCGACATGAAGTGCTGCGGCTGCCGGCTGTCCTTCCATACCGCGAACCGCTGACTCATCCGCTTGGTCATGTTCGTGGTCCATTCATCACCGAGCGTCGAGGTGCCGGTGTTGCCGTAGCAGACCGCGATGCCGGATCCCGCCAGAACGTCCGATGTCACGATCGGCCGGATCTTGTCACACGAATCGATCTTCATTTCCTCGTCGTTCCACGTGCGCTGCTCATCACAGACCAGAATGCCTGATTTTTCGTCGAATCGTAACGCGTTGATCGATGTCATGGCGCGTCTCCTTATTGCTTTGCGGGAATCGCCGCGGGGGTGACGATCCGGGGAATTTCGTCCAGTTTATAGCCGCGCAGGGCCAGTTCCAGCGCCTGGGCATCCGTGGCCTTCTTGAACAACTCGGCCTCGATCCGACTGTCTTTCTCGTTTTTCAGCAGAAGCCGCTCGACCAGCCATTCCGCTTTTTTTCGATCGATGTATCCGCCTCGCAGGGCCTTGACGATTTCGACCGCCACCCGCGAGGTATCGTCGAACGTCTCGCGATATCGCTGATCCTTCGATGCGCCGTCGACAATCACGATGTTGATGTTTCCACCGGTTTCCTGAAAGGTCTCCATCGCATTGATGGCGGCGTCGATCAGCGTCACGAGACCTTCCGCGGGCAGGCACCCCTCTCTGCGCACCTCGAGCGGTTTGCGGTTCAGAAACTGGGCCAGGACGATACCGGAGGCGTATTTCCCCGAGCCGAACGCATCCCAGCCTTCATGGTTGTAGCACATGACGAATTTGGAGGGGTCGAGGAAATAGCCCGTGATGCCGCGTTCCGCATCGTATCCGAAGGTGGTCGCCCGGCACTTGAACCACGCCTTGCTCAACCGCCCCTCCTCGTCGCCCGTCGCAATCTTCACCGCCCGATCGCGCACCGCATCCTGCTTGATCTCGATCGACTTGCCATCCGGGGTCGAATAGCTGCCCTGCGTGACGTCCGTCGAGTCGAAACCGTAAAAGAGTTTGAGTCTGAGATCGATGCGTTTGCGGATCACGGCGTGCATGGATTCGAGAGCGATTCGTGAGATATCCTCGACGGTTTTGAAGGGAGGATTGGCAATGCCGTTTTCACCGCGGCCGTCCCAGAGTTCCCGGATACGGGCCCGGGCATGCTGAACGATCTCGTGGTGCAGACTGGCGTAACCTGAACCACCGTAGGCGACTTCGATCCCCAATGCACCGGCGATGTCGGGGTCGACGAGACGATACAGGCTTTCCTGATGAGCCTTCCGGCGGAATCGCATGTTCCAGAAGCCTTCATCCGCCAGAATGGCACCCATTTTCCCGTTGAATCTCAAGGCTGCAACCAGTCCCATACCATTCTCCCTTCGCGATGAAATCCGACCGTTCCGGACGAAGTGCCGGAGCGGAAGATGGAAGGAATAATATAGCTAAAAAGAGTTCAGATGGGAAGCAGGACGTGTCTTTTTCTGCTTGTTTCTTGCGCGTGCACGCAGAGCCTCGCTGCACGGCATGCACGTCACTTTCCTGACACCATCGATTTTCCAGATGTGGTGTTTGAAGGTACGTTTTCCGCAGAGTTCACATCGGCGCGGAAGCAGTCGCGACACGCCGTCCAGAATCCAACCGGGGATGATCATGTTCCACTCCGTCTTTTATCACGCGAAAAGGCCGGAACAGTTGCGTTCCTTCGCCCACGCCCCATGTCAGAGTAGATACATCATGGAAAAATTTCCACACAAAAAAGGGACTTGCCGCGCGGGAAACTGCTTTCATTGTGGACTGCCGACCGGCATTCCTGTTGTGTCCTCGAGGATTTACCGATAGAATGAAACCGGTTTCATCAAACAGCTCTTCATCATGGAGGATTCGGCATGTCATACGAACGGACACTGATCATCTTCAAGCCGGATGCTGTCCGCAGGCGTCTGATCGGACGGGTTTTTTCACGTTTCGAAGACGCCGGTCTCGATCTGCTCGCATGCAAGGTCTTCAATCCGGCCTCACCGGAACTCATCGCCGCCCATTACAAGAGCACACCGGAATGGCTCAGGGGTGTCGGCGAGAAAACCCTGAAAAGCTACAGGGACCTGGGGAAAGACATCATCCGGGGATTCGGAACGGACGAGCCGGAAAAAATCGGGTTGATCGTCAAGAATCGACTGCTGACCTACATGACCTCGGGCCCCGTCGTCGCGGCAGTCCTCGGAGGCAATCTGGCGATCCGGAAAGTCCGCGCCCTGGTCGGTTACACGATCCCGGCAGAAGCTGCCGCGGGCACCGTGCGCGGGGATTTCTCATCCGATTCACCGGATCTCGCAACGGCCGAAGGACGTTCCGTCGAGAATCTGATTCATGCGTCAGGGGCTCCGGACGAGGCTGCCGAAGAGATCATGCTGTGGTTTGGCGAGGATTGCGTGTTGTGAGCGCTTCGCAGCCGATGATCGTGCCGCTGTCGAGATGTCTGTGGGCCGGGTCCGACCCCCTTTACATTCAGTATCATGACACGGAGTGGGGGGTTCCGGTATACGATGACGGGAAACTGTTCGAGATGCTCGTGCTGGAGTCCTTCCAGGCCGGTCTGAGCTGGCTGACGATTCTCAGGAAACGGGAAAACTTCCGGAAGGCGTTTGCCGGCTTCGATCCGGTGCTCGTGGCGCGTTTCGACGATCGCGACCGTGAGCGGCTGTTGAGCGACGCGGGGATTGTGCGCAACCGGGCGAAGATCGATGCGGCGATCGGCAACGCGGCCTGTTTTCTGAAGATCCAGGATGCACGGGGCAGTTTTGCGTCGTATGCCTGGGAGTTCGTCGGCAACACACCCATCGTGGCATCACCCCGGCCCGGAACCCTGGCGGATTTCAGACCGAGGTCCCGCGAATCCGACGAGATGGCCGCCGACATGAAGCGTCGCGGGTTTCGATTTTTCGGGACGACTATCTGCTATGCCCACATGCAGGCATGCGGAATGGTGGACGACCACATGGAGGGTTGTTTCCGGGCGACCGGTTGAGGGTCAGAGTCCGAATCGCGCGAGCTGCCTGTCGTGAAACCGGGACAGCAGCAACTGGGAGATGATCGCGCCGCACATGGCGAGGAACATGTCCCACTGGGTATCCCAGATATCGCCCTGGACGGCCAGGAAGGCATCGGCCTTGGATCCGGAAGCCAGAGCGACCCACCATTCGATGAATTCGAAAAAGGCGCTGAACGCGAGACAGATCGAGACGACGATGTAGAACATCCATCCGCCTCGTTTCATGACATGGTTGCGGATCAGCACCTCACGGGCGAGGATCGCGGGAATGAATCCCTGAGCGAAGTGACCGACCCGGTCGTAATGGTTCCGACTCAGGTCGAAGGTATCGCGCAGCCAGTTGAACAGGGGCATTTCGGCATAGGTATAGCGGCCGCCGATGATGAGGATGATCGAGTGGAGGGCGATGAGCGTGTAGAGGAGGGTGGTGAGTTTGGTGCGGGGGTAGAGGATCATGAGGAGCGGCACGCCGACGATGACCCAGACGACCTCGAGAAACCAGGTGAAACGGTCGGCGGGGTGGATCGCGGACCAGATGAAGAATAGGGCAACGATCGCAAGCAACAATAAATGCTGATGAGGATCTTTCATGTCATGTGTCTCTCCGGGTTGACCGCTTCTTCATATCATCGATCATCTGATTTCTCAATGACAAGCCATCGACCGTGACGGGTGCGGCGCGATCTCGCTTGCATCCCGTGGCCAGCCGGATTAGGATGCCGCCGCATGACTCCTTCACGACTCCCCCCATGGCTCAAAGTTCCGCTCGGTCACGGCGACCAGTACAAAGCCGTGCGCCAGGCCCTGGCCGCGCAGGGGCTCCATACCGTCTGCGCCAGTGCCCGCTGCCCGAATCTCGGGGAATGCTGGAGCGCCGGCACGGCCACCTTCATGATTCTCGGCAACACCTGCACCCGCAACTGCGGCTTCTGTGCCGTCGACCACGGAACACCTCCCCCGCCGTCTCCGGATGAGCCCGAACGGATTCTCGCCGCCGTCCGGCGTCTCGGACTGAAATACGTCGTCATCACGTCCGTCACCCGGGATGATCTCCCTGACGGAGGTTCTTCGCAGTTTGCCCGAGTGATCCGGCACCTGAAGGAAAACCTGCCGGATATCCTCGTCGAGGTGCTTATCCCGGACTTTCTCGGCCACTCCGACGATCTCGAACGGGTGCTCGCAGCCGATCCGCACATCCTGAATCACAACATTGAAACCGTTCCGCGTCTGTATTCCATCGTTCGGCCACAGGCACGCTATCATCGTTCACTGGAGTTGCTCGAACGCGCATCGAAACGCATCGGGGAGTCGCGCACCAAGAGCGGCATGATGCTCGGGATGGGTGAGACTCAGGCGGAGATCATCGACAGTTTCCGTGATTTGCGGAAGGCGGGTGTCGGCCGGCTCACGCTGGGTCAATACCTTCAACCCACCCAGATGCATCTCGAGGTCGCCCGGTTTCTCACACCGGATACCTTCCGCGAACTCGCAGTCATCGCTCGCGAATGCGGCTTTGTTCACGTCCATTCCGGCCCGCTTGTGCGATCGTCCTACCACGCGGAATCAACCGCACAGTAATCACGCGGATTCGGATCTCACTGCACCGTGTATTCCCAGACACCGCCTTCGAAATCGACACCGGCAAACAGCGTGCCGTCCGGCGACAGCGCCAGTGCATGCATGATGAACGGGATGATGTCGTTCGGATCGCGGGGCAACCCCGTGTTCATCGGCGACCAGAAATCGCCGCCGTTGTCGGACCGGTAGACGCCGTCATAGACCGTTCCGAGATAGACCGTATCGGGTTTTGCCGGATCCGCGAGAATGCAGCGGGGTTGCGGACGAGCAGCCAATCCATCGATGGTCGTCTTCCAGCGTGATCCGCCGTTCGGGCTGCGCGCCACCATGGCATCCCCGGCTTCATTTTTCACAATGACCCACATGGTGTCCGTTCGGGAGGGATGAAATGCGATCCCCACCACCAGAGGCGACGCGGAGAACGACGGAATGACGGAGACCGATGTCCAGGACGCGCCGGCGTCCGTCGAGCGATACAGCCCTCTCAATGTTCCCGCGAAGACGACCGACGGATTGGATGGGGGAGCGGCCAGGCACTGGATTTTCAGATTGCCAAGACCCTGTCCCGAGGCATTCCAGGTCGCCCCGCCATCCGGGGAGCGGAATATGCCGTGGTCGACGGTGCCGAGCAGCAGTGTCTGGTCCGCTGTGACTGCCAGACAGCGGGGATCGACCTGATCCGGCAGCACGCCGGGCATCATCCAGTTCATCCCGCCGTCGATGCTGCGGATGAGCGCGCCGGGCAGGGTATCCTTCTTGTAGCAGACGGCATAGAGATTCTTGTCGGTGCCGAGCAGATCGACGAACATGCGTTCCTTGAGTTCCTGCGGGGTCCGGTTCAACCATGCCAGCTCTTTTGCGTCATAGACGGCGATTCCGGGACCTTGTGTATCTGCCGAACTTGCCGCTGCGAGTTTATTCGAAACGGGACTCCATGTCAGGTCACGCACTTCGTTGGCGGCCGGCCCGGGGGTCTTGATCCATTTCCCCGGATACTCAACCGGTTGTCTCGGACGGAAATACGTCCAGTACGCGCCAGCCAGTGCGATCAGACAGGCGATTTCGATCAGATAACGTATCAGTCTTCCTTTTCCCATAAGATCAGTCCTTCTCAATCGATGCAGTTCCGGGTTGGCTCGGTTCGATATCCCGGAAACCCTACCATACTGACACGCTGAATGGAAATCCGACGTGCCGTTGTGATATACTTCACAGAACCATGGATATCGCGGGAAAGGAGCCGTCATGAACAGGAAGAAAGCGAATACATGCCCGGTGTGCGGGATTGAAATCCGGAATCAGGCCAATCTGGAGCGCCACATGAAGGCCCGGCACGCAGACGATCCCGGCCCGCCGATGGCCTCAATGAGATTCCCCGGCGCCAGTCATGCGGTCGGAGACGCACCGTTGCCGACGGTATCCTCCGGCTCCCACGATATGCCCATGCTGTTCGATCACATCCGGACTCAGACCCAATTCCCCTGTGTCTGCTCAAGCTGCTGTATCCGATCCATTGCCGGCTACTTCCTGCCATCGCTGCTCGAATCCCGCTTCGGAGGAACATTCGAATCCGTCGCATCCGGTATTCCGATCCCGAAGAAGTCCGGCGAGGCGACATGTGTCGATTTTCTCGTTTTCCGAACGGCACCCGAAACCGAATGGTGGCTGGTGGATCTCGTGTTCCAACCGGACGAGCTGCGGGCCCGGCGTATAAAGCGGTATGTGCGTGCCTGCGAGACCGGGATGTCCGGGATTCTGAAAGCACTCACCCATCTCCGGGAAGACTCCCCGCATGAAGGGAAGCACGCGTTTCGCCGCCTGATCCGGGCAATCCGGACGCATGACACGAAAGCCCCGGTCCGTCTCGCGATCATTCTACCGGCCAGACCGGACTCATTGGATTCAGACGGGATTGAACTCGTGACATGGGGTGACCTGCACGCGCGTGCTGCAGGACACGACCAGGCCCTCCTGCTGGATCTCGTGGAAGCCCTGATCCCGGCCGATTCGGCATCCTGGTAAATTCCGGGTTTCCATATCGACTTCCGTCCGGCTCTGATGTATGGATGAGATCAGGATGGCAGCTCCTCTGGTCATACGATTCGGTGCATTGGGAGACATGATTCTTACCACGCCGCTGTTGCGCGCGCTGGCGGAGCGCCATGGTTGTCCCGTCGATCTGCTGTCGCGCGGCGCCGTCACACCGACAATCTTCCAGAATCTTCCGTTTGTCGGCGAGGTACGAACCATTGAGCACCGGAACGGGCCGTATCTGTTCAACCCCGATCAATGGAGTGTCGTGCGATGGTTGGCGACCTATCGGGACTCGCCGGTCTACCTGCTGGAAACCAACCCGAAAAGCACCTGGCTGTGCCGGAAAGCCGGAATCCGCAACCTGATTTCGGCTCTGCATGTCCGGAGGCGGGTCAACGAACATACCGTCGACTTTCAATCGCGCCTCGGATCGTATCGCTCGGTGGGGCATCGTGAGCCTTTTACGGATCGCGAGCGGGGCACCGAACTGAGGATCTCGGAACGGGAACGGGTCGAAACCGACGAGTGGCTGGACAAACTGGGATGCCGGGATCGTTCGTATGTTGTGTTTCAGGTCGGAAACCGGAAGGCGGCTCGTTCGCCCCACCAGAGTGCTCATATCAAGGAATGGCCCGACGAACGCTGGATCGGTGTCATGCGAGGTGTTCTGGAAACGCTCCCCGAAGCCCGGATTCTGATGACCGGAACCGAGGATGAGCGTGCGTTGCAAGAACGGATCGCGAGAGCCGCGGGTGATTCGAGAATTCTGCCGATAGCCGGTTCGTGCTCGCTCAGACGCCTGTTCGCCGTGATTGAACGCGCCCACAGTATGATCAGCGTCGATACCGGCCCCGCGCATGCCGCCGCCGCCCTGAACTGTCCTCTGGTCGTTCTCTTCGGGAAAACCGATCCGCGGGATAACTGTCCGAGTTCACGTTCGTCACCGGTTCTCGTCGTAACCGGTCCCGCGGATGCGCCGGTCCGGCCCGGTGCGCGGGCATGGGCCGAGTTTCATTCGATGGGGAGGATCGACGTCGACCGTGTCCTGGACGCATGGCGATCCGGTATTCTCGGTCGCTCCCTATCCGCCGAAACGCTTCATGGACCCGACACCAATCTGTCTTGAAACGACAGTCCGGATCGAATCGCCTTGAAACGATTTTTCCACTGAGGCAGCCAACTGATTGATTGAATGTGATCCGTGGAGTCACCGGCATGCAACCAGAGCGTGCGGCATGGAGATTGCAGTTCAGTTGAATGGTTCTGAGGGAAGGAGGCATCATGTCCGACATCATCCGATCCATTCCATTGCTTGCCGTGCTCTGCATCGTGTTTGCCGCCACCGGACTGTCCGCCGAATCCGTCGGGGTGTCACCGACGCACACGGTCTCACTGACCCCGCCAGCCCCCGGCCCCGCCCATGCTTCATTCTGGATGATTCTGCTTGAGATCATCGGGGTTCTGATCGTCATCAGCCTGGCGATTCTCGTCGCCTTTCGCCCCATCAACCCTCTCCGACTGTCACCCCGGAAAGCCGTCCGTGCGCAGTCCGGAGTCCGCCTGAATCCACAGGCTCATTAAAAACCTGCACCGATTCCGCCTCCCGGTCGCTCCGGATCACCGACTCCGAGATTTGGCATTCGTGCGACTTCCTGCGATAATAGTTGCGGTCAGGAGGTCGCGATGAACCGGATTCCGGTGTGTGTTGCCGTGCTGTTTCTTTTGACCGGTCCCGTGTTCGGCGGATTTGAGATCTGGACTGCGGGCGAGGGGTCGGCGGGGTGTGTGACGGGTCGGGACATACTGACCCTGCAGGTTGACGGCGATTATACATTGTTATGTGCCCTCCAACCCGCAACATTCTCGGGTATTCCGCACTCGACGGATCACGGCGAAACCTGGATTCCCGCCGAATCCGGCGCGCCGCAGGGCGTGACCGTCACCGATCTCGAATACATTCCGGAGTCGCCCCCGTATATCCTGGCATCCGCATTTCAAGGCACGCCTCCCGGTGGAGGCGGCGTGTACCGCAGCACCGATGCCGGACTCAACTGGCAGCAGTTCACAAGCGGTTTTCCGAGCGCCGACATCCGGGCTGTGCTGAGCGACCCGTCGGATCCTGCACGAGTCTTCGCCGGGGCGGTCTTCGACGGTTTCTTTGTCTCGACGGACCGCGGCGAAACCTGGTCCGCATCCAGCACGGGACTGACCAATCTCCGCGTGCAGGTGCTGCAGTCCGATCCGAACATTCCCGGGCTGCTCTACTGCGGAAGCCTCGTTGGTTTCTACCGGTCAACCGATTCCGGTTCGACATGGACCCTTCTGACTCTGCCGCATGAGAACCCGCAGATTGTGACCGCTTTGGTCCTGCCCCATCAGCCCGGAACGATTCTCGTGTCCTACAAAATCCAATCCGTCAACTACATCGTCCGATCGACGGACAGCGGCGAGTCCTGGCAATCCATCGACTCGGGACTCCCGGATGACAAACAAGTCCGATCGCTGGCATTCAACCCCGACATTTCCGGGCACGTCTACTGTGGAACCGTGTATGATGGAGTTTTTCGGAGTATCCAGAACGGGACGACCTGGAATTCATTTGCGGAGGGGCTGCCGGACGAAGCCTTCTATACCGTCGCATGCATCGGGTATGCCGCCTCCACGGGCGATGACACCTGTCGACTGTTCGCCTGCACCAATGACTCGGGGGATATCTACCTTCGCGATGAAAGCCTCCCGACCCCGACCGCCACGGTTCCGCCAACTCAGGCCCCGACACGAACACCGACTCCCGTGCCGACTCAGTCCCCGATCCCGTCCGCGACTCCGACAGCATTTCCATCCATCACACCCACGCCCACGCCGTATCCGTTCGGGATTGAATTCGAGATACCGGATGATCATCTCACGGAGGGCGACGAGTTCTGGCTCGATCTGATCCGGCTGAATCCCTATGACGAGGCCTTCATGTATCCTGTTTTCATTGTGCTGGATGTCGGAGGCGCTTACTGGTTCTGGCCTTCATGGCGAATGTATGACCCCGTGTCGCAGACCGGGATCGACTATGATCTGATCGAGTTCCCCCCCGGCATTTCCCGGCTGGACATCATTCCGGCGTTCAACTGGCCTGCGGGAACCGGCTCCGCGAGCGGACTTTTTTTCTGGGGCGGGGTCATGGATCCGCAGATCGAGTATCTTCTGGGAGATCTGATTCACGTCGAATTCAGTTACGACGCCTGACAGCCTCGCGTTTCGATCCGGAATACCCTGGAATTCGTGCGATCCGGAACAGCCCACAAATATCTGGCAATTATATTGTATTCCGTGCTATTTTTATCGGAACAGGAGGAATGTCATCATGAGATTACTGCTCAGCATTCTGGTGATCTGCTGTCTGCCGATGGATTACGCACGAGCCGGATTTCAGCGCTGGACATCGGGATCGACAATCGGCGGGCTGGCCAGCCGGGATCTCCTGACCGTCCCTCAGGTGGATGATTATCGGATGCTGGCGTCGCTCGAACCAGCTTCATCCGCCGGCATTTTTCGGTCGACGGATCATGGCGACACATGGCTGGCTTCGGAATCCGGAGCGCCCACGTCCGTGACCGTCCCGGATCTCGCATATGTGCCTGACACAGCGCCCTATATTCTGGCTGCAGCCTTCGCCGGAGGCTCACCCAATCAAGGGGGCGTGTATCGAAGCGAGGATGGCGGGGCGAGTTGGACGCGGTTCGCGACAGGATTTCCCACTGCCGACATCAAGGCCGTCGTTGCGGATCCGTTCGACTCCTCCCGAGTCCTGGCCGGTGCCGTGTTCGACGGAGTCTTTGTCTCGACCGACCGCGGACAGACATGGTCCGCATCGAACACCGGTCTGAACAATCTGCGCATTCAGACGCTGATCGCGGATCCCGGCACTCCGGGGCATTTTTATGCCGGGTGTCTGAGCGGCATGTACCGATCCACCGATTCCGGCGGGACATGGGAACTGCTCACGCTGCCCGACGGCAGTCCCCAGATCATCACCGCCCATGCGTTATTCCAGAGTCCCGGTTCGGTCGTTGTGTCCTACCGCGTCGGATCCACCAATCATCTCGTCCGCACCACCAACTCCGGCATGTCCTGGACGACGATCGAAGCGGGATTGTCGAGTTCCATTCAGATTCGCACGATCCAGTCCATTCCGGCCGTGTCGGGCTGGATCTGTATCGGTACGATCTATGACGGCATATTCTGCAGTACGAACAGCGGTCTGGAATGGATGGCATTCTCGGAGGGACTGCCCGACAGCCGGTTCTTCACCGTGTCGAGTCTCGGATACGCCGCGATGCCGGACGAGTCTTACCGTCTGTTCGCGGGGACCAATCAGTCCGCGAACGTGTATCAGCGCGATGAACCGATCCCGACGCCCACCGGCACGCCGTCGCCGAGCCGGACGCCGACGGCAACGCCAAGCGCGGTCCACACGCGCACCCCGATTCCCACACGGAGTCCGAATCCCACCCGGACTCCGACTCCGACACCCACTCCCTTCACATTCGGAATAGCGTTCGATATGCCATCCGATTATTATGCACCCGGGGATCTTTTCCGGCTGACACTTCAGCGACGGAATCCCTACGCGGAATCGCTGACCTTCCCTGTTTTCGTGGTGCTCGATGTCGGCGGAACCTACTTCTTCTGGCCATCCTGGCGGCGATACGACTTCGACACTCAGACGGGTCTCGATTATGCGCTCGTTCAGTTCGCCCACGGAGTCTTCGATCTCGATGTCATCCCCGCGATCGAATGGCCATCCGGTGCCGGATCGGCAGACGGCCTGATGTTCTGGGGATGCGTGATGGATCCGCACTTGCAGGTCATGCTCAGTGATCTGATCCACGTCACCTTCAGCTACGGCGAGTGATCGTCCGGGTCAGCGACATGGTTCATACGGGCCGGGATACAGGCTCAGCCCGTCCTTCAGGTACCACAAATACCGGTAGCCCGCGTCCAGCATCACATCGAGCGCAAACCGGCTGCGGATGCCGTTCGTGCACACCACGAGATACGCTGCTTCGGGACTCAGCTCAGATGGCACGCCGGCCTCGAATCGTTCATGCGAGATGTTGATCGATCCCGGAATGTGATCCCGGCAGAATTCTCCGGAGGTGCGGACATCGAGCACCGTCGCGGTGGGGTGGTCGAGCAGCCATTGATCGAGGAAGGGAGCAGAGGTGATGCGGTCACGGATATGCGTCGAGAACGATGCATGCGACAGATCGGCCAGACCGGTCGACTCATCGACGAGTCCTGCCCAGAAGGTATAGGTGCTGTCCGGAATCTCCGGCAGAATCTCGAGCGCGACAAACGCGTATCCATCGACCACGAGTCCGGGATCGGAAGAAAATCGGAGGGGATGAACTCCCATCGACCAGGCCGGGTATGAGTAAAACGAACCGAATGCTTCGAGCAGGATGTAAATCGACAGATCCGTCGTCACATCGGGACTCAGCATCGAAAGTTCCGCCGAGAGCTCATCACCGGTGTCATATTCCGCCCGATCCGTCCGGATCGCGACCCGGCTGCCCGAGCCCCTGACCGGTAACAGGACCGGCTCCGTCGATTCGGCGAGTCTCAGGGACAGGGATGCCGTGAACCCCTCAACCCGTTGCGGTTCGAACCGAACGGTGAATTCGAGTTGTTCGTTGGGTTCGAGACGAAACGGCATTCCGGGCAACCCGTCATGGCTGAACCGATCCGCCGACAGCGTGACCGACTCGATCGTCACGGCTTCAGCGCCCGGATTGATGACCCGTACGGCTCTATCTGCGGAGAGCGGAAAGAGCACATCCCCGAAATCCAGCGACGCCGGCTCGAATCGAATCTCCGTCGCCGACGCTTCCGCTTGTCCGATCGCCAGTGTCCGGTCATTGGAACCCGTATAATAAAGGACATACCGGTCATCGATCACCAGAATCGATGGGTCGAACAGATCGAATGCGTCGAATGTGAGCGCATAGGCCCGCCCGAGAATCGGTCCGTGGCGTGTCCAGTCCAGGCCGTTTTCCGATGTGGCATATCCGATACCGTTGATCGGCCTCGTCACGCAATAATGCACCGCATCGTAGAACAACCGATACAGGTTCCGATGCTCATCGAACATCAGATGCGGGGATCCGACGCCGTTGTCGTCGAACCCGTGCGGTCCCGGGTCGAGAATCGAAGCAGCGGAACCCGGGCCGTCCAACTTCAGCCAGGTGTTGCCGTCAGTCGACACCGCTGTTCCGATGAAGGTTCGGGACGGATCGTTGTAACCCTCGTAAACCATACGGTAACTGTCGCCGATGCGAATGACATGCGGCGCCTCGGCGTTCCGATGATCGAACCGGTCGGGTGTCGGATGCAGACTGAACGCGGCTCCGGAGGGGTCGGATCCGGTGATCCGCATCCAGACGAATCCATCGGGAGAAAACGCCTGGCCGATTCTCCAGTTGATGCCGTCGTATCCCGCATACCACATGCGGAATCCGCCTGCATCCTCGAGCACACAGGGATCCTTGACCGCCAATGAATCGAACGCACCGGGACCGCCATGCCCGAAGACGGCCCCCAGCCGATCCCAGGTGGTTCCATCCGCCGATTCCGCAACGGCGATCATCATGCCGGATTCCGGGGAATGCGCGGTGTAGTACATGCGTTGATGAGCACCGACCCGGATGATATCGGGATCCGTCAGACCGGATGCGTCGATGGTGCCGGCGGGACCGGGGCTCAGGATCGGCTGATCGGACGTTCTTTGCCAGGCAGCGATCGAATATGACCCCGAAAAAAATGCAAGAGCGATCAAGATCCACGTGATCCTGTTCATGGACACCTCCACAGCGGCTTCAGTACCGCTGGAACCATTATACTTGACTTATTTTATCAATTACAAATCGATCGGCCGGTTCAGGGATTCAGTCGCCAGATCGAGGCATTGAGGATTGCGGCGAATGAGACCCATGCGAGGTAGGGGATCAGCAGAGTGGCGGCGAGATCGGAGTGTTGGCGGAAGGCGAGCAGTGTCAGGAGGATGGTGATCCAGAGTACGATGATATCGATGAATGCGAGATCCGGGCGTTGGAGGCCGAAGAAGAGCCAGGACCAGAGGGCGTTGAAGAGCAGTTGGGTGATGAACAGGGCGAGTGCGGGGGCGGCCTGGCGGAAGCCTCTGAGCATCCAGACGCGGTGGGCCGCGACACCCATCATGATATACAGGATTGTCCAGACGGGGCCGAATATCCATCCCGGAGGATTGAAGGACGGTTTGTTGAGAGATGCATACCATTCTCCCGGCATGAATCGCGATCCGAATATCCCTGCCGCCAGGCTGACGGCGATCCAGAAAATGAGACCGAGCGTGTTGTGTGCCATGATGGAACCTCCCGCAAACAAAGGAAGACAGACAGGTTCATGATACGGGCTCACGAAAGCCGGATCAATTTCGCCGCGGCGTTGCATAAAACCCGCTTGACAAAACACTCCGTCGGAGCGATATATATTTCGATGATTGTCGAATTATATATCAGGGAGGCATTTCAATGGATACTAAATCATATTGGATCGATAAATTTCGACATCGATTGAATGAGATGAGCCATGAGCATGAGCGTGACGCCGATCGTCTTGAATCGGAAGGCGACATGACCGCCTCCGTTCTGGCCAGGATCCGCCGCAACGTCGTGGATATTTTTGTCCGAATGCTGGAGGTCTGCGCCCGGGAGCCGGTTCAGGCCATGACCCCGGAACTCAGGAAGATCGTTTCCGGGCATCCGGTCCGGGAGGCGCGCGAACGGGCCATGTTCGAGTATTATCTGCGGATGATTCCTGGATCCTGGGAGCAGGCACTGGAGGAGGCCATCCGGTTTGAGGATCGTGAGGCCGAGATGAAGGAGCGGTGCAAGTTGGAGGTTCGGGATCGGATCCTGGACGGGTATCTGGATGTCGTCGGACCGGAGAGCGGAAGGAGGCGGGGATGATCGGGAAGACCATTTTGATTCTGAAGGCGCTGGCGGACCGGTCACGGATCCGGGTTGCCGCGGCTTTGCTCGAACGGCCGCACTGCGTCGAGGAACTCGCCGGGCGGTTGTCGTTATCCCCCTCGACCGTTTCGTTTCATCTGAAGAAACTCGAGGAAGCCGGGTTGGTGAGCATGTCGCGTGAGCAGTATTATGCGGTCTATACGATCCATCCGGAGCCGCTCGACATGACCCTTCGCAATCTTCTCCGAAATGCATCGGAAGATGAAAACGCCGATCGGACGGGCATGGACGCGTATCGGAAGAAGGTACTGGCGACGTTTTTCCGGCACGGGAAACTGGTGCGGATACCGGTTCAGCGAAAGAAGCGGCGGATCGTACTGGAGAAGATACTGGAGTCATTTGAACCGGGGAAAGTCTATCCCGAGAAGGCTGTCAATCTGATCATTGCGGAGTTTCACGATGATTTCTGCACGCTTCGGCGGGAGATGATCTGCGAAAAGCTGATGGAGCGGGATTCGCGCGGCTACAAACGCGGCAACGGGTCGGTCCCATGAGCGGGTGGTTCGGAAACAGGATGTTGTGTCAGCTCCTCGGATGACCCAGATCTTCCTCTCAATCCTCTTGCCCTGGTATATCGCTTTTATTATCATGGTAATTTGGATTGTCGTTCCGACAGCCATTTAACTCATCATCGGAGGAAAAAAGGAGTTTAATCTATGTTTCAAAGATTGTTGATCATTTTTACAGCTGTGATCTTGAGCGCTTTTGCGGTTCAGGCACAGACAAACCCGACGGCTCAGACATTGCCATTCAGTTTCACGTCCCAGTCAGGCTCAACTCTGCCAGCAGGAATGGCTGTTCATGTGTTTGCGGCCTCTCCTACAAGTCCTATTCTTACTCCTGGCACTGGTGACATGGCCTATAATGCCGGCGCAACATCAGGTGGCTGGAGAGACGAAGCAGCGAACGGCATCGCAATGTTGGGATCTTCTTCTGTCAATGCCGGTGCTTTTGTTGTTGCAGTCGACACGACAGGACTTACGAACGTACAAGTCTCTTGGATTGCGCGAACAATAACACAACAAGCTTCACGGGATAACTCATTAACCCTACAATATCGCGTAGGAACTACGGGAAATTTTACTGACGTCGACCAAGCCAATACAACTTATTCGACAACTGGGCAATCGGCAGGCCACAGTGCGTCGTTCGGCCCATTTACTCTTCCCGTTGCAGCAGAGAATCAATCCGTCGTTCAGCTCCGTTGGATTTATTGGCAGAATAATGCGTTGACCGGGAGTCGTGATCGCATTGCCCTGGATGATATCGGCATCTCCGGATCCGCCGGATCACCAACAAACACACCCGCAGGCGACACGCCGACCCCGACCAACACACCCGAGCCGACCAATACTCCGACTGCCACCAACACACCACCGACCTCCACCACCGTGATCATCAATGAAGTCGATTCGGACACGCCGGGTGGCGATGTGGCCGAATTCATCGAGTTGTATGACGGCGGCATAGGCAATACCTCTCTCGACGGCCATGTCGTCGTGCTTTACAACGGAAGCACCGATGTCAGTTATCTCGCCGTGGATCTCGATGGCTACTCGACCAACGCACAGGGTTATTTCGTCATCGGTTCGACCGGAATGGGAACACCCATCGAACTGCCGCCGGGAAGCGGTGGATGGATTCAGAATGGTCAGGACGCCGTTGCACTGTATCTCGCGAACGGCTCCGACTTCCCGAACGGGACTGCGGTCACTCTGACCAATCTGGTCGATGCACTGGTATACGACACGAGCGACGCGGATGATCCGGGCTTGCTCGTACTTCTGAACACCAGTGAACCGCAGATCGATGAAAACATGAACGCTCACAGTGATATCGAATCGATGCAGCGGTGCCCCAACGGAACCGGCGGCGCGCGCAACACCAGCACCTACGCCCTGCTTGCTCCGACCATGGGTGTAGCCAACACCTGCATTTTCCCGACGGATACACCGACAGAAACGCCGGTACCGACCGATACCCCGCTTCCCACAGACACCCCGACCGAACCTCCGGTACCGACCGACACCCCGACCGAAACACCGGTAGCGACGGATACACCGTTGCCGACCGATACACCGACGGAACCTCCGGTGCCGACCGACACTCCAACTGAACCTCCGGTCAATACCAACACACCGACGGCTACACCGACCCGGACACCGACACCGACACCCACGATTCGCCCCGGCGACACCTGCGCCAACGCGATCGTTCTGGCCTATCCGACCTGCGTGACCGGTTCGACGGTAAGTTATGCCAATAACTACGATTGCAACACCGGATCGTCTGTCGCGAACAGCAGCGATGTCGTTTACACGTTCACATTGCCGGAACCGATGACGGTATCGATCGTCGCCGAAGCCTCCTATGACGCAGACTTCGGTCTCTCAAACATTTGCGATGCCTCGACGAGCAACATTGTCGCCTGCGCAGACACCTACGGCGCACAGGCGAATCCGTCCTGCAGTTCGCTGACTCACAACTCATACGGATACTTCACATTCAATCAGTTCATTCCTGCAGGCACCTACTACTTCTGGGTGGACGGTTACTCGGGCAACACAGGCAACTACGCGCTCGAACTGATCGCCACATCCGGTCCGACCGCCACTCCGACAACACCTCCGACGGCCACTCCGACCCGCACACCGACCGCAACCGCGACACCGGTCTTCGGCGGAAGCTGCGCCATGCCGTTCGTCGTGAATGCGGATACCGACCTTCCCTACACATCCAGCGAAACCACCTGCGGCAAAGGCAACACCTACAGCAACACATGCCTCGGCAATTACGACGGCGGTGAAGATGCGATCTATCAGTTGACTCTGACCAGCGAAATGTACATCGAGATTTCCTACACGACCGCTCTCACATACACCGGCATTCTGCTCGATGACTCCTGCCCCCCCGATCCGACAACCTGTATCGACAGCTTCACAATCTCAGGCGCTGGCGGCGGCACGCTGGGCGGCAATCTTCTCCCAGCCGGCACCTACTACATCATGCTCGACACCTGGCCGACACCCAACTGCTTCGCCTACACCCTGACCATCACCGGCGCCGCTCAGACCCCGACACCGACCATCACACCGACACCGTTCCCCGGCGAAAACTGCAGCAACCCGGTTGCGATCAACTGCGGTGATTGCGTAACGGGAAGCACTGTCGGACGCGCCAACGACCACACATGCTCCCCCGGTCACGCCGGCCCGGATCTCGTGTACGAACTCACCCTGGCCACAACCCAGATGGTTCATTTCCTCGGGGAAGCCGATTACGACGCCGACTGGTCGATCGCCACGACATGCGCCGCCACCGCGGACATTCTGTGTGTGGATTATTATCCGATCGACACCGGGGATCTGACCCTGAGTTGCGGAACGGTTACCGCCGAAGACTACAGCATGCTCGATTTCCAGACTGTCCTGTTGCCCGGTGTCTATTACATCTGGATCGACGGATGGACAGCCGGTGTCGGCGGCAACTTCGCTCTCGAAGTGACCTGCTCAACACCTTCAACCGTGCACGGATGCCCGACCGACGCTATCTTCGGTCAGGAAGCCCGCACGGGTGACGACGCTCAGTGGTCCGCCAGCGTCAGCGATCTCGGTACAACCAACCGCGTCGCCGACAACTTCAGCGGCCTGACCACCGACATCTGCGACATCCACTGGTATGGTCTGAACGCTTACAACGGCGGCAGCGGTTTCGCGACCTGCTCGAAGCCGGATCCGGAAACCTTCACGGTCGTCTTCTATGAAGACAACGCCGGTGTCCCGGGAACCGTCGCCGGAACCTACACCGTGTCCCCGACGAAAGTCGCGACCGGAGATTCCTACGGCTTGTTCCCGCTGTACTACTACTCCACCACGATCTCACCGTGCCTCACCCTGACCGACGGCTGGGTCTCGATCCAGAGCGATGCGACGACCGGCTGCTGGTTCCTCTGGGCCAACTCCTATGATGGTGAATATGCTGCAGCCTCCAGCACCGATTCAGGCACAACCTGGACTGCCGCTGCCGAGAACTTCGCGTTCTGTCTGACCGACACCGTCGAACCCACTGCCACACCGACACCCGAACCGACGAACACGCCCGAACCGACCGTGACACCGACCGAAACCCCGAGCGAACCGACTCCGACTCCGACCGCCACCATCCCGCTCCAGGTCCCGGCCTCCACACCGATGGGTATCGGACTCATGATCGCCGTGCTCAGCGCACTGATCGTCCTCAATACTCTCGCACGGAAACGCTGATCCGGCTCACTGATTAAACCGAGAGGCTCCTCCCCGTGAGGAGCCTTTTCTTTTGGTTTAACTTCTCTTTGGTAATGAACCCTTTGCCCGGTTTATGTTACGCTGACCCCGGAGGATCGCTGTTTTGACCCACCGCCCCCACACCTTCCGGCGTATCATCCGGTTCATCACCCGGCTTGTCCTGCTCCCCGGGCTGCTCCTCCTCCTGCTCATCCACCTCCCGCCGGTTCAGCAGTTCGCCGGCCGTCTCATCACCCGATCCGTCTCCTCCGCACTCCTCACCCGATTCACCATCGACTCGCTCTCCCTGAATCTCTTCACCCTGCACCTCTCCATCGATCAGATCTCGATCACCTCACCCTCAACCGATCCATCCTCGTCGCTCTCCATTCCCCGGATCGATTTGAATCTCGGCATCCTGAAACTCCTCACCGGCCGCATCCATATCGATTCGCTCAGCATCGACTCCCCCCGCGTCACACTGCGTCTGACCGAAAGCGGATCCGTCGCGCTCCCTTTCACGATCGCCGCATCGGAAACGCCCGCGGCACCGTCGCACGATCCGATCCGGCCTCCGCCGATCACACTGGGTTCGATCGCTCTGACCGGTGCACACCTCACGCTGATCGACGCCACGGATACGACGCTTGCCGACCTGCGGGATCTCACGGTGACACTCTCGGGCGGGCCACATGGTGGTTTTTCCGGAGCCATCTCGTCCGGGGCACTCGAATCGATCGCGGGCAACACCCCCGCGCAACCGGTCCATGCGACGATTGCGGTTTCCGAAGACTGGAAACTCGGCACCGACATCGCGCTTGCCCTGCCGGGTCTCGGCGCACGCTCCCGCATCGATTGCGACCTCGTCTCCGCCCCGATCGCCTATCACCTCACCCTGACCGCGACAGCCGACCCCTCCCCCTGGCTCGACGTGTTTCATGTCGAGGGGCTTTCGGCATCCCCGATCGAACTCGCGGTCGACGCCCGCAGCACGCAGGGCCCGATTCCCTCGGCAACGGTATCGATCGACACAGGCGAACTGGCTGCCGACGCTCTTTCGCTTGAGGGGCTCACGGCTTCCGTGACGATCGACGAGGCGGCCCGGTTGCGGGCGAACGCCCGGATTCCTGCCGGTGGAGGGGATCTCAGCGCAACGGCCGACATCGATCTGAACGCGTTCGATTCCGCCTCCATCGGAGGAGCGATCACCTCAATCGATCTCGCGAAGGCACTCACGCTGCCCGACGGAACACATCCGGTCTCGGGATTGCTGAATGGCGCGTTCTCGGGTCGCATCACGCTGAAGGATCCCATGCAGTCGGATGCGGAACTCCGTCTGAGGGTCGATTCCGGCGGGCTCCCCTCCGCGGCGCTCGACCGGCTTGCGTTGACGCTGAACGCCGAGCTGACGGGCGGACGGGCGACGATCGACAGGCTGACGGCAAGGCACGGTCTGTCCCGGATCGATCTGACGGGCGCGCTGACCCTGCCCGACACGCTCTCCGATGTGGCGCTCGATGTGGCGCTTCCGGATCTGTCACCCTATCTGGCGCTCGCGGGCATGGCGGGTTCCGGCGCGATCGATCTGAAGGCGACGGCGGGAGGGAGCTTGCAGAAGCCGACGGTCACGGCGACAGGTGCGATTCGTGCGCTCGCCATCGGAGGCGCGGTCATCGACGTTCCGGAGATCTCCGCACGATTCGATCAGGGCGTCGGAGAATTGCGTCTGATATCGCCCCGCATTCCGTCCGAACTGCCGGATCTGACGCTCCGGACGGCTTTCGAACCCGAATTGTCCGCATCGATCGCCTCATCGGACGGTTCGCTGAGAGCGTCGCTGACTCGCGATGCCTCCGGCGGGCAACGAATTCGAATCGATCTGGCCGATTTTGCGCTCGAGCGGCTTCAGTCTTTTCTGTCGGGACCGGGCGCCGGGCTGACGGGCCGTCTGACGGCCGGTGCGGACATCGCGATCGCACCCGATGCCTCTCCCGCGATCGACGCGGTAATCTCGAATCTCGACGCGGGGATCGACGCACACGGAGTCACCCTTTCCCGCCCGGCGACCATCCGGATGCACGATGGAACGCTGAGCGCTTCGGCGATCGACTTACTGGCCAACGACGGCACGACGATGCGTGCGGCACTGGAATCGTTGAGGCCGGACGGCACGTTTCAGGGCTCGATCCGCTTCGATATTCCCGATCTGGCGGCCTGGCGGTCGATCGCGGGATTGGACGATCTCTCCGGAAGCATGCGAGGAGATTTTGCCGCGCGCGGAACGGTGCGCGAACCGATTTTAAACGGACGGATTGACGGCGAGTCACTGCGCGCGCTGCACGCTGAAATCGATTCCATCGCGATCACGGCGTCACCGGGATCAGCGGGTGGCACAAATCTGATAACCGGCCTGTCGGGAGTCCGATACGAGTCGACCGCCTACCCGGATCTCGCGATCGAAACCTCGGTCACCCGAACCGGTCTGCGCGCAACGGCCCGGGCCATCGATGCCGGTGCCGAACTCGACGCAGCCCTGGAGCCCCTCGACAGCAAGCGTCTCGAATTGTCCGTTCGTCTGGATGATCTCGCGGTCGAACGGTTTGCACCGTCACCTCCGGATCTGCGTGCACAGAGCGCGATCTCGGGCCGTCTGGCCGCCTCGGTGCGCCTGGACGATCCGCTGCAATCAACGATTGACGCGCAGTTTACGAAGATGGATCTGTCGACGGCGTACCTGTCGGTTGCGCTCGATCGACCGGCGGCGCTGCAAATCGACCGGGGCCGAATCGAGACTCTGGAGCTGGCCCTGAGAGGCGATCGCGCGTCAATCGATGTGTCGGGCGGGTTGCCGTTCCGCCCGGACGCGCCCGGAATCGAGGGTGAGGGGATCACGGCCCGGATATCGCTGGATGCGTCGGCGGCCGAGTCGCTGCAGTCTGCGCTGGACCACATCGAGGGCCGTCTGGACGCGGATCTGCGCGTGACGGGAAGTCTTGTCGAACCGCTCGCGTCGGGCCGGCTGACCATTACGGGCGGCATCGTCGATTCACCCGATCTGCCGTCGCGCATCGACAGCATCGAGGGCCGGGTCGAGCTGGTCGACGGAGGCGTGTCGATCGACGGAATGACGGCGCGTTTCGCCGATGGCCGGATCGAGTTCGGTGGCCGGAGCGGCGGTCTGACCGGCGAGAGCCCGCTCGATTTCACGCTCCGGGTGAGGGGGATCCGGCCTGAGATTTCCCCGGAGTTGAACGTCGAACTGGATTCGGATATCGCACTGACCGGCACGATCGGCTCACCGGCGGTGCGTGGCGAGATCCGGGTGCTCGAGGGGTTGTATTCGCCGAAGATCGACATCATCGGCATCCTCAACAGCCTCGTTCGACCGGAACGTTCGCCGGGGCAGTCGGCGCAAACCGCCTCATCCCCGATGGACCGGCTGACGCTCGACCTCACGATCATCGCCCCGGATTCGCTGCGGATCGACAATCCATATCTGGAGCTGGATCTCGGCACGCGCCTCCAGGTCATCGGCACGGCGTCGATTCCCGGCGTGATGGGTTCCGTCTCGATTCTCGACGGGTATCTCGATCTGCTGCGCACCGAATTCGAGATCGACCGGGGGAGTGTCGTGTTCACGGATCCGTGGCGGATCGATCCGGAAGTGGACATATCGGCGACGGCGGTGAAGGGGGCGGAGACGATTTACCTGAAGATTGCAGGGCGCGCGAGCCGGCCGCTGCTGCAGCTTTCGTCGTCGGGCGGTCTGACGCATACGGAAATCGTCAAGCTGCTGGCGGGCGTGTCGATGCCGTCAGGGGGATCCGATTCCGATCTGACCGGGCTGGCGCTGCAATACGCGACCAACAGCGCCGCGCTTGTCCTGGCGGATTACGTCAGCGCGCAGACCGGTCTGATCCTGATTCCGTTTCCGACCGGCAATGCGGGTGAGAAATTTCTGTTCGGTGCGGGAAAGAGACTCGGAGACCGCGTGCTGATCATGTATTTCCGCAGCCAGTCGGACGAGGGAGGCGACGCGATCGAATTCGAGTTCAACCTGACTCAGGACATGAAACTCCGAGCGAGGCGGAACCCGGACGGAACGACTTCCGGAGGATTACGGTATCGGTATGATTTTCACTAGAGCAAGAGACAACCGGTTCTATGGGCATGGACAGTCGGAGTGTGCCCTGTTGATGATCGTGATCCTGTGGTTCACCCCGCTGCTGCGCGCCGACGAATCCACCTCCCCGAGGCACTGCGTTCAGGCGTCGGTCGAGCCATCCGGGAGCATGAGTCGCGGTGAGTTCCGGCGGTTGAGGGTTTTCGAGATACCGGGTGAGGTGTATGGGGACGAGATCGAGCGAACGCAGCAGAATATTCTGAAGACGGGGCGCTTCACAAACGTATCGGTGCGGGAAGTCGAGCGGCCGAAGGGAATCGAACTGGTATTCACGGTCGAACCGCGCCCGTTCGTCCGGACGCTCCGGATCACCGGCAACCGGCAGATTTCGGATCATTCTCTGAAGAAGGCGATGGATCTGAGCACGTATATGTCTGCGGACACCGAGGCACTGGATGGGGCGGCTCGGCGGCTCGCGGATCACTATCAGTTACTCGGATTTCCGCGCCCCGGGGTTGCGGTCGAGATCGATGACCGGAGCGAGCACGGCGTCTCGGTTCGCTTCCGGATCGACGAAACGCCTCTCCCCTCGGCGGACGGTTGCAGGTTGGCGCTGGAAGGCAACCCGGGCATCTGGACCAGACTCCGGCTCCGGACGCGATGGTGGCTGTTCGGGTTCCGCCTCAACCGGATGGGGTTCAATGCCGAGGCAATCGAATCGCAGATGAAAGCGTATACGAAACAGCTTCATGAAACGGGATATCTCGATTCGAGCTGGCATTTCGATTCCGAATATACGTCGGGACAATCGAACGTGTCGAAACGCATCACGCTCGATGCGGGAAAACCCTCGGTGATCCGGATGAAGAACGTCGGTTTTTTTGAGTCCCGACGGATTGCGGATGCCTGGCAGAGGCGGAATCATTCGCTCGGAGATCGCGAGCTGGCGAGGTTGTCGCGGAGCGCCGTCAAGGTTTTACGCGACAAGGGATATCTCGATGCGTCCGCCGATGTGGCCGTCCGGACCTGGCAGGACAAGACACTGCTTGCGGTGACCGCCGACACGGGGCCCCGGTATTTCACCTCCCGGATCGAACTGGCCGGGAACGCGATCGTCCCGGAGACGGACATCCGGAGCGTTCTGCCGATTCACGAGCCGGCGTGGTATCGATTCACGTCATGGATTCAGCCGGACACGATCCGGACCGCCTCCGAGACGCTGCTCGGATACTATCGCGGACTCGGGTTCACCGATGCCTCGGTCGACACCCGTGCGCTCGAAGGGGGCGGCGAGGCCATGGTGATCCGTTTCGACATAGCGGAGGGTGAGCGCAAAACAGTTGAATCGGTGCGGTTTCGAGGGGCGCAAGCTGTCGAGGAGCGGGTGTTGAAATCGACGTTTTCGGTCCGGAAAGGCGATCCGTTCGACTGGAGTCGATTGCGGGTTGGCCTGGATGCGCTGCGCCGGATGTACAAGTCCAGAGGCTACATGAATGTCTCGGTCGAAGTCGTACCGGGGGAATCGATCGATGGCAAGGTTCCGGTCGACGTGGTCGTCGAAGAGAATGCGGCGCATACGATCGAGGCGCTGCTTGTGCAGGGGAACTACAAGACGGCTTCCAGTGTTGTGTTCGACGCCGCACGTCTCGGGAGGGGCGACCCGTTCGATCTCGAACCCCTGGCCGAGCTCCAGCAGCGCCTCTATGAACTCGATCTGTTCGACTCCGTCGCGATCCGTCCCGAGCCATCCGTTACCGGGGATGAGTCGGTCGGGCAGACCGTGGCCATCGAGGTTCGGGAGCGGCCGACGGGCTACTTTGAGGGAGGGTTCGACGTCAACACGGAACGCGGCATCGAGTTGATGGGGAAAATCGGGGACCGGAATCTGTTCGGCAAGGCGATCAGCGGGAGTGTATCGGCGCTGGCGGGACCGCAGCGCAACTCGACCGGTCTCGCGCTGTCGCAGCCCAACATTTTCGGCAGTCGACTCGATCCGTTTTTGAACGCCTCCTACACGGATGACCGGACGCAGACGGGGTTTTCGGAGGCGATCACGAGTTTCGGGGCGGGTGTGTCCCGGCGGTTTTCGAAGGCTCTGAGGGCGACATTCGAGTATGGCTATGAGCGCCGGACAGCGTTCGATGTGGCGGAGGATGTCGCGGAGGAACTGGACTACGAAAACGGCCGGATTGCCTCACTCATTCCGGGTGTCTCGTATGATTCGCGCGACGACATGTTTTTCCCGCGCAAAGGCAGTCTCGTGTTCGCGCGGCTGAAGTCATCGCTGGATTTCCTGGGAGGGTCGATGCGGTTTCAGCGGCTGGAATGCGGTGTCCGTCATTACGAGCCGCTCGGGGCATATGCATCGCTGGCGTTTGCCCTGCGCGGGGGCCGGATCTGGTCACTCCCCAGCGACCTGCCTCTCGGTGAGCGATTTTTCCTGGGCGGCGCGAACTCGCACCGGGGGTTTCACGAACAGGATCTGGGTCCGCTCGGGAGTGATGACCATCCGCTCGGCGGACAGACATACTGGCTGGCCAACGCGGAGGCGCGTTTCCCCCTCTACCGGAAGCTGTCGGCGGGAATTTTCATCGATGCGGGCAACACGTTTCTGACCGAGCCGGAACCGCCGTATGTGCGACCGGCGGCGGGATTCGGACTGCGTCTCGATACGCCGGTCGGCCCCATCCGTGCGGATCTGGGTTTCAACCTCGACCGGCGGGACGGCGAGGATCCCATGGTGTTTCATCTCGCCATCGGCCATGCGTTTTAGCGATCCGGAGCCCCTCAACCGAGTTCCCACAGTCCGGCTTCCGCGAGTCGATTTCTGAGCAGGGTCAGGTCGCTTCGGGGAGTCGACTGCAAGACGGTATGGATGGCATGTGAGGCGGAACGGGCGATCGGACGGGCGTGTTCGGCCATTCCGGATTCGGCGAACATGAGTGCGATTCGAGCGATCAGGCGCGCGTGTTCGGGAAAACAGTCCGGGTGCATGAGCATTTCGGTATGGTGCGTTGCGGTTGCAGCGTGGCGTTCGGAAAGAGCGATCAGATCATCGAGTCGGCCCTGTATCAGAAGGATGCCGGCCAGAGCCGCGCGCACGGAGATCAGCATCCGGATCACATTGACCGTTCGCCCTGTCCGGCTGGGGTGATCGATGAGACCTTCGGCTTTGAAAAACGAGGCTGCCGCGGTGTCGTTGTCACCCAGATCCAGCGCCACCTGACCGAGGTGATGATGCCCGGTCGCCAGCAGATCCATCCATTCCGAGCGGCCTTCGTCACGCACCAGCCGTTCGAGGATTGCGAGCGCATCGGTGGCGGCGGTTCGGGCGGAGGCAAGATCCCCGTGACGGCGCAGGATGGAACTGCCCATCATGTGAATCCGGGCGAGTTGCGGCAGAAATTCGTCGCGACCGGTATCGACGAGGGCAGTCAGGCGGGCCGACGCGTCGCGGATCTGTTCGATGATCATGGAATTATCGAGCAGGCCCGAGCCATGGAACGCGTGGAACATCTCAGCCGAGGCGATATAGTGGTCGAGCGGTTCGTCAGGGCGGTTCCGTTCTTTCAGGGCAGCGATGATCGATTCGAGCCGCATGAGGAAGATTTCGCGAGGCGCGTGAGGCTGCAGGGCGAGCGTCAGGTTGTAGTCGGTCAGGATCGACAGGAGGCTCCCGCCGGATTCAGTCCGGTCCTCATTCAGCAGAGTCTGCGCGGATCGAAACGCCTTCGTTGCCTGATCGCGTTTGGACAGCCGGGTTTTGACGATGCCGAGATTCGTCAGGAAACGGGCGGCGTCGCGGCGGGAGTGGGCGAGGATCGGATCCGACGGACGGGTGAGCAGTTCGAGTCCGCGTTCGTACAGGGATTCCGCGCGAGCGTGATCACCGGAAATCGAGGCTGAGCGGGCCATCGTGTCGATCACCTCGAGATGAAGACGGATCGCTTCGGGTTCACGGACTTCATAGGCGAGGTGCCCGCAGGCGAGATCCAGCAGGGCATTTGAACCGGAGAAATCGCCGATAAACTGAAGATAGCGGCTGAACTCGAGCAGGAAGGCGGAGAATTCGAGACGGGTATCGAGCTGCTGAAAATGATCGGCTGTCTGATACAGCTCCTGTGCGGCGTGGAACAGTTCCAGATCCGAGAACGACGCGAGCCCTTTCTGGATTTCGTCATCGGAGTGAACGACGGTCAGGGATGCCGAGTGATTGTTGGCGTAGGCTCGCATGTACCATTCTTTCGGATCGGACCAGCCGTTGCCCTGCCCCGTTTCGCGGGACAGCGGCTTCATCCACAAATTCCGCCGGGGTGTCGGCGCTTCGGATGGCCGGTGATACGCACGGCCGGTCTCGGCACGGTAGGCATGGATCAATCGATCGGCAATGTCACCCATGTCGTCGAAGCGGGTGCTGGTATCGCGTTGCAGACACCCCCGGATGATCGCCCGCAGACGGATCGGGAGAATACCGGTACTGATCCGTCCGTCGCGGTCCATCTGGTCGAGCACGAAATCGGCAAGAAAACCCTGGTTGATCGGGAGATCCCCCGTGAGCAGTTCGATCAGCGAAACGCCGAAACTCCAGATATCCGTCTGATGGGTCATGGGTTGCCGGCCGGCCTGTTCGGGTGAACTGTAGGCGATCGTCATTCCGTAAGCGCTGTCCGTGAGAAAGCTGTTGGGCTCGAAAGCGGTTCCCGAAATGATACCGTCGAACATCGGATTCGACCGCGAAAGGCCGAAATCGGTGAGTTTCGCGATCCCATCCGGTGTCATCAGCACATTGGCCGGCTTGACATCGAAGTGGATGATTCCGTGATCGTGAGCAACCTTCAGACCGCGTGCAATCTGGATCGCGGAGTCGAGACGCGACGCGAGATCGGGGAATTTGTGCTGATAGATCCAGGATCGGAGTGATCCGCCGCTCAAGTAATCCGAAAAAATACAGATCCGGTGGTCGATCGACCGGTAGAACCGGCATGTCGTGATATTCGGATGCAAGGGCAGTTCGAGCCAGGTTCTGAGTTCGCGGATCAGCGCCTGCCGCTCCGCAAACGATACCTCGGTCCAGTCCCCCATCGTTTTGACCGCAAAGAGCTCCTGGTCGCTCAGACGCCGGACCCGGTAGACCGTTCCGATGCCTCCCTTTCCGAGAATGCCGTCGATGATGTAATCGGCGAACAGGGGGGTCCCGATCTGCCACAGTTCCGAGGTGTTCGACTGAGTTGTCGGCAGCAGTCCATTAGATCGATTCTCAATCATGGTCGTTTCGTCGTTCATCGTTGCCTTTGACTTTCCTCCTCCCGGGCCGAGGAGAATTACATACGGTTGATCCAATCAAATAGCAAGCCTCGGGGCAGGCTCGCATTTCCGATTACATTAAACTTGACAAATAAAATCAAGATTCTTTAAATAAAAGCATCCGGTCGCGACCGGGAACGTCAATCGGGCCGACCGGGACAGGAACTCTTCAACATGGTTCAGGTGACTCATGGAGGAACATACGATGAAATCGAAACAATATATAGTCGGATTCGGATTGGCATTTACCGTTCTATTCTCGGTTGTATCGAGCGCGATGCAGAGCACGCATGCGCCGGGAGTCATCGACCGGAACGGGTATCTTCGCATCATCCATCTTTCTCCGGACACGCCCGATCTGACGGTTCGGATCGATGGTGTGGACCGTCTGGTGGATCGGCTGGCGTTCACTCAATCCACCGAGTATCGCGCGATTCCAGCCGGGCGTTACTCATTTGATCTCATCACGGTTGATGATGGGTATGGCGAGAACGAACTGATCAAGATCAGCGACTGGGCAGTCGATGCGGGTGATCGGGTGACGCTGGTCGTCTATGATCGGATGAGCGAACTGAAGACCATGCTGATCGATGAGAATCTGCTGTTCCCGTCGGTTCGGCATGATGTGGCGGCGCGGGTCATTCACGCGGCGCATGATGCCGGTCCGGTGGATTTGTGGCGTTTGCCCCTCGGCAAGGGTCTTCCGGTGATGCTCCTGGAGGATCTCGGGTTCGGCGAAACACGGGACGGATTATGGATCCCCTCGACAGGGATACGGATCGGGATCGATGCCGACATGGACCGTGTTGCGGATTTCCGGTATGCGGTACCCGGTTTGCGAGTGGATGGTGTGGTCAATGTGTTTGCCGTTCAGGACTTGCTTGGGGTCGTGTTTATTGTGGCGCAGATGCCGGATGGTGAGACCGTGCGGATCGATCCGAGGAATTCGGGTACGTTTCGTTTCGTGAATCTGTCTCCGGGTCCGTTCGAGTTTGATGTATGGTTCAACGAACGGATGCCGTTCGAGCAGTTGATCGGGTTTGGCGAAGCGGGAGATTTCCGGAGGCTCATGACGGGGTTGCATACGTTCGACATTTCGACCTCGGGGTGTGCTCCGGATGAGTCACTGATTCGGCTGAAGGATGTTCCGATCAAGGATGGCCGGGCATACACTCTGGTGGCATTCGACCGGCTGACCAAGATCAAGGCGATGATTCTCGAGGAGAACCCGGTTGACATGAAGGATGGACAGATCGCGCTGCGGCCTGTGCATCTTGCAGTCGGGGCGGGGCAGGTGGATCTGCTCATCGAGAATCGTTCGGGTGAAACCGTGCCGCTGTGGAAGGATCTGGATTTTGCGGCGTCCGGCGAAGCGAGGATACTGGAACAGGCCGAGTTTGTGTTCGGAGTGGATCTGAATCGTGACGGCAAGGCGGACATACGGTTCGAGGTTCCCGAGATGGTGAGCGGGACGGTTGGAAATCTGTTTCTGGTCATCGACGGGGATGCGTTGCGGTTACGGATTCAGACGCGTGATGGCGGGATGATGGTGATTGATTCCGTCAAGTCGTAGTATTCAGTGTGGATTGTGTTCGTGAAGGCGTTCCGGAGCAAACCGTTCGATACCGGTTCCGGAGCGCTTTCTTTTTATACGTCCCGCCGAAGCCTGCCGAGGCGACGGTTAGATAAGGGGACACTTTACTTAATTCGGTATAATTCGGTTTAGAGAGATAAGGGGACACCTTACTTAATTCGATTATAGGTTTGAAGTTTTCGGTTTTCAGTTTTCAGATGCCCATGTATGTGGGCGGAACAGCTTTTTAGCTGGAGTCACAGGTGAATTAAGTAAGGTGTCCCTTTATTTCTGTTGAACAGTAATTTTTACGCTGACGATCGGGATGCTTATCGAAACCGGAACATCACCGCCGAGTAATCCCCGATCAGTTCACCGGTCTCGGGGTTGACCATCGCCGCATACAGCGTGAAGGGCCCGAGTTCACCCAGACCATCCGGCACCGTGAACGTCAGAAAGGATTGCTCCGGCACTCCGTTTGACGGGATGACTCGCGCCTGAAAGGATACTTCCTCTGTCCAGCCGGGATACCAGTAGTACCGACCGTAGGCTTCGAGACAGCAGTAGAAATCGGCCTGAAACGGGCTTCCGGTATGGTTCTGGAGTTCCAGGTGCAGATCGAAGGGCTCGTTTCCATGGTAGGTGTTGGGATGGAGTCTCAGACAGGCACCGGGACGATCACGTGTTTTCATCGCGTGAAAGGACTGTTTCCGCTTGTCAAAATGCCATTCTTTGGTGAACAGATGCAGGTTCCCATGGGAATCGCTCAGAATGTTCTCGGGGAAAAACCGATCGCCCTGGCAGAGTTCTACTTCAGGATGTTCGTCCATGCACGACATATCTCGGTACTCCGTGCAGGATGGATTTGTAGCATCTGGACTTGGTGTGCCAATGCGATAATACCGCTGCCACGCTGTCTGTAAAACGTTGAATGGATCGATCGATATCTTCGGTGCATATTCCTCAATAAACGGCCATGGCCAATGTGTGCTCTGCTGAACCTCATCGGTCATCGATCCGCCCGGAACTGCGATCATCGCAGTATAAGCGGTTTCGATCTCATCGATCCGTTTCGTGTACCCGATGCGCACCCGGTCGAAGTGATCCACTTCCGCATATACATTGTCGATATGAGTCAAATTGGGATAATAGTACCGATCCCAGGAACCATCGGGATGAATATGGGAATGTCCGTATCGGACTCCGATGCTTGAAGATGCCCACCAGAACAGATGCGCATCGCCCCATAAACCGCTTGAGAGATCGGTAAACCACTCGATACCTTCACCTGTTCCCACATACTCAAAATTCACCCACCCGTCCCCATCGTTCTGAATTTTGGTAACCAGGTTGAATCCCATTCCGACAATACCGGCAGCGATGATCCGTCCGTCCGAGGTCACCGTAATCGACGGATCCGAAGTCGCCGGCCAACTGAGCGGTTCCGGTTCGCTCCAGTTCCCGGCCTCATCCGTCACGATATAGTAAAACTGGTTGTCGTACAGAATCGCATGGAATCGACCGTCAGGTCCGGCACAGATCGCAGTCTCACCGGAAAATAACGGAAGAGGGGTGGGTTCGCTCCAGACATTGTTCTTGTAAATGATCGAAAACATCTCAGTGCCACTACCATCGTAATCATATTCAGCTACGATAACACAGATCATATCGTCCGAGTTGATCGCTGACCACGAGGCCGTCCCGTCGTGCAGTCCCGAAAGCGGTTCGAAGGCCGACCAGTCCGCACCTGCTAGTTGCGTCATCAGTACCGTGATCAGGACGATTTCCCAGCGTCTGTGGTTCATGTCGATTCGACCTCCTTTTCTGATCATACACGCAACCCTCTGCCAAAAGGAGTAAAATATGGACAAAAATTCGACTCGACTTCCCTGGATTTCTGTGTCATTCCCCGGCGACTCTCGCTCAGGATAAATAAGGGGACACCTTACTTAATTCGATTATAGGTTTGAAGTTTTCGGTTGTCAGTTTTCAGATGCCCATGTATGTGGGCGGAACAGCTTTTTAGCTGGAGTCACAGGTGAATTAAGTAAGGTGTCCCTTTATTTCTGTTGAACAGTAATTTGACGCTGACGATTGGGATGCTTCCGGACGGATTCTTCCCGTTCCGTCCTTCGACTGTCGCTCAAGACGAACGGGTATAGTAGTTCAATCGGCGTTGGTATCGGCATCGATCGAGATGTTTATCCACCGATTACGCAGATTTCACAGAAAACTACCTTTTAAAATAAATAAGGGGACACCTTACCTAATTCGGTTTTGGTTTGAAGTTTTCGGTTTTCAGTTTTCAGATGATCATGTTTTAAGGGGTGACCGCCTGGTGACCAGAGTCAGCTTTGAATTAAGTATGGTGTCCCTTTATTTCAGTATAGCGAGAAACTGGTGTGTTATAAGGTCGCGCCGTCCTTCTTCTGGCGCTTGAGCTCGCGCTTTTCCTTGATCGACTTCTCGGGTTTCTTCTTCACGTTCTTGGGGGGTTTCAATTCACGTCCCATACCTTTTCGTCTCCTTTCACAGAAGCAGAATTCATGTTGCACAGGCATTGTTGCATATCTATGTTTTAACCGAATCCTCTCAACCTGTCAAATCGCTAACAAACTGATTTCATTCGATTATTCAGGTCGATCCAGCACATAGATCACGAAATTCGGCACCCTCTGTTCATCGGCAAGCTCCGGAAAGCCCGCGAGTTCCTCATGCGAGACGGTTGGCTCGATCAACCGCCTCAGTCGAAACCCCGTCTCCAGATAACAGTTCAGATACGTAGCAAGCGTCCGGTGGAAATTGGTGAGATCCACACCCATCAGGTTCCACGTTCGAGCGCTCTCATCCAGGTATCGATCCAGAATGACATGCTGTTTAACGCCCTCGGAAGATTTCTGCCAGTATCCGACGGCCGACCGCATGGGATGCAGATTGGCAACGGCGAATCGGCCGCCCGGCCTGAGCACACGGAACACCTCCCGTGTGTTGGAGGCGAAATCCGGCAGATCGCACTGATTCAGATACGACACCGCGACATCGAAGGAGTCATCTTCGAGGAATCCCAGATTCTGAACGTCCGCGACGCGATACTCAATCACATCAACGGGCAATTCCCGAGCGGATCGGATCATCGGTTCGCACAAATCGAGTCCCAGGACATACCGGGCACCTCGTTCGGCCATCATCCGGCAGAACCGGCCCTCACCGCACCCGCAATCCAACACCCGTTTTCCCGTCACATCCCCGCAGGCTACGATCATCGGTCGATCGAGCAACCCGGTGCGAGTCGGATTTTTCCCATGCCGGGTTTCGCGGATCCATGGCCTCGACAGTGCCTCCCACTCCGCTTTCAGGGCATCTCGGCTCATGTTGAATCTCCGGACGGGTCAGGCGATGACGGCAATCGCCGAGATTTCGATCCGGACATCTTTCGGCAGCCGTGACACTTCGACCGTTTCGCGCGCCGGGGGATCGACGGGGAACGAACCGGCATAGATTCCGTTCACGGTCTGGAAATCATTCATGTCGCGCAGGAAGATCGTCGTTTTGACGACATGCGCTTCGGTCAGTCCCTGCGATTCCAGGATCGCCCGGATGTTTTTCAGAACCTGCCGGGTCTGCGTGTCGATACCCGGACCGGCCAGTGCGCCGGTGGCGGGATCGAGCGGGATCTGGCCCGAGACGAACAGGAAGCCGTTGGCGCGAACGGCCTGCGAATAAGGGCCGACTGCGGCCGGAGCGGCGGAAGTCTGAACTGTTTTCCGGTTCATGGTCACTCCTTTCACGTGGAACGGTTTCGAGACAGGATGGGATCATACCCAAGTCAAACATAGAAGAAAAGGCACAATTATTGCATTTTTACGGAAAGGACTTTATCCCGATGGAGGTTTTCATGCGCTGTCTTTCAAGTCTGACGATTGCTCTGATCGGCGTGCTGTGCGCTTCAACCGGAATCGCCGAGTTTATTCCCTTTCGGCCGGATGCCGTCTGGAGCGATCCCGCTTCCGTCGAGTATGTCCAGGATGACGGCGGCATCACGCTCACCGTGACTTTCCCGGGCATGACCGCGACTCGGATCGAGCGTTCCCGGGGGACGTTCGACCAGATCGACATCACGGGCTGCGGCCGGCACGGGGCTCCCGGTGAACCCGAGCTTCCCTTCCGCGGAGTGTTTCTCGAAGTGCCTCCCGGCGTCACCCTGTCTCTGTCATCCGACATGCGCGCCGAGATCCCCCTCACCCGGGACAATCCGATCCTGCCGGCTCAGCCGCCGCAGCCGGAATGCGGACCGGATCGCAACCCGGATGATCTCGTGATCGATCACACCGTCTATCGCCGGGATGCGTTTGAACCGGATACGGCCGTCCGGATTACGCAGGATGGTTTCATCCGGGGTCGGCGCGTGGTGTTTCTCGAGATCGATCCCATCCGCTACAATCCTCTCCAGGGAGACATTCTCGCGTCACCCGGAATGACCGTGCGGATCGCGTTTTCCGGACCGGTGGATCGTGCAATACTGGCGGATCGCGTCCGGCTGAGTTCCCCGGCATTTGAACGTCAGTTCGAGATGCTGCTGACGAACTATGCGCGCCTGCCTGAAGATACAGGTCGCCCCGGGCGTGATGGCGCGGAGTATCTGATCATCACCTACGACAGTTTTGCTGAAGAACTCGCTCCGCTGGTCGAATGGAAAACCCTGATGGGCTATCAGACGCAGCTCGTGACATTGACGCAAGTCGGCGGGACGACGTCGGCCGCGATTCAGAGCTATCTGCAGAATGCTTACAACAACTGGGATCCCGCGCCGACGTATATTCTGCTGGTCGGTGATTACAACCGCGTGCCGCTCACGACCGTCACACCCGATGCCTACGGCAGCCCATTCCCATCGGATCTCCCCTACTCGCTGCTCCAGGGCACGGATTACTTCCCGGAAGTTTTCCTGGGACGGATCAGCGCACAGACCGAACAGAATTGCACGGACGTCGTGAACAAGATCATCGCGTACGACCGGAATCCGGCCATCGCGGATTGGTATGGCACCGCCCTGATCGCCGCCTATCTGCAGGATGATTATTCGCCCTATTGCGAAGCGGATCGCTGGTTTTTCGAAACCGGCACCTGCGTGATGGATTTTCTCGATACGGAAGTCGGCATGAACATCCAGCATGCCATGTGCACCGGCGCATCGGGGTGCTCGACGTATCATTTCCGCAGCGACAGTTATCCGCACCGCCCTGCGCATCCCGATCCGATCCCGAGCGAGTGGACGGCGCTTTTCCGGCCGACCTCGCAGGCCACCACCGCGATCACGAACGCGATCAATTCAGGCGTCGGCCTGGTGCAGCACCGGGATCACGGGGAGGAGGTCGGATGGGGTGATCCGCCGTATTCCGTCACGAATGTCAACGCACTGACCAACGGGAACAAAACGCCGGTCGTGTTTTCAACGAACTGCCTGACCGGCGCTGTGGATTACAGTTCGGACTGTTTTGCCGAGGCGTTCCAGAAGAAGGCCAGCGGTGGTGCGGTCGGTGTCATGGCGGCGACGCGCGTCAGCTATTCCGGATTCAATGATCTGCTCACTCACGGCATGTTCACCTGTTTCTGGCCCGGGTATGACACGACCCATTCCGGCAATCGTTACGCCAATTCGAAAAACGTCTGCGAAGCCATGGCCTACGGCAAATACTACATGCACATGTACGAAGGCAACTCCGCGGAGACGCTCTATACCTTCAGACTTTTCCACTGGTTCGGCGACCCGTCGATGCTTCTGCGCACCGCCACGCCGGCGACTCCGGATATCGACCTCCCGGCCACGATTCCCGCAGGCACCGAATCGATCGACATCGCCATCGCGGATGAGGAGGCACTCGTCGCCCTTTCACAGGAAGGTGTCCTGCTCGGCAAGGCCATCGCGACCGCCGGCACGGCCCACATCCAGCTCACCTCACCGGTTGAAGCCGGCGTCGATGTCACCGTTGTGGTCACCGGTTACAATCTCGATCCCCTCGAAGTCAATGTGCTGTCGGAAGCGCCCGCGTGCGGCATCGTTCAATTCACGTCGCCGAGCTACAACTGTCAGAGCGATGTCCTCATTCGCGTGCTCGATGCGGATCTGAATCAGAATCCGTCGGCTGTCGAACAGGCCATGGCGCATGTTGTGAGTTCGAGCGATCCGGCGGGATTCGATGTGATCTGCACGGAGATCAGTCCGGATCTGGGCATTTTCGAGGGTCAGTTCAGAACCTACGGTCCGGGCGGCTCCGGCGACCTGTATACCGTCGACGGAGATATTCTCACGTCAACCTACCAGGACGCGGCCTGTCAGGGTGCGCCGGTTCAGGTCGAGGACACCGCGGCGATCGACTGCATCGGCCCCTCGATCTCGGATGTGGTCATCTCGGGGGTCGGACTGGATGGCGCTACGGTCTCGTGGACCACCAGCGAACCCTCCCTGTCGCGCCTTTATTACGGCCAGACGCTGCCTCCCCAGGAAGAACTCGTCAACGCCGAACTCGGGACGACACACTCCATGACCATCGATGGCATCGACGATTGCACCCTGATTTACGTGGCGGTCGGCGCGACCGATGTTTCGGGAAATGACAGTTACAACGACAACAGCGGAGTCTTCTACCATTTTATCACACTCGAACAGACCGTGATGCTCCAGGAGCCGCTGGATGTGAATCCGGGATGGACCGTCGAAGGGATGTGGGCGTTCGGTGTGCCGACGGGGCAGGGTGGCCAGTACGGCGAACCCGATCCGACTGCGGGGCACACGGGATCGAGCATCTTCGGGTACAATCTCAACGGGGACTATCCGAACAGCATGACGACAACCCATTATCTGACCACATCCATCATCGATTGCTCGGCTTCCGCGGCTGTTACTCTGAGCTTCTACGGATGGCTCGGAGTCGAATCCAGCACGTATGACCATGCGACGGTGCAGGTGAGCGGCAACGGCGGGACAAGCTGGGCGACCGTCTGGTCCAATGGAGCCACGATGGAGGCCGGGGCATGGTCGCTCTGGACCCTGGACATTTCGGCGACCGCGGCCGGCTCCTCCAATGTGAAGATCCGGTGGGGCATGGGACCGACGGATTCGGGCTGGACGTATTGCGGATGGAACATCGACGACATCCTGATCGACTCGGTGAGTCCCTGCGGACAGCCGTCACCGACGCCTCCGCCGACGATTCCTCCGACGATCACACCGACGCCGCGGGCAACCAATACACCGGTCGCGACATTCACGCCGACTCCGACGGCACCTCCTTCATCGACACCGACTCAGGCACCATCCTCGACGCCTTCCGCTTCTCCGACACCATCCCCTCAGCATGGAATGAAACTGACGCTGGTCGATCCGGAGCTCGAAGCCGGTGATCTGTTCGACCTGTCCTTCCGTCTATACAACGATTCGAATCACTCCGACACCTGGGATGTCTACGTTGTGCTCGATGTCTACGGTTACTACTGGTTCTGGCCGAGCTGGAAGGATTTCAATCAGGGAATCGACAAGCAGACCGTTCTCATGCAGAGCGCCGGGCAGCGGCAGGAATCGGTCTTGCGGTTTGAATGGCCGGCTGGTGTCGGATCCGCTCAGGGGTTGAATTTTTACGGTGCGGTGTTCTACTCGGGCACCTTCAATCTGATCGGAGAACTTCAGATCATCGGGTGGTCCTACATGTAGGACTCGGGATCTTCGACGCGTCCCGGCTTAACTGGTTTCACATTTCCGTTCGATATCCAGGTCGAACCGATTGTTCGTTCATTCGTATATGATCGGATGGGAGTATGCACCCATGCGCCTCGTCAGCATGCAGAAAGTCGAAAAATCGTTTGGTCCGTTTCCGGTGCTCTCCGACGTGTCTTTCAACATCAGCACCGGAGAAAAACGCGGGTTGATCGGGCCGAATGGCTCGGGCAAGACGACCGTCATTCGTCTGCTCTGCGGTGAAATCGACGCGGATTCCGGGACAGTGTATCGCGCGCCGGATACCCGGATCGGCCATGTGCGGCAGCATGTCGAACCGGACACGGACTGCACGGTGCTCGACTACGCACTCGGGAAATCGCGTTCGATCATCGATGCGCTCGGGGTGGCCGAAAAGAGGCTTGGGGAGTCGATCGAGGGAACGGCGATGGACGCGGCGATCGAGGCATATCAGGCCGCGCGTGAGCAATATGATCGGATCCAGGGAGACTCGCTGGTCGAACGGGCCGAATCGACTTTGGATTCGCTGGGGCTTCAGAAGAAGTCCGCTCAGTGTGTCCGAACGTTGTCCGGCGGCGAAAAAAACATCCTGTCTCTCGCAAGCGCCCTGCTCACCGAGCCGGATCTGCTGATCCTGGACGAGCCTGACAATCATCTCGACTTCAACGGCGTCGCGTGGCTCGAGGCATTTCTGAACCGGTTCCGGGGCGCGGTACTGATTATTTCGCACAACCGCTATCTGCTCGATCGGGTCGTCGACGGCATCTTTCATCTCGAAGGAGGCACTCTGAAGTATTATGACGGCGGTTATTCGGCCTATCGGGAGACCCGTCTGAGGGATCTGCTGGCGCAGCAGGCGGATTATGTCGCGAATCAGAAGCGGCTCGAACAGCTTGAGGCGCTGGTGAAGAAATTCGAACAGATCGCGCGGGTCAATTCGGATCCCGCGTGGGGAAAACGTCTGAGAGCCCGGCGATCGCAGCTCGAGCACGAGAAGCAGCATGCCGTCGAGAAACCGCGCGGGGAGCGCGAGGGTCTGAGATTGAACTTCGAGGCGCAGCAGTCACGGGCCAATATCGCCCTGCAGCTCAGGAAATACTCGAAGTCGATCGGCAACACGGTTCTGTTCGATCAGGCCGACCTCGAGATCCGGTGCGGGGAACGAGTCGCGCTGATCGGGCCGAACGGATGCGGTAAAACGACCCTGTTGCGCGACATTGCGGAACGTGGAAACTGGGAATCCGATGATATCCGGATCGGTCCGAGTCTGAACGTGTTTTATTGCGCACAGGAACAGGAAATTCTCAATCCGGACCGGACCATCCTCGAGGAACTCCGGCTCGCAGCGCCGATGACCCATGACGGTGCGGCACGGTACATGCGCCGATTCCAGTTCGTCTGGGATGATCTCCTCAAACCGATCCGGGTGTTGTCGGGCGGCGAACGCAACCGGATGCAACTCGCGATCATGATGCTTCGAAAGCCCAATTTTCTGATCCTGGACGAACCCACGAATCATCTCGACATCCCCGCTCGCGAAGCGGTCGAGGAAGCCCTCGCGGAACTCGATGCCACCGTGCTGGTTGTGTCGCACGACCGGTATCTGCTCGACAAGATCACCACACGGGTCATCGACATCACGGATCGCCGGTTTGAATCGTTCATCGGATCCTTTTCGGAATACTGGTATGAAAAGCAACGACGGACGGGGCGTGTGGACGGCCGGGTGCAAACGAGGCGAAAGCAGCGCATCGACGCGGCCGGGAACACCTCACAAAAGAAGATGAAGGGGGAGTTGAAGCCCGGAGATCAGGCGCGGATCGAGGCATTGATTCACGAGGCGGAACAGGAGAAGATGGAATTGGAACGCCTGATCAACGGGTCGTTTCAGAAGAGCGATTACCGTGAGGGGCGGAATCTGTCGGCGAAGCTCGCACGGTTGAACGAACGGATCGAGGAATTGTATGGGCAGTGGGTCGGGAATGCGTAAGCGGAGGGTGGTGAGGTGATCGAGATTACGGGATCGGTATCCGTTTCCGAGGAGGAATTGGAGTTCCAGATATCGCACAGCGGCGGACCGGGCGGGCAGAACGTCAACAAGGTCAGCACCAGAGTCATGCTCCGGTTCGATCTGCGACGAAGCCCCGCGTTCACGGACGAGCAGAAGCGACGGATCGAGGAAAAACTCGGAAACCGTATGACACAGGACGGCGTACTCCTGATCGTATCGAACCGGTTCCGATCACAGGTTGAGAACCGCCGGGACGTTGTCGAACGATTTGTTCAACTCATCCGGGGTGCGCTCAGGGTCGAACGCAAGCGAGTGAAGACGAAGGTGCCGTCGGATGAAAAACGGAAACGGGTAGACGAGAAGCGCCTGCGCAGCCGAATCAAATCGGGCAGGCAGGCGCTCAGGAACACCGACGATTGACCGGTGTTTCGAGTCTGTCTATTGCCAGCCGAAGGTCCAGGAATCGAGATACCCCAGGAGTGTCGTGATGCCGGGATCCGTCATGGCGGCATAGAAAACGAGATTTTCAGCGGTTCCGACACCGCCCGGCCATGCGAAATCGGGCAGGATCGTCTCGGTTTCCTCACCTGTTGCGATCGTGCGGGTGTACCAGTCGGCGGTCTGGGTCCAGCCCGGGGCGAAGAAATACGAGCCGTAGGCATCCAGGATGACAAAGAGGGGTGTGGAAGGGATCGGGGAACCCGGGTTGCCGATCGTGCAGGTCAGATTGCACGGATCGCCTTCCAGGAAGAGATGGGATGGCATGGCGAGGCGCACGCCTAGTTCCGGGGCGATCTCGACGGACACGACATGCCGCTGGCCGGGGGCGAGGCGGATCTGGGTATCGAGCTGATCGACGGGGGTCCATGCCGTGCCGTCGAAGGTTTCGAGAGTCAGGCTGGCGTGTGCGAGTTGCGTGCAGTTCAGTTTGCGTTCCGCGCTGAAGACGAAATGCCGGACTCCGGCGGATGGAATGTTGACCGTTGCCTCTCCGCTTTCGGATGCCCAGCCGAGTGTCGAGCCTTCGAAAGGCTGCCCGGCGGCGTACAGGTCAAAATTCGGCTGATCAACGGTGAAGAGATCCAGCGAACCGGTTTCCAGGCGCTGAGTGAAGTGGTTCGCCTTGTCGTAATTGTAGAACCCCTTTAGCACTTCGCCGTCGCTCTCCCAGATCACATGCACGCGAGTCTGGCGGAGCATCGTGCCCGGGGCCGACTGCGTGATCGGGATCTGCGGCAGCGTTTCGGGCAACTGCGCCTCCCAGGAATAGGATTCGCCGTTTACGGTATTCGACTCGATGCCATAGAACGTATCCGAGGGGAATTTCGTGCCCCAGGGCGTCATGACCCGCGCATAGCAGCCGACTTCGTCGCCGTAGATCGTCTGGACATGTCCGTCCGACCCTGTGAACCCCCATGCGCCGACGAATCCTCCGGATTTCCGGAAAACGACCTCGGCACCGTCCACCGGCGCGCCCTGGCTGTCCGTCACCAGCACCTCAACCGAACAGGTGCCTTCGGAGTAGCGATCCGTGACGTTCCAGCAGTATCCGTCGCCGTTGACGTTCATGACCGAAGCGAATTTCTTGCCCCAGCCGTTTTCGTAGGTGAGGGGTGAATCGATGTAGACATTGACCGGTTCCCAATGAATGAACCGTCGCTCCCAGAATTCGTTCCAGACGTGATCTTCGGCGATCGCCTGCGAATTGAGGCACGGGATGAGGCAGGCGCGGGAGGCGGCCGTCGTGATGTCCTGATGCTCGCCGCACCGCCCGACATGCAGTTTGTAGACGCGCACCGGCTGGATCGGGCGTTCGGCTCCGGAGGTAAAATCGAGCACATCGAGCACCCACTGTGTGATGACGCCGACCGCGCCGTTGTCGATATCGTTCACTTTATTCTTCCACAGCAGGTCGATCCCGGCCATCCGGTCGCGAAGGATCGGATAATCGACACGGCTCTCCGGCATCGCCTCGGTGAACGTGAAGAGCCAATTCCGCCAGAAGACGCCCGTCGGCGGATCGGCATGCGGTGCGCCTGACGTGCCCGGGTCGACGTAATCCACCGGTTCGTCCTCGACCTTCGGATGAACGATATAGTTGTAATAGTGCTCGGCGGGCAGTTCGTATTCGGTCACCGAGCCGTTTTCCTCGACCCGATAGAACGTCGTCGTGAAGTAATCGTCATCGACCCCGGGAGTTCCGGTATCGACGAGTCGGACGTAATCGAGAAGCGGGTCGTGTTCGTAGATATACTGGACGTTTTCGATCAGCAGTCCGGGAATGAAATCGGGGTCCGACAGGTTCTCGGCGGACAACTGGGCGATACAGAACGCGAGTTCGTCCGTGTAGCGGGCATCGGGCGGATTGAGAATCATGTCGGCATAGACATCCTGATGTGTCGCATCGAGCAGACTCAGGTTATCCGTCAGGTCGTTCCGGAAACGCGCCGGTGCATGTGCAATGGCCTGTCTGGCTGTCTGTGTGAGGGGATCCGCGGGCGGCGTCTCGGAGAACTCCATCGACGCAGTTGTCCGGGGGATAGCGGCAGGCGGTGCGTTTTGCAGGTGAGATACGTGAGGCGTGTCGGTTTGTGTCACCGACAGGCAGGAAACCTCGCATGAAGATGCCGTCATGGGATACGGCATCAGGATCGAGAAACAGATCAGGGCGATCGCACAGCATGTTTTCATGGGGTGAACTCCTCATCAGGCAGGTGAATGGTCCAACGAGCCGGACAGGTAATATCGTATCATAATCGGCAAGCAGAGAACAAAAGATAGCCGTTTGGCGGAGCCGTCATCGGGTCAGCACGACTCTGATCGTTCATTTGATCTTGACCTGCCGGAACGATTCGTGTTTAATCGGTGCATCGTCCAGGGGGACGCGCCGGAGTGATGGAACTGGCAGACGTGCGGGACTCAAAATCCCGTGTTCCTTACGGAACGTGTGGGTTCGATTCCCACCTCCGGCATCCAATAAAGAAGAAGTTTCTCAAGTGAACGATTGGCTGATGACTCGTGTGCGTACAGTTGACGGTATAATCGGTTATCCGGTAGAATTCTAGTAGATTCAACTGAATTCACAGGAGGGGAACCATGACAGCAACTTCGTGCATGCGAAAATCTGACTGTATCCTGATCCTGATCTGTATACTCTTCGGAACACCAGCGTTCGGTGAAACTCACGTCGGAGGAACGATCTCGGGGAACGTCACCTGGGACCCGTCCGGGAATCCGTACATCACGGATTCATCGGTGACAATCGCCGGAGGGGCGACGCTGACGATCTCACCGGGAGTCATCATTCGATTCAGCGGAGCTCATGCCTTGACTGTCAATGGAACGCTCCATGCAGTCGGTGAAGAATCGAATGTCATCACGTTCACATCGGATCAGGCATCACCCGGTCCGGGGGACTGGCTCTACATCTACTTCAATCAGACAAGCACGAATTCATCGCTTGAATACTGCCTGATCGAATATGGCGGATACTCGAATTCATCAACAATCTACTGTTATCAGACATCACCCATCATCCGTCACAACACGATCCACCAGCTTTCCTCAACCGCCATATATGTCAACTGGCCTGCCTACCCGGTCATCGACGACAACACGATCAGTAATTGTGGAGGCACGGCGATCTACCTGGCAGACCAGTTCAATTCCAATCTCCAGGTGACCAACAACGAAATCAACGGCTGCAATGGATATGCGATTTACGGTATGGCCGAGTTTCACAACAATTCGGGAACGAACAACGCGGTCAACGGAATAAAGCTTCCGACTCCGGGTGCTGGCGCAATCACCGGGCATCTGTATGGGGATAACAGCCTGGCCTACATCGGTCCGTTTTACGTTCCGGGCAGCGGATCCGAACTCACAATCGATCCGGGATCCGTCATTAAATTTGATCAGAACAGCTGGCTCACCAATGGCGGCACCTTGAACGCTCAGGGTACGGAATCCAACCCCATCGTGTTCACTTCCCTCCGGGATGACACCTGGGCCGGGGACACGAATAACGATGGCAACGGTTCATCGCCAGCTGCCGGTGACTGGCTCGGCATGTATCTCCTTCTGCCCAGCGTCTCGACGAACTTCGACCATTGCATCATCCGATATGGCGGTTATGGCAACAACAATATGATTTATGACGACGGCGGCCCCTTGACGATCATGAACAGCGAAATCGGCAATTGCGCGTGGAATGGTCTGTATGCCGTTTCGACAACGAACCCGATCGTCATCGACGGAAACCTGTTCCACCATTGCAGCGCTACCGGAATCTATTATGAAAACTTTACGGATACGGGACTGATCCGGAACAACACGTTCACCAACTGCGCCGGTTATGCCATCCAAGGCATGGCGGAATTCCATAACAACTCCGGTTCGGGCAACGCGACAAACGGTATCAAGCTTCCGAGCCCGTCCTCCGGGTATTCGATCTCCGGGCATCTGTACGGAGACAACAGCATGGCGTTCATCGGCTCCGTGGCCGTGGCCTCTGGACACACCCTGACGATCGACGCCGGAGTCGTCATGAAATTCGACGATTCGAACTGGAGCAGTTTTTCGGGAACACTGAACATCCAGGGAACCGGAACCAATCCTGTCGTCCTGACCTCTCTGAGAGATGACTCTTGGGCTGGGGATACGAACAACGACGGAGCCGGTACAACCCCCTCTCCCGGAGATTGGAGGGGATTGTATTTCAGCGGGACCGACGCCTCAGGCAACCTCGATCATGCCATCATCCGGTACGGCGGCTATGCCAACCTGAGCATGGTAGAGTGCAACGGTGTTCCATTGAATGTCACCCACTCCGAGATCGGACACTCCGCGGCGATCGGCATCCATGTACAGAACACGAACGACATCCTGATCGACTCCAACACCATCCATCATTGCGGAAGCACCGGAATCGATTACTTCAATTTCAACGATCAGGGACTGATTCAGAACAACACGTTCACCGACTGCGTTGGCTATGCCATCTGGGGCATGGCGGAGTTCCACAACAATGCCGGGTCGGGCAACGCGACAAACGGCATCAAGCTTCCGAGCCTGTCCTCCGGGTATTCGATCTCCGGTCATCTATATGGAGACAACAGCATGGCGTTCATCGGTTCCGTGGCCGTGGCCTCCGGAAACACCCTGACGATCGATGCCGGAACTGTCATGAAATTCGACGATTCGGAATGGAGCAGTTTTTCGGGAACATTGGACATCCTGGGAACCGGAACCAACCCCGTCGTCCTGACCTCCCTGAGAGATGACTCGTGGGCCGGGGACACGAACAACGACGGAGCCGGAACGACGCCCTCCCCCGGAGATTGGCGGGGCTTGTACTTCGGCGGGACCGACGCTTCAGGCAACCTCGATCATGTCATCATCCGGTACGGCGGCTATGCCAACCAGAGCATGGTAGAGTGCAACGGTGTTCCCTTGAATGTGACCCACTCCGAGATCGGACACTCCGCGGCGATCGGCATCCATGTGGAGAACACAAACGACATCCTGATCGACTCCAACACCATCCATCATTGCGGAAGCACCGGAGTCGATTATTTCAATTTCAACGATCTGGGACTGATCCTGAACAACACGTTCACCAACTGCGCGGGTTATGCCATCTGGGGCATGGCGGAGTTCCACAACAATGCCGGGTCGGGCAACGCGACAAACGGCATCAAGCTTCCGAGCCTGTCCTCCGGGTATTCGATCTCCGGGCATCTGTACGGAGACAACAGCATGGCGTTCATCGGCTCCGTGGCCGTGGCCTCTGGACACACCCTGACGATCGACGCCGGAGTCGTCATGAAATTCGACGATTCGAACTGGAGCAGTTTTTCAGGAACATTGAACATCCAGGGAACCGGAACCAATCCTGTAGTCCTGACCTCTCTGAGAGATGACTCTTGGGCTGGAGACACGAACAACGACGGAGCCGGTACAACCCCATCTCCCGGAGATTGGCGGGGATTCTACTTCGGTGGGACCGACGCCTCAGGCAACATCGATCATGCCATCATCCGGTACGGCGGCTATGCCAACCAGAGCATGGTTAAATGCGACACTGTTCCTTTGAGTGTCACCCACACCGAGATCGGGCACTGCGCGGCGATCGGCATCCATGTGCAGAACACGAACGACATCCTGATCGACTCCAACACCATCCATCATTGTGGAAGCACCGGAATCAATTACTTCAATTTCAACGATCAGGGACTGATTCAGAACAACACGTTCACCAGCTGCGCGGGTTATGCCATCTGGGGCATGGCGGAGTTCCACAACAATGCCGGGTCGGGCAACGCGACAAACGGCATCAAGCTTCCGAGCCTGTCCTCCGGGTATTCGATCTCCGGTCATCTATATGGAGACAACAGCATGGCGTTCATCGGTTCCGTGGCCGTGGCCTCCGGAAACACCCTGACGATCGATGCCGGAACCGTCATGAAATTCGACGATTCGGAATGGAGCAATTTCTCGGGAACGCTGATTGTTCAGGGAACCGGAGCCAACCCCGTCGTCCTGACCTCCCTGAAAGATGATTCCTGGGCCGGGGACACGAACAACGACGGAGCCGGGACAACCCCCTCTCCCGGGGACTGGCGGGGATTTTACGTGGTCAGTCCCGGAACGGACAGCACCATCGAGCATTGTCTCGTTCAATACGGCGGTTACAGTAACAACGATATGCTTGTGCTCAGTGACTCGTCCGCCGGTATTTTCAGCTCAACGATTCGATATGCAGCAGCGACTGGAACTCGACTGAACAGTTCCTCGAGTGAAATAGTCAACTGCACGTTCGCTTCATGCGGAGGTAATGGATTGATACTCAGCTATTCGACTCCTCAGATATCGAATGTGACGATCTCGGGAAATCTGGGGTATGGTCTGGCAGTCGATCAGGCAGGAGGCTCTGTTCTGAATTCCATCATCTGGGCGAACGGAAACGGGTCCATCTATCAATCCGGGACAATGCCATTGATACAGTTCTGCGACGTTCAGAACGGCTGGGGAGTGCCATCCGATCAGAATATCGATGCCGATCCGGTTTTTGAATCCGGCCCATTCGGCAGTTATTATCTGACCCATTATGGAACGGTGATCAGTCCCTGCATTGACGCCGGTAGTGACCTGGCGGAAAGCCTTTGCTACGACGGGATCTCCGGGATGGTCTGCATGGGCGACCTGACAACCGAATTGGCTTCGGTCCGGGATCTCGGGACTGTCGATCTGGGTGTTCATTACCCGCTCGTGCCGGGTGAAAGCTGCGATCTTCCGTTCCCGATCGACTGCGGTTCCGGGGTTGTGACCGGAGGCAATCTATCGGTTAAATTCGACAATGCCTCCGAGTACGGATGTGCGTTGGATTACACGGGTGGTGATGAGGTCTGGGGTCTTGATACGGGGACGGTGGCCCGACGCCTTGTTATAACCCTCGACGATTCTGCTGATACGGCCATGGATCTGATCGCATCTGTCTCATGCACGCCCGGAACGGATGCGGTGTGCGCCGATAACCGGCTCGATCTGGACTGCGTCTATGGTCGGGTCTACATCATCGTTGACCATCCGGGAACCTCTCCGGGAGGGGTGTACTCGCTCGCGATCGAATGCTCGGACTGTCCGGGTGAAACCTGTGCGGCGCCTGTCGAGATGATCGCCAACACGTGTCTGAGCGGCTTCACATCCGGATTCGCTGATGATCACCTGAATTGCGGGAATGGTCAGTTCGCCGGGCCCGATGCGGTTTACAGTTTCATGATTCCCGGACCCATGCTGGTGACCCTGCGGGCGGAGGCCGATTTCAATGCGGATTTCGCTTTGGCATCCGCCTGTGATGATGGGCAGCAGGGTTCGGAGTTATCATGTGAAGACTGGCTCGGATCAGCCGATCCGGAGCTTTCATGCGGTGGCATCACCGGTGCTCCGAACAGCGTCTATACCTACTCCTGGACAGCTTCGTCAGGGACATATCTCTTCTGGATCGACGGCTTTTCGCCTGATGACAGCGGCGCATATGCATTCGAGTTGGCCTGCGCGACATTTACGCCCACACCGACCCAAACGCCTCCGCCAACAATCACACCGACAATCACAGCGACGATGACACCGACGATCACGCCATCTCCCTCTGTGACGCCGGCTCCGACCTTGACGCGGACGCCGACACCGACTCTCCCGCCGACGGCCACTCCAACACGGACCGCAACCCCAACGCCGACCCGCACATCGACGGCCACGCCGACATACACGCCGTCATCGTCTCCTACACATACCCCGACATCAACGGCGCCTCCGACCCGTACGCCCACAGATACACCGACCCGTCCGCCGGAACCGACGAGTACGCCATCCGCACCACCGACGGTCACACCAACGGCGCCCTGCCAGACGCTCGGTTGCACGGTCTTCATGCCGTCGCACGAGTTCTCCCCCGGAGACCCGTGTTCGACAAGTGTGACGATCTGCAATCCTGGCCCGGGGACGTATTCAAACACCCCGGTTTTCGTGATCCTGGAGGTGTACGGCAGTTACTTCTTCGCACCATCTTTCTTGGAGTTCGATCATTACACACGTGATGTGCCGATCGGTGAACAGTCGATCGAAGTCCTACCGGTGTTCACATGGCCATCCGGCGTCGGGAATGCCTCGGGACTGAACTGGTATGCGGCGATGACGGATCCGGGGATCACTCAGTTAATCGGGGAACTCGGGAGCTTCATGTTCGGCTGGTCAGACTGATGTGATTGTATATCATTCGGATCGGACGTGTTGAATCCGAGTCGGGATGGATTCCCGGTTTCGATCGGGTCACATTAACCTGCATATTGCAGTGACAACGAATTTCTCGGATTGCCCATTTGCCAGAATGCTCCGGTTGTGAGTATATTTCATCTCGGAGGCGGACCATGGCTCGAAAAAGGCACACCCTGTACATCTTCCCTGAATACGGCAGCATGGGGATCGTCTGTCTGAGCCAGGCCGAAGGCTCCGATGCCGCACCGTTCGGATCGATCGAGATCACGTGCGGCCCCGAAGACACGCACGGATTCAACTCGATGAGTAAGTTTCTTCGACGGACCCAGGCCGTGACGATCTCGCATGCCCCGAATCTGCTGCAAACCGACAATCCGAACCTGACGCACATTGTCATTGCCTGTCACGAATCCAAAGCGAGTATCGAAAAAGGCGCTGACCCGCTGATGGTCGTCATCATCAACGTCGATGTGACCGAGCATATCGAAACGCTGCGCGAATTCGACACCCGGGTGTTCAGTGACGGCTTCTATGTGCTCTCGATCACACTCGACCGGACACGCTCCCATCACTTCCTTCTGGAGGTGTTTGCTCTCGCACCGAAAATCGAACATGCCAATTTCGAGACACAGATGTCGATCTTTGTCGGCGAACCGCTCCACTATGCCGAGTACACGCCGCCTCTCCGGGATCCCCACGAAGGGCTTGCGATCGCCGTCCGGAATTATCGAGCTGCATACGACAAGACACTCGCCCCGGATGCCGTCAATCTGACCGGGTTGATCCCCGACGGTCTCGCCTGAAGTCGACTCAACGGAGTCGATATTGGACATTGAACAGGATCTGGTGATCCCCCTCATCCGAATCGGCAAAGGATTTTTCGTAATCCACGAGCAGATTGATCGACTGATTGAGTCTGTACCAGAACGATGCCGACACGCGCTGAGTGGATTCCTGGTGCCGTGAGACGAATACCGATTCCGGGCGGTTGAATCGATCGACGGCATATCCGACGGTCAGGTTCATATTGCGTCCGAGATCGCGGCTGAACGACACATAGGCATTGCTGAAGTCGCGATCACCCCGGTCCGTGCTCCCGAAGGAACCGTTGAACGCGATACCCGACCGGAACAGGTCGCTGCACGAAAAACCGCCTGTCCATTGATCCGTGTTCGATCCCGAGAAGTAATCCGTTGTCTGGTGCCGGTAACGCGCAAATACACGCCAATCCGACGTGATTCTGTATTCGATCCGGGGTGACAGAGAATCGGTTGCGTATTCCGCGAAGCGCGAATAGGCCGGTGGCCCGTCCTGATCATAAAATTCGATTTCGTCCCTGAATTGAATGTAGGGAAGATACTCGAAGTGATTGTAGGCCAAACTCAAACGGAGTTTTTTCGATGCATCCAGGCGGGCGTTGGCATAGTAGTAGCTCAGACGCGCCGATTCGTCGTCGTCGGATAACGTGATTTCACCGAAATGAGTGACATACAGACGCGATGCAAGTGAAAGCTGCGAGTCAAACACGATGATATCGCGCTCGTCGATCGTTTGATCCGTATTTCGAATCGAGGAAAAGGCGATTCCCATTTTAAGATCCGGGTCGGATCTGAACGTCGCATACGCGCCGAACTTCGTTCCATCGATATCCGTGTGACCTTCCGCAGTGAAGGGATTCCCTCCTCCGAACGCGCCAATGCTCAATCCGGCGATCGGATTGAGTTGAATCTGACCACCCGCAACTCCACCGATTCCGGTAACCTCGCCCATCCGACAGAACCCGACTGAACCGGCCAGGAGCGACTTCCCCAGTCCGTAGTCAGCCCGGAGATCGTGTACCAGATAATGCGGGCCGGTTTCCGCTCCGGACTCACCGCGAAACCGCATGTCGGCATACACCGCCCAGGAATCTCCGGGAGCGTTCCATCCGGCGGTGAACCGGGCGGTTCCGGAAGCACGCGCATCGAATTCCGAATCGTCGGGTATAACGGAAAAGGCGCCGATATCGAATCGGCCAAAGTAGGAAGCCGACGCGTCTGAATCGGCAAGGGTTATCGCCAGCATGCATCCAACCAGGATCGCAATCGAACATTTCATCGCTCATTACCTCCCATCCGGATGACACGCATAACAGAATGAGTCATCGAACCGGTATCCCGGCACACCGTTATGCTCGGAATCCATCTTGCTCTTGTAATGACAGGTCGTGCAGACGAACTGGGTATAATTCGAGGGATTAAGGTGGCAGTCTGAACACGAGTAGGCGGAGTGCGGGAATGTGGTGATCGGGAATCCCGGATGATCGAAACGCCCCTGGTTCCAGGTCATATCGGTGTTGGAGTGGCAGACCATGCAATCCGTGGGGAAACCGGCAGCCTTATGATCGGGGTTTTTGGCATTCTCGTAATCGGCCTGATGGCAGCCATAGCATTCCGTCGGGGTACCCCGGTAGCGTCCGTTCGGGTGGCATTGTGCGCAATCGAGAGTTCGATGTGGGCCCATAAGCGGATACCCCGTGGAGTTGTGATCGAACGGCGACCCGGTCCAGGCGGTCGTATTGTGGCAATCCGCGCAGTGCGTCGAGAAGCCGGCTGCCCGATGATCCGGTGTTTTCGCGTTGTTGTAATCCGCCTGGTGGCAGGCAAAACAATCGGTCGGCGTGCCCTGGTAGCGGCCGTTCGGATGGCAGAGGTCGCAGGCGACGGCACGATGGGCACCGGTCAGCGGGAATCCCGTGGTATTGTGATCGAATGTCCCGGTTTTCCAATCCGTTGTCGTGTGACATTGCTCACAGGCGGTCGGAAAGCCCGATGCGGGATGGTTCGGTGCCTGCGTGCGATCGTAATCATCCTTGTGACAGGCGTAGCAATCGGTTGGAGTTCCCTGATAGCGACCGTTCGGGTGGCATTGACCGCAGGTTGCCGTCTTATGCGCGCCTGTCAGAGGATAGATCTCGTGAGTGAACGAGGCATCGCGCCAGGATGTCGAGCGATGGCAGGCAGGGCAATCTGTCGGAAATCCCGCGCTCTTGTGATCGGGGTCGGTCGCATTCCGGTAATCCCCGGCATGGCAGGCGTAGCATTCGGAAACAGCGGACTGGAAATCGAGAGACGGGTGACACCGGTCACAGGCGATGGCCTGATGTGCGCCGGACAAGCGAAATCCGGTTTCGGCGTTGTGATTCCAGTTGGCGGGAGACCAACCGAGTGGAGAGTGGCAGCGACCGCATTCCAGGCCGAGTCGAGTTCGGTATGGATCATCCTGCTTGCGCATCCAGTGACAGGCCTCACAGTCCCTTGGTGTGTGTTGTGTATCCCCTCCCGGGTGGCATTCTTCGCATGGAGTCACGAGGTGTTTCCCGGTCAGGGTGAAATCGGCTGCATGAGAGACGTGTGTATTGAGAGGGAGTTTCCATGTGTCCGTCTGGTGGCAGAACTGGCAGCGAGATCCAAGGCGACCTTTGTGCGGATCCGCATGGCAGCTCGTGCAGGCCCGATCGACCGCAGAATAGTGATCGTCGGGATGGCAGGCTGTGCAGTCATCGAGTTCGGCATGGCGGCCTGTCAGGGCGAAACCGGTGATGGAGTGTTCGAATGAGCGATCGATCCGGAGAGGTCGTTCGTTCTTTCCGCGGTGTTCGGGATGGCACGTGGCGCATTTGTCACCGAGGGTTGCGTGAAGACCGGACCCGCGCTCGATTTGTGAGCGGATACCCGAGTGGCACATGAGGCAGAGATCCGGAGACAGGGACAGATCGTCTTTGTGGCATTCCACACATCGGTCTTTGCTGTCGAGGGCTGCATGAGCCGACGAGAGGTCTCCGGGAGAGGGACTGGACACGAACATCGCCTGAGCGTTGCAGAGGCTTAAGATGAGACACAACAGAACAAACCGTATCCGGACTTGAACGGCGGACATATGTTTTTCCTCCTCACTGAAACCAGTCGAGTCAAACCGGTTCATCCCCACATTCTCATTATCCTTGTTTTGAACTGAAACCGCAAAGCATCCCGAATCCTGCGCTTTGCATCCGATCGCGTGACTCGTTAGAATGAAGAGAATGTGAACCAGACCGTCCGGACGATCCGGCATCCCCACGGAAGGAGCACGCGATGACGAAGATAACAATCACCTACTGCACATCATGAAACTATGAACCACGCGCTGCAGTTGCAGCGGATGAAATCCGAAACGCTTTCGGAATCGAACCGGTACTGATCAAGGGATCTGGAGGAATTTTTGAAGTTGTGGTCGACGGCAGGATGATCTTCCGTAAAGCGGATGAAATGCGGTTTCCGGAACCGGGCGAACTCGTCCGGCTGATCCGCGGATCCTGATGACACTATGAAGGAATCTGAGTTCAACAATCTCGTGAAGATCATCGAAAACCTCATTCAGGAGGAAACACGAGGTCAACGATTCTTCGCCGATGCAGCCGCTTTCGTCACGGACCCCCGCGCAAAAGACCTCTTCCATAGATTGTCCCTCCAGGAAATCGAACATCGGAATAAGCTCGAATCGGTTCGCAGGAATATCGTCGGAAATCGATCCACCCTGATCGACAGCGGAGTCCGAACACGGCGGATCGAATATGACGGCAACGAGATACCGATATTCTTCGTCAATGCGGAATCCGAAACCCATATCGATCCGCCTGCACTGAATCTATTCAAAGCAGAAGAGTTCAGGAAATTGCTCGAACATTGCACGGTCCGCGAAATCATCAAACTGGCGATGCGGATCGAGTTCGACAATTTCGGTTTCCTCATCGAGGCTGCGAAAGCCCGGTTCGATGCGGCGGGACGAAAAATCCTGCTGGCACTCGCTGATGAGGAAAAACAGCATTATCTCTGGCTGAAGCAATACCTCGAAGAATATCGGGACTCCGGAGGCACTCGGATATCGAATTGATTTAAAGCGGCCGGATCATATATAATAGAGCCCATTGTCGGGTGGTTGTGATCATTCAACAGGGGAGGAAACACGATGAGGAAAATTTTCTGCGTATTGTTCGTTTTGACCTGTGCTGTCTGGGGGGTCAATGCCCAGGAGCATGGACGGGGATTTGCCGACACGGTCGATCTGACCCACCTCGAACCGGCATGGACGTCGATCGGAATGGAACCCCGCGGGACGTATCTGGACTGGAGACTCAACGGGGGCGTGAACTACATGTCGCCCATTGAAAACCAAGGCACCACAGGCACATGCTGGTGTTTTGCCGCCACTCATCAACTCGAATCGATGATCAAAATCGATCAGTATCCCCCAATGTTCTCGGATGATTTCTCCGAAGACGCGATTCATGATTGCATGGATCCGATGCCCGGCGGCGGCGGCAATTTCTGGATGTCGGGCGGATACTTCAGCTCGGCCGGCCCGGTTCTGGAATCCTGCCAGGGCTGGTCTCCGTCGATCGTCAACTGTATGGTTTGTGCTCAACAGAATTATCGGATGAGAAAACTGATCACCATCGACAACAGTACCGCATCGATCAAAACAGCTCTCGCAAACGGCCCGGTCCTCACGTCGATGGACAGCACGGGTGGCACGGCTCAGGATTTCGACGCATATGACGGAACATTCGTGCTGACCAACGGATCACCCAGCGGGACGGATCATGCGGTTCTGATCGTGGGCTATCACGAAGGCACGGCCGATCCCGGTTACCTGGCCGGCGATTATTGGATCTGCAAGAATTCCTGGGGCACAGGCTGGGGAGCATCCGGATACTTCTATATCGCCTATGGAGCCGCGAACATCGGAAGCAACTGCGCGCAGGTTGTCGAATGGGGTGACGCCCCGGTCTCACCTCTCCGATCTCTCATCTTCGAAGATCAGAATGGCTGTGACGGTCAGTTCTCGGTCGGTTCATACAATACGGCCTACATCATTCAGAGACTCGTTCCGGATCGCAACGGCGAAATCGAATCCATACAATGGGCCAATATCGGCAACAACTTTTCGTATGAAATCCGAATCTACCGGAATTTCAGCGGCTCATCTCCCAGCAATCTCGTCTATACCTTCAATCATCCCTCGGCAGAACCATACGGCGGGTATCTGACACACGATCTGACGAGTTCGGTGAGCGTTACCTCGGGAACACCGATTTATGTCGCAATCAAGCTGAACAACCCGACAGGGACCAATTTCCCGATCGACCTGACAGGTCCGTACAGCGGATACGCCTACATCAGTTTGTCGTCGATCAGCAGCGGCTATCAGAACATGAGCAGCGTGGGACTCGGTCGGGATTTCAGCGTTCGCGCCATGATCTATAATCCCAACGCCCTGGTCCCGGCATCCGGCCCGATCGCACTCGTCATCATGCTCGCCGCCTTCGGTGCGTTCTTCATCTGGCGTCGGAAATAAGTCAATCGCGCATCATCGACCCGGCAGCCGTCTGCCGGGTTTTTTTTCGCCACTGCGACTGACCACCGCCAACCCGGCAAGAATGAACAGTGTCCCCGCGCTTTCGCGGATTCCGATTGTTTCGCCCAGGAACAATCCCGCCAGCACCGCGGAAGCGACCGGTTGAAGCATGATGTATGAGGCGACGAGAGATGTCGAGGATCTCGAGACGGCCCATGTGTTCAGAAAATAGTTCAATATGGTTGCCACGAGAATCATGTACCCGAGTCCCAGCAGAGTTTCAGCGGAGATTGCATGATAATCCGTCCGGATCATGGATGGCACACTGACGAGGCTGACAAACACTGAACCGAATACAAACGACCAGGCGATCACCGTGAGCGGTGGATATCGGCCCAGGATGCGCCGCTGAAGCACCAGAAACAAGGCGTAACTCAGTCCATTGAGAAGAATGAGCAGGTTTCCGAAAGACGCACCGCCGGCGAATGAAAGCGAACTGAGATCCAGCATGCTCCAGGCACCGGTGATGCAGGATGCGATCCCGACGATTTTTCGCCACGATATCGCTTCGACCCCTGACATGGCGGCAATGGCCACAGTGAACACGGGAATCGCCGGCATCAGAATACCGGCGCTCGTTGCCGTAGTATGATCAATCCCGATAATGTACAGCGCCTGGTTCGCGAAAATCCCAAGAAATCCCATGGTTGCGAAAAGAGGAAGATCCGAACGGGACGGCAGACTCCGGTTATGAATCCGTGCGAACACGAGCAGAACCGGAGTTGCGATCAGGATTCTGAGACCAGCAACAGCAAGCGGATCCACACTCGAGAGGACCCGCTTGCTGACCACATAAAAAGCGGCGAATGAAATCTGAACGAAGATCAGTGCGACATGCACCGGCCAGGGAGCCGGCTCAGTCTTGACCTCCGGGATCAATCCGCATACCCAAACTCGACGGTGTCAGGCTCGCACGCCAGATCGAACGTATCCGGCATGGTTGCCACCAGCCAGAAGTAGATCGGGCTGAAACTCCCGGCACCGGTCGGCCAGGTGAAGTCCAGTATTACTTCGAGAGTATCCTCGGGTTGATAGGTACGGGGAGCGAAGCCGAGTTCCTGCGTCCAATCCGGGAAGAAGAAGAACAGATCCAGAACCTGAAGCACGAGATACTGGTCCACGGTGACCGGCGCGGAGCCGCCGTTGGTGGAATTGACTTCAAGCACGAATCGGTCGCCGCCGTGGAACATGGTCTGATTCAGGTCGAGTGATTGCGTGAAGTCCGTGACGGACGGCGTCGGGGTCGCGGCCGGGGTCGGGGTTTCCATGGGAGGCGTCGGGGTCGGGTTCGTATGGGATGCCCGACTGTCGGCGGCCTGGAATGCCTCGTACCCGCGAAAACGCCGGGACGAGTCTTTGGTCTGAGTCTGGACATAGGCCACGACACCCATGTTCGATGCCATCCACCCGCCCTGCATGTTGATCTGCTTGGTAATTTCGCGCGTTTCCCCGGCTGCCATGCTGATGGATTCGCCGTAATAAGGCGTCAGGAACTGCCGCGCCCAGCACTGATAGCGATTTCCGAGATGCTCGATGTCTTCATATGCCACAACGACCAGCGATCCGCTGAACGCACTTTCGGCGGCCAGGAAGATTCGATATTGCGTGTCGGAATCCTGAAACACGTCGATCGTCAGCGGTGAACTGACGTTCTTCCTTGAATTGAAATGTGACTCCAGAACGGACTGGTCGATCGGCATCGGTTCGAGATTGTCGAGGCCATCTCCGACAACGGCGGGGGTCAGTTCGAGGCCATAGAGGTCGAGTCGATTGATTCCATCGGGAACCGGGTCGTCGCCGCGGATCGAGAAACTGATGACGGCGAGTTCATTCCGGGAGTGACCGGACCTGAATCCATCGACCGCTGTGCTGACTTGCGCGCAATAGAGGCATTCGTCCTCGGTGAAGTGTTCGTACAGAACCGTTCGGGGTGCCGCCATGGCGAGTGGAACGATCATGCAACACAGAATCCACACTGTCATACCTTTGCCAAACATCTTGTGACCTCCCTGTCCGTTGACCGCGCGCGGGACACTTACATGGTATAGACCTGAAATCGATATCATTCACAGAGCGGTCGTCAGAGTTGCCAGCCGCTCCGTTTTCATTCTACTGCAAATTTCCTGCCCGGCAACCTCGATTTCACTCTCGGAAGAATCGCATCCGGGGATGCCGCAGGACGATTTAAACTGAAGGATTGGTGTTGAGAAAAGCGAAAAAAAGAATTAAATTCTGCTTTCGGCCTCTGAAAGGCCACATTCCCGCTCTTCAATCAAAGGATGGACCAGCGAATGAACATGAATCTCCATTTCTCCGTTTACTCCGATGCGCTCAATGGAATTCCTTCCACACTCGCGGAAAAGAACCCGGAAAACCGTTATCACTTCAGTCATGCCGTCTGGCAACTGGCTCGAATGGGAGCTTATAACGCGACCGGCGAGATTCCTCTGGCGGTGCGGTTGGAGCGGAATGGGGAAATCGGTGAACGTTATGCGGATCACGAACGATACATCGCCTTGATCGATACATCGGAAACCGATCCGGCCGACCCGGCCCTGCTCAGTGAAATTCTCCTGGGCTTCGCTGTCCGTCTCGCCACCTCGACCTCATCCGAGTCGCTCTCGTTTCACATCGTCTGTTCATCGAAAACCATCGAATCAGTATCGACCTCATTGAAGGACTGGAAAAATCACACCGATCTTCTGTCGGCCCTGACCAGCCAGATCGATGAGCGCCGCCCCGGACTGAATCTTGCCGCCGCAATCGTTTCAGACGAACTCGCACGCAATGTCATCGCCCGGACCACGATCGAATACCAGCGGCGGCGTCAGGGCCGGCTGGGCGACGAGTCGCTCTGGGGCCGCGAACTCGATGGTCTCAAGGTTCTTCAGGATGCAGGCATCGCCGGAAATGATCTCGGCCCCGCACTGAAAGCCCTGATTCGCACTGTCTCAGCGGCAGCCACGGCTGTGACTCGCAAACAACCCATCGACCGACAGGCGGCATTTCTCATGATCCGCGATTTCCAGAGACGCGCCCGGATGGCGATTTCGAGTGTGCGGATGATCGATGAGCGATTCATGTCCGAAGACGCCTCTCCACATGTATCTGTGCCGCGATGCCCCTCCTGGCGTCAGGTCGGCATCGACCGCATCCCCGGACTCGCTCCCCGCACGGATCTCGATGCCTGCGTCAAATGGGCTCGAAGGGCCGCGGGAATATCCGGACGTGGCCTTCTGCCGATCTTTCTGTTCAATGGCGAATCCGGCAACGGGGCCAGTCTGATTCTGCGAGAAACCGCTCTGCAACTGTATCGTCAGGGATACACGATCGCCGAGATTCTGGATATCGAATCCGCCGCGAACGATGCCGAGCATCTCGCCAATGCCGCCATGGCCGGAGACTCCCCTCTGATCCTGGTCTGGGATGACTGCCTCGGACTCGGCCAGGATCCCATTGCCTCATTTCGAGAAATCGCGTCGGCCCAGATCAGCGGCGCTCCGATCGTGATCCTGGCAGCGTATCCCGATACCGGTTTGTCCATGAAGCAGCTCAAGAAAATTCAGCATACTGTCGTCGAAGAATTCACGGTTCATGCGCCGGCCGGCGACGAACTCGCGACCCTGAAAATCGACTCGTTTGCCGACAACGGTTCGTTCCTCGATGCATGGCTGATCGGGCACCGTTCGACAACGCTTTCATCACTCGCCGAAGATCTCGCATTCGATCTCGATACGGCCGGACCGGACATCGGCATGCTCCACCGCACGGTTCTGGCAATGGGAATTCTCGGACTATCGACCCCGATGAAGCTGCTCGAAAACCTCTCGACACGGGAAACCCTTGCGGCAGCCCTGAAAATGGTATCACGCTCCGGTGAACATCTCATCAGGAGCACCCCGGCCCGTTACGCCGGCTGTGATGATCCGGTATGTGATTTCGGTCACATCCGGATGGTGCGCGCGGTCTGGGATGCGTTGAAAATGGATGATTCGACCATTCTGAGCATATATGAGCGAATTGTGTCCATGCTGTTTGAGACCACCCGGCTGCAGAACTGGACACCTCGTTTTCTGCGTGTGATGAATGGATCGACGATCCTGTCAGCCGCGATCAAAGCGGAGTTGCTCAGTAAAACGGCGCAGATTCATGAAACCACACCGGATGTTTCCGGGACGCGCGTATTGGCCGACCTGCTCGTGCTGGTCAACGACGATGTCAGGGACGATCGACTGGCTCTTCTTCTGACGGATCTTCTGTCCGCGCGTGTGCGAACCAGCGCCGTGGACTCATTCATCGCGCTTCCGGTTCTTCTGAGAAACAATCTCGGCGCTCTGGAAAACACCGAAAAACTGAAAGCGCTTTGCGCCGCCCGGCCGTCGCTGGACCGGATCGGATTTAAATTCCTTACCCGGTATCTCGGCGATCATATCCCGGGCGAACTGGGATTTCAGGCTGTCGATGACGCTCGAACAGCCGCGGCCCGTGATCCCGACGATGGGCACGCCGTGGCGGCCTATCTTCGACTGGTGTCCCAGAGGGGATCGGACGAACAGACCGCGAGGGCCGAGACCGAGACCCGCACCTGGCTCGAAATCAACCCCGAGGATCGGATTGTGCGTCGGGCATTTGTCGACTTTACACTCAGGAAGGGTTCACCGGAGTTGAAAAAGCAGGTTTTCGAGCAGACCGCGGCCTGGCTCGAAACCCATCTCGACGAAGGCCCTCTGCGGAAAGGCTTCATCGATCTCGCGATCGCCCTGGAAGACACGAAAATACTCGACGCCGCTCTCGAAGCAACCGCCAACTGGATCGAAAAGCGCGGCAACAATCGCTGGGTCCGCAAGACGTATCTCGATCAGGTCCGCCAGCGCGGGCATCGCGACACCACCATGCGCGCAGCCGGTGCCATTCTCGCCTGGGTCAAAAACAACCGGGACGATCGGGATGCCATCCGGGCGCTTCTGTCCATGGCGCTCAGACTCGAAAACCCCCGCCTGACCACCGATGTCCTGTCGCTCGCCCACGCCTGGCTCGCCAATCACCTCCATGACCCCGATCTGATGCGCACATATCTGATTCTGGTCGATCGCGCGGGTGAGGGGAAATCGGTTTCGGATGCCGTCGAGCATCTCGATGCGTTCGTGGCACAGAACCCCGAGGACAGGGATGCCCGCGAATCGCTTCTGAGTCTCGCGGCGAAGAACATCGATAAAAAGCTCCAGCAGAAGGTTTACGATCGGCAGTCTCAATGGCTCGAACAACTGGCCGATGTCGACAAGACCATGGAGTACATGATCGGCAGACTCGGCGTGCGGGCAGGCATCGCACGACGCGCCATCCCGTTGCTCGAACGCGCTGTCGGCCGTGAAGATTCCGAACTCCGCGAACATGCCTTGCTGTGGCTCGGTAGCGCATATCGCATCTCGGGCGAATACATCGACGCGCGTGCCACATGGCGAAAAGTCATGGAATCCACGGATGAGAAAATGAAGGAAAAAGCCACCAGGAACCTGGAAAGCCTCGATTCCTTCATGGCCAGAAAATACCCCAACGGATATCCGCCTCCCGAAGACAGACCGGCCCGGCCTCCCCGCACTCCCCGCCCGACGCAGCGGGAACGAACCGAACCGCCTGTTCGCACCGCAGTGTCCGATGACACCCAGCCTTTGCCGGTTCTTTCAAAGGAGATGCAGGAATCCCGAGATGAACGTCCACGTCCGGAAAGACGCCCGCGTCCCGAGCGCCCGCCCATGGACCGTCCGCGGGGTGATCGACCGATGCGTGAAGGACCGCCTCGCCAGGATCGGCCTGTGCGAACGGACCGAACGCCGCAGAGGGACCGCGGTCCCGGTTCAGGAGACGGTCGCCGTCATCCCGGCGGAGCGTCGGGACATGCTCCAGCCGCCGGTGCCACGCTGGGCGATCTCCTCAAACTCAAAGGTATGAATCTTCTCGCGGAACTCGAAAAATCCGCCCGCGAGGCGCAAGACAAAAACAGCGGGAAAAAGTGAGCGTTCTCAGAGCGTGCGCAGACACTCGGACGCCAACTCCGGGATGACCGGGTTGACGCGTGTTCCTGTTGCATGGAAAAAACTTCTGGCGTGATCGTCTTCCAGATGTACATCCGGGAGAATCCGGATTCTCCAGTGCCAGTCATCGCGGATCATGTCCCAGTACCCGCGACTCGCACCCCATTTCGGATTGGGTCTGTTCATGAGCGCCATGAGGAGCGGGAACGGGCCGATCAGACGGGCCAGGCGATCGAGGACACCTCGAATGAGATGGCCCAGGCCCGTCAGGGTCGCTTTTGGAATGTCCATAAAGCACGAAACATGCTCGACGGGCTGCACCCAGATTTCGAACGGATGTCCCGCAAAAAACGGGATGAAGGCGATGTAATCCGCGTTCTCCGCGATGATGCCGTGCGGCCGTCCCTGCTCACGTTTGCGAAGTTCCTCCTCGTAAATGTCGCAGAACAGACATCGTTCCTTCATTTTGAACCATTCATGCGCGCCTGACAGTTCCTTCTGAACTTTTTCGGAAATGAAGGGTGAGACCACGAGATTCATCGTCGAGTGGTTGTGGGTGAAACTGAGGTTCTGGCCATACCCGAGATAGGCGTAGGGGTGTCCCAGACGTTCATCGCGATCCAGATCGGCCATGCGTTCGCGCAACATGACCAGAGACGATGTCCAGGCGTCGGCGTCGAGCGCCCAGGGGGCCACGCCGTGTCGGGGCGACATGATGATGACTTCATGAGCGCCGGGAGACCCCATTGTGTCATACAGGCGCTGACCTTTGCGTCTGAGATCGTCTTCGATGCGGAAGATCGGTTCCTGGGCGGCGATGACGCGAACATTCCATCCGTTGCCGATCGTTTCCCGCCTTGCATACCGGATCTCACGCCCGATCATCGCCGCAATTTCGGTCACACCATCCGGAGAATCCGGGCAGTACGGACAGGTCCCCGGATCGATCGTGTAAATATGATTCCGGACTCGAATCCGATCCAGTCGCGCCTTGAGAGTTTCGGGATCCAGATTTTGAGGGGTGTACGTGATCCATTTCCGCGTGAGCGGATTTCGTCTGAGTTCCGCCATGGTGCCTCCTGACAATGACTCCGGCAGGGGTCCGGCATGCGGTCATTTATCATAAGCCGGTCCGCCGACCCGGTCAATGCACTGTCCCATCCCTGCAACTCGATTGCCATCCGGGCAACGACACGATAGAATTCATCGTGAACTGAACCTTTCCTGAGCGTGGATCGTAAGTGCGAGATAGAAAGGGCCGTCGTGAATCAAGACGATCTGGCGCACATCCAAAAATGCCTGGAAGGCGATCGGAATGCTTTTCGGCCGCTGGTCGAGCGGTATCAGAGGTCAGTCAGCATCACGATTTCAAGAATGGTGTATGATATGGAAACGGTTCGTGATCTCGTACAGGAAGTATTTCTCAACGCATTCAGCCGGTTGAGCACCTTCGACCCGATCTATCCGTTCAAAACCTGGATTCAGCGAATCGCCGTCAATCGCGCGATCGATCACCTCAGACGTAAACGACCGGAAATGCTGATCCTCGATGACGACATCGAAATGGAAGAGGGATCGGTGAGGCCGCAGTTCGAGGATCCGAGACCGACACCCGAAGCAAATCTTGTCAAAGCCGAGCAATCCGAGATGCTCCGGCACGCCGTTCAGAACCTCGAACCGGATCTCCGTGCCGTCATTGTTTTGCGTCACTTCCAGGATATGAATTATGATGAAATTGCGGTCGCTCTCGATATTCCTCTCGGCACCGTCAAAAACCGGATCTTTCGTGCCCGTGAAAAACTGCAGTCTCTGATCCTCGCCCGGGAGGGAACCACCAAGGAGAATGTCCGATGAAGTGCGATCAATACCTTCAACTCCTGGACCCGTATATGGATGACGAACTGAACGTCGGCGAGCGTGATGCGTTTGAACATCATGCGAAGGTGTGCGGAACCTGCCACGCCCGTCTCGAAGATCGCCGCAAACTGCTCAACATCCTGACATCTGCGCGCAACGAGGAATGGAGTATCGATATTGCCGATTCCATCATGACGGCGATTCAAACCATGCCGGCCACCGGTTCGTCTTCCCCGCTCAGACTCCCGATCATCATTGCCGTCGCCAGCACGCTGATCGTTTTTTTACTGCTCATGTTGTTCGGCGCGGGCAGCATCGTTACCGGCATCCCACCGCTCGATATCCTCAAGACTCTGGTCTCGATGGTCGAAATGCCATCGACCGTTCAATCCAATCTCCACGAACTCCGGATCATTTTCGGGACACTTCTGGGTGTCGGAAAATCCATGATTCTGCTGATCTGGTCATTCTTCAGAAGTTCCGTCATGAGTTCACCCCTGCTGGCGATCCCGGCCGCCGGACTGCTCGCCGGAATCGCCTTCATTCTCTGGTTCCGTGTCCGATTCAGCCGGGGGACGTCATGATCATGCGCTGGTGTGTGATCCCGCTGATGCTTCTGACTCCGGTCTGCTTTTCTGCGTTGGCGGAAAACGAACCGGTGAAGCAGAATGCCATCGAACTCGATGCGGGACGTCTGATCCGGGATACGATCCAGGCCGCGCTGGACGGAGATTCCGGGCAGATCCGTGAAAATCGCATCGCTTTCGGCCAATCCGTTCATGTGCCTGCGAATGAAACATTGAAAGACGGGTTGGCTGTTTTCGGCGGATCGGCTGTGATCGAGGGTAATGTGGCCGGCGATGTGATCGTATTCGGAGGCAATGCGCGGATTACCGGATGGGTGGACGGCGATGTGGTCGTGGTCGGCGGAAACGTCGATCTCACCGGATCCGCCCGAATCAGCGGCAGTGTGTTGTATCTGGGCGGCGCGTTGAATCGCGAACCGGATGCCGTCGTGGCGGAAGAGATCGTCAACCTGACGCTGAGATCGTTCGATGCACTGGATGGCAGCCCGCTCATCCAATTCAGCATCATGCGTCTGGCCACCCTGTTCAACACCATTGCCGTCATCTGGTGGGGCATCGTCAGTTTTCTGGTGACCATCCTGTTCAACCGGCAGATCGAACAGGCCTCTCACACGATGATCAATCACCCGATCCGCACGACATTCACCGGGTTGGCATTCCATATCGGCGCTGTGGCAGCGATCGTGTTTCTGATTGTCATCAAGATCGGAATCCCGCTGTCCCTGTTCGCGTTCCTGGCCTGGTTCATCACCTGCATCTTCGCCGTACCCGTCGGTTTCGCGACTCTGGGTAACTGGATCTACCGCCGGATGAACCGTCCCGACACCTCGGTTCTCATCGCCTGTCTCACCGGATTCATCATCCTGTCATTGCTCCGGTTTCTCCCCTATTGCCTCGGATGTTTCATCTGGCACATCTGGGCTCTGGCCGCGATCGGAGCGACGATCCTTTCGGGATTCGGATCGGACAAACCGTGGTTCCCCTCTCCCGGGAACCGGCTCTCGACCGACTAATCGACTCGTACACCAGGAAGCTTGCCACCGGTCGCCATCGCGGCATCGTGACATGCATCACAGCGTGGAGGCTCGGCCATTCTGCCTCCCGTATGGCACTCGGCGCATTGCAGCGATCCATGCATCTCGTCGAGCTTTATCCCGGTGATCTCATGCCTGAACCCCTCCGGCCAGACCGGATGACACTGCTCGCAATTCGTCGGAACCGAATGGTGATTGCTCGCCCTCCGGTGGCACTCGATGCAGGGCACCGCGCGGTGGTACGCTTTCAGCGGAAACCGGGTGTTCGAATGATCGAACGGGATCGTTCCGGCGACTTCATCAGCCTGTTGAGGTGTTGACGGCATCGTCTGATCCGGTTTCACGCGATGGCATGTTTCGCAACTCGACGAGGTGTTCAGCTCACGGTGACATCCGAGGCATTGCCGGTGAAAAGCGCCTCTGAGATTGACCACGCCGGTTTCCGCATCGCTCCCCGATGCCGCATGACATTGCTTGCAGGCGGGGTACGGAGGCTGGGACGAATGGTGATGGCAGCGGGTACAGGCAGTATCCGGCATGGTCGCATGCAGCGTATGATCGAAGTGAACCGGATCGTATATTCCCGTCAGATAGTCGATTCGGATCGAGGCGGGCGCGTGCCGGGCCGCGTCCGGAGGAATGGTCGGGGTCGAGCGATCGCGCGGACACGATTTCAAACAGGGATCGTCCCTGGTCGGCAGCGCACACGAGTGGCACAGCGCGCAGTCCGGAACCGGGGTCGGTGAAGCACCCGAGGCGGAACTCACCGTCACGCCGAACACCATCGTCACGATCAGAATGCTCGCGGTTTTCATCGATCCTCCCCGTTTCTCCTCACCCGCCGGCACGATCGGAAAAATCACCGCGCAGAGCCGATACAAGAAAATCATACCGGCCAGCAACCCGAGAGTGATCGAAATTTCACCCGGCGACGGAAAATATCGATATCCCGCCGATGGCGGGGTGAATGCAGTGAGATATACATTGATGCGATTGAGAACGACGCCCAGGACGATCAGCAGCGATCCCGCGAATTGCGCTGTCGGAGACTTCCGCGATTTTTCATTCAGAAACAGAACGATCGGGACGAACAGACACGGGATCATTTCGACGAGCCACAGTGTGGATTCGATCGAGCCGTCGAATGCCAGGGCCAACCGGCCGCGGACGTTCAGATCGATCAACTTCGCCATCCCGTAGGCACTCATCGGGATCAGCGCAATCCTGGAGAGTCCCGCAAAAACACCCGGATCGATCCGCCGCCCCGCCGAGCGCATGACCGCATGCGATGCGACGATGATGGACGGAAACCCGCACATGATGGCCGAAAGCAGAAAGAACAGCGGGAGTGCCGGCGTAAACCACAGCGGATGCATTTTCGTTGACGCGATCATCATGAGCGATCCCAGCGCGGATTGGTGCATCAGGGAGAGCACGACGCCCAGCACGATGGCGAACGGCATGAAGGAACGGCCGATGAAGTCGAGCAACCGGATGAGTCGCTCGGAAAGGCCGTCGAAACGCCCGAGAAATCCCGGCAACCGGACCCGGCCGCGAAAACGCTCGACAAACACCGGGATGAACTCGAAATACAGCACCATCAGATATGTCATGACACACATCGCCACTTCGAACAACGCGGAATGCGGGGACCACATCGACGGCAGGATCGGATGCCAGATGTTGTAGTAGCGACCCAGATCGATGAACAGACTGATCACAGCACCGGTGTAACCGAACATCGCCAGCAGGAGCGCGGTGCGTTTGATCGGCCGATAGGCGCGGCGGTGGAAGATTTCGAGCAGCGCGACCGAGGTAAAGCCGCCGGCTGCCACCGCGACGAACGACGCGACACCGACGGCTTTCCAGATGCCCCAGGCATAGAGATTATCGAGATTCGTGACGGTGGCGAGACCTTTCGTGAAGCGGATGATCGTGACGATCAGTCCATTGAGCATCAGTATTCCGAGAATCAGCGTCGATGCGGTCATCCAGCGGAGCGGAATCGATTCGTACCGGATGTGCGATTTCATGGCTTGTCGGCTCCGTCTGATGCCCGGGAGGGGTCTTCCGTCGATCGATCGGGGTCGAGTGCAATCATGGTGCCTCCGAGAAAGCCGGCGACCAGCAGTGGAGCGAGGCAGGCCTTGAAGACGCTGTGCTGAATGCCTTCGATCAACCGGGGCGGCGCTTCGTCCGGAAGTTTCGGGAAACCAAGCGATTCGAATGGAACCGATGACAGATACATCCAGCTCGTCCCGCCGACCTCACGCTCGCCGAACACATGATCGAGATATGTTCCGTGGTGCGATTCGATCCGGGCATGCGCCAGAGCGATCAGATCGTTCCGATGCCCGAAGGTCATGCACTGTACCGGGCAGATTTCAACACACGCGGGAAGCTTGTTTTCGGCCAGACGGTGCGCACAGAAATCGCATTTCCGGATCCGGGGGGTCGCGGCACGATCATACTCGAATGCTGGCACCTCAAACGGACAGGCGACCATGCAGTATCGGCACCCCATGCATTTGCCCGCATCGTAGGTGACCGGCCCGTCCGGATGTCGGTCGAACGCCGTGACCAGACAGGCGGAGTAGCATGCCGGGTCGAGGCAGTGATAGCATTGCGTCTTGACGAAAACAGGATCCGATGATTGCACGTCATACGCATTGATCACCGTGAACGTATCCGGATCGTGCACTCGCCGGCGCGCCGGAATCGGCGGATCTTCGAATGCCGATACCGGTTTGTGTTCAAAATCCCCCGCCTGATTGCACGCAAACTCGCACTTCCGGCATCCGATGCACTGCGTCAGATCGACGAGTACACCGAGTGGTTCTTTGAGAGGTGTCTCCTGAGATTCCGATGCGGCGATCCGCGGGCCGAGAACAGCGGTTGCGGACGCGAGGGCAAGCTGCTTTAAAAATCGGCGTCGATCCATACTGGACTCCTTCTGCCATATCCCCCGGGGAGAGTATATGGATAATACAGGGAAAAATCGAACGGGGTGTGGTTGTCAGTTTTCAGCTTTCGGCGCCGGGTGTTGGGCGTTCGGTGTTGGGCGTTGGCTGTTTTCGATATGGCGATATAAAGGGACACCTTACTGAATTCGGGGGGAGGACGGAAGGATTCGGCAGGGGAAATGGAACGGGATGCATTACTGGAAGGCAATCGAAGAAATCGTTCCGCGCCAGTAGGGTCTGGGCCCGCCGGGCGTGATCCACGCGACCTCGCCCTCCGTCGGGATCACCATCCCGTTGCGACTCGAGAAGTTCCGCCAGCGGCCTTCCCATGGTGTCGGAATCACGTTGCCGCCCACGACCCGGCCTCGCGCATCGACCCGCATGGATGCGATCAACCCATCCGGATCGAAGGAGACGCGCATGGTCACCGCGATCCCGTTTTGTTCCATCGAGGCATCGGCTGATCGATCGTCCACTCCGGCCCAGCGCACCCCCTGGCTCGGCAGCAGCGCCGTCGGATACCAGGCCGCCTCGGCAAGAAAGCGCATCAACTCGCCTTCGGCGATCTCGCGAGTGCCTCGAAGGTTGGCAACGGAGAACAAGCCGAAGAGCGATGCGTGCAGGATCCCCTCATCCGCGACAAACGCATCATGCACCCGCACATTGACGCCGGGCATCATCGCGATCCGCGCATCCCAGACAAATCCGGGAGGGTGCGTCACCACGCGTTGAACCGACGTAAAATGTTTCCAGTTATCGCCCGTTTCACTCATGTTGAAGAGCCCCTCCTGATGAATGGTAACCGCGTTTACAATGGGTTGGCCGGGTGTGAGCGCGAGCGAAAAGTAGCGTTGAACGATCGGGGGCAGATCCGCGGTTTCGGTGGAGTCGAAGCGTGCGCCCGATGACGGGGTAGCGGCAGCTTCGATCCTCGCGATCATCTCACGGGTGCGTCGATCCCACCGGGACACACCGGCGAAAATCAGCGCGGACAGGATGGCGATGAGGGTGATGGTGATGATGATGAGAGTTTTAATCATGTTGCGGTTCTCCCGGGATGTGACGGAGGGGTGTCGTCGGATTGGTTCTGAGGCGTGCCATGATCGAGGCGGTGTCGAGGTTCAGGTAGTGCGCGAGCATGGCGTAGAGTTCCGGGTCGCGGCGTTTCATTTCGCGGGGCCGCCCGAAAAACGCTTCGACGGCCACCGCAAAGAATTCGGCTTCATTTTCGCCGGCATAGGCGCGGAGCAGGGTTCGGGAACGAGGGTCCCGGATCTGACGGATCCGCTCGGCCATGATCCGGATCCAGGGCCCGGCTATCGAGGCGCTCATCCCGGGCGGCACGCCGTCCGCATCGCCGTCGACCATATCCATCACATGCGCCATTTCGTGAAGCCCCACATTGCCCTGGTCGCCCGCCCCTCCGCAGAACGCGCGCCGGAGGTCGCGTTCCGAGAAAATGACGGGGCCCTGCTGATGAACGATGCCCGAGACCGGATTTTCGTCCGCCGTTTCATACTCTTCGTCGAACGCGGTCGGATACACGAGAATATCCCGGACGCCGGGCCACTCCCACTCCGGAATTCCATGCCCGATCATCGCCGCCGATGCCGCGATGAGCAGTCTGACGTCTTCGGCCACCTCGGAACCCCTCAACCCGTAGATGTTCTGTTCAGCCAGGAACAGGCGGACGTCGGTTTCGAATCGGGCACGCCCGGCCGGATCGAGCGCACGGTAGAACGGCACGCAGTGGCCCAGAACGGATCGCCAGGACTCCGGGAAGGGCTGCCGGGCCAGTTTGAGGCGCGTGAAATATCGGTGCATCGATGCGTAATAGTAACCGGCAGCCGTGGCCGCACCAGTCAGGATCCCCAGCGGGAGCGTTCCGTTGGCTTCGACGACCGCGCCGAAAACGACACCCATGAAGAGCGCCACGGCGACATGAACACGGGATTGAGTTTTCGGCCAGACGATCATACGTTAAACGTATCGGGAGGAACCCGGATTGTCCAGTTGTCTCGATTATGAACGCGGCCCGATCCGCCCGCCGAGTGAATCGCGGAGCCTTTTCCTGCGCATCATGCGGAATTGCCCCTGGAATCGCTGCACCTTCTGCCCGGTCTACAAGGGTGAGGTGTTTTCGGTTCGGCCATGTGAGGAGTTATTTGCCGACATCGGGGTGCTGGCGGCGATGCGGGAGGCGGTGCGGGAGCGCGTGCAGGATCAAGATCCACGCCTCGGATTGCCTCGATCCGCCGCGCTCGATATGCTCAGAACCCCGCGTCTGCCGGAGGCGTTCCGATCGTTCATCCTGTGGGCCACGATCCCCTCCGGCAATGTGTTCCTGCAGGATGCCGATGCGCTGGTGATGAAAACGGATGCCCTGTGCCGTGTTCTCGATCGACTCCGGATCACCCTGCCCATCGGACGGATCACGTGTTACTCGAGAGCCTCGACGGCGGCGCGCCTGGGGAAACGGTTGATTGCGCTGCGTGAGACCGGGCTGGCACGGATTCATCTCGGGGTCGAATCGGGCGATCCCGAAACTCTGTTGCGGGTTCGTAAAGGGGCGTCGCCGGCACGGTTCATCGAAGCCGCCGGGCGCATCCGGGAAGCCGGGCTGGAGTTGTCGGTTTACGTGATGCCGGGTCTGGGAGGCACGGCGCGATGGCGCGAGCATGCCGTTGCGACCGCGGAACTGGTGCGGGCCATGTCACCGGACACGATCCGCCTCCGGACTCTCGCGATCGCTCCCGGAACACCTCTTTCCGAAACTGTCCGGAGCGGCCGTCTGACCCCTCAACCGGACATGGCGACGGTCGAGGAAATCCGGGTGTTTCTCATGCATCTGGACGGATGGATGGGGGAAATCGAGAGCGATCATGTGTTGAATCTGCTGCCGGAACTGCGAGGCCGGATGCCCGACGATCGACCGGAGATGCTCGAGCTTCTGAATTCCGCGCTGAGTCTCGATCCGGAGAATCAGATTCTGTTTGTGGCGGGTCGCCGGGCGGGGGTGTTCCGGGATCTGGCGGAACTGAAGGATCCATGGAAACGCGCAGCCGTCGCCGGATTACTCGAGGAATGGCGAAGCGAAAGGATCGGTCCCGAAGAGGCGATCCGGGATATCATGGGACGTTTTTTATAGGGGCGTTTCGGCGGGAATCGGCGGATGCCGCTTTCAGATAGTTGATCGGATCCAGGATTGACAGGCGTTCGCCGTCGATCAGGATCCCGAGCAACCCATCGACTTCGGACCAGATTCTGAGCGCTTCCGTCAGAAGGAACAGACCGGAGTCGTCGATATCCTCCTCGACCATCGTCGCGATGATGTCAAACAGACGCCGTGTCACGACGCAGGGGCCGAGAAGGACCGGGAAGTGGTCGCCATTGTGGAGAGGTGGTCCGAGTTCCGCTCGGAGATTTTCCCCCCCCGAGTTTCGCAGCAGTTGCGTGATGGTGAGATGATTCGACCGATCCGAGAGTGGGGATCCGACAGCCCACAGGATATCGTGCCCGAGCCCCCATTTTCGGGGATACAGGGCGAGCGCGCCGTGATGCTGCGCCGGACAGAGGGCCAGAAACTGCTGCAGGCAGGTCGATCTGGCGTGCGATCGAACAACGGCGCGAGACGGGTAGATCAGGAAACGATCCGAGTCGATCCAGTTCTGCACGGCGAAGACCGCCTGTGCATCGCCCTCCGGCTCAGGCTGCTCGGTGATCTCGATGTGATGGCACAGTTTCACGAGATTTTTCAGTTCGCCGGAGAGAGTCTTGTCGGCCCGCGCCTTCTGCGACACCGGTTTGGGGGTTTTCACATCGAAATGCCTGCGAACCGCCAGGTCGTTCCGGGGAGTGGTGACGAGAAGAATCCGATCGATCCCGGCCTGTACACACTCTTCGACCAGCAACTGCACAAAGGGGATGCACCGGCCATCCCGGGTGAAGACCGGCAGCATGACACGCGGAACCGCGAATGAAGCCGAGAGGAGATCCGGAGTGTCCCCCGTCAGAGGAATGATCGCCTGGCGTATATCCTTCATGCGTCGTCCCTCCGGGTTGCCTTATCGCAACAGCACGTCGCACGTGAATCGGATTTTTCGGACCAGCTTACCCAGAGCATTTCTATGGATGTTTTTGCGGATGAGATGCAGGAGTCGACGTTCGATCTTGAATGCATCCCAGTCTGTTTTTTTCTTCTTCGATGACGGAGACTGGGGTTTCGCGTGTTTCAACGGTTCGTAAATCGACGCGGCCGGATAGCCCCATGTCTCGAGATCGGCGGGATCACAGAACCCAATCATCTCCCGCAGGAGCGATTCACGCACCGGATCGCCCGCAACACCGTTGACCCACTTGTCGATCGAACTGGTGACGGGACGCTGATGCTGTTTGACCCCGATCGGGTCGCCGAGTCCCTTTTGTTCCGCAGGCTGCTTCCTGCCGTATTCAACCATGTCCGGTTCGAAATCCAATCCGAGCACCTGGCAGATTTTTTCCATGTGGCCGGCCGGGTCCTGAACCAGATCCTCATACCGCACATGATACCGGGGAACGGATGTTTCGCGCAGAAACCGGGCGATGGCCGGCACGTAGCGTTCGACAATCGGGTTGAATCGGTGTGCCGCCTGCCAGTCCCCCTCGAAAAACGACTCGGCATACGACGAGAAAATCGCGCCGGGGTGCCGGGTGAGGACAATGTAGCGGGCCTTCGGATACACTTTGGTGATGAACGGCAGGACCAGAGCATATGCAGGGGTTTTGTCCAGCAGCATCGTCTTGCCGGGAGCCGTTGCGAGAAGACCGCCGTAGAGCGTGTTACAGTAGGCTCGCAATGCGTCGAGATAATCGGATTCGCGGCCGGGCAGTCGGTCAACGAATTCGCGCTGAGCGGCGACTGCCCGGAGATGATCGTACGGTGCTTTCTCGACGGTGTCGTAGTATCCGAGATGAGCGAGCGGAGTCAGCAGGTGAGGTTCCGGACCGCCCAGAACCCCGGAATGAGAGCTGATCATGCGTTCGAGCAGAGTGGACCCCGAGCGTGGGCTGCTGATGATGAAGATCATCCGCTCATTCATGTCGATTGTCGTCGTCATTGTGTGTCCTCCGAAAAACAGGACAGTATTGTAGCCGTTCCCGCTTTCGCCGGCAACACGTTGAGTGCATTAAAATTTGTACCCGACACCCGCCGTCAGGATCAGATCATTGTGCTCATTGTCGTCCTTCGGATCGCTGTTGTATTTATCCTGCGCAACGAGTCGGATCGTGAACCGGTCGCTCAGGCCGGCTTCAACACCCAATTCGGCATTCAGCAGGTAGATACTGAAATCCTCGAAACTCGGAAGATACTCGATTCCCTTCCAGATTCTGGATGTCTTGCCGAGTTTCCATTCGAGGCGTTCTGTGACCTTCAGCGCGATCGTATCGGGATCTTTTTCCTCGCTGAGATCCTCTTCGTCATAATCATATTCGGTCCGGATGTAAGTGGCACCGATATCCGCGCCCCAACTCATCTCGGACGTTTTCACGAAGAAATACCCGAATCCGGGACCGGCCAGAAAGCGGTAGTCGAGATCCGCGATGCGGTCGTGATTGGCTTCCAGCCCCAGATATGCATACATTTTCTCGTGGAAAAGCCGTTTGTAGTCCGAAAAAACGCGGCCATTCTGAACGGTGGTCTCGTTCACAAACCGCCCATCGTCCTTCTCCACTTCCGCCTCACCGTAATTTCCCTCGATCCCGAACTTGAATTCGTTCAGTTTGCTCCGCCATTCGGCCAGGAAACTGAGATTCGTGGTGAGTGTTTCGCTGTTGCCGGAGGTCATGTTCAATCCGACATTCACTCCGCCGAACCAGACATTTTCCGGTGGAGGCGGCGGATCCGCGGCCTGCATGGTCGGGAGTGTCACCATGAGCACAGCTACAAGAATGAGGACTGACGAAAGAAAATTCTTCATATTTTTCTCCTTCCAAAAAATGAACGATTCGCGCAACTTCAGTGAAGTTAGTCTGTCATCGATGAACCAGGTTACAAATGACCTGAAATCTTCCATCAGATCCGGGATGACAGGATCTTCACCAGATCGCTCAGCCGTGTTACGCTGCGCACCTCCCGGCCCGGATCGGGATGGCGTCCGTTTGGGTTGAACCAGATCGAGAACATGCCGAAGCGCTTCGGAGCGAAGACATCCTGGGAGAGCGAATCACCGATCATGGCGATCCGGGACAGCGGCACTCCCAGGGTCGATTCGACAATGTCCCAGAAACCGGGATGATCCTTGCGGTATCCCAGTTCAGTCGCACAGAATATGTGATCGAAGTAGCGATCCAAAGCCACACGGGACAAGGCGAGTTGAATCATGGAACGAGTCGATACACTGGCATTGGTGGCGATGCACAGAGGGATTCTTCCATGAAGATACTCGAGCGTCTCGATCGCCCCGTCCATCGCCCTCACGGACGGCCAGTGCGCCATCGGGAGATCGTCCGGCCCTTCCTCGCTCATCAATGTCCCGCCCCAGTCGAAACAGATCGCCTGCAGTGTGGCTTCAGATTGCATCAAAATGTCTCGCTTTAAATCTCAGATCCCGGAATCAATCCGATTCCATACTGGTTTTCCAGACCTTCCAGACATTTCCGACCAGATCCGGTCCGGGCCTGAGCGTCAATTTTCCGGGTTTCCAGCCGGAGGGGGTCGCTTCGGTACCCTTGCTGTTCCGCACATGCTGATAGGCCTGAATCTGGCGGATCGTTTCCGAGACATTGCGTCCGACGGGAGGCGTCAGGACTTCAAATGCCTGGACGATACCGTCCGGATCGATGATGAATCTGCCGCGGTTTTCGACACCCGCAACCTCATCGTAAATACCGTAAACCGTTCCGATTTTGCCGCCGCCATCGGACAGCATCGGGAATGGAACGCCCCCCTCAACCATTTTTGAGATTTCGTGATCGTTCCACATCTTGTGTACAAACATGCTGTCGACACTGACACTGAGGACGTCGACACCGAGTTTCTGGAATGCATGATAATGATCGGCGACCGCCGATATCTCGGTCGCTCAGACAAATGTGAAGTCACCGGGATAGAAGCAGAGCACCACCCATTTCCCGAAATGATCGGACAGCTTTTCCGTTGTGAATCCGCCCTTGAAATAGGCCGGAGCCGCAAAATCCGGAGCCGGTTTTCCAACCTGAATCATGTTTCGTTCCTCCTTGAACACGTGTTGAGGTTGATCTGATTGCTTCGGGACGGGTGGAGATGCCACCTCAGCCGAAGGGCGGGTACATCCTGCCTTGACAGGTTCTCCCATGTCCGTTCTCCTTTCCCGGCACCACACGCATGGTCGCTGCGGTGCCGCTTTACTTGACCGTATCGACGGCTATCTTCAAAACGACTTTATCAATTCTATCCGACGAGATCAAAGGCAGGTGCGCATCCTCCGGGAAAAAGACTGCAAACATGTCAAGTTGAACGGGGATCCAGAGATCGGGGGTATCCTCGTAGAACTCGATGTCACGCACAGGGTCGTATTCTCCTGCCGGCCTGCTGCACCGATCCCGCGGTTTCCAGCCCATGGTATCGATTCCTTTGAGAATGAACTGAATATCGATGTATTGCCGGTGAGCTTCCAGAAGGGCCCCCTCGCGCGAACGACCTTCACCCCGGGAAACACTCGCGTACAAACGGTCACCGTCGATTGCATGCCGGCCCTCCGGAATCCGGCATAACGGCGCTGTACGCAGGAACTCAAAGGCCGCCTTGAACAATGGATGCACCGCGTGGTAGCGATGGGCATTGCCGATATGATCCAGGATCATATCGCCTGCTTCCCCGGAATTGAACGCTGAAGGTAGACCACATCGAATTCCCGCCCGTTCTTCCAGCCGATTTTCGGGAATCGGCCGCATTCGACAAAGCCGTTTTTCAGATGAAACCGGAGGCTCCCGTCATTCAATGAAGACACGCTCGCAAGAATGCTCGTGATCCCCATTCCCCGGGCTTTTTCGACGAGGTCATCGAGCATGAGGCGGCCGATTCCCGCTCCCGTGCAGTCGTGCCGGATAAAGTATGTGATCTCGACTGTTTTTCTGAACGTTGAGATCGAGCTGTAAGGTCGCAGCATGGCGAACCCGAGAACCTGACCGGTCTCGTCCCGTGCCGCGATCGCGGGAAAACCCGCGCTCATTTTCAGCAGAACATCATAGGCTTCGTACGGCAAAGGCAGTTCCGGATAAGCGGCAAAGCCGGTTCCGATATAGTAGTTGAAGATATCGATGACTGGTTTTCGGTCATCCGATGACAGCGCGGATAGTTTCACATTCATGAATACCTCCTCCAGGATGGTCGATCAGGTCGTTTTTATGAGTTATCTGTTTCATAGCCAACGCCGGACTTCCCTGGAATATCTCGTGTATTCCTCACCGAAAACCGACAGAAGATATGACTCTTCACGGCGAATTACCTGAAACCAGACCAGGGCGATCACGATCGGAAGCAACGCGAGCGATGCCGAACTCCGGCCGATGAGCGCAATGCCCGCATAGACGAATACCAGCCCCAGATAGGCGGGATTCCGGGAAACCCGGTACACACCGGAAGTCACCAGACGGGTCGTCCGCTTCATCGGATCGATCGCCGTTCCGGATCGATACAATGTCAACAGAGCAAGGCCGGTCAAAACCATCCCCGCGAGGATCAGGACGATGCCGGAGAATCTGAACGATGGAGGCAGTCCGGGAATGAGATCCGAAACCAGGTCAAGCCCGAATCCGAGCAACAGTCCGACGAGATAGTACAGGGCGGGCGCGATCACCACATGCGCAGATTCCGGAACCTTATTCGTCATCGGCAGGTCTCGGGAAACCAAGCCACTGAGCGTCATCCTTCGGGGATCCGGCTGGTCTGTGATACCGATTCAGCATCATGGTTCACGGCTTCACGAACAACTCTCTCGAACGATCCTTCAACTCGACCTTCCGATAATCATTCTTCACTGCGTAATCGATCAGGGAATCGTCCAGAGGCCCTTCGTGCCCGACCAGAACGGCGATCGGCGCCTCTTTGGCGAATAGCTCATCCAGACTGGATGGAGACACCGCCGCAAACCGACTTCGTTCTTCATGTGTCAGAAGGTCACCAACCCGGTACAGAAAGGGACCCGTTGCCAGTTCCGGATAGATCGCCAGGTTCGATTCCTGCACATACAAGGGAGAAAGGGTCGCTACCTTCCGCACATTGGAGTCCGCGAGAGCATCGACGCGCTGGCGGATTTCCCTCGAAACATCATGCACGTAGATTCCGCTCCAGTTGCCTGTATCCGTCAGCGCCCGGATGCTTTTCATCATGGCAGGCCCACGGCTCAACAACACCAGCATAACCATCGCGGGGAGCAACCGTTTGAGCAGGATCGTTTCTTCAAAGGACTCGCTTCGGAGTGAATAGATCATCAGCACGAACAGAGAACCGAGAGGCATGGCAAAGTACTGAGGGTAGGACGGAGTCATCATCATCGCGGTCGGAACAAAGACCAGAGTCGTCCAGATTGCCAACGCTTCCGCGATCGAGACCCTCGGTCGGGACACTCGACCCGGCTGCAACCGTCGGATCATCGAGCAAAACCCCGGGATGATTCCCAGAATGACCACGAGCACGTCGGGGCGTACGGCGATCACCCGGATCAGGTCCAGTTTGGAACGCAGGGACATCTGTCCGATGAAACCTGTCATCTCACGCCACCGCGTGTTGAGATTGTGATAACCGAGATTGTTAAAATAAAAGGCGCTCATGTCGGACATGAAAAAAAACATGGGTATCCATCCGATCACCAGTCCGGTGATGAAGGGAATCAGCATGCGGGTCATCCGTCTTTTCCAGTCGATATGCTTCTGGTGACGGACTGTTCCATGGACAGTCATGACGATCAAAAAGGGAATGATGCCTGCCGCGTATGTCAGTTTGACGCCCGATGCAACGGCCACCAGGACTCCGGCGATCCATCCGCCCCACCACAGTCTGTCGGACTCGATCGATACGACAAATGCATAAAAGCCGATCACTGACAGCGCGATCGGAAGGGCATAGTTGGAAACCTCTGAAGCAGCGTTCACGATGATGGAATTCGATAGAAACAGGACAACGGCACTCAGAGCCAGCACCCTGGTCTGCAAAACACGTTTTGCCAGCAGATAGAGCACGGATGCGGATACGACCAGTGAAGCCAGACAGAAAAATTTGCACGTGAGGAGATAGTAGGACTTGATACCGAGAAACTGGAACAACCCGGCGTAGACCAACGGCAGATAGGGTGTCTGAAGATAGGAAAAATCGCGGTAGAGCATCCGGCCATCCAAAACGAAAAGACTTGCTGCGATATACATGTGTTCGTTGTGGCTCAGGGACGTCATGATTTCAGCAAACGCCGCGATCAGCGCGACGCCGAGTGCGAGCCATAATATTCCGAGCACAAAGAGATTGTCTTTCATGAAAAAACCGACCGTCGTCCTCGTCCCGATTCAGGCCAGTACCGGTGATCGATCCACTCCTGCCGGGAGAGGACTTTATCATAAATCCATTCGCTCAGAAACAAGGACAGAGCGCGAATGACAGGGTGAGGGATCGAATCGACTTGAGCGGGACAGTTTTATATACTCAGTTTTGATGGACACGAACGATACGACATCGATGCACACAGAGGGATCCGGGCTTCCCCCTCTCGAGAATTCCGGGCAGAACACTCTGCCTGCACACACAGACCGGAAACACATCCCGATCTCAACCCGCCTGTCCCGATCGTCTGCCGGGCACCCGGCATGGGAACCCGGCCAGGAAATACTCGATGGATATCGCGTCCACTCGATTCTCGGGAAAGGCGGAATGGGCATCGTGTATCTCGTGGAAATGCCCCTGAGTCGCCAGACCCTGCGCTACGCGGTCAAAACGCTCTGCGCAACCTCCGAACAGCATGAACTGACCCGTCGCCTCTTCCTGCGTGAACTTCGGACGTGGATCGAACTGCCTGTCCATCCTCACATCGTCCGATGCCATTTCTTCCGGACCGTCGAGGACAAGCTGGCGATCTTCAGTGAATTCATCGACGGCGGATCGCTGCACGCGCGGATTCGTCGAGACCCTGTTCTGACACTTCCGGAGATTCTCGATCTGGCCATCCAATCCGCCATGGGACTGCTGATCGCGCACCGTCACGGAGTGATCCATCAGGATGTCAAGCCGGCTAACATCCTGATCACGCAGGATGGCATCGCCAAAATCACGGATTTCGGCCTCGCCCGCGCTTTCGTACCCCAACCTTCCGATATCCAGACCAGCCCGTCCACGTCGGACCCCGCTTCGGCTCAGTCCAGTTCTCACGGCATGACACCGCTTTACTGCTCCCACGAACAGGCGGCCGGGCAAAAGGTCGACTACCGCACGGACATCTGGAGTTGGGGTCTCACGGTGCTCGAACTGCTCTGCCGCGGCACGTTCTGGCGGCTCGGCTCGATGGCTCCGATGATTCTCGACACGTTTATCGCCGGAAACGCCCCCGGACATCCCCGGCCTGATCTCCATCCTCCCCTCATCGATGTTCTTCGAACGTGTTTTCAGGAAAAGAAATCGTTGAGATGGCAATCGTTCGAGGCGATCATCCAGCGCCTGATCGAAATCTACCGGGATCTGACCGGTTCAGAATACAGGCGTGAATCGATCGATACACGAGCCTTGACCGGAACGACGCATTATGAGGGGAGCACCCCCGGTCCGATAACGAAAAACTGGATCGATCCGGTGGTATGGGTCGAGCGACTCGGAGACCTGACCGGGAACAATGCATCCGGCGTCGAGTTTCCGACGTCCGAACGACCGTCCTCGATCCGCGCAGCCGCACTGGCGGATCTGGAATGTTACGAAGCCATCCAGATATCGCTCGAAAAAACACTCTCGGCGTCCGCCCCACAACATATGCGCTTTTTTTCCGAGTTTCTGTTCGAGCGAGCGCGCATCCACCGCATTCTTGCCGATTATTACGGTGCCCGGAAATTCTTCGACGGAGCGATGGCCTCCTGCGGCATTCATGACTCATCCAATCCTCCGATCGGGATTGTCGAGTTCGCCGCCGAGGTCATGTCATCCATTTTTCAGAATCACAAGGATTTGAATGAATACGATGCGGCGATTTCCACGATCGATGCTCTCATCGACCGGCTCGCTCCACGCATTCTCGATTCTCCCGCAATCCCGGGGTTTCTCGGCCGGGCATACCGGGGAAAAGCGTCACTGGCGTCACGGAGATCGGTGAGCGTGGAGGTTGAGCGCATCTTCGACCAGGGTCAGTCGATTCTGGAAGATCTCGTCTTCACCCAATCCCGTTCAATGCACGCAACCGAACTCGCCAGACTCTATGCAACGCGGGCGACTTTTCTGTCTTCGACTGGCCGGGTGAAGGAATCGATCGAACTGTTCGATCGGGCGGCGGCGATCTGGGAACCCATGATGGGGGAGGCGTCTCCAGAAACGGTCGTCGACCTGATCAATGTATACCGGAACAAAGCGATTGCTCTTCGGTTCGATAAAGACTTCGATGCGGCCAATCCGCTTTTCCATCGCGTGTCGTCCATGTTCGAGGAACTGGTGTATCACAGAGGCAGGCTGGATATGCTGAGCGAACTGGCAATTTCCTATATGAACGAGGCGAACGGGTTGAGCGATATCAAATCGTTCGATGCGGCCGTCCTGTTGTTCGATCGCGCGATTGAAATCACCGAGCGGATGTTTTTCGAGGAAGGGCGGACGGAACTCGTCTATCATCTGGCGCTCGAATACAATAACAAAGGGGTGCTCATTAACACTGCAGGCCGGCCCACCGAGGCAATCCCGCTATATGAACGCGCTTTGGAATTGTATGAAAATCTGGTTTTCGAAAATGGACTGCTCGAGCACCGCATGAATCTCGCCTGGACACATGAAAATCTGGCCACATCCTTCGCACGCATCGATCGATGGGAGGAGTTCGAGCGTCATTTCGATCGGTACGAATGGATCGTTCAGACGGTCATCGAGTCGAGCAACCGGTGTGAACTCTACGTAAATCTCATTGTATCGCTCTGCGACAAACTCGCCGAATACCTCAACCACGGGTTCCACGCGAAGGCTCTCGGATTGAAAACGCGGATTCGGGGACTCCTCCGGGAAAAAGTGCCCGAGGCGGTCAGGAACCGTCTGGATTCGCTTCATCCGGAGGTTCGGACGATGTTAGGCGGAGTCACCACCCCTGTCATCTCGGACACTGATGCGTGTTGACAACCCGGGCAGGTCAAAATAATAGTGAATCCGGAGGTATTCACCATGGATTATGCAGCCCGTTTTTCGACTCGTTCACATGGCCTGACCCCGTCGCCGATCCGTAAACTCGTCCCCATCATGCGTCTGCCCGGAATGATTTCACTCGGAGGCGGGTATCCCAACGCCGACACCTTCGCCTTCGATCGTCTCGACGTGCGCTTCCGCAGCGGCAAGACCTTTGCCATCGAAGGTCCCCGCGTGGATCTCGCCTGCCAGTACGGCCCGACCGACGCCCAACCCGACCTCAAACCCCTCATCCAGGCATGGCATCAGTCCAAAGACCGTGTCAGACTGGAGTCCGACCAGATCCAGGTGCTCAACGGCGCTCAGGAAGGCCTTCACATCATGGCGTATCTGTTTCTGGACGAGACCGATTCTGTTGTCGTATCGGAGCCGGCTTACCCGGGAGCGCTCGGGGCATTCAACGCATTCTGCAGGAATTTCATCGCGGTGCCGCTCGATAAAAACGGCATGGTCACGATGGAACTCGAATCGATTCTGGATCAGCGCAGCGCAGCAGGCCTGCCGATGCCGAAGTTCATCTACGACGTGCCGAACGGGCACAATCCGGGAGGCGTCGCGCTGTCCTTCGACCGACGCAAACACCTGCTCGCCATCGCCTCCCGCTTCGATCTGCTCATCCTCGAGGACGACCCCTACCAACTGCTTCTGATCGAGGACCAGCCGCCGCTGCCCACCCTTCAGTCGATGGATACCGAGCATCGCGTGGTCCGTCTGGACAGCTTCTCGAAGATTTTCGCTCCGGGTCTGCGTATCGGTTACGCGTCCGGACCGTCGGAGATCATTCAGAAATTCAATCTGTACAAGCAGGGATCGAATCTGCACACCAGTTCGATGGTGCAATCGATTTTGGCCGGGTACATGGAGCAGCATCCGCCGGAGGTCTTCCGGGAGCTGATCCGGACGAATTGCCGGCTGTATCGTCAGAATCGCGACGCGATGGTGGATTCGGCGCGGGAGCATCTGCCGGGTGAGGTGCGCTTCAACATACCCCGGGAGGGGATGTTTCTGTGGTTCGAGTTGCCAGGGGGATGCGATGCGGAGCGGATGATGGAGACCGATGGTCGGGACATCGGTGTGTTGCTCGTTCCCGGAAGCGCATTTTCGACCACGGGAGGTCTCGGGAACTGCATGCGTGCGAGTTACAGCATGATGACGAGCGAGCAGATCCGGGAGGGGATGCGGCGGTTTGGAGTGATGATCGAACGGGAGCTTGCGAGGCACTGACGGGTTTGGCGGTTTTTTTTAAAAATTTTGCGGAACCCTTTCCGGATCCCGGGCGTATCTTCACCAGACGGGTTCAAATCCTCCCCTTGAAAAGAACCCAACCTCCTCCAATGATGGTCTTGCCCGGCGTTCCTACCACGCCGGGCGCATCTTTTTGATGGGTTCATTCAGCAATTTCATTTTTCCCTCGTAACATGATATAGCTGCGTTTCGCACATCGAGTGCGACGAACCAATTTCAAGAAAGGACCGGAAACATGGCGCCTGCGACAAAGAAACCAGTCTCACCCGAGGATTTTTACTCCATTCTGACAGCGAACTCACCGGCCGTGCACCCGAAAGGCAATCTGATCGCTTACGTGCATACGGCGCCGATCCGCGAAGGCAAAGGTTATCAGCGTTCGATATGGCTCACGGATCGACGACGGGGCAAGCCGAGACCATTCACAGCCGGCGGCAAAGGCGGTGACTCCTCTCCGGTCTTCTCACCTGACGGCAAAACACTCGCGTTCGTCTCACAGCGCGGCGGAAAACCCCAGATCTATCTGATCCGGATGGACGGTGGCGAAGCACGGGCATTCACCTCGATGCCGAACGGCGCCTTCAGCCCGGTCTGGTCGCATGACGGCAAATGGATCGCGTTTCTGTCGGGTGTCCGGCGCGAGGAACGCGAAGAAGAGGATAAAACGGCAGGAAAAGCGGAAAAGTTCATGGACGAGCGCTCGGCGAAACTCCGCGAAGACGAATTGAAGTATCAGGAGGAGCTTCGGATCGATCCCCGGGTGATCACACGGACCGTTTTCCGCCAGGACACCTATTTCAAGGATGACCGAACCTCGCATATCTATATCCGGAAAGTGGACGGCGGCGAAGCGAAGCGAATCACGGACGATGACCGCGACTGGGGTTCACCGGAATGGTCGCACGATGACCGTTTCATTCTGACCAGCGCCAAGTTTCACGGGGATGTGGACATTGTCGTCCGATCGGATCTGGCCCGAATTTCGGTTGAAACCGGTGAGGTGACTGTCCTGACCGATACGGATGACGGCGATTTTCTCCCGCGGGTTTCGCCGGACGGCCGGTGGATATACTTCCTTTCTTTCTCGGCGCGCGATGTATTCAAGCAGAGACTCAGCATCCGGCGCATGCCGTCTGAGGGAGGTGCTTCGACTGAACTGATGCCGGGATTCGATTACGACCCGCACTATTTTGATCTCAGCGAAGACGGATCTCGGATCTACTTCATCTTCGGACAGAATGGCCGGCAGCACATCTGGTCGATAGCGGCGGATGGAAGCGGCGGAATGACGCAGATCACGACCGGGGATCGGATGATCAACGGTTTCAGCACGGGAGGGAACACGCTGGTCTATTCTGCGGAAGCTCCCGACATGCCATCGGATCTATTCTGCTCGGATCTTCAAGGGGCGAACGAAAAACGCCTCACATTCGTCAACCGGGCGTTTTTAAAAAAACGATGGCTTTCCATGCCGCACGAAGTGTGGCTCGATCGACCGGACGGGAAAAGGGTTCAGGTCTGGTATATGCTCCCGCACGGACACATTCCCGGAACGCCCTGCAAGTGGGTCGTCCAGGTGCACGGAGGTCCGCACATCATGTGGGGCTGGTCGTGGTGGCACGAGTTCCAGAGCATGTGCAGCAAGGGCTATGGTGTTTACTTTTCGAATCCGCGCGGATCCGAGGGCTATGGTAGCGCGTTCAAGGGAGCGATTCATCTGAAGTGGGGCGACGAGGACATGGGGGACATTCTGGCCGGAGCCGATCGCATGGTTGAGATGGGGCTGGCCGACCCGAAGCGGCTCTACCTGACGGGGGGCTCATTCGGAGGCTTCATGACCGCCTGGATCGTCGGGCATGATGACCGGTTCAAAGCAGCGGTTGCACAGCGGGGCGTTTACAATTTCATCAGCATGTACGGATCCTCGGATGCCTTGACGCTGATCGAATGGGAATTCGACACGCTGCCGTGGGACAACACCGATCTGCTGTGGGATCGTTCGCCGCTGAAGTACGTGCGCAACGTGAAAACGCCGCTGATGATCATCCACTCCGAACAGGATTTCCGGGTCGGGATCGCCCAGGCGGATGAGTTGTTCACTGCCTTGAAACGCCTGGGATGCGATGCCGAATTTGTTCGATTCCCGAGAGAGGGCCATGAGTTGTCGCGATCGGGCGAGCCGAGGCATCGGGTCGAGCGGATCAACCGGATCATCGGCTGGTTTGACCGGCACGATTGAGCGTGCGCAGATCGGGTCCGAGACCACGCCCTCGGATCGCAAACATACCAAACTTACCTGTTACGTTCTGCTTGACAACAATGTTCAGACAGCGTTAAATTTCAATTAATGCTGATTGATGCGTTCGAAAACGAGCCGATCGAACAAGGGGAAATGTATTCCCGTTGTCTATCAACCGGAACATTTGGAGGGTTGGGTATGAAAAACCGATGGCTAGTTGGCGTCCTGATACTGCTGGTCATGGCTGCGATGCAGAGTGTCTTCGCGGCGGAAACCGGCACGATTCGCGGAAAGGTCATGACGAAGGCAGGTGAAGCGTTGCCCGGCGTGACGGTTACGATCGAGGGACCGAAGCTTCAAGGCAAGCGCACCATCGTGACCAACGAAGACGGTATTTTCCGTTTCCCGATCGTACCGGTCGGCCGTTACTCGCTGACCTATGATCTCATGGGATTTGCTCAACTCAGACAGGAGGATGTTCCGGTGTCACTGGGCGGAACGACTCCGATCGAAGCGACACTTGCGGAAGCGCGGTTCGAGCAGGCCATCACGGTCACCGCGGCCGCCCCGCTCATCGAGCGCGACACTGGCGATCTCTCGACCCGGCTCAGTTCCGAAACCCTCGATTCCATGCCTTCGGGTGACCGCACGATCCGCGATATCGCCAAGTTCGTTCCCGGTGTCACGGGCGTCCGGATCAACACGGTGGATGGCGGCACATCGAACGGTATGCCGTCGTTCCGTGGAGAAGGTCAGTATGGAAACAACTATCTCGTCGATGGCCTGAGTGTCCGCGATCCGGCGGTGAAGAGCACCGGAGCGCCGTTGAACTACGATGCCATCGAAGAGATCCAGATCATCACGGACGGATTCAGCCCGGAATACGGCCGCGCGTTGGGCGGCACCATCAACGTCATTACGAAATCCGGATCCAATGACTTCCATGGCGAACTGGCTGTCCAGTACGAAAGCGATGTGCTGAAAGGCAGTGAGAAAGAAGCGTTGTGGGCACAGAACCGGGATTTCACCAAGATCATCCCCTACCTGAATCTCGGAGGTCCGATTCTTCAGGATCGCTTGTGGTTCTTCGGTTCCTACAACTACGAGGACACAACACAGAAATTCAGCCCCGTCGATTACACGCTGACCGATCACAACTTCTTCGGCAAACTGACGCTGTCGATCAACCAGAGCAATTCAGTGAACGTATCGGGAAACTTCCGGAAGTACGAAGACGACAACCGCGGTATCGAGGACAACCGGCTCCCAGGCGCACTCGGTACACTGTCACGGGACGACACCCGTATCCGACTCAATTACAAGAGCATCCTGACGGAAACAACCGTTCTGGAAGCCAAATACGGGTATGTCGACCGTACATCCGATGACGATCCGGCATCGGGAGATGGCACCGAACCTCAGGTTACCGATCTGGATTCCGGTCTGATTACGGGCAACTACGACAGTTTCGATCACAATGAACGCGAGCGCAACGACTTCAGCATCGACATCACGCAGTTTCTCGATGAAATGATGGGAAGTCATGAACTCAAATTGGGCATTCTCTACGAGAAAACCTCATCCGGCCGCACCCTCGATTTTACCGGTGACGGCACCGATCTGTTCCCGGGCGACGATATGGAAGGCGGATCCGAATTCCAGTTCCTCGATGGCGTGCCGTACGGGTATTTCAACTATCAGGGTGCGACCGTCGAGAACAAGACGGATGGATGGGGCATTTACCTGCAGGACAAATGGGCACCGTTGGATAACCTGAAGATCATGGCCGGATTCCGGATGGATTCCCAGGATGTTCAGAACAATGCAGGAGAAACCCTCTTCAAGTTCAATCTTCAGGAAACCTTCGCGCCCCGCATCACGGTTGCCTATGATGTCACGAGCGATGGACGAAACGTGGTCAAGTTCGGAGTCGGCCGTTTCTACGATGTCGCCTCGACGTCTCTCGCCGAATGGGGAAACACCGCCAACCCATACTCCTACAACCGGTATCGGTACGGCGGTCCGGGAAACCCCTACACCGGCGGCGATTACACGCCCGGTGACGAGTTCAATCCGGACAATTGGGGCAAATGGCGTGATTACGACGGAGATGGCACCTATGAGTTCTATCCGGGACAGTACCATTCCCGGCAGGATCCCGCTCACAGTCCGCTCATTTACGACGAGGATTTGAAACCATTTTACAAGGATGAGTTCCTGATCGGTTTCGATCACGGAATCGGCAACAACTATGCCGCCAAAGTCCGGTACATCTATGCGGCGACACGGGATCTGATCGAAGACGTCGCGTACAATGAAACCGATTGGTACATCATCAACTTCGACAAGAAAAAACGTGATTATCAGGCCATCGAACTGGAATTCGCCGGACGCCCGATGCCTGAACTGCAGTTCAACCTCGCGTATGTCTGGACCGAATCCGAAGGCACGACTCCGGGACAGTTCGAACGCGGCGGCTTCTCCTCGGACTGGGGCGGCGGCAACGATGTCGGTGTTTTCGGTGATCGTCTGCCTTACAGTGTCGATCCGGAACTGGCGGAAATCTACCAGGGTCTCGGCGGTCTCGATGGCGATGACAACTGGTACGGTCCGCTTCCGTATGCCTGCGAGCATCAGGTCACGGCAAACGCGACCTACAAAGCCCCCTGGGACATCGTTCTCGGAACAAACTTCGAATGGAACTCGGGATACTTCTGGCAGCAGCGAGGCTGGCAGGATGCTTACGGCGGTTATCTGACATTCCCCGAAGGCCGCGGCGCTCGTGAGATGCCGAGTTTGTTCTGGTGGGATCTGTCGGTCTCCAAGAAATTCAACTTCGGCAAGAACATGTCTCTGAGTGCACGGGTGGACATCTTCAACGTTCTGGATTCAGACAAAGCCGTCAGTCTCAAACAGGACTGGAACTTCGCCGAAGAGGATCTCAATGGCGACGGCACAGTCGACAAAGACGACGACAAACTTGCCAATCCGGATTTCGGTGAAGTGCTGAAGCGCCAGGATCCGAGATCGGCTCGCATCACACTCGGTTTCTCGTTCTGATCACGACCTCTTCAAAGGCGGGAGAGACCCCTCTCCCGCCTTTTTCTTTTGTGCCTCGATTTGATATTCTGATCCCGAACGATCAACCCGACGGGAGGTCATCTCATGAAAAACTTGTTGACCGCTTTGATTTCACTTTGCGCATCCTTCTGTTTCACCGCCGTCCCCGGCTGTGCACTCGAACATATGCTCGTGGATGGCACCTTGACAGACCGTGATTCAAAACCGATCCCCGATGGCCAGGTCGAACTCGTGCATGAATCACTCGGCCCGATCGACGCGCCCGTCAAGGACGGTCAGTTCCGGAAACGTCTGTTCGAAGTCGGGAATTACACCTTGAAGGTGACCGTTCCCGGCCACCTCATCTATGCGATCCGATTCGAGGATCATGGTCCGACCGGAGCGGTCGAGGAATCGGGTCGGTTTTCGATTGGCGCCGATCAGGTCGTTCCCCCGAACCGTTTTTCCGTCGGGCATACTTACAAGTACGAAGTTGTGATGGTCCCCGCGGGGTTTTTTGAAGAGAAGGCACAGAGCGAAGCGTTGGGCAAAGCCCAGAAAAAAGTTCTCGAGGCCGAGGACCGGATCCACTCCGGAAAACCGACCGAGGCCATTCCGATTCTGGAGGAAGTCATCCAGTCCTTCCCGGATCTCGGATACCCTCAGTATCTCCTGGGCGTCGCTTATTTCGACAGCGGGAAACTCGAGGAGGCACGGACGAGTTTTGAAAAGGCGCTGGCGGTTAAATCCGACCTGAAAGGCGCGCATTTTTATCTCGGGAAAATGGCCTACGATACCGGCAACAGGGACGCTGCGATCACGCATTTCGAATCCGAGATTGCCGTTGCGCCCACGCAGATGGAAACCCTTCAGAACCTGGCCGTGTTGTATCGCGAGAAAGGTGAGAAGGCCAGGGCGGCCGAAGCGCTCGAGAAAATGCGGGCGATCCGGCCCAACGACGAGCGGATTCTCAATGACCTCCTGGTGCTTTACACGGATCTCAAAATTGAAACCAAGGTCAAGGAAATCGTGACCGCCCAGGAAGCACTCGGACAGCAGGACGCCTCATCCTATTACAATCTCGGCAGTTCGCTCTGGAATGAGAAGGATTATGTTCAGGCTGAATCCGCATTCCGGAAAGCCATCGAAAAGGATCCGACGCTGGCCCCCGCCTACAAAGGTCTCGGCTACTGCCTGATCCAACTGAAAAACAACAGGGACGCTGCCGTCGCGCTCTCGAAGTATCTCGAACTCACCCCCACGGCAACGGATGCCGACAAGATCCGGGGAATTCTGACGGAAATCGGGGAATAACCGTCCTTGAATCGCCGTCGACGCGTTCCGGATCACGGGTTCCTGATCCCGTTTCTTGTCTGCTGTGCTGTTCTTTTGTTATCGAAACCGTGTAAAGCCGCTCCGGATATCCTGCTGATCACGATCGACACGCTCCGGGCGGACCGGCTGGGCTGTTACGGTGACAGCGAGGTTTTGACATCGGAGATCGATGCTTTGTCTCGCAGCAGCCGGCTCGAAATCGATGCCTCTACGGATATACCCCTCACCCTCCCTTCCCACGTTTCGCTGTTCTCCGGTCTTCCCATCACGCAGCATGCGGTTCAGGACAACGGCAGAATCGTGCCTGAACACATCCCTTTGCTCGCGGAAATCCTCCGGAAGAATGGGTATCGAACCATGGCGGTCATCAGCGGATTCCCTCTCGTTCGTGCGACCGGATTGAATCGGGGTTTCGACGTGTATCGGGATCATCTGCCCGCGGTTGTGCAGGGGCACCGGCCCGAGCAGATCGCGGAGGAGGCGGTCGCTGCGGCGGAATGTCTGATCGAAAAGAAAAGGAATCCTCTGTTTTTGTGGGTTCATCTGTATGATCCGCATGCCCCGTATTCAGCGCCTCCTTCATATCGCGCCGCGTCCCGGGATGATTACCGGGCTGAGGTGATGTACACGGATCGATGGACGGGGCGGTTGATTCGTTCCTTTCGCAGGCGGATGGGAAGCGACAGCCCGATCGTGATCACGGGGGACCACGGCGAGGGTCTGGGCGATCATGGCGAATCCACGCATGGTGTGTTTTTATATCAGGAAACGATCCGGATTCCCGTCATCTGCGCCTCGATGGCCGCGGACAGACTCGTGTCATCTCCGACAACAATCCATCGGATCATGCATCGGATTCTCGGGTATGCCGGCGTCCAGGCCACCCCTCCTCCCGGCAAGACGGATGGAATGCTCGGGATGTATACACCATATCCCTTTTCGAGATATCGCTGGGCGCCGGAATCCGCCGTTCGACGAGGCGCTCTGAAATTCATGGATCATCCGCCTGAACTGTATGATCTCGAACAGGATCCGGGCGAGCGACATAATCTGGCGTCCCGGAGAGAATCCGAGTGCAGCGATCTCAGGAATCGATTGCGTCTGGTTCCTCCGAGACCCGCCGCGGACCATGACGGTGTCGACCCGGAAACACGACGGGCGCTCGAGAGCCTTGGTTACATCATCCATCCCGGTGCATCGGATGAGTCCGGCAGTCGCAAAGAGGCCCGATCGTTGAAAGATCTGCTGATTCCGATCGAACTCGGGCTCGAGAAAATTCGCCTCGGTGCATGGACCGATGCTGAAGCCCTGTTCCGGAGCCTGCTATCCGCAGATCCGGATAATCCGGTCATCACGAACAATCTCGGACTGGCGCTGATTCAACTGAACCGGCCGAAAGAAGCCGGTGAGTTTCTCAGGAAAGCTGCCCGGGCAGTCCCGGACGATGTTCAGATAATGAACAACCTGGGTATCGCCCTGATCCGGGACAACAGATTCAAGGACGCGGAGGAGGTGCTGAAGAAGGCCGTTGCATTGGATCGATCGTTCGCTCCCGCTCACCTGAATCTCGCCGGTGCACAGTTTGCGTTGAACCGGCAGGAGGATGCCGGCAGAGAGTTGGATGAGGCGATCCGGCTGGATCCGTCTCTGGCCGCCACTGCAACCGCGGAGGCGATCCGCAAAGGGATCGTCCGGGAGGCGACAGAATGAGGATCCGGGTGGAGGCGGAGGGAGTGTTGATTGATCGGGACGGTGTTCTCAATCATGCCAAAGATGGCGGGGTCATTGACGGCGCGATTCCATGGCTGAAAGATCTCGGAAAACGCGGTATCCCCTTTCTGATCGCGACCAATCATACCACATCGAGTCCCGAGGAGGCGGGTCAGGAACTGCGAAGCGCGGGATTCGAAATCGATTCGGAGCGGGTGCACACACCGCTGAGCATACTGGATGGTTTGCTGAAACAGGGCCGAATCCGCCGCGTCTACGTGCGTGGCACACCGGAACTCCACCGTTTCATCCGATTGACCGGTGTGGAGGTCGTGCGTGATGCCCGGGTGGATGCAGTGATCCTGGGATTCGACCGAAGGATGGATTACGAAGCGGTATCGACGTCGATTGCGGCAATCCTCGATCATGATGCCGAGTTGATCGCGCTGCATGAAAACCGGATTTTCAGGGATTCCGAACATTGCGTGGAACCCGGACTGGGAGCGTGGGTGCGGGCCATCGAGTATGCGACGGGATGCCGGGCGTGCATTGTCGGGAAACCCAGTCGCGATTACTATCTCGCTGCGCTGAAGAAACTCGATGTCCCGGCCGCAGCCAGTATCATGATCTCGGATGACCCCTTCGGGGACCTCCAGGGCGCCGCAGCGCTGGGAATCCGAACGATCTTCGCACTGTCGGGGAAGTACCGTGATCCATCCGTTCTGGATCATCCCGATATACGTCACAAGCCGGATTACATGGTGCAATCCATCACGGACATTGAGATCACCTGATTGAAAGCATGATCATCGAGATTTCTTTGGCGTGGTGGAGAGTAAATTCTGGAAATCGATGTAGAGGGGATTGGACTTGAGCACGATTGCTTGCTTGCAGTGTTCCAGGGCGAGGTCATGCTGACCGATCACTTCGTATGCCACTGCGAGATTGAAGCAGGCGGCATCGTCCATCGGATCCCGGTCATAGGCGTTTTTCAGATGCGGAATCGCGTCATTCCACAATCCGGCCCGGGCGTATCGATAGCCGAAGCTGCACGGACCGTAGCAGCGGATCAGGCGCGATGCCATGGCTGCAGAGTCGCGGGTCTCGCCCTGTACCCGCGCGAGCGCTTCGATATAGACATCGTCAATATCCACGGCCAGGGCACGTTTGTAAAACGACCGCGCCTCATCCTGCCGGCCGAGTTTTTCCAGCGTGACACCCATGTTGAACAATGCGATATCATTTGAGCTGTCTTCGGCGATGACGGCTTCGAGCAGCGGGAGAGCGCCCTGCCAGTCTTTCTGTTTCATCAGTTTGATCGCGGGCTTGACGGATTTGACCTCGATCACGGTCACTCCATCGATTTCCCGCAGGCTTTCAGCGTGGGTGATGGACATGCACGCGATCAGACAGGCGATGCAGAGTATCGACGAACGATGGGTCAGAAACATAGCGAGATTCCTTTCACGGTAAAAGTCGTGGCCAGTATAACGGAATCGGCATTCCGCCACAAATCCGATCGCATCGCCCGTCGGGGCGCGCAAACACGGAATCTCAGCGAATGCGCACTTGACGCCCCGATGGGCTGTTGATAGGTAACGGACATGGATTTACTCTTCCTGCAAAGCATCTGGTTCGAGTTTCTGGGTACGATGTCCCTGGTCAGTTCTGCAGCAGCAGCCGGTTTCAAGGTCGGCATTCGGATCGGAACTGACGCGGAGTTACTCGACGAGGTTCGCAAGCTCAAGCCCAGGTGGGTGGCATTCAGCTGCGTCACGGGGATTCAGGGTTGGGCGGTTCAGCTTGCCGAACGGATCCGCGCCATCAACCCCGACATCCGGATCCTGATGGGGGGGGCGCATGCGACGTTCTTCCCCGAAATTCTCGACCGCGAACCTGCTCTGGATGCAATCTGCGTCGGTGAGGGTGAAGCTGTCATTGTCGATCTTCTGAGGGCAGATGATACGCCGGAAGCCTGGAGCGCGATTCCGAATCTGCATGTCCGTTCGGGCGACACGATCATCCGCAATGATGTCAGACCGTTGATCGAGGATCTGGATGCATTACCTTTCATGGATCGGGACGCGTACTACCGCTATCCGATGCTCAGAGACAACCCTGTGAAACTTCTGATCACCAGTCGGGGATGTCCGAACGCCTGCACATTCTGCTTCAATCATTCCTCCATGAAATTGTATCAGGGGAAAGGCCGGTACGTCCGAAAGCGCTCGATTGCATCGGTCATGGACGAACTCGACTGGCTGGTGTCGAAGTATCCGGTGAAAACCATCCGTTTTGAAGATGATCTGTTCGGAACACACCGCCAGTGGCTCCTCGAGTTTTGCACCGAGTATCCACGGAAGTTCAGGCTGCCGTTCATCTGTTTCATGCGAGCGGATTCGATCGATCGGGATGTCGTGAAAGCGCTCGTGGATGCCGGTTGTTACAATGTCGTGATCGGAATGGAGACGGGCGACGAGTATCTGCGCAACACCGTCTTGAAAAAGAAGATCACGGATGAACAACTGTTCGAAGCGGCGCATCTGTTTCACGAATTCGGTCTCAGATTCTGCACGACGAACATTTTCGGCCTGCCCGGTGAAACCTTCGGGCAGTCTTTGAAAACCGTTCGGATGAATCAGGCGATCCGTCCGACATTCACGTGGTGTGCCATCTTTCAGCCCTATCCCCGCACGGAACTCGGCCGTATGGTGCTCGAACAGGGACTTGTCGAGTCACTGGATGCGGATGATATCGATCCGAACTATCACTCGAGGAGTCTCCTGCGACAGCCGGAGATCGGCCGCAGTGTGAATCTGCATCATTTTTTCTACCTTCTGTTCCGTTTTCCATGGCTCCTGCCGGTTCTCAAACCCCTCACGCGCATTCCGCCCAATGGTCTTTTCATTCTGATTCATCGCATCAGTTTCCTGTTCATCTATGCGAAACGCTGGAACATCAGCATCATCCGGGCGATTCAGGAAGGGATAAAAACAGCGGGGTTCACACGGAAATCGCCTCGGAAAAGACGAAACGCCTTTTCATGAGACGGTTGCTTTCAGTCTGGCTTCTGCTTCTGTGCATCGGATGCGTGTATCAGGACCCGCCTCCCGATGTCACTGATCTGGAAGACCGGCTTTTCGAGTCCCGGTCGTCGCTCTCGGATTTCTCCTATGATCTCAATTCCAGCCTGACCCTTCCGTTTCTGACCGCATTCGGTCGAAACCCATTTGCATCGAACATCATCGATGAAACGACGAATATGGTGTTTCTTCTGCCGCTCGTCCCCGGACGTCCCGATTCGATGGTGCTGCAGATCAGCAATGAAACCGAGTCGCCGGCAGCAATGTCGATTCGATTGAACGATACCGTTATCGGTGATCTGGACATGGCACGGGGGGCCGTTCGAGCGCGATTCAGGATCGATGCCCGGCACTGGGATCGCACTCTGAACTCGATTCGCGTATCCGTCACGGACGGCTTCGGATCTCTGCGGGTCGACAACGTGTGGCTCCTGTTCGACGATTCTCTGGATCCCGAAGGGTTGGAGCCGGGTAACCGATTCACCGGATTGGTTCTGATTCCCGCGAATGACAACTGGGTTCAGGCGATTTTCATGCCGTCGGAATCGTCGCTTTCCTTCCCGGTGTTTCTCCCGGAGCCGGAGGCATTTGTCCACCTCAACATTCTCGCGGATGATCCCGACGCGATCATCGACATGAAACTCGTGACAGCACGGGCGTTCCGCTACGACACGCCTCTCGAATCACAGATTCAGATTCACGGGACCGAGGATTGGATGCCGATTCGCTGGGATATCTCCGAAAGGGCCGGCCGACATGCCGCTCTCGAATTGACCAACCGGGGTCGATCGGCCGTGCTGATCCGAAATCTGTCGATCCGGCGGGGATCCTGATCGTTCCTGTTGTCAGTTCGCGAGTCGGTTGAGCAGCTCACGAAGCGGAGGGGGTAGCGGTTCGAGATCATCGGCGTGGCGAAGCGCTTCGCGAGCACCGGGAAGATCATTCTGTCGCAGAAGGAGAAGGCCGAGATTCTGATGGGCGGATGCCAGGCGGGGTGAGACGGAGACAGCCTGACGCATCCATCCCAGCGCCTCATCGAACTGGCCTTTGCGATAGGCGATCAACCCGAGATTCACGCAGGCTTCGCCGCAATCCGGAAGCACATCGAGCGCGCGCCGGAAGGTCGCTTCGGCGGCAGAGTTGCAGTTCCAGGATTCGAGATACAGGCCCAGGGTATTGATGAGTGTAGCCGAGACATCCCGGGAGATCGGATCCCGGGAGCCGTTCATATAGAAGGCAACGAACGAGTCGATGGCACCGGCCGAAGGCGGGGTGGCATGCCGGGGATTCAGACGCCACACAATCCCATCCAGATCAAACATTAAGTCATTTTGCTTATCTCCGGGTCTGATCTCCCGATACACCGGTCTCGATGTCGACCCGGCCATGCACGTCCAGAGATCCGGTTGTGCGGTCACAATCGCGGTCCGGAGACCGCACCGACGCAGTTCCGAATCGAACTCGCGGGGAGCGGCATCATTCAGAATCAGATCGGGATACAGGTCACTGAGCACCGCGACATCCTCGCGGAGACGTTCTGTGGATTGAAGCGCCATCAGATTGAAGGTGAGGCTGTCGCTGTAGGTGAGCAGCACGGCTTCGGGACGGAGGCTTCCGAGGATCGTTCGGGCCCACTCACGCGGCCAACCGTCCGCAGACACCTGTCGCGCGGTCCCGATCAAGATAGCGAGGATCAGGGTTGCGATCGACACCACCCCGGCTGTACCGCGCCACCGGATTGCGGCCAGAACGATGCAGGCCGCGCAGAGGACTGCGCACCCGAGAACCGGCACTCCGAACGGTGTCGCCTCGAATGGAACAACATTGACGTAGACAACATAAACAGAATGACTTATTAGTAGACTCACCGCGGTCCACCCCAGTCTCGGTCGCACGACCACACATCCGATCAGGCCCATGCCGAGTGCAGCGATGACGGGCAGCGGGGCATCGCGGCCGAGATTTCCGATGAATTCCAGCCAGCGGTTCCACCGCTGCTCCGCGTCCATCGACGGCATGCTCATGGCGCGATGGGACCGTGCCAGCACGTGATCCATGAATCGATCACAGGTTCGGGGATTTCCCCAGTTGAGCGCCGGATTCCGGGTTGCACGGATTGGGAGATGCAGCAAAGAACCGGTTGACAGCACCACCACGAGAACACTCAGGGTGAGGGAACCGGGACCGATGCGCTTCCCGGTTCCGGCCGGTTTCCAGAACCCGAACAGGATGGGGAGCCAGAATAGCGCTGAGTAGTGGTTGAGGAGAGCCAGGGTTGCGACCAGGATCAGGAGATAACCGGTATGGGGATTCCGTCGGGTGCGGTATACGAGCAACAGGTCGAAGGTCCACGCGAAGAAGAACAGGTCGAGCGGGTACACCTCATTCGACGCGCCCTGGCTGCGGAGGGTGTCGGAAAGCAGAAATCCTGCGCCGAGCAGCGGCAGTCCGGCCCATGGGTTCGGATGTCCTTTCGACAGGCGGAAGAGGCTTCGATTCATGATCACGAGAGTCAGCAGGGTGAGTGCGATCGACAGAAGGTGCATCCGGAAGGGTATCGAACCAATGGGAAGCGCGCGGCACCAGGCATGTGTGAGGGTGAGATAGATCGGATAGCCCGGATTGTGGGCGATCCCCAGACTCCATGCCGCCGTGACGAACTCACCGGAATCAAACCAGCCGGCAGATAACGGCGTCATGGGAACGAGGGCTGCCAGCGAGATCAGCAGGATGGCCGGAGCGACAAGATGTTTGAAGCAGCCCATTTCATCGAGTATAGTGGTTTTGCTCCGGAGCCTCAAGTATCGCTGCCGGAGACCGGATCAATTCGATGCAGGGATGGCATGACCTTTGCTGTTTTGCTGAAGTCAAGGATATAAGGCGTATACGTACGCCTCGCACAGGCGCTGGTCGCTTAAGGAGGTATTATGAGGTCGTTGAGGACGCTTTGGATGTTGGTTTTCTTGTGCCTGTCCGTGTCTGCGGCGGGCGCGGCGTGGGTGCCGGTGCAGCCGGGAGCTCGAGTCGGTCAACCGATCGGAGTCTCCCTCGTCTCGGCTACCGCACAGACAACAACGATCGAAACGGTCGTCCATGGCCTGAACATGGAACCGGTTTCGGAATCGAACCTGGATCTCGTCAAGCTGGATATCCCCGGTGCGGGACTCCTGACCGACACCGGAGATCCTCAGGTTCCGGTCGTTCGTACATACATCGCCGTTCCTTTCGATGCCGATGTGACGGTCGAGGTCAGGGATGTCGAATCGGTCCGGATCGGCACACAGACGGTCTGGCCTGCGCAGCCGCAATACAAGCGCAGCGAACCCAAACCGCCGTTCACCATGAATCCGGATCGCTACTCCGAACGCTCTCCCTTCCCCTCTCAGCTTGCCCGGATCACGGATGATGTGATCATGCGGGATTTTCGGGTGGTAACACTCGAAATTGCTCCCGTACAGTATCTCGCTGCCGACAGCAGTCTCGAGATCGCATCCCGCATGTCGATCGACGTTCGGGCAACGGGCGGCACAACGATGGGCCCGGATCGGGTCTTTCCGAGTTTTTACAGATTGTATCAGAACCACATCCTGAATTTCTCACGACTCGGGATCGGGCAGCGTTCCGATGCCGAGCCGATGCTGATCATCGCGCATGATGCATTCATCCCGGCGCTGGACTCATTTGTGGAGTGGAAAACCAAGCGAGGGATCGACGTGACCGTGGTGCCGACCTCGACGACCGGCATCACCGCCACGCAGGTTCAGAGCTATATCCAGACGGTCTACAACACCTGGAACCCGAAACCGGTCTACGTCATCCTGGTGGGGGATTCACCCCAGATCAATCCGCTTATTGGAATCGAATCCTGTGCCTCGGATTATCTCTTCACCCTGCTCGCCGGCAGCGACCATGTGCCGGATGTCTTCATCTCACGGTTCGTCGCCCTGAATCTCAATGAACTCAACCCGCAACTCGATAAACTCATGCACTACGAAACGCAACCGGACAACACGCTGTGGCTCGATCGACTCTGCGGGATCTCGTCAAGCCTGAGCGGTTCCATGGGAATCAACGACGATGAGCGGATCGATGAGATCAGTGGTCGTTTCATGGCGATAAACGACAACGCGGTTGCCGATCAGTTATATTCTTCCAATGGCCAGGGAACGACGGCAAACATCGCTGCGGCTGTCAATGCGGGCCGTTTCTGGATTGCGTATTGCGGTCACGGGAGCGGAACGGGCTGGAGTGGTCCGGCATTCTCGAACAGTAACGTCGACGCGTTGACAAACGGCTACGCCAACCCCTTCATCATGGATGTTTCGTGTGATAACGGCGGTTTTGCGGGAAGTGGTGACTGTTTTGCCGAGCGCTGGATGAAGGGCGGCACGGTCGGAAATCCGCACGGTGCCGTCGGCATGTACAGTTCGTCGACGTCAACGTCGTGGGATCCTCCCGCCATCCTGGCCTGGGGTGTGTGTTATTCCGTCGCCGGCGACGGTGCGACCATTCCCGGCGGGGACTATCTGCTGGGGGAAATGACTTACAACGGCATGTTGTACATGGTGTCCGAGATCGGGTCCGGATCCGACGCCCAGGAAGTCATGCAGCAGTATGTGCTCTTCGGCGACTGCTCCGCCATGCTGCGATCGGATGAGATCATCACGCCGGCCGTTTCGCACCTGCCCACCGCCCCGCTGGCTCCGATGCCGTTCCAGGTCATCGTATCGGATGCGAAAGCCCCGATTCAGGGAGCCGTCGTGTGTGCCTACAAACCGGGTGAGGTGCATGTCGTGGGCCAGACGGACTCCACCGGCACCGTCAATCTCGATATCGAACCCCTCACGATCGGCGACATGATCATCACGGTCAGCGGCCAGAATCTCGCTCCGTATGAAGCCATCGTGACGGTCGCTCCGGCCGGATGCGGCGTCATCCTCCTGAATCGCACAAAATACAACTGCGACGATCAGATCCTGGTGCGGGTATTCGATGCGGATGAAAACACGAATCCGGCGATGGTTGAAACGGTCGATGCCGACATTCATTCCGACAGCGAACCGACTCCGGAATCGCTGATTCTGACCGAAACCGGCCCCGACACCGGAGAATTCAGCGCCACGATCCAGACATCATCGTCGATGTCCGGAGCGGGATATCTGTTGCTCGCGCACGACGACGAGATCAGCGCGCATTATCATGATCTGGATTGCGACGGCGCTCCTGCCGACGTGTACGACACGGCGGTTGCGGACTGCCAGGGCCCGATCATCTCGAATCTCACGATCTCAGACCTTGGCATCGATACCGTCACAGTCTCCTGGACCACCGACGAATCCTCGACATCCGTCCTGACATGGGGTCTCGGCACTCCTCCGGATATGGTGGAAAGCGACAGCGATCTCGTGACCGATCACTCCATCACACTCACGGGTCTGCAGACCTGCACCGAGTTCTTCTTCAAGGTAGAAAGTGTCGATGACGGCGGGAACGTGGCGGTGGACGACAACAGCGGTCTGTTCTACTCGTTTACAACCCTGCAACTCCTGGTGCTGTACGAAGCGAACATGGACGTGAATCCGGGCTGGACCTTCCAGGGGCAGTGGGCCTGGGGTCAGCCGACCGGTTCCGGGGGTGATCCCACGGGAGGTTACACGGGTTCGAACGTGATCGGATACAATCTCAATGGCGCGTATGCGAACAGCATCCCGGCCTACTACGCGACCTCTCCCGCCTTCGATTGTTCAGGTGCGTCCCAGGCATATCTCTCATTCTGGAAATGGCTCGGAGTCGAAAGTTCCACCTATGATCATGCCACCGTCGAGATCTCGACGAACGGATCGACCTGGACCGTGATCTGGTCGCACAACGGCGGCAGTTTGCAGCCGACGGCATGGGAGCATGTCGAGTATGACATTTCGTCCTGGGCAGCCGGCCAGAGCAATGTTCAGCTCCGCTGGGGCATGGGACCTGCGGACAGCATCATCAGCTACTGCGGTTGGAACCTCGACGATGTGGTGGTCTCGTTCACCACACCCTGCAATGTGCCGGTTCTGAGCTATCTGAGTCATACAATCGATGATTCCCCGGGAAATAATGACGGGCAGATCAATGCGGGTGAGACGATCCGGATGAATGTCACCCTGCAGAATCTCGGAATCGACGCCACGGGCATTTCGACCACGCTGAGCTCCTCCAATCCGCATGTGACCGTGACGTCTGCATCGGCGCTCTTCCCCGATATTCCCCAGAGCGGTTCCGGGGAATCCTCCAGTCAATACGAATTCACTGTGAGTCCTTCCGCGACCGACGGTGAGATCATTTCGTTTTCAGTGTCCTACATCTGCAACGGAACGACGACCGGAACGACAATGTTGAGCGACATGGTGGTGGCTCCCGATCTGAACGTTCAATCCTCGCTGGTTCTGGATCCCGAACGGGGAGACGGAGATGCGATTCTGGATCCGGGTGAAACGGCGCAGGTCCTGGTCACACTCGCGAACAGCGGCAACGGGCTGGCGTCTGACGTAAGTGCTGTTTTGAGTTCGGATCAGCCCGGCTACATCACGATCTCCGATGACACCGCAACGTTCCCGAACATTGCCGGAGGCGCATCGGGTGCGAGCGATTCGCCGCATTTCACCGTGACGGTGTCTCCGTCCATCCCGGATCCCACTGTCGTGACATTCACGCTCGACATTTCCGCAACGGGTTACTCATCCAGTTCGACTTTCGCTCAGGAAGTCACGACCTCGACTTTCGCCCGCCGGTATATCTGGAACATGGACACGAACCCGGGTTGGACCGCGGAACCGAACTGGGCATGGGGCGATCCTGCCGGCACCAGTGGAGATCCTCAGAACGGTTACACCGGCACGAATGTCTATGGGTATAATCTCAATGGTTCCTACGAGAACGACATGACCGAGAAGAATCTGACCACCACCGCCATCGACTGCTCGTATCTGTCCGACGTCGAGGTGCGTTTCCAGCGGTGGCTCGGGGTCGAATCCGCCACGTATGATCACGCATCGTTCAAGATATCGACGAACGGGACGACCTGGACGACGATCTGGAATCACACGGGTTCGACATTGAATGAAACCGTGTGGTCCCTGCAGACGTACGATCTCTCTGCCTATGCGGACGGACAGCCGACCGTCTACCTGAGATGGACCATGGGTGCAGCGGATTATACCGTCGTCTACTGCGGCTGGAACATCGACGATGTCGAGATCTGGGGTGCGGCGGGTGAACCGGTCAACACTCCGACTCCTGCGCCTCCGACGAATACTCCGACGATCACCCCGACCCGGACGCCCACCGTACCGCCGACCTATACTCCGACACGCACCCCGACCGTACCGGCAACCCACACTCCGACCATCACTCCGACCGCGCCGCCGACCGCGACGAACACGGCCGGTCCGACCAGTCCTCCGACATCGACACCCACCCAACCGCCTCAGCCGACGGATACACCGGCGGAACCAAGCGCGACACCGACGGAAGGACCGACGACATTCACGGTCGATCTGACGATCAGCCAGCCGATGTTCCATTCCGGTGATCGATTCACATTGACGCGTGAGGTCTTCAATCCGGGATCGGAAGTCACCGCCGACGAGTGGATCATTCTCGATGTCTACTCCAATTACTGGTTCTCCCCCGGCTGGACGCAGGAACCTCAATGTGTCCGCATGACCTGTCCGGAAAACGATCATGACTCGAAGGTCGTGTTCGATTTCGACTGGCCGACGGTGAGTGGATCTGCTGCTGATCTGAGATTCTGGGCGGCGATGCTGGATCCGGAGACGACCACGCTGATCGGCAACTACGACATGGTGACATTCGGATACGAATAGAACCTCCGACTCGACAAGATCTGTTACCGGCTCGCTTCGGCGGGCCGGTTTCTTTATAAACCCATGCGATCGTTCTCACGCACCGCTTCTGATTCACTGGCCTGAATATTGCAAATTGGCAGTTGATCCTGGAATGTCACCGGGATTTATCTGAGGAGGCATTGAATGACGCAGCGAAACCAGCGGAGATTATCGACGATCGCACTCGGCCTGTTGATTCTGATTCAGGGAATCGGAGCCGGTGCGGCATGGATATCACTGGACGGCCGAACGACCGTTCCGAGCGATTTGTCGACCACCCTTATCAGTTCGACACTTGAGCAGACGGTGATCGATGTGCGAGTTCCCGGAATGAGTCTTTCGTCCGCGGCCAATGCTGCCGGCGACTTCACCCTGGTCGATGTTCCCGGCGCAGGTCAACTGCTCGACCCGGGTCGTCCCAGGCTGCCTGCCGTCCGCACCTTCGTTGCCGTTCCGGTGGATTCCGATGTCTCCCTTGAGATCACGGTATTGGATGAACGAACCGTTGAAGACATCACGGTGTACCCGGCGCAACCGCAATACAAGCGGTCCGAACCGCGTCCTCCGTTCCGGATCGACGCCGACCTGTATGTGCGTGATGCCGCTTACCCCTCCCAGTATGCCCGGATCGCGGACGAGGGGTTCATGCGGGATTTCCGGTATGTGATGGTCGAGATCACACCGGTCCGGTTCAATCCCGTCGAGCAAACCCTGATCGCGGCGGATCTCGAGATCCGTGTCCGGACCCAGGGAGGCACGGCATTCGGGCCCGAACGCGTGTATCCGTCTTTCGATCGGATCTATCGGGAGTATCTGGTGAACTACGACAGTCTCAGGACAGGAAACCGGAACGATCCGGAGCCGATGCTGATCATCGCCGCGGATGCGTTTGTCAGCGAAATGGCGTCGTTTGTCGAGTGGAAAACCAAGCGCGGACTTGCGGTCACACTTGTCGGCACATCGACATCCGGTTCGACCGCCACCGCGGTGAAGAGCTACATTCAGAACGCCTACAACACATGGAATCCCAAACCGGTCTACATCCTTCTCGTGGGCGATTCCAACCAGGTCAACCCGCTGTACGGAATCGGGTCGTGCGCATCGGATTACAAATTCACGCAACTCAATGGAACCGACATCACACCGGATGTCTTCATCTCGAGGTTGTGTGCGCAGAACCTGGGTGAACTCCAGCCGCAGCTCGACAAGATCATGCATTATGAAACGCAGCCCGCCGATGGCCAGTGGCTCGACAAGTTTACCGGGATTTCGTCCAGTCTGACCGGAGGCATGGGGATCAACGATGACGCACGATTGAACGAAATCGCCTCCCGCTTCCAGACTCACAATCCGAATGCCGCTGTCGATCGGTTGTACAGTTCGAACGGTCAGGGAACGACGGCCAACATCGCTGCCGCCGTGAATAACGGTCGATTCTGGCTCGCATACTGCGGACACGGGGATGGGACCGGCTGGAGCGGCCCGGTGTTCACGAATTCGAATGTCAATGCGCTGACGAACGGGTACATGACGCCGTTCATCATGGACGTTTCCTGTCTCAACGGCGGCTTCGACAGTTCTTCGGACTGTTTTGCCGAGCGGTGGATGAAAGGTGGCACAGTCGGGAATGCGCGCGGTGCGGTCGGTATGTACAGCGCGTCGACATCGACATCCTGGGATCCCCCGGCCATCATGGCCTGGGGCGTATGCTATTCGGTGACCGGCGATTCAGGTGGCTCGATACCCGGAGGCCATTTCCGGATGGGGGAAATGACCTATGACGGAATGATGTACATGGTATCGGAGATCGGATCGGGCAGTGATGCGCAGGAAGTCATGCAGCAGTATGTGCTGTTCGGCGACTGTTCCGCCTTCTTCCGCTCCGACGCCCTGATTCAGCCGACCGTCACGCACCTTCCGACGGCTCCTCTGGCACCGTATCCGTTCCAGGTCACGGTCACCCTTGGAGGCTCACCGATTCAGAACGCGCTGGTTTGCGCATACAAACCCGGTGATGTCCATGAAACGGCCCTGACGAATGCGCAGGGCATCGCGATGCTCGATATCGCTCCCCAGACGATCGGCGATATGATCATCACCGTTTCAGGACAGAACCTGAACCCCTATGAAGCGCTTGTTTCTGTGGCTCCGGCCGGATGCGGCGTGATTCTGGTGGACAAGGAACTCTATAATTGCTCGGATACCATCCACATCAGCGTTTTCGATGCGGATCTGAATACCAGTCCGACGGCGATCAATACGGCAACGGCGCAGATCGTTTCGACGAGCGACACCGTGCCGGAAACGATCGAATTGACAGAAACAGGTGTGGATACCAGTGAGTTTTCCGGTACGATTCTGACATCGAGTACGCAGAGCGGCCCGGGTTACCTGCTGGTTTCGCATTCCGATACCATCACCGCCTCGTATCATGATGAGGGGTGTGACGGAGCGCCTGCCGACGTGACCGATACGGCGACGGCCGACTGTCAGGGCCCGGTGATCTCGAACATCGTCGTGTCGGATCTCACCACCAGTAGCGCCACGATCACATGGACGACGAGCGAGATGGCGGAAGGGAGTGTCTCATTTGGACTGAACGTTCCTCCCGGCACCCAGGCGAACGAAACCGGAACGACGATGGATCACTCCATCACCCTCGAGGGACTCACCGATGCTACGGTCTATTTCTTCCAGGTCGCGAGCCGTGATGCGGGAGGCAATGAAACGATCGACAACGCCGGTGGCGCTTACTACTTCTTCATCACACTCGAGTTCACATCGATCATGGAAGCGAACATGGACACCAACCCCGGCTGGACCTATCAGGGACAGTGGGCCTGGGGTGATCCGGCAGGGAACGCCGGTGATCCCGGTACGGGCCACACCGGAACGAATGTGGTCGGTTACAACCTGAACGGTGCCTATGGAAACAATCTCAGTCTGACATACACCACGACAACCGCCTTCAGTTGCGTGGAGAGTTCGCACGTATATCTGGGCTTCTGGAAGTGGCTCGGTATCGAAGAATCCCAGTATGATCATGCCAACATTCAGATCAGCGTCAACGGCGGGTCGACCTGGCAGACCGTCTGGAATTTCAGCGGCGGCACACAGGAACCTTCGCAATGGGAATATGTCGAGTATGACTTGTCGCAGTGGGCCGCCAACCAGTCCAATGTGCAGCTTCGCTGGGGGATTTCCTCGGACAGCTATCTGACCTATTGCGGATGGAACATCGACGATGTTCTGGTCTGGGGCGAAGCTCCGGCATCGGTGCCGACACCGACCCCCCGCCCGACATTTACACCGACATCCACGCCGACAGTAACGCCGACTCCGACTCCACCGGTTCCTCCGACCATGACTCCGACCATGACACCGGTTCCCGGCCGGGGAATTCAGCTTCTTCTGAATGGGACATCCTTCACCGCCAATGATCTTTTCCACCTCGAAATGAATGTGGTGAATGATACGAGCGGCACAGTGGATGTGGATGTCTACCTGCTGTTGGACGTCTACGGCGTCTATTTCTGCTGGCCGTCCTGGACCAATCTCACAAGTGGTCTCGATTATCGACAGCTTCGGATCTCACCGCAGCAACTGCGTCACGAAGAGATCCTTCAATTCACGTGGCCCGTGGTATCGGGATCGGCGGAGAACCTGCATTTCATCGGTGCCGCGTTCACGCAGGGAACCTTTGATCTATTCGGGGATCCCGCCATGGTGACATGGGGTTATCGCTGAGCGAATCCCCGTTGACTGACGGGTGCGGCCGGAGTCTTCACCAGGGGACTCCGGCCGTTTTCGCATGATTGCATCATCCTTCCGTTTGGCCTAGAATCGATACAGCGGCCGGTTTCGCCGGCGGTGTGCATGCGAGGGGATCGAGATGACGTCTTTGATCGGATTGAAGAAGGAGATCGTCGAGGCTGGTCGCCGTGTCCATGCGAGGGGGTATGTTGCGGCGAATGACGGCAACATCAGTGCCCGGGTGGGTCCGGACCGCATTCTCATCACGCCCACGGGAGTTTCCAAAGGATTCATGACGCCTGAACAGATTGTTCTGTGCGACATGACCGGCAAATCTCTGACACCCGGACTGAAAACTTCGTCGGAAGTGCGCATGCATCTGAAAGTCTATCAGCACCGACCGGATGTGATGGGAATCGTGCATGCTCACCCCCCGTATGCGACCTCGTTCGGGATCGCGGGCATCGCCCTGTCTCAGGCGATTCTGCCGGAGGTCATCATCACACTCGGGGCCGTTCCGATCATTGAATACGGCACACCGGGAACGGAAGAGCTCGCGGAGCCTCTCGTCCCCCACCTGTCTCAGTATGATGCCTTCATCCTGCAGAATCATGGCGCGCTCGCTCTGGGGACTACACTCAATGACGCGCTCTTCCGGATGGAGACCGTCGAGCATTTTGCGCAGATCGCTTTTATCTCGTCCATGCTCGGACGCATTCAGACATTACCGGAAACCGATGTCCGGAAACTGCTCGATCAACGGCAGCGATACGGATTCAAATCCGAGTTTGAGCCGCTGGTCTGCTTGGAAAACGAAGTTAATTCCCTGCCGGATTGCGCATTCGTCGGAACCAACCAGACCGTGCTCAGGCCGCGGACCCCGGAGCACGCGTTGACGGAGCCGCCGCGTGCGCCTGTGCCCTCCCCCGGGTCCGACTCCATGCAGCATCTCGTCGCACGAATCGTCGCGCAGGTTCTCGATGCAATGACCGGGAGCACCCACTGATGTCGACCGGAAAACCGGTCGGACGGCGGAACTGATGCATGGGAACAGATCCGATCACATCGTTCGGGAGATATGTCATCGAGAGTCTGATCGGGGTCGGAGGATCCGGGAGGGTGTATCGGGCATTCGATCCGGAGCGGAACCGGGTGGTCGCCCTGAAAGTTCTCAATGTATCCGAACCGGATGACGATACGATTTCCAAAATCCGGTTTCGGCGGGAGTTCCAGGCGGCATCGCAGCTGAATCACCCGCATCTGGTCAAGGTGTATGACACGGGAACGTATGAAGATCGCGAGTATTTCACGATGGAGTTCATCGAAGGAGAGGATCTCGATCACCATCTCTCCTCGTATGACACGCAGGTCGATGGCAGCCCGGACCTGAATCATCCCGATCGGCTGACCCATTTTCTGGATCTTTTGATTCAGACCGCGGATGCCTTGAGTTATCTGCATGGTTTCATGTATGTGCATCGGGATCTGAAGCCTGCCAATGTGCTGATTCGTCGTGATTCGACCGTAAAAGTCACGGATTTCGGGCTGATGAAGCAACAGGGATCGTCGCAGATGACCCGTACCGGCGCGATTCTGGGAACAGTGGAGTACATGAGTCCTGAGCAGACCGTCACGACGCGGGTCGATGCCCGATCGGATCTCTATTCGTTCGGCGTCATCGCGTTCAAGATTTTTACGGGATCACTGCCGTTTTCGGGAAGCTTGATGCGGCAGCTCGTGGCGCGGACACGCGAGGAAGCTCCGGATCCCCGCGTCTACAATCCGAAACTCGATACCCGGATCTGTCATTTCATCATGAAGCTTCTCAAACGCAGACCCGAGGACCGTTTGGCATCGGCCCGCGAGGTCTGGGATGAGCTGATCCGGATCCGGGAATCGATGGCCGGACAGCATTCGACCAGCACATCCGTCACGCAGGCCGTCGAGCCGTTATCGATTCTGGTGAATGATCCCGCATGCATCGGTCGCGATTCCGCAATTTCGGAGATCAGGCGACTGATCGAGATTCTGCGGCATGGCTCGAAAGGGTCGCTGATTCTGGTGCATGGTGACGCAGGAATCGGGAAAACACGTCTGATCGATGAAATCCGCACATTGGCGACCTTTCACAGCATCACCTTCCAGCGCGGGACCTGTCGATCGCTCACGGAAGACGCGCTGGGCCCATGGATTGAGATGTTCCGCGGCTTCAGCGGGATTCTTGCGTCGTACCGATCGGACGAATGTTCCAAACTGAACGATCAGGTGGAAAGGATCCTGGAATCGGCCGGTCGATCGGTCGGTGCGACGGATCCCCAACCGCTTCCCGATGCCCTCCGTTACCAGCTTTTTGATCTCGTCAGCCGCTTCTTCATCGATGCCAGCCGGATCATGCCGATGATCCTGCATCTCGAGAACGCCCATCTCGCGCTGCCCGACGCGATGGAGTTCCTGCAGTTTCTGACGCGCCGGGCGATCTTCACCGACGATGGCGGCAGCATGACGGATCAACCCGGAAAACTGATTCTGATCGTCACGCACCGGGTGGCAGGTCTGGCCTCATCGCATGCACTGGGCAAGCTGGAACGCCTGTTCGCCAAACAGGATCGATTCCGCAGCATTCGACTCAACCCCCTCACCCGCGATCAGTCCGATCAACTCGTGAACGGGATGCTGACCGGAGAAATCGCCATTCCGGATTTTGGATCCCGGATTCACCGCTTCGCCGATGGAAACCCGCTCTGTATCAGCGATTTCGTTCGTTTTCTCGCGGCCAGAGGATCGATTCACAGGCGGGGAGTGGTATGGGTGGAACAGGTGGAGAACGACGGTGAGCGGTATGATTTTACCGTTCCGCCTTTACCGGATGCGATCCAATCGGAAATCCGGGATCAGCTCGGCGGGCTAGCACCGGAAGATCTCCGGATTGCGGGCGCCGCAGCTGTTCTGGCGTCGCCGGCGTCATTCGGGGACATTGTGGCGACATCGGGACTGAGTGAGGAGTTGGCCCTGGATGCTCTCGATCGTCTCCTCACACAAGGGATTCTCAGGGAAGATCCCGCGAATGACGAACGTTTCGAGTTTATCTCGCCTTTCGTACCCCGGGTATTGCTCGGTTCGCTGACGGAAGAAAAGCGACGGGAGCTGCACAGAGCCGCGTTGCACATTCCGGGAATGCCGAGTATCGAGGCGGTGCGTCACGCCATGCACTCGGCCGATGTTCTCATGCAAGCCGTCTGGGTCGATGCCATCCGGAATCTCATGCTTCAGGCATCCATTCCAGCCGCCGCACGCGTTGCACACCGGGCGTTGACCGTTCTGCCCCGGAACGCGTCGGAAACCCGGGAGATCCGGATTCTGTTCGGGCGATGTCTGACGATCATGAACCGATTCGATGCGGCACGGGAGCAGTTCAATGCCGAGATCGAGGCGGGCGGGGGCGGTGAGAAGGGCCTGGAGTGCGAAGCGAGGATCGGATTGGCCGAGATCGAGGCGGGGCTGGGCAACATCGATCGGGCATTGATGCATCTCGCACCGATGATCTCACAAATGGCGTCACTCGAGCCCCTCACCCGGATCGATCTGTTGCAGGCGTCCGCCATGCTGTCGATGTCCAAGGGGGATCTCGATGCGGCAACGAGCGCGTTGAACGGGGCATCGGCCGTGTGCATGCAGGCGGGGGATCCTTCCCGAACCGCCCGCACCCATCATCTTCAGGGAATGCTGTCGTTCTATCGATCGGATTACGAGGCGGCGGTCGAATCCTATCGGATGGCGATCGAAATCCGGACCGGGATCGGCGATATACTGGGAATCGCTCAGACGAAATCGAACTGGGGGGTCATTCAGAAAATCGAGGATCGGTATGAAGAAGCCGCGGCGTTGTATTCCGATGCGGCGGGAGTTGCCGAACAGGCGTGCGATCTGTCGAACTGGGCCTTGTATCTCCAGCATCTCGCCTCCATCCAGCTCAAGCTCGGCGCGATCGATCAGTCGGTGAGCCAATATCGGAGAGCGCTGGCGATTTTCGAAGAGTCCCGCATGATGCCCCGCATCGCGATGTGTCTGAACAACCTGGGCAGCGCGCTGATGGATTCGCAGAAGCTGAGCGAATCGCTGACGATGTTTGTGCGGGCGCTGAGCATCTACGAGCAACTGGGGCATCAGATCGCCCAGGCCGCATGCCTCGGGAATATCTCCGTCACACTGCTCGAACTCGACCAGCTCGATCTCGCGCAGGATTACCTGGAACGGGCCCGCACCATATATGAACAGATCGGCCCCTCACCCGGATTCACCGAAGCTGACATTCATCGCGTGCGTCTGCTGACACGGATGAATCGGTTTGCGGAAGCCGAAGAAGCGCTCCGGTCGATCGATACGACGATTCATATGGGAAAGATGACGCTCGGGCTGTACCATTTTGCACAGGGGGAACTCGGGGCAGCGAGCGGGCAGGAGACGATTCTGGATCGATCGACGACCGAGCATCTCGAGATAGCGGTGTCCATTTTCAGGGAGGCCCGGCGGCATGGATTCGCGCTGATCGCAAGCATGAAGCTCGGACGGTATCTGGTCGTATCCGGAATCGATCCGGAACGCGGCGAGATGATTCTCGATGAACTCAGGCAGGAGACCTGACGAACTGCCGATTCGGTTTAATGTACAAGCAGTCGTTCGGATAATCGAAAACAAGATTGAATCGGCACAGAAGTCCGGCTCCGATCACGCCATCGGCGCCGGTCTGTTTGGAGCGCATTTCCGCCGGAGCGCTGAACGCCGTGAGCTGTTCGAATTCGAATGATCCGATCTTGAGTCTGGCGATTCGGCAGGATTGGCCGTAGATATCCCCGCTGAGGCCTTTGCCGAGCAGCACCGGGGTTGCCTCGGACGGCACGGGCACTTTCTGACCGGCACCGGTCAGCAGCACCACGGATTCGCGCGCCGCACTGTCGATATAGCATTCGAGCGGGATCGGGGGTCCGTCTCCGATCGTCACCTCTATCCGGATCCAGGGAATAGCGTTATCCCTGAATACAAGCGGCAGTTTCTCCCAGGAAGCGTCCGGCGTCATGGATCCCGGCTCATGCAGTCGCATCTCTGCGTGATCGTAGTCGATTTCGACCATCGAATGTCCCAGTATCGAGTATCCCACAACACCGTCTGTCGGAAATCCTCTGAATGCATCCTGCTGCAGGACGATGATCTTCTGTTTTTGAAACGATTTGCCGCCGATGCTCAATGACATGGACTCCGAGCACAGTGATGATGACGGGTTTCCGCCACCCGCGCCGCTGACCAGATACTGCTTCGGATTGTCGAGCCGGATGGAGGCACGTGCGTCGGGGTTGTAGATCAGTGCGCCGTCATATCCCATTCCGGTATCGAGAATCAGCTTCAATGGACCGGATGATCCGATTTCAGCCGGAAGAATGATTCGTCCCTGATCGATGTTCAGACTGATTCGGCACACAGGATCCGCGCACAGTGACCCAGTTGTACGCAGCAAACAGATACAGATGACGAGCCATTTTGACATGATCCTTTTCTCCCTCTGCCGATTACGTGGCAGCGGTCTCGCTTTTATCATGCCCGATAACCGCAAGAAAGACCAGCGCGGCCAATGCCGTCAACCGAACCGAGTTGGGTTCTCCGAGCCACTCGGCAAGACTTCCTGCCATGAGCGAACCGACCGGCATGGATCCGAAAAACACGAGTGAATACACACTCATGACGCGACCCCTCAGATGATCCGGAGCGTGTGTCTGGATGGTGGCGTTGGCGAGATTGAAGACGGTCATGATCGCCCAGCCGATTGCGAGGAGCAGGATGAGTGCGATCGGGAGCCAGTCAAACAGCGAGAAGACGATCAGGAGGACGGAGACGATGATGCTGCTGACCGATATCAGCCGCTCCCGGTCTCGAATTCGTCCCAGCAATGCGATCATGAATGCGCCGCAGAACGCACCCGCACCGCGGGCCGACTGGAGCCAGCCGTTGGTCGCCGCGTCGCCTCCGAGGATGTTCACCGCCCACGCCGGAAGCAGGGTCACATACGACATCCCGAACAGGCTGATGGTCCATGTGATGCCGATCAACCGCCGGATCGTTCGGTTGGTGACGATGTAACGGATTCCTTCCCGGAGATCCTGCAGGGTTGAATTCCCGGAGATTCTGCCGGGAGCGGGTTGTAACCGCATCCGCCACAGGGCGAGCAGTACGGTCAGATAGGAGATGGCGTTGATGAGAAAACAGACGCCGGGGCCGGAAGTGGCATATAGAATCCCCGCCACGGCCGGACCGACCATCGTCGCGGAGTTGAACATGATCGAGTTCAGTGCGATCCCGTTGGTGAGATCTTCCTTGCTGACCATCTCGAGAACAAACGAATGCCGGGCCGGAGCGTCGAATGCATTGCCGATGCCTCCGAGCAGGGCGATCGCCAGAATATGGAACGGGGTCACCATGCCGGTGAGCGTGAGGATCGAGAGAACGAGTGCCAGAATCATCATGTAGGCCTGAACGATCATGAGCAGCGTTCGACGGGGAACCCGGTCGGAAACAACGCCCCCATAGAGCATCAGGAACCATGACGGCACGCCGGCGGCAAATCCGACGTACCCGAGATACGCCTGGGAATTCGTCAGTTCAAAGATCAGAAATCCCAGTGCGGTCACCTGCATGAAGGTGCCGATCAGCGACCCCATCTGACCCAGGAACCACAAGCGATAGTTCGGGTATCGCAGGGCGGCGAAGGACTCTTTCCAGTCCCATTTGCGGATGCCGTTTCCCGCTCCCATCAGAACCGGGTCCATGGATTGTCGGAATTGTCGAGGCATGCGTTCGATCCCGGGAGTTCTCTCCCCTCCTCGGACGCATCCTATTCCGAAATCGTTCCAAGTCAAGGCCGAACGCCGGATCGTCACCCGACCGGGTTCATTCCGTCCATCCGAACTCCCACTGATCCCAGTCACCGATGATGCGGCTGGTCTGAGCATCCGTCATCGCCGACATCCATCGCACACCGGACGCCTGTCCACCATCCGTCGGCCAGACAAAGTCGTTCACGATCGGCCACTGCCCGGTCCCGGCCGGCACCGGATCCAGGAAGACATCATAATCACCGAATGATGGCGCGAAGTAGTAATTTCCGAAAATGTCCAGGATGACATACAGTTTGATCGCGCCATCGTTATCCTCTGGAAACAGATGGGTGGATACATCACAACGGCACGGATCACCTCCCTGGAAAAAATGCGCCGGCATCGACAGTTCCACGCGACTCAAGTCTGAAGGAACCAGGAAAATCTCGATCTGTCTGAACCTCGGCCACGGCTCGATCCGGTTACTGTAGTCAAGATAACCCGGGGCTGTCACCGTCAGTTCGATCTGCAGCACATCGTGTGCCCAGATCGTGACACTGCAACGCCCGTTCGCGTCAGTCGTGCATTCCTCCGTGTTCCCCATCGTTCGGCACTGAATCCGCGCCCCTTCGATCACGTCATGCCCGCCTGTCGCGCTTCGGATGGTAAACGCGCCGGTCCAGTAGTAATAACCGGGCAGCGGGGTCGGCGACGGCGTCTGTACCGGAGTCGCCGTCGGAACAGGAGTCGACGGGTCATCCAGATCAAACAGATACACAAGCCCGGAATCCTGTACGGTTCCATCTTTGAGAGGCGTTCCGCAGAATGCGTTGTGACCACCGAGAAAAATGTCAAGGCCGAAGTAATCGTTGTAAAGAGGATCGCTCGGAGTCAATCGATCCCGGATCGTCCAGATTCCCGAGTTCCGTTGATATACAAGCACCGTTCCGGAATTTGGAGATGCATGATCCGAATAGGGCGCACCGGTGAGCAGGAGATCGTCATCGAGAGAAACCGCATGTCCGAATCGATCATCCGCCTGAGCGGAGTCATGGAGGATGCTCTGGGTTTCGAGCCAGACACCTTCGGAATACTCGAAGCAGTAAACGGCTCCGGCATCCGGCATCGACCGGTCACTCATCGGCGCGCCGATCACGGCATGCTCTCCATCCAGAGAAACGGAGTGGCCGAAGTGATCCTGATCTTCAGGCACACTGGGCGTCAACACAGTTTCCAGACTCCAGTCCGCGCCATCATACTCGAACATGTAAGCCGAACCCGGTGAATACCCCGAGTCCGTTCCGATCAGCAATCGGCCGGAATCCAGATCGATATCCTGCCCGAAATGCTCATATTCGATCCCGGCACCCGAATCCAGTGCCGTGAATTCGCTATACCGATCACCGTCGAAGTGAAACAGATAGACCGCGCCACTCTGCTCCGCCGAAACACTTTTCCAGACTGCGCCCACCGCCATCCATTCCGAATCGAGTGCGACGGAACAACCGAACTGGTCGTGCTTGGACGGATCGGACGCTTTGAGCCAATCGAATTCCGTCCAATCGGAGCCGATGCGTTTGAATACCGCCACCGCCCCTGAATGGGTCACCATCTCATCATTCAATGGACCGCCGATCGCGAGAAGATCTCCTGCGAGGGCCACGGAAGCGCCAAAATAATCCGCAGTTGATCCCGCGGACGGAAACAGTCTGGCAGTTTGAATCCAACCCGATTCGGTCTGCTGGAACAGATACACCGCATCATTGGACCAGGCCGTGCCGTACTCCCCGGGTGCACTGATCGCCACACCATCTCCATCTGCCGAAATCGACCGCCCGAATTCAGCCAGGACGACTTCCTGAGATGCTGTCAGACGCGATGTTTCGGTCTGATTCGCAAGGGCGTGGTTCGTCGTTATCAGAACGAACAGCACGAGTGACACGATACATGTCGATGAACAGTTGCGATGATTCATGAGAACCTCCAGCCTGCACCCGCGACGATCACGCCGGTGTACAGGTTGTCGTTGCAAGCCATGTACCCGAAGCAACAGTCATAATCCCCGAGCTTATCCAGAGATGGGATCTCTCGGGGATCAGATTATGTAATTCGAACACCGCATCATTTCCATAATTGGTAACTCACATGCGATCATTCTATTATCATTCCGCGACCATGCCCGCATGTCAAATTGCGATTTGCGAATATGAAATTGTAGTTTTATAATGGTAGCTGGATGGGAAATGCAATCGGAATCGACGGGAGGATCTCGATATGAAACGCGTTGTCCTTTTCGCATCGGTCATGCTCTGCATGGTTTCTTCAACTCCGATCAAGGCGGAGGAGTCTTCCTGTTCGGAAGCATCCGGAATCGACGCGGAATCGAGCCCGACTGTCGACGATGTGCTCCTGGGAAGCGTCATCGACCGTGAATTCCTCGACAGACTGCCCAAATCGGACAGGATCACGGACGGGTTCTCACTTTTCGGAGGCATTACCGGAACGGGCAACCTGCACGTTCACGGAGGCCCCATCAATGCCAACCTGTTCATGATCGACGGCGTGAACATGACCGATCCCCTGACCGGGATCGGCTCGATCGGGATCAACGCAGATGTGGTGGATCACATCGAGATCGGTACGGGCGGATTGGGAGCGACATGGGGATATGTTCAGGGCGGAGTGTTCAATGTCGTGACGAAGTCCGGAACCAATCAGTTTCACGGCACATTCCGTATGCATTATACGGATGAAAGCTGGCATGACAGCCCGGATCACGAGATCCATTTCGGAGACGATCGCTACTACTCACCGGCGCTGACGCTGTCGGGTCCCATCTGGAAAGACCGCATCTGGTTTCTGGTTTCGTTCCAGCGGTATGACATCGAGAACACGGAGCGGATCGCCCGATACTTCGGACGCGGTTCGGGATCAGCCGGCAACACTCGCAGCATCGACACGGATGAGCATTTTGAATCGCCGTTTCTCAAACTGGATTGGCAAGCGACGGAAGCGCATCATCTCAGTTTTGAATTCAATCGATCGAGCATCACGAATGAGAACACCGGAGCAGCGATCGACTCGCTTCCGGACAGTCTCACCGAGATGCGCTCGGATGTACGATTGTTCAGAGTCGGCTGGACATGGCGCATCTCGGATCGGTTTTCGCTGGATTCCCGGATCGGTCTCGCCGGTAGCGCCCTGGACATGCTCCCGAAGCACAGATCGAAAGACCCCCGGATGGCTGCATTCTATGACATGTATACGGGCCTGCGGTACAATAACAGTTCCACATGGACAGAAGATTCGCGTGAACGTCTGGATCTGCGGATCGCTGCAAAATATGACCTGGAGAGCGCATGGGGCATGCATCGGCTCGAATTTGGCGTGCAGCGGCAGCGTCAATCTTACGAGCACATCATTCGATTTCCCGGAGGAGCAGACTACACCGTCGAAACTGTTCCGGCGGGCGATCCTGCGGATCCCGATCACTACTCTGGGCAGGATGCATTCCGGTGCCGTATGATTCATCCCGCATCACAGGAGTCTGCCTGCGACTACACCGCCGGATATCTCCAGGACGCCTGGAAACTCTCGGACAGGATCTCGATGAATCTGGGGCTTCGCTTTGAATCCTCTGTATTTTCCGTCGATGGCGGCAGCGAGCAGGCTCCGGCATGGAAATGGGGCTGGTTCGATGCCGGTGATTACCTGGCTTCGGACGGGACTCCTCTGCATCGGGCAGAGATGGCGTTCGAATCGATGCTCGCACCCAGGATCGGTCTGTCGTGGGATCTCAGGAACGACGGCTTTCTCGTGCTCAATGCCCATTACGGACGGTATTACAATCCGTTCGATCTCTCGATCGCGGCCCAGTTCCAGCCGTTCGAGTCCGACAATTACGCACAGGTGTGTGAAGGCTATACCGGCCCCGGTTGGACCGACAGGGACCGTGATGGTGTTCCGGACGAAGATTTCTTTTTCGATGATGCGAACTGGGAGGAAACGAGTCGCGACACGCCATCGGACTCGAACCTTCTCGATCCGGACATCGAACCGGAGTACAGCGACCAGTACCAGATCGGTCTCGACATGGAGCTCACGCCGGAACTCGGTTGCGGTATTACACTCCTTTACAATCGCACCAATGATATGATCGAGGATGTCGGACTGTTCACCGATGATGAGGGGAATGTTGTCTGGACGTATCGGGGCGGCATCACGGGTGGTGAACTCGATCCCGGAAAACGCTATGATCCGATCGAGTATAAAACCTACAGCAAGCATCTCTATTGGATCACAAACGCTCAGGGCGCCGTTCGGGAGTACCGGGGACTCGAACTGAATGCCGCCTATCATGACACACGATTCGATGTTCTCGCGAGCTACACACTGTCGGAATCGCAGGCGGCGATTCTCGATCAGCCGCCCGGCGAATCCGGCATCGCGCAATTTTCGGGTCAGTTCGACACGTACGCGATCTCGCGGCACCTCTTCGGAGAGACGCCCTGGTCGGCGAGGCATTATCTGAAAGTCGCCGGATCGGTGCACCGAAAACTGACTCCCTGGTACGAAGCGTCTCTGGGAGTAAATGCATTCTGGAGGTCGGGATTCCATTACAGCAAGCGTACAACCCCTCCGCCAACCTTTGATCCGGATGATCCGGATAACGATCCGGACGCCCCTGGAACCTGGACCGGCCGACCGCCGTATCGCACGTACTGGTTGTATTATCCGGAAGGCCGCGGCACGTATGAATTACCCTCGGTCTATTCGATCGATCTGTCTGTGCAGAATACGTTCGATTTCGGAAAAATCGGCGCTGTGACACTCATTTTGGATATCGTGAATGCCACGGATTTTCAGGGGCCGCTGACACGGGTCGATAATTACATTCCGGCTCTGCCGGGGAGATTCGGGGAGGCACAGTCGTGGGTTGGCCCTCGATCATACCGCCTTGGAGTCAGATACGCGTTCTGATCGAAGCATGCATCAGGCAGACGGTGCCGTTTTTCTGTTCAGGCGCAGATTGAGCATTTCGACGAAGGTCGAAAAGGCCATGGCGAAATAGATGTAGCCCTTGGGAATGTGGAGTTCGAAGCTTTCGGCCATGAGAGCGACTCCGATCAGGAGCAGAAAGCTCAGGGCCAGAATCTTGATCGTCGGATGGCGCTCGACGAATGCACTGATCGGACCGGACATGACCATCATGACGATGATCGCGAGCACGATGGCGATGATCATGATGGGAAGTTGCGATGCCAGGCCGATGGCGGTGATGACCGAATCCAGTGAAAAGACGATATCGAGGACCGCGATCTGGGTGACGACGCCCCAAAACGAGGCGACTTTCTTTGATTGCACCGTTGTCTGATGCGGATGATTCTCGTTCTCCAGATTGTGATGGATTTCGAGCGTGCTTTTGGCGAGGAGGAACAGGCCCCCGAGCAGCAGAATGAGGTCGCGGCCGGAGATGTCTTCGCCGAGAATGGAGAACCATGGTGTGGTGAGTTGCATGATGAGAGACAGGGAGAACAGGAGGGCGATGCGGGTGAGCATGGCGAGAGCGAGACCGATCAGGCGGCCTTTCGCCTGCTGAGATTTGGGGAGGCGGCCGGCGAGAATGGCGATGAAGATGATGTTGTCGATTCCGAGGACGATTTCGAGGGCGGAGAGTGTGAGCAGGGCTATCCAGCTTGATGGATCGAACAACCAATGCATCGGGGGTCACCTCCTGAATGATGGCTTCAAAGGATGGATACCTCGCCAATCATATCAGATCCATCGGGAGTGATACAGCCTGAGTTGAGGATCTCACAATGCCGCAAACTGCTCTGGAAAAATCCGATCGATTCGGGTAGAGTGAGATTGGGCAGTGTTTGGACACTGGATCGGGGGGCATCCGATGAATCTGATACTTGCTGTGATTCTGATCGTGGTGGCGCTCGTCACCGGTGCGCTCGCCGGCTGGTTTTTCCGCCACAGCATTCTCCGTCGCCAGTTCAGTCAGACGCGCCAGCGATCCGATGAACTCCAGGCACTCCAGTTGAACTATCAGCACGAAATCAACAACCTCCGAAATAAAAATCTCGAATTTGAAACCGAAAAACAGAAACTGATCAAAAAAATCGAATCGCTCACCGGACAGATCACCGAATCGGAATCGGCCGGTGGGCCCAGAGCCCAATCCGTTCAATCGCAGCTCGAGGAAAGTCAGCAGCGCTGCGAAGAGCTCGATGCCAGACTCCGCGAAGCCGACGTGAAGGCCGAAACGACCGTCAAGACGATTCAGATGCTGCAGCGCCAGTACAAGGAATCGAGGGAACTGAACGAGCAGCTCACGGCACAGATCAAGTCGTTTCAGACACGACCGGAAGATGCGGACGATTATGCGAAACTGCTCCAAGAGCAACTGGATCAGGCGCGTGCGCAAAACCAGCAACTGTCCTCCCAGGTATCGGCCTTCGAATCCAACCACCAGCAACTCACGCAAAGACTCGCCCGGCAACAGACCGAACTGGACAACGTCAAGAGCGAGTTGAATCGTGTCCGGCAGAACGCTCAATCCCTGCAGCAGGAACTGACCAAACTCCGGCAGACCCCCGTGGAGTCACCGTCGTCTCAACAGGAGATCGCCCGGCTCCGACAAAGTCTGGCCGATGCACAGACCGCGCTGCGCCTCGCCGAAGAGGCCAAAGAAGATGCCATTCGGGATGCGGATGAGCTTCGGGAAGCCCTCGGGGAAGCCACCCGAAAAGCGGCCGACCATCAACCGAAGATGGAAACCTACGAGGACAACGAGGAATCCGTCCATTACAGTTCGATTTCGACCGCCTTTGAACCGCCTTCGTCCGCGAGCAACTCACCCGCCGCCCTCGCCAAGGGCGCTGCCTCACCGGACGGAAAAACCCCCTCGACATCACCGATTCACAAGCGTGAACGGGTACCGGAAACACGAGTGAAGGGTCAGCGAACGGAAAAATTCGAACCTCGAGCGCCCAGACCCGAAGCCAACAATCGAAAGCCCAAGGAAGACCTGACCTCGACCGGAATCCGCAAACTGGAAGCGCTTGCCGAGGAAGTTCGGAAACCGAAACCGAAAAAAGACATGTGATTCGATCGATGGCTGACCGCTGTTTCGTCCGTGCCGCCCTTCTCGCGATCCTTTCATTCGGCTGCATCCGGCAGATTCCGGCTGTTCCCGCGCCGACAAACGATGATCTGATTCTGACCGTTTTCGATTGCGGGTACGGCGATTCGCTGCTCCTGTCGCATCACGGCCGGCATCTGGTGATCGACGGCGGATACCCGTCATTCGGACCTGCGTTTCTCGCCGCTCTGGATGCGTTGGGCGTTCGCTCGGTCGATGCCGTGTTCCTGACGCATCCGCATCCCGATCACATCGGAGGTGCGTATGCCGTACTGGCATCGGACCGGCCCGTCGACGGAGTTTACGCCTGTCATCCGGCGAGTCACCCCGAGATGCCCGTTGGAATCCGGGAGGCCTGCGAGCGGCGACAGATCCCATGGCACGCATTCTGCGCAGGCGAGCGATATCGGTTTGGCGACCGGATCGAACTGGAAGCGCTGCATCCCGGGAATCCGGGGCCGGATCTGAATGAAACCTCGCTGGTACTGATGGTCCGCTACGGTGCGTGCCGGTTACTGCTGCCCGCCGATATCGGTTCGGGCGCTCAGGGCGCTCTGGCACGCACTGATCCGCAGGCTCTGAAATGCGACGTGCTGAAAGCACCTCACCATGGGGGGGATTTCGATTATGCGTTTCTTCGAGCGGCTGCGCCCTCGCATGTCCTTCTGTCGGTCGGAATGAACCCGTATGGAAATCCATGGGACTCCTTTCTGTGGACCTGCCGGATGATCGGAGCGGCGGTGCATCGAACGGATGAAGCGGGTACGATCCAGTGCAGGATCGTTCCGTCCGGCAGGATCCGGATCGTGTCGATTCCGCGGCTTGACGATTGAGTTCAGCGGCTTTTTGTGCCATGATTCCGGCGGCTTTTCGTTGAGTGGAAACTGTTCTTTCGGAGGGGTGCGCGCATGGCGTACGGAGCGTATAAAACGTATCTGGAAAACGAGTTGAAGGGGATACAGGAAGCGGGATTGTACAAACACGAGCGGATCATTGCCTCACCGCAGCGAACGGGTATCGAGGTCGAGTTTCCGCCGGGAGCGCCCCCGCGCATGTCGGTGAACTTCTGTGCGAACAATTATCTGGGGCTATCGAGTCATCCCCGGGTGATCGAGGCCGCCCACCGTGCGCTCGATTCCAGGGGCTACGGCATGTCGTCCGTCCGGTTCATCTGCGGCACGCAGGATCTCCATCGCAAACTGGAACTCCGTCTGGCAGGATTTCTGCACATGGATGACGCGATTCTGTATTCGTCCTGTTTCGACGCGAACGGCGGCATCTTCGAAGCGCTCCTGACGGACCGGGACGCCATTATCTCGGACCGGTTGAATCATGCCTCGATCATCGACGGAATCCGGCTGTGCAAGGCGAAACGGTTCTTGTATGAACATGGAGATCTGGACAATCTCGAGTATGAACTCAAGGAAGCCCAGGCCAGCCGGTATCGCCTGATCGTGACCGACGGCGTCTTCTCGATGGACGGCGACATGGCGAAACTCGACCGGATCGCCGATCTGGCGGACCAGTACGATGCGCTCCTGATGGTGGACGATTCCCATGCCACCGGGTTCATCGGAAAGACCGGGCGGGGCACTCCCGAAGAATTCGGGGTGATGGATCGTGTCGATATCATCAACGGGACGTTCGGCAAGGCGCTGGGAGGCGCAGCCGGCGGATTCACCGCCGCGCGGCAGGCGATCGTCGATAAACTCAGACAGCACAGCCGCCCCTATCTGTTCTCGAATTCGCTCTCCCCCGTCATCGCCGGCGCGACCATAGAAGTTCTGAATCTTCTGACTCAGTCGACGGCCCTGCGCGATCGACTCGAGGTCAATGCGAGCCGATTCAGGACCGGTATCGAGGCAGCCGGATTTCGGACCGTGCCGGGCCGGCATCCGATCATTCCCATCCTGTTCGGTCATCTGCCCGATGATGCCGCTCTGTCACAGGCCTTCGCCGCGGCGTTGTTCGAGGAAGGCGTGTATGTGATCGGGTTCTATTATCCCGTGGTGCCGAGGGGCAAATCGAGAATACGGGTTCAGATCAGCGCATCGCACACGTTCGAGCAGATCGATTATGCGATCGGGAAATTCACGCGGGTCGGCCGTCGACTGGGGGCGATATAGACGGTTCTGTTCGGGAGGAATGGAGTTGATTTTGGGTCTGGGAACTGACATGATTGATGTGGCAAGGGTTAACAGACTGATTTCAAAGGGATCATCTTTCATCGAGAGTGTGTTCACCGAAGGCGAAATCGTGTATTGTGATTCCAAGCGTTATCGCGCGCAGCACTATGCCGCCCGATTCGCCGCAAAAGAAGCGTTTCTGAAAGCACTTGGAACCGGTTGGCGCGACGGAATCACATTCCGCGACATCGAACTCGTGCACGACGAACTCGGAAAACCGTCTCTCGTCGTTTCCGGGCAAGCATCTGTCATCTGCCGGGATCGTTTCCCGCGGGGATATCGAACGCATGTATCCGTGGCGCATCTGAAGGACTATGCAACGGCAACCGTCATCATCGAAGAAGAGGAGTAACGACATGGCCTATTTCGGCAACTACGACGATCACGTCAGACAATTCTCCTGGTCCATCGCGGAAAAGGAATTGGAGTATCAGGAAGGAAAACCTTTCAATATCGGTTGGCATTGCTCGGACAGAATCTGTGCCCGGGGCCAGGGTGGGAAAACCGCCCTGATCTGGGAAGGACTCGGCGGCCACGAAAAGCGGTACACATACAATGACCTGCGCATCCGGAGCAATGTGGTCGGCGCTTTTCTGCAGTCGCTCGGAATCGCACCGGAAGACCGGGTGTGCCTGTTCATGGACAAAATACCCGAACTCTATATCGGCTGTGTCGGAATCCTGAAAACCGGAGCGATCGCCCAGCCTCTGTTCTCGGCTTTCGGCGACGAATCGCTCTTCGTACGGCTTGAAAACGCCGGCACCTCGGCGATCATCACCCAACGCAAGCATGTCTCGAAAGTGCGCAAGATCATCGACCGACTCCCGAATCTGAAGCACATCATCATCGTCGATTACGACGGGAAAAAGCCTCTCCAGGAACGAGAAGTTGCGTTCGACATGGACCAGTCCCCCGCCGTCGAATCGTTCGATGCGCATCCGACCACGCGCGAATCGCCGTCAGTACTGCACTACACCTCCGGAACGACCGGCCTGCCGAAAGGCGTCAAACACGTCCACTACTCGCTGATCTCCCAATATCTCACCACCAAGTGGGTGCTCGATATCCATGACGATGACATCTACTGGTGCACGGCGGATCCCGGCTGGGTCACGGGAACTTCTTATGGAATCATCGGCCCCTTCAGCATGGGTGCGACACAATGCGTCATGGACGTGGGATTCTCGGCGGAAGCCTGGTACCGCTTCATCGAAAAACAGCGGATCACCGTCTGGTATTCCGCGCCGACCGCCATCCGGTCGCTGATGAAGGCCGGTGACGAGATCGTCCGGAAGTTTGACCTGAGTTGCCTTCGGCATCTCGCGAGCGTCGGCGAACCCCTCAACCCGGAAGCGGTGATCTGGTCGGAAAAAGTGTTCGGAAAGATGTTCCACGACACCTACTGGCAGACCGAAACCGGCAGCATCATGATCTCGAACTATCCCGGCATGAAAATCAAACCGGGATCCATGGGGAAACCGTTCCCGGGTATCACCGCCACGATTCTCGATACCCGATCCTGCGAACCGATCCCGGAACCGGGACGAATCGGACTGATCGGCTTGAAACCGGGCTGGCCGTCGATGATGCGCACATATTGGAAGAACGAGGCGACCTATCAGGGGAAATTCAAGAACGGATGGTATCTGCCCGGCGACCGCGCACGGATCGACTCGGACGGGTATTTCTGGTTTGTTGGCCGCGATGACGACGTGATCAACACCGGAGGCCATCTGGTCAGCCCCTTCGAAGTCGAATCCGCCCTGCTCGAACATCAATCCGTCGCGGAAAGCGCCGTGGTGAGCAAACCGGACGAGGTGAACATGGAGGTTGTCAAGGCATTCGTGGCGCTGAAACCCGGATTCAACGCCGACCAGGACCTGGAACTCGACATCATGAACTTCATCCGGAAAAAACTGTCACCTCTGGCAATGCCTCAGGAAATCGAATTTGTCTCGGGATTGCCCAAGACCCGAAGCGGCAAGATCATGCGCCGGATCCTGCACGCGAAGGAATGGGGTGAGGAAATCGGGGACACATCCACATTGGAAAACGACGAATAAGTCATTCGACTTATATTAGACACCACATCCGTCATATTGACAAGGAGAACGGTCATGCAGGATCAGGAAATCAAAGAGATCGTGTTGAAGTATGTCATCAGTGAATATGTCGAGGATGATGATCAGGAAGTGACGTATGACACCCCGCTGATCTCGGGAGGCATCGTCGATTCGTTTTCCATGGTCTCCCTCAAACGGTTTCTTGAAAACAAGTACAAAATTTCGATTCCGGATGAGAAAGCATCTCCGGAAGCATTTGATTCGGTAACCAAGATCGTCAAGCTGGTGAAGGAATTCATCTAGTGTGATTCGGTCGGCGTGCAGGCCGTCGGGTCGAGCATGCTCACAGGAGGTTCCGTATGGGTTACAGTGATGCGATTCGGAGTGTGTATCAGGCTCAGATCCAGGAGATCCGGGAAGCCGGTCTGCTGAAGCAGGAGCGTTTCATTCATTCGCCTCAGGCGGCGGACATTGAAGTCGAGTTTCCGAGCGGGGCCAGTGTGAAGAAGGCGATCAACATGTGCGCCAACAATTATCTCGGATTGTCCAGCCATCCCGACGTCGTGAAGGCGGCGCATGCGGGTCTGGACAGCCGGGGGTACGGGATGTCGTCCGTGCGGTTCATCTGCGGAACACAGGATATCCACCGGGAACTCGAAGCGAAAATGACCGAGTTTCTCGGGACGGAAGACACGATCCTTTTCCCCTCCTGCATGGATGCGAATTGCGGCGTGTTCGAAGCCGTGCTGACCAATCAGGACGTCATGATTTCGGATCGGCTGGTCCACGCATCGATCATCGACGGGATTCGGTTGTGCAGTGCCATTCACGACACATTCAAACATTCCAACATGGAGCATCTGGAGGAAAAACTGCAGTTGCATGCCGACAAGCGCCTCAAAGTCGTCATCACCGACGGGGTGTTTTCGATGGACGGCGACACGGCGCTCCTCGACCGGATGGCCGATCTGTGTGACAAATACGATGCGATGTTGTTCATCGACGAGTCGCATTCATCGGGGTTCATCGGAAAGACCGGGCGCGGCACCCACGAGAAGTATGGGATCATGGGCCGGGTGGACATCATCACGACGACATTCGGCAAGGCGCTGGGGGGTGCTTCCGGCGGGTGCGTGTCGGGTCGGCGTGAGATCGTCGAGATGTGCCGGCAGAAAGCGCGCCCCTATCTGTTTTCCAATACCATCGCTCCGGTTGTGGTATCGGGCGTTCTGAAGGTTCTCGAGATTCTCTCAGGCAGCACGGAACGGCGTGATAAGCTGGAAAACAACACCGCTTACTGGCGCAAGGGACTGATGGAAGCCGGATTCGTTCTGAAGGAAGGCGACACGCCGATCGTACCGGTCATGCTGTTCAACGCCAAACTCGCCCAGGACGTCTCACGCGACCTCTTCGATCTCGGAATCTACGCCGTCGGATTCTTCTTCCCGGTCGTCCCGAAGGGTCAGGCCCGGATCCGGACTCAGATTTCCGCCGGACATGACATCCATCACCTCGACAAGGCGCTGGATGCGTTCATCAAGGTCGGCCGGAAGTATGAAATCCTCGGGAAGACGAAAAACGAGATCATCGAGCGGTACGGGTCATAATCCAAACGGAGATCGGCATCCGCTTTCGATGGTACACTCCTCGAACCGTTCAACACCCTGGCTCATGGCCGGGGTGTTGTGTTTTCTGGTCATTCTGTTCGTGATCGGCCTGCGGCAGATGCCCGGGTACATCAATGACGAGGCGGTTGAAATTCTGCAGGCGCGAGACCTTCCCTTCGATCGCTACTACCTGTTCGCTCCGGCATATCGGGATGGGTTCGTGGATGTGATCGAGAGCACCGGACCGTATCTCGTACATTTTTCAGAGCGGTTGCTGGGTGAGGGATTGTTTGCGATCCGGTTTCCGTATTTCCTGTCATTCTGCATCGGAATCGTGATTTTCAGCCGTCTCGCCGGCAATCTCGGAGGTCGTCCCGCCGCCAATGCCGCACTGGTCCTGGCCGCCGGATCGTCCTATCTGCTCTTCTACAATCGAGTCTCGACCCGTAACGGGTTCTCGTTCATGTGGATCGCTCTTCTGATGACCATCATCGTACGGATCACCGACAGAAGGCGGGCCATCTGGCTGCTCGTGGCGCTTCCCGTGATCGGAGCGATTTCGATTTCGAGTTACAGTGCATTCAAGATGATCGTGCCCGCGCTGTACTGCGTGATTCTGATCGACGCATGGTGTCGGCCGCCTCGACTCAGGCAGACGCTTTGGGGCCTCACGAGCATCGCCGTGCTGGTCTTTATTCTTGGAGTGCTCGTGTTCATCAGCGATACCCCCTTGAAAGAACTCATCGGCCGGGGCGGTTATGTTCTGCGATTCGGAGAGAACCCTGCACAGACGATCATCCGACGTTTTTTCCTGGCAATTGCGCTTCCGGTTTATCTGGGTCCGGGGAAGGCATTCATCATCGATATCACGCATGCCGTGTTCAATCGGCATGCGATGTCGTGGGTTCTGATTCCGCCGTTGCTGGCGGGTTTTTCGTGGATCCTGCGCAAAGACGCCTCGGCGGGGGTGCGATCGGAGCGAAACCTGGCACTCGCCTGGCTTGTCTCCACCGCCCTGCTGTCGCTCGGTGGCCCGTCACTGAAACATCTCCACGCAGCTTTCCCCCTTCTCCTGCTGATGCCGGCACTCGGAATCGCACGTCTTTACGAGACACTCCGGACCCGGTCCGCCCCTCTGGCCCTGCTGGTGACCGTTCTGATCTGTCTCTCTTCAGTCGGCCTCGAAATCAATCATCTGCTCAGAGTCATTCCCTCGAGCCCGGTATTGGATCTCGAAGTGCGCGAACCGAGGCGGAGAGCGGAGGTGGTGCGCTTTGCCGCGAGAGGGGAATCGCTGTTTTATGCTGAAGATTTTGCGAAAGACACCATGCGGCTGCTCACCCGGGACATCGAGGGAATCGCGTATCTGCCCTATCATCGCGGGATCACGTCTGAATTCCTTCTTCGACTGCTCTCGGGTGATCCAGTCCGGATGCTCAGTTTCGACCACGACCCTGTCAAGGTGTTTGTGGATTATCCCGAACTTGCGGAGTGTTTTGATGCGGAGATGGAGCAGCACAACGGTTTGAATTACCGGCTGTTCAGTCGCCGTCCGGATTGTGCGCTCGATTGGGGATGGCTGCTGTTTTGAATCGTTCCGTGCGCGTGAAATTGACCTTCAAATCCGCATCTGCTAGTTTAGCCCAAACCGGTGACTCGACCATCAGGAGACGACCGACACATGAAATTTTCAAAACCACGCGTGATCGCAATCACGAACCAAAAGGGCGGCGCCGCCAAGACGACCACTTCGGTGAATCTGTCGGCCGCGATCGCCATGAAGAACCGCCGCGTCCTCATCATCGATCTCGACCCCCAGGCCAACGCCACAATTGGTCTCGGGCTGAGCGCCACGGATCTGGATTCGTCGATCTACCATGTCCTGATCAACCCCGATCTGCCGTTGCGGGACATCATCAGGCAGACCATGATCGAGAATCTCTTCATTGCGCCGGCGACGATTCATCTGTCGGGTGCCGAGGTCGAGCTGGTCAATACGATCGGCCGCGAGATCGTCCTGCGGGAAAAGCTCTCACAGGTGCTCAACGATTTCGATTATGTGCTGCTGGATTGCCCCCCCTCCCTCGGACTTCTGACACTCAATGCCCTGACCACCGCCAAGGAAATCATCATACCGGTGCAGACGCATTTCTACGCGCTGGAGGGGATGAGTCAGCTCATGAACACGATCGAACTCGTGAGGCGGCGCCTGAATCACAAACTGATCATCACCGGCATTCTTCCGACCATCTATCAGGCCGGCACCAAACTCTCGGACAAGGTTCTCCAGGAACTCAAGAAATTCTTCGGTAAACAGGTGTTCGACACGACGATCCGCATGAACATCAAACTCGCGGAAGCGCCCAGTCACGGCCTGCCGATCATCTTGTACGATCCCGAGTCGAACGGTGCGGATGATTACAACAGCCTGGCCAGTGAGGTATTGTCCGATGAAATCTGATGAAAACGTTCTGGGTAAGGGCATCGAGGCCATTTTTCAGCGCACGGCACATCTGCGTCAGGGGGGCGAGAAAACCCTGGAGCTTCCCAACGGGATGATCCGGCGGGAGGGGAACGAACTGATCATCCGCTTGAGTCTCGGGGACGACGAAGACATCCGCGGCGCCGTGGATGACTTGCACCAGGCGGCGCAGGCCGGTGTCCTGGATTCACTGGTGGATCTGTCGAAAATGAAGGAACACCTCAAAGAGCATCTCGAACTGGGATTCTCCTCCGCCCAGGAAGGTGATTTCGAAGCCGCCGAACAGGAATACAAAACGGCCCTCCGAACGCTCGAAAGCCCCGACATCCTGTACAATCTGGGGTTCATCTGTGAGGAACTCCGGAAGCCCGACGCCGCCATCAAATACTACGCCCGAGCGTTGAAACTCGCACCCGACGACGTCCCGACCATGAACAATCTCGGAAGCCTGTATTACAAAAAAGGCGACTTCAGCAAGGCAATGGACCTGTACAACCAGGCGATGAAAGTCAATCCCGCGCTGAGCGGCAAAGGGAAATCAGGCGAACTGTTCGGACCCCGCTTCGGACTCAAAAAAATCGCCGACTGACATCACCCGAATATCCGCGCTTCGGGCATGAACCTGAAAAAACGATTCCTGAAACGAAACCGGGCCACGGGACGGTAAATATCCGAAATGATGGATGCGAGCGGCGAATCGCCCAGCATCCGGATTTTATTGTCGACGCAGTAGGAAGCCGCCGAAACCGCCCGGCAAAGACGGGTCATGTCGGGATCGTGCGAGCGACTCACCACACTCTGCCAGTCGTATTCCGCCCACTCGTCCAGACTGCGCGGAGGCTGGTATCCTTCCGACAGCGCGCGCGCATACAGGGGCGTTCCGGGATATTCCTTGTAGAGATGGATCGTCCCGAGATACGCGCGGGGATTTTCCGACAGCAGCTTCCATCCCAGATCGACCGTCTGATAGACATCCGCCCGGGTTTCCGTCGGCAGCCCGACCATGAAATTGTAAAACACGCTGACATTCGGATAGCGCATGAGTCTCCGGTTGATCGCAGTGACCTCATCGACCGTGAGTTTCTTGTTGATCAGTTCCAGTATGCGCGGTGAACCGGATTCGACGCCGAACTGAAAGAACACCGCCCCCGCTTGGACTAACCGGTCCAATTCATCATCAGTCATTTTACTTACACAGCTGATTCGTCCCTGAAAACCCATCTTGATCCGATAGGGTTCCTCAAGGACCAGCCGCACGATTTCGTTGACCCGGTCGCGGTCGATGAAGAAGCTGTCATCGATGAACAGGAAATTGGTCAGACCGTGCGAATCGTGCAGTCTGCGGATTTCACCGACCACCCGATCGGGACTCAGGGCGCGCCATTTCCGGCAATTATATGTTTCGTTATAGCAGAAACCGCAGTTGTACGGGCAGCCGCGCGAGCTTTCCATGTCGATCACGCGTTTTTCCCAGAAATAGGTATGGATGTAGGGCTGGAGATTGAGCAGGTGATAGGGGGTGGAGGGGAGTTGATCGAGATCGTGGAAGGGCCCCCTCGGGTTGATCACCGGTGTCCCGTCCTGTTTGAATCCGAGACCCGGGATTGTGGCCGGATCCCGACGGTCCTGGAGATGATCGACGAGTGCCGGGAGGGCGGATTCGCCTTCACCGACGACCAGGTAATCGACATCGGGGTGATCGAGCGTGCCTTCGGGGAACAGAGAAGCGTGAACACCTCCCCAGACCACCGGAATCCGGCTCGATTCCCGGATGATCCGCGCCGCCCGCAATGCGCCTTTGAGTTGCGCGCCGGTCATCGATGTGATGCCTGCCAGGAGGGGTTTTTCGGACATGAGAATACGGCGGAGAGTGGATTCCCAGTCCGGGTCGGTGTGTTGATCGAGGATGGTGATGCCGATCCCGTTCCGGTCGGCCGTCGCGGCGGCGGCGAGGAGCGAGAGTGGCAGGAACGGCTTGAAGACTCTGGAGTAGATACCGATTTTTGGGTTGATGAGCAGGATGCGATCCATGGTGACTCCCTTCGCTCAGGCAATCTATCGAATCATCGGAATGAAGGCAAATCGGGATGACGAGCTTGATAATTGGCCTCATCCCCTCTATTCTTCCCGAAAGCCATCGATCGGCCCGTTCAAGGAGGATCATCATGCTCGAACTGACGTATCTCGGACACAGCGCTGTTCACATCAAGACGGATGCCGTACGCATCATCATCGACCCGTTTCTGGATGGCAATCCCCTCGCTGCCACCAGTCCGACGACCATCAACGTCGATGTGATCTGCGTGACGCACGGGCATGGGGATCATGTCGGCGATACCGTATCGATCGCCCGGCGCACCGGCGCGCTCGTGGTCGCCCCCTATGAACTCGCGATGTTCCTCTCAAAAAAAGGCTGCCGGGTGCATCCCATGCATATCGGCGGCCGGCATGAATTCGCCTGGGGCCGCGTCAAACTCACCCCAGCACTCCACGGCTCGGCCTTCATCGACGACAACGGCACCATCACCTATACCGGCAATCCCTGCGGATTCCTTCTCATGCTGGATGGCCGGACTGTCTACCATTCCGGGGATACGGGGCTGAGTGCCGAAATGAGTCTGATCGGGCGCTTGAACCGGATCGATGTCGCCTTTCTGCCCATCGGCGACAACTTCACCATGGGTCCGTCGGATGCCGCGGAAGCCGTGCGGATGCTCAGCCCCCGGATCGCGATTCCGATGCATTACGACACGTTTGAAGTCATCGAGGCGGATCCCGAGGAATTCCGGAATCAGGTCACGGGCAACACGCGCGTCGAGATTCTCCAGCCCGGTAAAACTCTCAGCGTCTGATTCAGCCCCGGGTTGCCGACACCATCCGCGCGAGCTTTTCAAGTGAGGTGTTCTCGCCCTGCTGCTGGGCCAGGAAAAACGCATCGATCGGGATCTGCGCTTCAAGTTCCTTGAGGCGGCGCAGGCAGGAGTCACGCATTTTTTTCTGAACCGAGGGGTGTTTGGCGAGGAAGCTGAGCATCGTGACGGCGGACTCCTTTTCCTTGCGGGGGCCGGCCGCGAGATTGAAGGCGAAATCCTTCAGCGCTCGAATGGCAAGCTGCACGGCGCGGATATTCAGGGCGTCCGCGATCGCAGTTCGCAGCAATGCCTGCGCATCTGTTCGCCTCGCTCTTCGGGTCTCGGCAGCCGCCGTGTGAATGCGATTGAGAATCATGCCATTGAGATCACCGACGTCCCGGAACAATCCATGCGCCTCCTCCAGCATCTCGAAACCCCGCTCAAACTGGTCCATCCCGCAGAGCACCGACCCGAGTTGCGACAGGGCCATGGCGCGGCCGCACCGGTCGCCGATTTCGCGGAAGATTTCGAGTGCTTCGGTGAGGTGGGTGAGTCGTTCTGCGGTGTTGTCGGGTGATTTGAGGATATTGGCGAGATTCATCAGGGAGTTCGCGACGGCCCATCGATCTCCGATTTCCCTGCGAATACCGAGGCTTTCCTGCAGCATGTCGCGGGCTTTTTCGGCATTTCCCTTGTGGAATTCGATGTTTCCGAGATTATCCAGGGAGATGGCGATGCCGGCACGGTCGCCGATTTCCATCCGGATCGAATAACTCTCCTTGAGCAGTTTCAGTTCCCGGCTGGAGTCTCCGAGCATACCGGCGGAGATGCCGACGTTGGCCAGCAGGGTGGCGATGGCTTTGCGATCCCCGAGTTCCCTGACGATCGCGAGACTTTCCTCGTAGCGCTGGAGTGATCCGAGTGTATCCCCGAGGGCACCTTGGACGTTGGCGAGATTATTCAGGGAGGATGCGATTCCGCGTTTGTCACCGAGTTTCCGGCGCAGTTCCAGGCTCTTGTCGTAGATCTCGCGGGCCTGCTGATAGTTTCCGGCCCGCATGGCGATCCCGCCCAATCCATTGAGCGAGGCGGCGAGTTCCTGGTAGTTCTGGAGATCCCGGAACATGACCATGCCCTTGGTGAAGGCCTGTTTCGCGTGATCATACTGAGACAACCCGAACAGAAAAGAGCCATGCAGATTATGGATCCGTCCGATCAGCGTCCGGATTTCCGGCGTGATCTGCGACGGTCCCACGTCCTGCGTCAGACCCTCGATGGACATCCGGCAGAGCGTTTCGGCTTCGTTGAACAGGCCCGTTCGATCGTAGTAAGCGCTCAGACCGTTGAAGTATCGTTCCAGCAAGGCCTGATCGCGCATTTCGATCGCATACTGCCATCCGGACCGGATGTTGTCGATTTCCGCGGCGATCCGTTCCATGGCGGATGAATCGGTGCTGTCATGGGCCGTGTCGCGATCGAGCAGTTCCGCGAAGTAACTCGCGGCGCCGGACCGGACCTTCGTGTGGTCATCACCGGATTTTCTCAGCTTTTCCACCGCGTATAGGCGGAGGACTTCCAGCAGGAAATATCGTTCCGACAGTGTTTTATACACGAAAGAGCAGTCTTTAAGCGTTGCGAGATCCATGGGGGTGACGGACGCGACCGCCGCTGCCGCGTCGACCGTGAAACCGCCGCGGAAGATTGCCAGTCTGGCGTATGCCTGTCGAACCGGCGGGGCAAGGAGTTTCCAGGCGTGTTCGAACACTGCCCGCAGGCTTCGTTGCCGGGGAGGGATATCGGCTTCGCACGATTCGAGAAAGTCCAGGTTCTTCTCGATTTCCTCGGCGATCATCGCGCAGGACAGCACGCGGACCCATGCCGATGCGAGTTCGATGGCCAGAGGGAGTCCCTCGACCATCCGACAGATGCGGATGATCTGAGCGCGGTCTTCCGGCGTCGGGCGGAAAGCGAAATCAGCGAACTGGGCATTCTGAACGAACAGGCGGACCGCAGTGAACTCATCCCCGTCGAATTGCCCGATGTCCGTCGGGTACGGCATGCCGCGCAGTTCCAGAACCGTTTCGCCGCGGACTTTGAGACGATGCTGTGAGGTGGCGATGATCTTGAGGAAGTGGCATTTTTCGAGCATTTCGGCGACGATCGAAACGCCTTCCTGGAGATACTCGCAGTTGTCGAAAATGAGCAGCATTTCCTTTTCGCGCAGATAATCCAGCAGTTCGGTTTTGGGATCCAGGCGTCCGGAGAACGTGAACCGGATGGTATCGGCGATCGTCGAAACGAGGAAGTCGGGCGATGCGACCGCGGCGAATGCGACGAAGAAGCAGCCGTGTCGGAAATGCGTGACCCGATCGGACGCGACTTTCAGTGCGAGGCGTGTTTTTCCGCTGCCACCGGGGCCGGTGACCGTGACGAGGCGTTTACCGTCGAGGATTTTGGTCAGTTTCTGGATTTCCTCGGAGCGTCCGATGAAGGGGGTGAGCAGAGAGGGGAGTGCGATGGCCTGGCGCTGGAATTCGAAGCCCAGACGTTCGGCGAGTTTCAGTTCGTCGAAGGTCTCGGACACGGTCCAGTCATCGTTGTTGCGTTTGAGAATGCCGCGTTGGATCAGGAAGGTGACGGCCTTCCGGATATTGCCGGGAAATCCGCCGGTTTCGGCATAGAGTCGATTGATGATCGGGTCCGGGGCTTCCCAGCGGATGAGATTTCGGAGCCAGATCTTGAGAGATTCGCGGGAGATCGGTGTGAGGTGGATGATGTCGCGGATGGGGGCCGAGAGGGGGTAGTGTCCGAGATCGATGCCTCGGGGGAGGCTTGCGCAGACTGCGATGGCGCAGGGTGTTTGCGAGTGGAGCATTGTGGAGAGGACATCGATCGAGCCGGCGTCGGCGCGGTCGAGGTCGTCGAGGATGAACATCAGGCGTTGGATGCGATTGTCCAGGATCGCTTTTTCGATCACGGCGACATGATCCGCGACATTTTTACAGCCTCGGAAATTCAACCGGATATCGCGTTTGGATTTGACGAGAACCTGGAATTGCTTTTTGGCCGGGACTGTGGCCGAGGCCATCCAGATGAATTCCATGCCGTGGATATGGGCGGTGGATTTGACTTCGCGGAGGAACCGGGAGCGGCCCGAACCGAACTCACCGGTCACGATAAGAATCCCGCGGGATGATTCGGAGACAGCCTCGCAGAATCGGTTTGCGGCCTGGATTTCGTATTCGCGATCGAAGGGACGGGTCATGGAATCGAAGCTCAGTTCGGTGGCGATATCGGGTTGTGAATCGACGATAGAACCGCGGCCGCGGCGTTTGCCGTCGAGCATGCGGAGGTCGGCGATTTCGAAGAGGTGGTCCGGGTCGGAGTGGTCTGAGGGAAAGCAGGCGATGCCGATACAGACGGAGATGGACAGAGGGGGGGTGCCGTCGATGGGAGGGGACTGGACGGCGGCGAGGAAGCGTTCTGCGAGGAGGCGGGCGTTTTGTCGGGAGCAGTTGGGGAGCAGGACGACGAATTCGTCGCCGCCGAAGCGGAACACGAGATCGGAGTCGCGGAGGCAGTCTTGGAGGCGGCGTGCGAATTCGATGAGAATCTGGTCGCCGCGGGCGTGGCCGTAGGAGTCGTTGATGGATTTGAAGTAGTCGATATCGAGCAGGAGGATTGAGAATTCGTTTTTGGCGCGAGCGGCGCGGGCGGATTCTTCCTGAAGTCGGGTGCTGTAGGCCGACCGCGAGTAGACTCCGGTGAGAAAGTCGCGATGGGGTTCGTGTTGATGTATCACGTCCGCGTCCTCCTGGAAGTAGCGGTGGAAGGTCCGGGATGAGGTTTGGAAGAGTTATTTTAGTCTTTTGAAAAGAGAAAAACAAGCGGTCAGGCGCAAGGAGTGGTTGTTTTGTATGGGATGCGCATCATTTGCTTGACAAGGTGGGGGTGGATGACTAGAGTCGGGGTGTTTGAGCGCCCGTAGCTCAGCTGGATAGAGCGCTTGCCTCCGGAGCAAGAGGTCGCGTGTTCGAATCACGCCGGGCGCATAATAAAACCGGGGCTTTACGAGGCTCCGGTTTTTTATCTCCAGAAAAATCTAGCCTATATCTAGCTTTTGGAAGCGAGTTCGTCTCGTTCTGGGATTTCTGTGAATCGGTATCCCCATGCCGAATTGACGTGATCATTGCTGACTGATTACAGATCAAGGGACTCTCGGTAATGGACGTTGAGTCGCAAAGCCTCATGCTTGCTTCTGACCTGTGTTTCCAGACTCACTGTGCCGAATTCTGGAGTTGACGTACGAGTGAGATGTAAAGAATCGCAGGGATGAGCTTTTTAAAGTTGGGACCGGTAATTTTCCAGATAGCAAAAATACCGGCTCCAATCCATCCAACCGGACCCAGAATAACGCCCATCGCGGTCGTCATTGTGGTATAGACAGCGAAAGGGAGTGTTATCCCGATCACGCCCGTGATAGCAGCAAGCCCGGATGTGGCAAGGATGTAGGTTGTGAATCCACCAAGCTCTGCGGCAACAACTGCTCCTGCGAGTCCTCCAGCTTTGAGCCACTCGCCTTTTTTACCCAGGTTCTCAGCAATCTTGATCAACTCAGCTTCCATCTCTTCACGCTGAGTTGCCGTCATCTTATTCCAGACTGTATCCATGACCTTTTGTGCAATGTGCCCCTCAAGTTCAGCACAGGTTTCGTATTTTTTAAAGGGAACTTTCAGGTGGTTGCAGACCGAATGGAGAATATCCTTGTAAGACTCTGGCTGATCAAATACATCACGGTAGAAATCCTCGAATAAGTTGCGATGCAACCATCGGATTCCTCTGATGAGTTGGTCTGGCGAGTCGTTTTCACAGACAACTGTGTCGAGTAATTTTCGCAAACCTTCCCGTTGTTCCTTGGAGGCTTTTTCAAGAATGGATTTTACGGTTCTCATATCTTACCACCTTCAATGGAGTTCTGTTTGTCGAAGCGGTTCTTGTCATTATGGCAACTTCCAATCACCATTCACCCAGTCTATTCAGACGGAGCCAGGAAATAAACCGGAATCAGTGGGAGGTGTGCCTTATCCTCGTCCACCAACTTGTGATAGAAGTCCTGCCACAGCTCGATAAACCTCTCCAGATCGATCAGCTCCACATGCACGTGGGACTCCCTGGCGGTCACCTTGGCATCTGGTGTAAAGCCGCCGGTAGAGATGAAAATTCCCACATCCCCGTCCTTTTGTAGAATTCCCATAAGCTGTCGGACTTCCTGAACGCTGGCGGGGGAACCTCGATGCTTCACCTGCACTTTGATTCGATGTGACTGGGTTCCCAGAGGATCGCGGTACGCGACGATATCGATGCCGCCATCCTTGCCTTTGGGTGACACGAACGGTGTATAGTACCCCATGCCCCTCAGCAGTGCCGCAGCCAGATCCTGGAACTCATACGGATTCTTCGATTGGATGTGTCGCTCAAGGCTCTGGGATGCGAGCTGTTTGATTTGATCGAGAGTGATGGCATCCTCCCCTTCAGGTTGATCACTGTCGCCGGTATCGACGACTTCAGAGCGGGGATTCTCTGCACGCCATTTCCGATAAGCCTACTGGGCGGAATTCAGCAACTCAACCGGACCTAGTTTGAGGGATTCCTCACCTTCCTCTGTGAGGTACCAAACTCCGGACTTCTTCACCAGATATCCGGCTTTAATGCAGTCGATGGAGAAAAAGTGCAGGATGGACTCCCACCGGATGTACCCAGTCTTCTCGTACCGCTCCTTCGCCCATTCATCCAGATCGACCCGATCCGGGATCTGATTGACCACATCACTGCCCTTCATCTCACCGTCGTTCTCTTTGAGAATCTGGAATGCAGCAAAGATGGTTTTTGCCGCCAACTCCCGCGATCTTGATATTTTCTTTGATGCCATGAGTTCTCCCCCGCCTGGTTGTAATAATCCAAATACATCATACGCAGTTCTATTTCGCCAGACAATGCTGATTTCGTCTGTCGTTGTGGCTTTTCTCGTTTTCGTACATGCTTCCTACACCAGGTTATAAGAGAGGTCGATCCACTCCCCGGTCGGAATGATTCTCTTTACTCCAGATTTTCGAGGAGTTTAAGAGTAGGTTGCGGTAGGAAGCGGATGAGGATCTTCATAAATTGGATGCTCTGGTATCCGCTTGATAAATTTCGATAGGATCGATGCCAATTCTGATGGGTTTTGATAATATCAGGAGCTGTCTCCATAGGAGGAGCTGACAATGAGTCTTGAATCTTTAGCTACCCTGATTGCAGCCGGTCAACCCAGCGGGATCAGTCGTGACACACTTTCGGAGCAGACAAAGCAGGCCATCGAAGGTATATTTGGAACACGGTATCAAGTAAGGTCTCGATATTCGTTGCGTGTCGCGCTGATACCAGGATCGGACGCGGTATCATTCGCAGGAATGGTTCATGAAGAAAGTCCATCAAGTGGTGTATATGGCGGCATGTCGCTCATCTGGTTTCCGGTTGAAGCCAGTGGTGATGAGGAAAGCGGCAGTCTCCTGACATTTGTGTGTGGGACTCGCGGACTGAATCCTGACGAGCAGATTCTGGGACGTCCAGGGCACGCACGGCATCTGCAAGCCCTTCGGCGTCACCTCGCACATGATTATGGTATACCGATGTGGGTAAAACATGATCCGACCAATCTGTCTGAACCGTTCCCTCAGGTCATGCGATCAAACTTCGCACAATTTTCCAAGGTAATCGCTAGATACGGCAATTACATATACGCCGCAGTCAGAGTTCCCGGCAAAGCAGACAGAGCCTTTAAAGTTGTCTCAGCCTTCCTCGATTTTTATGCCTGGGAAAGAGCCTGGACGCCGCTCAAAACGGCGCAGGAAGAAACAGACAGACTCAAGAATGCACTTCGGGGATATCTCTTCCCAGGTATTGAGAAAAGTCAGGTACATTCATTGTTACGAGAGAGACGATTTGTCGTGCTGCAGGGACCACCGGGAACCGGTAAAACGCGCCTGGCAGGGCAGATTCTCGCTGATGATTTCAATGGTCACGGGATGTCCGTGCAATTTCATCCGGCAGTCACGTATGAAACATTTGTGGCCGGAATTTCCCCGGATGTGGCTGGGGCTTCACTTCGCTTCCAGGTGAAGGGCGGGTGGCTCGTCAATGCTGCCCGGCAGGCCAGGGATGGGGACTTCCTGCTTGTTATTGATGAGATCAATCGAGCTGACCTTGGACGTGTACTCGGCGAAGCTATTTACCTTTTCGAGTCACGTGAGATCGCGCAAGGCTTGGGAAGGCGAGTAAATCTGCCACAAGTGCTCGACGACGGAACAGACACCCTGGAAATCCCGCAGGGTCTTTTCATTCTGGGTACCATGAACAGTGCAGACCGCTCCATCGCGATTCTTGATCTGGCTGTTCGTCGACGTTTTGCCTTCGTGGATGTTTGGCCCAGCATCGCAGTGCTTGAAGCGCAGGGGAGTACATTAGCTGTCGAGGCATTCGGTCGCCTGCAGGATGTTTTCGCGCAGTATGCGCCGGACGAGGCACTTGTTCTGACTCCGGGACATGCTTACTTTCTGGCGGATTCAAACGAGGAATTGGCACGTCGTCTGAGATTCGAATTGACCCCATTGATCAGGGAATATTTACAGGAAGGCCGTCTGGGTGCGTGTGAGAGCGAACTCCGGGCATACCTTGACTGGCTGGAATCAGAGATAAGTAAGAATGGGAATAGCAGCTAATAAGCGGCGACAGCGCTCTGCTTTCGTGTCGACCTGGAAGCCGACGCAGCGGCCATTACTGACCCTGTCCGATCAAGGTTCACCACTCCCCATTGAACCCGGTTTGTTCGGAATCGGAGGGCGAGATCGAAGTTGGAACGCGCATGCTGAGAACTTCATCAGCACAAACCGTCCTCAATTCACTTCACTGGAGATAAAACCCGAACTGGTGGCAGAAACCACAGAGATAGCACTCCGTCTTCGGCCTGGTGGCGTCGTCGGAGCTGTGCCTTTGCGTTCCCCGGATACACACAAGATCGCCGGTGGCATTGTTGTCCGTCCGCGTTTCGGGTGGGATGGTATCGGGCCACTGCTTGCATCTATTGGATGGGTTGCATCACCGCAAGTACTGGAGATGCCACTTGTTCCCGGCAGCGCACGTGAGATTCCTCCCTGGGTGCTTGCCGGTCCGGTATTGCAGCGTCTGGCAAGTCTTCTGAGAGAGATCCGCAGCGGGTTCCGTATGCACGAAGAAGTGCGACAGAATCCGAGGGGTCAGATTGTCTGGAAACGGTATGTAACAGAACAGATGGGTCGAGGTGCTTTCCATCAGTTGCCGTGCCGATTTCCTGAGCTGGGTCCGGACGTCATTCTGCGCAGCTATCTCCGATGGGGTCTGGAAAAAGTACACCGCTCTCTGATCCCATATGCGGTCGTTGATATTGTTGCCCGGCGTCTTGCTATGCAAGCTGAAGAACTGATCTATGGAGTTAAAGACAGTGCAGCACGGGTACCGGACAAGCATAACCTGGTGCAGCTCACCAAAGCAGTCGGACTTCCATCACAAATCCTCATGCGTGGCATTCAGGCACTTGGCTGGATTGTCGATGAACGTGGTCTCGCCGGATCATCGGAAACGGACGGACTTGCCTGGTCCATGCCCATGCACCGGCTCTTTGAGTGTTGGGTCGAAAATATAACACGAGCATGGGCACACGAGTTCGGAGGGCAGGTTCTGGCCGGTCGTGCTGATGAGACCGTTGTTCCGATCAACTGGGATCGTGGATCGCATACAAGCATGAAGACACTGATTCCGGATCTGGTAGTGCGTCACGAAAACCATGTCTTTGTCATCGACGCAAAATACAAGGCTCATTTCCAGGAAATGGATGAAACCCGGTGGCTTGCTCTCTCTGAAGAAATGCGTGAGGAGCACCGCCACGATTTGCATCAGATTCTTGCATACTCCTCGGTCTTTGACGGACCCGAAATCACGGCGGTCCTTGTCTATCCAATGCACAGCCAGACATGGGAACGACTTGCTGATTATGATCGAACTGTTGCAAAAGCAACCCTGTCCAGCGGGGGCCGCCCCGTAAATCTGGCACTGGTTGGGCTTCCTTTGCAGATTCCACCGGACAAGTCGATAGCTTCGATAACACAGACATGGAATGTTCTACGCTCACAGGTTGCATGAATCAGGTTCAAAGTCGCACACACGACAACTTAATCCAGGGTGATTTTGATAACCTCTTCACCTACTCTTGGATTCGTCCCTCATGCGCCCTCGTATGCCGCTGAATTGAAGGTGTGGGCCGCATCAATCCGTGGATCGTCTCATGTCTGCTTACCAATGTCGGGAGAAATTCGATACTTCACATGCACTTAAATTAGGGAGATTGCGTTCCCAGCGGATCACGGTACGCGACGATATCGATCCCATTATCATTGACTTTCGGTGTAACAAATGGGATCGCCATTAGACAATTTTGATACTCACTGTTTATCAAGGGTTCCCTCAAACAGATAGAGAAAGAGGTCATATATCAGAGAAGTCAGATCATCTATCCGCCCTGAGGTGACATATTTACTTATGTCATCGGTATTGTTGTCAAGTTGTTCCAGGATGGTCTGAGGTTCAATCTTGGTATCGAGTTGTTCAAGCTCAGAGAGAAGACTGTAAATTCGCGGTAGAACTTCTTTCAATCCTAACAATCCAATCGGATGATACTCATTAACGGTGTCAAAAAATTTAGTCCGGAAGAGTAATGATCTTAGATATTCCCAGAATCCTTCTGGGTCTCTGGGTGTTTTAATACGTTTGACACCATGCGTTGCTGCATGCTCACTTAAAGCAACTAGGTCACCGTTGTATTCTTGCCAAACATTCTCTTCCACCGAGTAGTGAACGGAGATCATCGCGAACATTGACATCGTTCCAAGAAGAATATCCCGATGTTGGTTCCCTTTAAGCATTGATAATTCTGCCAGAAACCTACTTGATTCATTTAAGACAAAAGACAATCTACCCAATTTTTGTTCTATTGTTAGGGACTCCTGCATCTTAGATAGCGAGACCTTATCCGGTAATATGCGGAAGAAATTAAGGACAAGCTGTGCTAATCCCTCTTTTGTTGAATTTGAAACCGGAATGAGACAATTACCAGTAATATCACCATAAGTTGACATCATTTGATTTCTCTCTTCATCCTCACACTCGTTCTGTAACACATCGAGATGTGTGCCCGTTGCGACTACATACGGTGAGTATTTTTTTTCTAATTCCAAATAAAACGTTCGCAATGCTTTTTTATCTAGTCTGGTCAGAGTTCTAGAGAGATCAACCACAAATAACACGGCGTCTATTGGAGCTTTCTCAGAGATTATTGATCCTTGGATATAGGTTTTAGGTGATGTACTTTTTTCTTTGAAAGGTATTTTATCAACAAGTCCTAAATCGGGGTCCTGAGGTAACCCCAAAAAGAGACGTGTCACATTCTCGTTCTTTTCATCTCCGGCTATACCAGGGGTATCGTAAATTGTTAATCCACTAGGGAATTTTGCCATCAAAACAGAATCGGTCGTATCAGGTGTTCTCTTAACCGTTGATAATGGCTCTCCAAATAGACAATTAATTAAGCTGGATTTACCTGAAGATGTCATTCCTGCGAGTGCAATTTTGGGGGGCATCTTTGTGTTCATGCGATGTAGCGCCTTTGAAACATATTGGTCCTCATTAAAGTCCTCTTTATGCTGTGAATTCTGCTTGATGTAGTCAAAGATATCATGCGCAAGGTCACGAACATCTTCGGATGAAGCAATGTCCCAAACAGTTTTTGCTATGGAAATAATTTGCTGCATATTTATTGTCATATTACCTCCTCATCCGGAACTTTTTCTCATCGAGGTGATCCCGAATAGCTAGGTTAAAATTGATCCAATCAAAACGGATTGTCAAGGAGAAGAGAATCGTTTCTCAGGCAGATAATCTGCAAAAATAGAGAAACCCTCATTTACATATGACAAATCCTGACCCAACCAAATAAAATCCCGGATTCAATCGTATATCTCACAGGAGGTGACCAATGAACTTAACCTTGATCACACAAATCGTGCCGGTTGAAACCAGTCCAGGGAGTGCTCTAACCGTCCCTGTTATGCTGGATCATTGCATCGAACGTTTCCTGGTATCTCAGGACGTGACAGCAGCATCCAGAGAAACGTACCGGCGATCTCTTCAGCAATTTACAGAATGGCTGAGAACGACGGGGCGGGTTTTCAATCTGTCGGTCCTTACTCGTGAGGATATCCTGATTTACAAGAAATCCATCAGTGAATACGGTAGGAACGCGTACACCATCTCCAGTTACCTGACCGCAGTCCGGAAACTGTTTGAGTGGCTGGAGGCTGAAAAAATATACCCGAATATAGCGAGAGGTGTTAAAGGGGCGAAGAAACCGAGGGGATTCCGCAAGGAGTGCCTGATACCGGAACAGGTACGAGAAGCTCTGGAATCCATCGACACCAGGACCCAGGACGGTCTCCGGGATTACGCCCTGTTCAACCTGATGGTCAGGACCGGACTCAGAACAATCGAGATTGCTCGGGCAACGGTGGGGGATATTCGTCAGCAGTCTGGTGAAGCCGTGCTCTGGGTACAGGGGAAGGGTCGCGATGCGAAGGACGATTTCGTGCTGTTGCTGCCGGAGACCTTGAAACCGATCAACCAGTATCTGGCGACTCGGAAGATATCCTCCGACAGCGATCCTCTGTTTGCGTCCCACTCCAACCGCACCAGCGGGGCACCGCTGGCAACGCGCAGTATCCGACGGATCATCAAGAGCATTTTTCGGGGGATTGCCCTGGACAGCGACCGGTTATCAGCACACTCCCTCCGGCACACTGCCATCACATTGAGCATCCGGGGAGGTGCATCCCTCCAGCAAGCTCAGGCAATGGCACGTCACACCGATCCCCGGACAACAATGGTCTATCTCCATAATCTTGATCGAGTGCAATCCGGAGCGGAACGCTGTATCAAGATTTGAGTGGAGCCGTTATCGACACCACCTGATAACCAATCAAAAAAACGCTCCAGTTTGCCCTATAACCAATCCGGGGGGTTCGGGGAATACCCAACCCTGGTTTGGGGATCAATGCCCTTTAAAATCGGTTTTTAAAATCCAGATGCTCTGAATGGATGAAGAGGTCTCAAATAGACCTGATTTAAAGAGCGAGATCAACCTTCTCGTCAACACCTCTATCCATCTCTATGGCCACAAACGGGGAATTGCGGCCATCGAATTTCCAGCAGGATTCGAACGTCGATGAGGGTGCCTGGCAGAGCGACTTGGACCAAGGCATTTATCAGTCTGCGGGGTACCTTCAACCGATACTGGGGGTTTGGTTTGGGTTCATTCACCGGATATTGTGAATGTCCAATAACAGGGGGGCCTTGAATATGCCCCCTGCCCCACTCCTGTTTTTACCGAGAGCACTCGCCAAAATTCCAGGTATCCCAAATTTTGGACCCGCCAGGATCGTCTCGCTCGTGGGAAATCTCTCTGGATGTTCGTGATGGTTCGGAGGGGCGGAAGCGCTCCTCCATCGTGATCTCACATCCATTTTTTTCATGAAAACAAGATGCTAGTGAAAAACCACACGCGCTTCTCTAATAGAGAGGCGCGTGTGAACTCACGTGCTACTCTCTAAAAACACATTCCCACACATCACATCGCCGGAGTAATCTTCATTGCTCGAATGGCTTTTTTTGAGAGTCACGGGCAGCCACCACCCTCAGTCATCCATCTGACAGGATTCGGGAATCCCACTCCACCATCCTGGTGTTCCGATCAGCGAGAATGGCCGATTGCCGAGTTGGTTAGAGGTTTGTGACTGGTGGATATCGTGTCGATCAGAATGATCACCCTTGACTATTCCCCCCGAACCACCGGGAAAGCGTCCAGGAAGCTCCAGGAAGGGTTTTTGACGTCGAGGTGGTGGGAAATTATGGTTGGGGTGATCAAGTCGATTCTAGGGGCAAATCTTGCGTTTTGTGTCTGCCGCCCAGATTTCCGTAGGGAGAGCCGAACGCTACAATTCTTTTCAGGAAGTCCTCAGCACTTCTCTCCGGCTTTTATCTCAGCCCACTCGGAAAGTGACTTGGCAAAGCGGCTTGAGACAGGGTCATCGTATCTCTGTACGACACCCCTGAACTCCTCAAAGGAGATGATCCTATCTCCCTCACTGTTCGGCTGAATATAGACGATGAGAGAAGTCGCCGGGCATGCTGTTACCTCAATGAGACGCGATGCTTCTGTCGCACCCTGTAGATGACGGCGGGACATGATCGTTCTCAGTTCCTTTGGAATCCGGATAAGCTCCATCGACTCCATCAGGTCTAGCAGAACAAAATACTTCCGCTTCGCATTGGTTGCGCAGAAGATTTCGATCACACCTTCGACAAGAGCTTTGAAACCGACATCGCATGCCGCCTGCAAATAGTTGTCCTGTTTATCACGTCGCGACATTCCCTCCGTTTTTAACTCGACGAGGATTGCCTTCCCAGCATCAGCGGCGAGGGCGACATAGTCGAGTTTGTACGACTTATCGATGGGGATGTCTGGATAGATCGTTCCGATCCGGACCGGGAATTCCGGAATGATCCGATCCAAAACCGGGAAGCCAAGTTTTTCTGACAGCACTTCCGGCAGATACAGAGAGAAAAACAAATCCGCCCGACGTTCAAGTTGGTAATTGGGGAGGTGCCGCCACTCATCCATTCGGTCGAATAGAATTTCGATGCGGTTCATTGTTCCATCCTCTGGGGATGAAGCCCAGCGCAAGAGTATCCAGGGCGTTCCGACGCAGATGAAGGTGTCATCTCGACTTATACGCCTTCAGATGAGAGCTGAACACGGATTTGAACTTGAGCAATCCCTCGATCCCCCAGCGTCTAATCTCATCAAGGACTTTCTCGTCATTGATAACGGAACCTGCTCTATAAATCGCAATCCGACTTGCTCGCTTCTCGTCCAACCGTTCCCAGGACAGCTCCTGTCCGATTTCACCCTCGATGGATTCTTTTTTCTGGAACAGGTGATCGAACAGTTCTTTGTTTTTATCTTGGTCACCCACATCGATGTAAAGCTCAACTCGGACTTTGTCACCCATCGCGAAGCTGAGTGCATACGTTATCCCTGAGCATCCAGATGAAAAACTGTACCAGCTCTGGGGTTGACCGACCTTTGCCCCTGTATAATGATGCTTCTGACGAAGTTCGTCTATGACCACCTGGAAGAAATTTTTATAGGCTTCCTCTCGCGCTGTCAGTTTCGCACTGGACGATGGTGATGTGTCCCGTTGCCATTCGTTAGGGAACACCACTAGTTTGAAACTGAAGGCCGGTTTGGAGTCGTCGATCTGGAATATTTCAACAGTGATCCCGAAAAACTGGATGTCATCGTCAGTGTGCTGGTTCAGCCACTCCAGAGTGAGCCTGTGCTCATCTCGGATGTTCTCTGCGACCCAGATGATCGTCGATGCTTCCAACCCTGCGCCATACGTGAGCAGCTTTCCCATGTGGTCATGATCGGTGGAGCCAAACTGGTTTTCAATTACAACATTCCGTCCTGTCCCCAGATCTTTTGCAAGGAGATCCACAGAAAAATTACCGACACCCACCTCGCGCTCAACAAGCTCTAGTTCCATTCCCAGCGCTTCACCGAGAAGCCCAATATTGTCCGCGAGCCACGGAGTGAAGTCTCTGGATTCGCTTGGCCAAATCTCGCGGGGGCTTTTGAATGTCAGCTTACCGAATTCCTTCATAGCAAACCCTGCACCTTCTGGAGAGATGGGATGAAACCCAACACCCAGATTCTAATCGGTAAGCGCGATACAATCAACGACAGTTACAGGGGGTGCGTGTGAGACCGGTCTGAGCGATTATCGAATTCCTCTCTAACGGTCTGGGGCCTCCCAAAAATCCGCTGGGGTCGCGAATACGTGCGCGTGCGCGTGGACGCGACACCACTGTGAGACAGAGTGAGATAGAAGAGGTATTTTCTGAGGTAGAGTAATGGAAGAAAAATACTTCAGAGTCTCACTTAATATATTAGTATACTTATATAGGTTCGCGGAAAAAAATATTCCGCTGATTTTCGCCTTTCTTTCTCCCCTTCTCAGGTACCAACACTGGTACCAACACTGGTACCAGATTTTCGCCTTTCTTACGCCATTGCAGGTACCAGACCCTGTACCAACAGTGGTACCAAACCTGGTACCAGACCCTGTACCAGACCTGGTACCAACAGTGGTACCAACCCCTGTACCAGACCTGGTACCAACCCTGGTACCAAGATTCGCCTTTCTTTCACCCGACCATCCACCGTCGCAGGTACCAACCCAGGTACCAGCACTGGTACCAGATGCGGTACCACACAACCATTGACAACTCCCTTAACCCCTCTTCTCTCAGTTACATTTCATGAAAGATTCAGTTCTGTCTGAGAGTGTTTCCGTCCACCAGTGCCTCATAAATTGGATTAACAGATCAATGAGACTCAGACTTATCAGGTTCCTCAGATTATCACCCAAACTCTTGATGTTAAGTTGGTTGTAAGATTTCTGTGTCTATCTCCCGTAACGAGTTTCCAGGATTTCCTTTCCAATCCGACTCTGGTATGATTTACTCTGCATGAACCCGCAAACATTATGTCGGGGAGGGAGTGAGCATGAAAAATCGGTGGCTATCTGTTGAGCAAATCTCAAAACACCTGGGAGTCAGTACCGACACCATCTACCGCTGGATCGAGAGACGGGGTATCCCGGCGCATAAAGTCGGTAGGCTCTGGAAGTTCAAAATCTCCGAGGTTGACGAGTGGGTCCGCAGCGGCAAAGCCACCGATCAGCATGTGACCGGAGATACCCAGTGAGTCCGCTGTTCAACATGGATGATTTTTCAAAGCAGAAAAACAACCGAATTACGCCGCGAGACTTCTTCGGATTCAAGGACGGCAACCATACCGCGCACACAAGCCGGACAATGATGCTCCAGGAAATTTCCCGGCTCTTCGATCTCCTCCCGGATACCGCAGGCTTCAGTGATTACAGCCGCGCAGTTGTTGAGGACAATGCGTTGGAGAAGTCCACTGTCAAAAATCGGAAACTCACCATTCGACATCTCAAGGATGAGTACGGGCTGTCCCCCGAAATACCGATATTCCGCCATCTCAGACGGCTCTGGAGCATTAATACCGATGCCCGGCCACTCCTCGCCCTGCTCTGTGCCGTTGGCCGTGACCCCCTGCTTCGGGCTTCTTGTGATTTCATACTCGGTCTGGAGGTTGGAACCTCAATCATCAGCTCGAACATCGAGGAGTTCATCCAGACGAAGTTCCCGGACAGGTTCAGCGCCAATACACTCAGGTCGGTATCACAGAATATCGGGTCATCCTGGACTCAGTCGGGTCATCTGGAAGGCAAGGTCAAGAAGATCCGAAGGCGGCCTGTCACAACTCCGGAAAACACGGTGTATGCCCTCTTCCTGGCCTGGCTGGAGGGTTATCGGGATAACCGGCTGCTCTCCAGTCCGTGGTCGAGAATCCTGGACCGCGATGAACATGAGCTTCTGGAGATGGTCGCGGCGGCCTCCCGCAGGGGATTGGTCTCATTCCTCAGAGTCGATACCGTGATCGAAATCCGTTTTGACCAGTGGCTGTCGCCAGCAGAAAAGGAATGGCTGCATGAGCAGAGTTAATGAGCTGATAAAAAAATACGCCAAGTTCGTCTCCACACCCTGGTTGAAATCCATCCCCGGCGCTCAGAAGGTCTGGTTCATCGTATACGACAAGACCGAGGAGCGACGACTTCGAATGAGGATCGATGAGTTCGATCTGGCAACCCGGCAGGCGGGGCATGGTTGGAAACATATTGACATCATCGACATATTTGGTGAGTGGATGGCTCAGCAGGAATACAAGGACAGTTATTTCGAATCCCCCACCGACCTTGAAAACCTGCTGCCCTATTTCAAGCAACATGTTGTGGATCAGATTATCTCGGTACTGAAAACGGATGATGTGGATACCGACACCGTCGTTGCCATTTCCGGTGTAGCAGGGTTGTTCGGATTCCTGCACGTATCGGATGTGGTCAACGACCTATTAAATGATATCCGGGGGCGACTCCTGGTGTTTTTCCCCGGTGAATACGAAGATCAGAATTATCGTTTATTGGATGCACGGGATGGGTGGAACTACCTGGCTGTCCCCATTACGGCTCACGATGAATAGGAGTAACGTATGCTCAACCGAACCATTTATCTGAAAGACCCGACGATCAATAAAATCAAGAATGAAGGCTATGTCGTAGTCAAAGACAAGCTCACACCCAAGGAACAGGAAACACTGCGGTATGAGTTGGAAACCTTTGTCTGTGACGGCGAATATGCCCGTGGTCTTGCGCGGATTCTGGAAACCTTCCGGAACAATGTTTACGAATCCGAGCAACCGGGGGTCTGGGTTTCAGGTTTCTATGGTTCAGGGAAGTCCCATCTGGTCAAGATGCTCAAAACGCTCTGGACGGACTACACGTTCCCGGAGGATAACGCGACTGCACGGGGGCTTGCTAAACTGCCGGATTCCATCAAGGACACACTGAAGGAGATCAGCACGCTTGGGAATCGTGAAGGCGGTCTGCATGCCGCTTCCGGCACCCTGGGTTCAGGCGCAGGGGATCAGGTTCGTTTGACACTGCTGGGGATCATTTTCAAATCTCTCGGTTTCGCTGAGCAATACCCCATCGCCTGTTTCGAACTGTGGCTCAAGGAACAGGGGTATTACGAGATGGTCAAGTCCGCTGTTGAAAATGAGGGCAAGGATTGGCAGTACGAGTTATCAAACCTGTATGTCTCTCCGCTGATCTCAAAAGCGCTATTGAATGTTTACCCGGACTTTGCGGAATCCGCCTCAAAGGTGAGGGAACTCCTGAAAGTGCAGTTTTCGAAGGTGACGGATGTCACCAATGACCAGATGAAGACCGTTATCGAGAGAGCATTGAAATCGATGTACGGCAAATTCCCGCTCACCCTTGTAGTCCTCGATGAAATTCAGCAGTTCATCGGGCAGAACCAGGATCGCTCGATGGCTATCCAGGAAATGGTAGAAACCTGTTGTAAGGCGTTCGGTGGGAAGTTGATGTTTGTCGGCACCGGTCAGACCGCGATGGCGGGAACACCTCTGCTAGGACGTCTGAAGGGCAGGTTCCCGGTTGCGGTAGAATTGTCAGACACCGATGTCAACCGTGTCATCCGCCAGGTGATTTTACCGAAGAAGCCGGATCACACGCCTCAGATCGATGCGATCATGACCCAGAACATCGGTGAGATTTCTCGGCACCTGAGCGGCACCCGGATCGAGCACATTCATGAGGATACTGAGGTATTCGTTGCGGATTATCCGATCCTCCCGGTCAGAAGACGCTTTTGGGAAAAGACACTCCAGGCGTTGGACCAGGCCGGGACTGCCGGGCAACTTCGAAACCAGTTGAGGGTTGTTCACGAAGCCGCCTGTGCGACCGCAGAACTGCCTCTGGGGACGGTAGTGGGTGGCGACTTCATCTTCGACCAGATCGTGTCCAACCTGTTACAGACTGGATTATTACCCCGTGAGATCTACGAATATATCCAGGATTTGAAGAAACATGGCCGGGAGGGCGTTCTGAAAGCCAGGCTCTGCGGTCTCGTTTACATCATCGGGAAACTGCCGAGAGAAACCGGTACCGATCTGGGCATCCGGGCGACACCGGACACACTCGCCGATCTGATGGTGGAGAATCTGCCTGCCGGGAGCGCTGAACTTCGAAAAGCCCTACCAGCACTGCTCTCGGAGATGGAGACGGACGGCAAGATCATGCGGGTCGGCAACGAATACAAAGTGCAAACTCGTGAATTCAGCGCATGGAACGACGAATACCGCAGCCAGGTCACCCGGTTTCTCGATTCACCCCAGCGCGTTGCTCAGGAACGATCCGACCTGATCCGGAAGGAATGCGGTGAGCGGTTGAAATCCATCCGGCTGGTCCAGGGGAAATCCAAAGTGCCTCGATCCATCAAGCTGCATTTCGGACTGGAGAAACCTTCGGACTTAGACAAGCAGATTTATGTCTGGATAAGAGATGGGTGGGAAGAAAACGAAAATTCCGTCATGGCAGAGGCTCGTGCTGCGGGTATGGATTCGCCTGCCATTTTTGTGTTCCTCCCCAAGAGGAACTCTGACGAGATCAGGACCACGATTGCCGCATTGTATGCTGCTACTGCAACACTGAATATCCGAGGAGTACCTCTTGGATCGAAAAATGACGAAACCAAGAGTGCGAGTGAAGAAGCCCGGAACGCAATGGAAACGAAAAAGCGGGATGCCCAAAACCGCATCGATCAACTCATCGCGGATATTTTCAAGAGCGTCCGGGTGTTCCAGGGCGGAGGCAATGAGATCATCGCTTCGGACTTCGCCGATTCTGTCAGGCAGTCTGCGGAGAGCAGCATGATACGACTCTACCCCGATTTCGATCCCGGAGATCACCCCGGATGGGAGAAGGTGATCACGCTGGCGAAGAAGGGATCGGAAGCCGCATTGGAAGCCGTGGACTATCAGGGCGATATCGACAAGCATCCCGTAACTGCGGAGATACTTCGTTTCACCTCGGTGGTGCAGAAGGGTGCGGATATCCGGAAGAATTTTGAAGAAGCCCCGTATGGCTGGCCCAAGGATTCGCTGGAAGGTGCGATCTACACCCTCCTGGTCAGTGGGCATCTCCGGGCAACGGATGCAGCGACCCATAAGGTCATCGCGCCCGGTGATCTGGACCGGGCAAAAATAGGCCAGACGCACTTTCGGATCGTGGACAAGCCGCTCACAGCCAAACAGCGGATACAGATTCGTAAACTGCTTCAGCATGTGGAGGTGCCTTGCCAGCCGGGAGGTGAGGAGAAGGCGGTCGTGATCCTGACCGAGAAGATGAAAAAGCTGGCAGATACTGCGGGAGGCGACCCACCCCGTCCTGTCAAGCCCGATATCGGTGAAATCAACAAACTGGAAGCGCTGTCTGGAAACGAGTTACTCACCGCCATTCATGCTCAGCAGGATCATCTGGAGAAGCAATACGACACCTGGACCGGGCTGGTGAAAAAGATCACCGAACGAATGCTCCGGTGGAAGAACCTGGAGACCTTGCTATCCTATGCCGCCAATTTAAAGGAAACTCCGGATATCCAGACCCAGGTTGATGCCCTCATCGAGAATCGATCCCTGTTGATGGAACCCGATCCGGTACCGGGATTGTGCGGCAGCCTGACGCAGGTTCTGAGGGATAAGCTGACGACTTTGCATGCGCTGTACCAGAAGACCTATGAATCGGAGTTCGAGAAACTGAAACAGGACGAGAACTGGCAGAAACTCACCCCGGAAAAGAAACACGAACTGCTGTTATCCCAGAAACTGACAGTCGTTCCTGAAGTCAGAACCGGAACTGAAGACGAGGTATTGGGATCGCTGCGAAGCATGAACCTGAGCACGTGGGATGACCGGATCGCCGCCCTTCCGGAACGGTTTCGTAAAGTGCGGGAAGCGGCTGCGGAGGAAGCCGACGTGGCCGTGGAGTACATCGACCTCCCCGATCAGACCTTCAAAACCGTGGATGATATTGATCGCTGGATAGAAACCGTGAAGGCATTGATCAAGAAGAAACTCGATGAGACCGGCGGACCCGTCCGGATTGGATAGCGGAATCAACCATTGTTTAACGCAGATGAGGACAACCCATGAGAGTGTTGGATAAGCCACTTCGAAACAAACTGGAAACCGCCGTTAAGACAGCCCGTGATATCGCCGAGGAAGGTTCCCGGATTGCATTGCAAGCGCTTGCTGTCGATGCAGCGGAAGCGTTTTCGCATTTGACTCCGGAAGACCGAGATTTACGAAACAGATTACGAGCCAGGGCACGACAGATCGGGGATCAGAAGGTGGCCGGGAATGGCAAACACGGCATCAGTCACCTGGTCCAGGAATGCGCGTATGAGCACTGGCACCGGATGCTGTTCGCCCGGTTTCTGGCTGAGAATGGATTGTTGATGCACCCGGAAGGGGTGGCCGTGACGTTGAAGGAATGCGAGGAATTGTCACCGGAAGAGGGTGCCGAGAACGGGTGGGAGCTGGCTGCCCGGTACGCCTCCAAAATGCTGCCCCAGATATTCAGGCCGGATGCACCGGTGTTGCAGGTGAAATTGCCTCCTGAGCATCAGAAGAAGCTGGAGAAGCTGTTGGATGACCTGGCTGTGGACACCTTCAAGGCGCGGGATTCGCTGGGGTGGGTGTACCAGTTCTGGCAGGCCAAACGGAAAGATGAAATCAATGCTTCGGAGGTGAAGATCGGAGCGGATGAACTGCCTGCGGTGACCCAGTTGTTTACAGAACCTTACATGGTGGATTTTCTCCTTCAGAACACGCTGGGTGCATGGTGGGTTGGACGGCATGGAAAGGATTCGTTGCCGGTCGAGATGCCTTACTTGAGGTTTCTGGATGATGGTAGACCCGCAGCAGGCACCTTCGACGGCTGGCCGGATCGAGCAGCGGAGATCACGGTCTTGGACCCATGTTGTGGATCAGGCCACTTCCTTGTGGCTGCGTTCGACATTCTGGTTCGATTCAGAATGGTCGAGGAGGGGCTGAGTGCCGACGAAGCGGGTGATGCCGTTCTGAGAGATAACATCCACGGGCTGGAGATCGACGAGCGCTGTACGCAGATTGCAGCATTCGCGCTGGCGTTTGCAGCATGGACATTCCCCGGATCATCCGGATATCGTCCATTGCCTTCGATGAAGATCGCGTGTTCGGGGTTGTCGTTGAGTGTGGAGCGGTCGGAGTGGGTGCAGTTGATCGGAGACGATTACAGGATGCAAAACGGAATGGGTCAGCTTTATGATCTGTTCGAGAAAGCACCCATATTGGGTAGCTTGATCGATACCGAGATCATCGGGCTGGATCGGAACAAGCAGGGGACATTGGAAGCCGCAAACATCGTATCGTTATTGCCCAAACTCAGGAGTGTATTATCGGAACTGAAGTCCTCGCAGGATTATCAAAAACAGGAATTGGGTATCACCGCGAAGGGGGCATTGGATGCCCTAGATATATTGATAAAACGCTTTACTGTCGTTGCGACAAACGTCCCCTATCTTGCCGCCGGAAATCAAAATAACGAACTAAGTTCCTTCAGTGAGAAGTACTATCCATGTGCGAAGAATGACTTAGCTACAACTTTTGTTGAGAGAACCCTACAAATGTGTGATTCTTCGGGCGTGATAGCAATCGTTGTACTTCAAAACTGGCTCTATCTGCCGGGATTTAAGAATCTACGAAAAAAAATCATAATAAATAACAACATAAACATTCTTGTCAGTTTGGGTGCGGGTGCATTCGAAACAATCTCAGGCGCAGTCGTCAATGTCGCACTGATGTTAATTCGACCACAAAACACCTCTGAAGAAAGTATATTCTGTGGAATCGATTTGTCGAATGTTTCGTATATGGAAAAAGGCCGTAAATTGCTGAGTTTTGATTCTGAATGGATTCAATTTGAGCATTTAAAATTCCAATCAAATCCTTCTTATATAATAACCGTTCATGAACTAAATCAGACAAGTTTAATCGGAGAATTTGCACGTGCTTGGCAAGGGATCGTGACATGTGATGATAACAAGTTCATAATTTGCTTCTGGGAGATTGCTCAGCTAGATGCAAAGTGGGAAAGGATTCAATTATCTCCGCAGTTTACGCACATGTATTCTGGAAGATCAAGATTGATAAGATGGGACAAAGCCTCAGGTGATCTTCACCATGCTTCTTCTGCTCATAATTTTCCACCGAATAATGTGCTAGGAAAAAAGGGCGTTGCGATCCAACGAATGAGCAATTTGAACGCCACTCTTTTCGAAGGTGATATCTTCGGGGATTCTGTTGCACCGATAATTCCAGAGTCTGAACAAATTATTGCACCTCTTTGGATTTATTGCTCGTCAACTGAATTTCGAAAAGATGTCAGAGTTCTCAATCAAAAAGTTAATGTGACACCTGGAACATTTAGTCAATTGTTTTTTGATAAGGAGAGATGGGATAATCTAGCAAATACTCAATTCCCAAGTGGACTACCAGAACCCTATTCCGACGACCCCACCCAATGGATCTTCCACGGCCATCCCTGCGGATCGGTGATCTGGGACCAGGAGAAAAAGTGGACCACCATCGGACCCCAGCGAACCGACGAAACCGTGTTGCAGGTTGCCATCGCTAGATTACTCGGCTACCTCTGGCCTGCGGAAACAGATACCGAGATAGAACTTTCGGATGAATCCAGACACTGGGTCAAGCAATCTGAGAAACTCCTCCCGTTCGCCGACAGAGACGGCATCACCTGCATTCCACCCGTACGGGGTGAAGAACCCGCTCATATCCGCCTCCTCAACCTGCTCACCGCCGCATACGGCGATCAGTGGTCGTCATCGATCCGGGAATCGCTTCTGAAAGCGGTCGGATGCGAGGGTAAGGATCTCGATTTCTGGCTGAGGAATAAATTCTTCGAGCAACACTGCAAACTTTTCCATCATCGCCCCTTCATCTGGCACATCTGGGACGGTCTGAAAGACGGGTTCGGCGTTCTGGTAAACTACCACAAGCTCGATAAAAAACTACTTGAGGCTCTAACGTATAATTATCTGGGTGACTGGATCAAACGTCAGGAGGACGAACAGACCCGTGGTGTCGAGGGTGCCGGGGAACGCCTGTCCGCTGCCAGAGTGTTGAAGGAAAAACTGGAACTGATTCTGCACGGTGAGCAGCCCTACGACATCTTTGTCCGCTGGAAAGCGATCAATGAGCAACCCATCGGGTGGAATCCGGATCTGAACGATGGCGTCCGTCTGAACATCCGGCCATTCATGACCGCAGGCATTTTGCGGAAGAACCCCAACATCAACTGGGGCAAAGATCGGGGGAAAGATACCCAGGATTCACCCTGGTATCATAAGTTCAAGGGCGACCGGATCAACGATCATCACCTCCCGCTGACAGAGAAAATCAATGCCCGGTTCCAGATGAGGGAAGCGACAGATGACAGCGAATAACATCACCGTCCTTGATGCCCTTTTGGCGCGGTTGGATGCGCTCAACGATTACAACCGGAGTGCCATGACGCCTCCCGCAGCCATTCTGTGGCCGGATGAGACCCGGCAGTTTGAAACGGTCCTAGGCATGATCCGCGACCGGATACCCTGTTTCATCACCTTCGGCGAGTACAAACCGGAGACCAGCACCGGACCCGCGATCTGGATAAGATGCCTGCTCGCAAGAACCATCCCACCCTCCGATCAATGGCCTCCGAATGCAGTGCCCGTGATCTACCTGCCCGGCATATCCCGAACGATGCTGCGTGCGGTGGATGCCTGCCCCGACCATTTGAAACCATTGGCAGAGCTTCAATATCGGGGTGTGATCTTCTCCCAGAGGAGCGGAAGGGATTGGACCCTGAATGCGTTCATGATCTCAAAGGACGGTGGTCTTGGACTCGATGTCGTCCAGGATCAGGACACCCTGAAGGCCATGCAACGCGCCCTGATGATGCTGATGGATACACCGGTAGAGCGATTGACGGGGAAACGGTTGGACGCCGAAACCTTCCATCAACTCATCGTGCCGGACCCTGTGCGGGATGTTCTGAGGTGGTTGAATGATCCGGAAAGCATAAAAAAGACCTGGAAGGACAATCAGTGGGAGGCGTTCTGCCTGCAATGCAAATCCCATTTCAAATTCGATCCCCGGAAAGAGGGTGCCCTTACCGCAGCCGAACTCCTGGGTCAGCGAAAAGAACGCTGGAAAGACGTATGGGATCGGTTTGTGGAATCACCCCGATCATACTCCGCTATCCCGTCCTGGCTCGAAAGAGCGCACCCAGAGAAGCCACAAAGGGGATTATTCGAAGATCAATCCGCCTGGCCGAAATACAACGATCAGCAGGAGGACCACCTCCGGGGACAGCTCCTGGGACTGGCCAATATGCCGGAGAAGGATGCCGGGGACAAGATCCTCAGCCTGGAATCCAGTCATGGAATGCGGAGATCATGGGTATGGTCGAAACTCGACCGGTCGCCACTGGCAGGTGCGCTCCTTCATCTGGCTCGGATGGTGAAAACGATTCAGCAGGCACCGGGCAACTCATTAGCGGAACTCGTTGAAAATTATCAGGGGTTTTTATGGGAAATCGATGACGCAGCCATCCGGGCGATGACCTTCCCGAAGAAGACTGATGACATTAAGACGGTGACGATAGCCATCCGGGCGGTCTATCTGCCCTGGTTGGAGCGGATCAACCTTCAGTTCCAGAACCTGGTGAAACGCACGGGTTACCCGGTCAGTAACAAGACCGATACCCCGGTCAAGCTGAAAAAGGGTGAGGTGTTGCTGTTTGTGGATGGTTTACGAATGGATGCGGCTCGCCAGGTGATGAAGATTTTAGCCGAGGAAGGGTATCTGACCGACATGAGCACCGGATGGGCGGCATTCCCCTCCGTGACAGCCACCTCCAAATATGCTCAGACACCGATCCGGAATCTTCTTGAGGGGACAGCCGACACGAGTGATTTCAATCCGGCTGTGAAAGAGACCCATGCGAAACTGAACACAAACTCATTCCGGAAACTGATGACCCAGGAAAAAGTCGAGGTGTTCGCCGCTGAAGCGACCGGCAATCCGGATGAAACCGGGTGGACCGAGATCGGAGATATCGACAAAACGGGTCATGACCTGGGCTGGAAGTTGGCCTGCCGGATGGATGAGAAGATTCAGGACATCGCCATCCGCATCACGGATCTCCTGCAAGCCGGATGGAAGGCTATCAGGGTCGTCACGGATCATGGCTGGCTGCTGATGCCGGGGGGATTACCCAAAACGCAGCTCCACGCCTGCCTGGCATCCTCCCGGTGGGGGCGGTGTGCAACCCTGAAGGAAACCTCCCATACGGAGATGATCGTGTTGCCGTGGTATTGGTCCAACGATGTCCAGATCGCGACGGCACCGGGTATAAGCTGCTTTATAGACGGCAAAGAATACGATCATGGTGGGCTGAGTTTACAGGAGTGCATCATCCCGATCTTGGAAGTCAAACCCGGAAAGTCGCAGCAGAGCATCCGGATCGAAACAGTCGAATGGAAGGGATTGCGATGCCATATCACTGTCCAGGGTGATACATCCGGGCTGCTTGCTGACATTCGAAGCAAACCGGGAGATGCAGCTTCCAGTCTCGTACCGAATCGTAAACCGTTTGAGGCTGGAAAAACCTCTTTACTGGTCGAAGAGGATGACCTGATCGGATCGGCTGCGTTCGTGGTGATCATGGATGCTGATCAGCGGGTGATTGCGAAGATAATGACAGTCGTGAGTGGAGGTGAATGATGGAACTCGATGCACTGGATCGTCTGGCTGCTCAGGCGTTTGAAGGCTATGTCGTTCGTAAAGACCTCGTCAGGACATACAGTCGTCAATATCCTGTTCCCACCTATGTGGTGGAATTCCTCCTGGGTCGGTACTGCGCCAGCACCAACGAAAGCGAGATCAACGAAGGTCTCGAAGTCGTGGAACGCCAGCTCGCCTCCCGGACGGTCAGGGCAGGGGAACACGAACTGTTCAAGGCCAGGGCGAGGGAGAAGGGGTCAATCAAGATCATCGATCTGATCAGCGCCCGGCTGGATGCCAAAACCGATTCATACCTGGCGACATTACCGAGTCTGCTCCTGAAGGATGTCCGGATCGATCCGGAACTGGTCAAGAAACACGAGAGGATGCTGACTGGCGGATTTTATGCCGAGGTCGAATTGGAGTATGACGCTGCCATCGCCCAGGAAAAAAACGGAAGGCCATTCGGCATCGGTATGTTACGGGAGATACAACTCTCCAAACGGGATGTTCTCGATGTCTTTAGTAAAGGTCGGGAAGGGTTTACGACAGCGGAATGGAAGGATTTTCTATTACGCAGCCTGGGTTTTGAACCTGAGACGCTTACACCCAGAGCCAGGGATATGATCCTGCTGAGGATGGTTCCGTTCGTCGAACGCAACTATAACATGGTGGAGCTGGGACCCAGAGGTACCGGTAAAAGCCACTTATTCCAGCAGATTTCGCCCTATGCGCATCTGATATCCGGCGGGAAGGCGACGGTAGCCCGGATGTTCGTCAACAACGCCTCTGGTCAGCGTGGGCTGGTTTGTCAATATGACGTGATCTGCTTCGACGAGGTCTCCGGTGTGTCGTTCGATCAGAAGGACGGCGTGAATATCATGAAGGGGTATATGGAATCAGGAGAGTTCAGTCGAGGAAAGGAATCCATCCGTGCAGACGGCGGAATCGTCCTGGTGGGCAATTTCGAGGTGGATGTCGAGCATCAACAGCGGATCGGTCATCTGTTCGGTCCCCTGCCTCCTGAAATGCGGAACGATACGGCGTTCATGGACAGAATTCATGCGTATTTGCCCGGCTGGGATCTCCCGTCGATGAAAGCGGAACTGTTTACGGATCACTTTGGACTGGTCAGCGATTTCCTCTCGGAATGCCTGACCCACCTTCGGGAACAGAGCCGGATGAAAGTGATCCAGGATCGAGTGCAGTATGGGGGTGCGCTCCGGGGACGTGACGTGAGTGCCACGAACAAGACCGTCTGCGGCCTTCTGAAGCTGTTGTACCCGGCACCGGATATGCCCATTGCGGACGAAGACCTGGAATGGGCGGTGAGGATCGCGCTGGAAGTGAGACGCAGGGTCAAGGAGCAGCAGAAACGGATCGGAGCAGCAGAGTTCCGGAACACGCACTTCAGCTACACGATGGGGGTTGATGGTGTCGAGAAATACGTTTCCACACCTGAACTCCAGAGTGAGAGCAGTATCGGTACTGATCCGCTGCCTCCAGGTCACATCTGGGTCATCAGTCCCGGTGGTGAAGGTGAGAATCCCGGATTGTTCCGAATCGAGATCAATGTCGGTCCCGGATCAGGGGTTCGCATACTGAACCGGACACCTCCCAAACCGTTCGTGGAAAGCGTCAAGATCGCGGAGCAGAACCTGTACGCTCGCAGTCGTGACCTGGTCGGAGACCGTGATCCCAGAGGCCATGAATTCACGATCCAGCTCCGGGCGTTTGACGCCTGCAAGAGCGGCAGCCAGGTGGGTGTGAGCGTGTTGCTGTCGCTGTGCAGTGCGCTGTTGGCGAAGCACATTAAAGGTGGCTTGATCCTAGCCGGTGGAATCAATCTGGGAGGTTCCATCGAACCGATGTACAACGCCGTCAATATCGTGGAGCTGGCCGCAGAGAAAGGGGCGACAACGGTGCTGATGCCGGTATCCACCCGGAAGCAGCTTTATGATTTGTCGGATGACATCGCAACGAAGGTGAATGTGTTGTTCTACGCGGATGCGCGGGATGCGCTTCTGAAGGCGATGGTGGAGTAACGACAAAATTGTAAATCCCGACAATTCAGAGAGGACATGGTTATGTGTCTAAAAGAACCCAAAGATATTCGAGAGACTGATCGGCATTCTTATTGGTCGAAGCATTTTATCACAACACCTACCTATGATCTGTCACCGGTTGAGAAGGCAGACATGTCTCCATTCTTGATACATCTTACTGGACGCGAACAGATATTGGGTATTTTGCGGGGAGATGGTGGCAATCACGCACCGCAACCTGGACTAGGATATTTGAGATCTAGCATACCCGAAGCTACGATTCGTTATTACAACGCAAGAGTTGTCTGTTTCACGGAATCCCCAACGTTTACCTTGGATTTTTTCAGATATCGAAGAGAATCTCGTTGGTTGGATAACCATAAGTTCGGTATTGGGTTTTCAAAAGCTGAGTTGTTTGCACATGGCGTTCGTCCCGTACTATATTTACCTGATCCTGTAATTGCTGGCATTGCATCACGTTTTGGTGATGGGCAAGAGTTAACACCCGAACAAGAACCAGATGATACGGAGAGAAACAGACTTAATTATATATATCCACTTATGTTTCCTCTGCTTGAAACCGGAAGATTCCAAGGATTTATGTGGGAAAGAGAGTGGAGATATCCTTCACCAGAAGGAATGGTTTTCCGACATTCAAGCATCAGAGTAATCTGTTGCCCTGAAGAAGAACAGGGGGAGATTGAAAGATATTTGGATGAAAATGCCGGTAATGTGTTTTTTGCGAACACATGGAGAGAGTATAATTATGTGACTGCTTTCCTTCGTAGATTGCAATCTTTACGTGAGCTGACCAGTAGTGAGATCGAACGTGCAGGGGAAGAGAACAGAGATCGAGTTATTCGGCGTACTATTAGGCAATTTATCAATCTGCAAAGCTCTTTAGCAGTATACGATGGTGCAATGGTTAGTGTTTCGGCAGAACAGAACCAGGAAATGTTGAATTCAATCAGAGCACAGATCATCGAATCTTTAGAAACTCTTCGGGCGAGTTTGCATGAAGACAATATTGAAAATGCGGATTCTCATGAATACCAAGCAGAGCATTCCGAAGAAATCGATCCGAGGTAGAGGTTGTATTTGAAGACTACTGCGCATGATAAGCAGATCAGGATCGTAGTGACCAACGGCGATGTATTTTGGGATGTGTTTTTTATTTCACAGACAAAAGAGGGCGACTTCTACTACGGTCCTATTTCAGAAGCATTCAAGTCCTTTGGTTACGATAAACTTTCACGACATGTCAGCGGGGTTCTGAATGATCCTATCAACAGAATGATGTCCAACCAAATTGGAACACTGATCCCAAGAGCCGAAGTGCCACGATTGGGTTCCGTTGAAGAGCTTGAAATGATCACAGGGATTTCCATACCAATCCCCCACTTCGAGATTCCAGGAATGTACCGAATCCACACAAAAAAACGCTACGATGATTTAATGTTGATCGACCTCCGGAATTTAAAGTCCAGACTCAAACTAAACGTCGGCTTCGTGACCATTGACTGCCTGTCGCATCTAAGTGATCTTGTATTCAGAAGGAAAACCGTAAAGCAGTTATTCCTTTCGATAGTTACATCACCTTGGACGGTTGTAACAGTTGCTGATGAATAGGGTTCTTGAATTGTAAATCAGAAATATGCTAAACAGAGTGTCGATCAGCAGACTGGAGTATAAAACCAGAGCGCTGCCCAGGGATTTATTACCGATACTTGCCGCTGGGATAACAAACGGCTAAACATCGGCTGCACCTCCCCCCAGGTACACGCCGAGAGACAACCGGGGGATTACGGGAGGTGCTGAATGATATCCATCAGAGACATTTGCAAAGCCAAAGCTGTGGGAGATAGGGTTCTCCTTAACGAACTGAGCTTGAAACGGGTTCTGGAGCTACAGGATCAATCGTCAAAGCAGACCTGGGCGATGGTCACCACCGACACGCTGGATGCAACCAACGAGGACAGAGCCAGCAGACGAAGTGCACTTGATCAACGGGTGCGGAGCCTGGGCTATGGGACTTCAAGTCTGGATGGAATCTGGACCAGGAACCCAACCGACAGTGCCGGGAATAACCTCGATTCCCGGTTTGTTCAGAGTGTAGTCTTCATTCATGGGATCACCCTGAAACATTTGCAGCGCCTCATGGTGAGACTGGGACCTGAGAAAGCCCTCTTCGGGTATCCAGACAGCAACATGGCGCTGATGGAACCGAGCGGGGCGAACAGGATCGTCGGTGCAGTGTCTCCGGCAGCGATTACGCACGTTTGGGGTGCGAACAGGTGTTCTGGGTGGAGATTCGAAGGTTTTATGCTCTTACCGCATGGATTCGTCGAGAACATGATCGAGCAAAATCTCCGGCGGAACATTGAAAATTTGGGACTGGATGCGGTGCTTCGGGATCGGGACCTGCAACCTAGTGCTCCATGACGGGGTGAGAACCAATGCGATCACTTGCATACTGGATTTCTCCTGGTGGTATTTACCTCCGCGTCCAAACCTCGCATATCGCTGCTGTGCTCACCGACCCGGAAAAGTTCCGCTGCACACGGGATCAACTTCTGGAGGTCTACCAGAAGAATGGGGAACCCGTCGGGCTGGAAGGACGAGACAGGGAGGAGATCATCCGGGACCTGATACTGCCGCCGGGATGGATCAGAGCACGCAGGTATTTTACCAAGCACGATGAGAGGTGGTCCTTTACGGTCGAGCAATTCGATGCCCGATGTCGTGCGTTGGTCATCTCGTTTCTCACGCAGATGGAAAAAACCGGGCTGGAACCGGATAGCGATCTCCCGGTCCATATCAAGCAACTCTGTGATTCTACAACCCTGTTTTTCAACTCTGCAACCCGGTTCCGCCTATATATAAGCATACCACGGTCAACTATCATCTGATGAACGACCTACAACGGTAGCACCCCCTCCCACTCCATTTCCAGTGTGGGCATTCAATAGGCTGTTTTTCTACCTGGTTGTGTTTTTGGAATGGAGTTGCCAGCTCCTCTGAGAAAGAGTTCGGCAGTTCCCAATGCTGTTTGGGATCTCTGAACGGCATTTGTGGGTTTGTAAATGGTGGTTGGGTAATGAAAAATCGTGCTTGGAGGTGGGTTTGTATATACCTCCACCCCCACCCACGAACGTGACTGGTCGCTGGGGTTTCAGAGTACTCCCGTCATTACCCATCGTCATCTCCACCCCGTGAGGTGTTGAACCCATCATACCCCTCCGGTTCAATGTCATACTCATATTGGTACAACCCACCACACTTCTTACATCGCCTCGATTTAAACTCGATCTCATTGTCCTCTGTTAGGAATTGGGACGGTTTAGCGACCGAGTATAAGAATTGTGAGAGCGCTGGTACATCAGCAACCAGAGAGTCGAGTTGCATGCGTACCTTTTTCAATAACTCCTTGTTCCTCGTTGCGGCAAGCCCACACGGTCTTATATGTCTGAATCTCGATGGAATCTCATGACGGAGAAACCGTCTGATAAACTCTTCAACCTTCAGGGCGTGGATCGTGACCGATCCATTCTCATCATCTTTCCCTTTGAATTGAACGATTCCACCTTTGAGGGCTATGATATCATCGTCTGTGATGGCGACGCGGTTGTAGTATTTACCGAGGTATCCAATCACCACCTCACGTTTCTGGGTAATCGGTTCGATGAAAGGCTTCCAATTTGCATCCTCCAACTCCTGCTCGCTGGGAAGGTATGGAACCTTATGTCCGTAGGTTTGAAATCTCACTCCGTTTTCTATCTCAATGCAGCGCTTGTGGCGGGACGTTTTTTTGTATTCTTTCAAGAACCGTTCTTTAAAGTGTTTTTCCATCTCTCCCGCATCGAAGGTGATCTCCTGAAATGCGGTCACTTTTTCATTTCGAATTTTGACTCCATACCCCGCTATCATCACGTGGATATGCACATGGAAACTCATGTTACTTCCCCATGTATGGAGGATCGCCAAGTAGGAGGTCTTTAATTTGTGCCTTCGGAGAACCTTATCGATGGCGTGATTAACGGCGTCGAACATCGCCTTATAAACCTCTATTTTTTCCTCATTAGAAAAGAGCGTTATGGTCACTTTCTCAGGAAGACGGAACACGATGTGAATATACGGAAACGGCAGTAACTCTTTAATCTGCTGTCTTACCCACTTGCGGCGAATCCCAGCCCCGCAGGTCGGGCAATGACGGTTTCCACACTTCCTGTAAGCCTTCATGAGATGCCTACAGTCTTGGCATCTAAACCTTCTGCCTCCCATTTTCCGGGTCATGCACCCCGTAATATCGTAAATGATTTTCTTCTGGCGTCCCCAGAGAGTAGCCTTGTTTTTCAACATGTAATCAGATCCGTGGTTCTGAAAAATATCCTGAACGGTAATTTTGGTTTCTTGATTGGGATCTGACTGGACAGGGGGGTTGGCGTTTAAAAACGCTTGCGGTGCTTGCTGTGGATTCATACCTATTCCTCCTCAGGTACGTTTGGTGTTTTAATACTGCTCCACAGTAGCACCAACGATTGAGTCGAACTCGACTCTCTACTTGTATTAAATAAGCATCTGAACCACTCCCGTCAACCGTTTTTTTTAACATACCAGTGCCTTTTACGATGCTTGAAGTTCTCTTTGTTCGCTGACCAGCGATCAATCAGAAAATTGTTGGTGGCCGCGCGTAAAATCGGAAACTGGTTCAGACTGAATGCCGACTCCATGAGAACTTTTCCAGGTTTGATAATTGTATTCCGGATTGAACATCCTTGGTCAAAATACGTGATTCCATCAGAATGAGAACAAAGAGCACGGCCCCCCAAGGTGCAGATGACTGTTTGTTTCTTCTGCCCATTCAGGTAGAATGGTGGTGTCGTTTTCACGTTAGGAGGTCGGTCAGGACAGGAAATTGTAGTTTGACATAAACGTTGTTCGGCTTTCGTGGTCACCCCGCCAAATGTTTTTAAGACCCTCACGACAGCTTCCGTCCCTGCTGAGTTCGGCAGGTAGGGAGTCTGAGTCTGTGAGGGCATCCTTGGCGGGGTGACCGCAGGCGAATCTTCTTACCTGCCGTTTTTTCATCAGGGAGGATTTCAGTATGGATAAAAACAAGTTAAACGAACCGAGGGGGTACGGTATGCCCAAGGCGGTCGGCTGCGATGCCCGTAAATCGACGCGACGTATCTGCTTGATCGATGGGATCATGGCTGGACTCACGAGCGACTCGGTGTATGGCCTCATCGGAACCGGTCGTGATGAAGCTGCGGTTGCCGACCATCTACAGCATTCGCTCCTGGAAGCTCTCGTGAGAGTTCACCGCTCTCTCGACTGTTCAGCGTCGCCGGAACGGGTTGCAAAACGCGCAGCAGATTGCCTGCTTTGGGAAGGTAACATCAACACGACTATCAATCATATTCAGTTCTTAGGAGCGCAACATCGGCCCGACTTTATCATCCAGATGGATGGGATTCGTGTGGCAGTCGAGTTGAAACGCGGAGAGAGCGGTGCGGCTGTTCGGGAGGCGCTTGGGCAATGCTTGGTCTATGCATCACATTTTGAGTTCACTTGCTGTGTTCTCGTGGACACTTCGCGTGACAAGAAACTCAAACGTGCCTATGTGGATGGTGCAGTCGAGAGAGTGATGCTAGAGCGGTTGTGGGATGACTTCAATGTCAGACTGGCTGTTGTCTAACGAACTAAGGTAGATCTCGCGAAGTCAGAATCTTATCGCGTGGTTAACAAGCCCCGCTGACGCCCCTCCAACTCGATGCGAGGTGCAGCCACGAATGCAGCAACGAATGTCTATAAAGCCGCCCACGACTATCCGGAACTGGCGTCCCGCCGAATCGACTTCTCACTCAGCTACGTGGTAGCGATACGTGCGTAGGTGGGGTTTGGGCATACGATAAAGATATCGAGAAAGCACGGAGCTGTCAGAGCCGAGTGTCCTTTGTGACAGACAAAGAGGTCATCGAATTTTATCTGGAGCAGGTGAAGGAGCGGCAGAAGAAATACAAGGAGTTTTGGACTCCCTGATCGAATCCTTTGAGAAATTCGGTGATTCTGCACTGCAACTCAGCGAATGAGTGGGTGATGGATACGAATGAGTGGTGTGGAGATCGGTAAAAACCAACTTACGATCAACGCAGGGGCGTCTGGTAGCACTGGGAAGGTCAGAACCAAGTTGAGGGTCGATAAGGCTGTTATAAGCGATACTGGCGCGTTAAGTATGCTGTGGGTGGTCTCAGCGCGGATCATCAACTTGATCCCATGTAAAATGCTTGGGCGTGTTAGCAGGTCCGGGACAAGAGTGTGGTTGGGGTGTTATAATGATTATGGACGCTATTGACATGAGGAGCGAGGGTATGAAAAACCAAGAAACCCAAACACTAGAGAAGAAGCCGAAATATCATCCAGTGGTGATCGCAATGTATAAAAAAATGTGGCGGGAGCGGTGCCATCGAGAAATCACGGATGCCGAGGCTGAGGAGATAATCGACGGGTTCATAAGCATTTGTGAGCATTACTCGAAAACAGATAAGGTACAAAAGAATTCCAAACTCTCACCAGGTAGTCATCTGTCAACTCTCAAGAAATTTCGGTAAATAAGACGAGTCGTCCGGTTGGTTACCAGTTTGAAGTTGGAAGGGAGGGTCAAAGTTTTGGGCGGTGTCGGATCGGGTCGGTTCGGACCAGGTGGCGAGAAACGAATGCTCAGGGTGGATGAGTGCATCTCTCTGGACATCGGCTCCATTCGTGGTAAGGGGTGCCTTGTTTCCCGCGAATGGCACCCAGAAGACCCGGAGGCAAGTTCCCTTATATTCAGAAGTATCCGGATCACCGACCAGAACCGAAAGTGCGTGAAGCTGGTTTTAAAGATATTTGACGGAACAAACCCCGACCAACCGCCAGAGAGGTTTGATATCTCACTGAAGCTCGTTTGGACGCCATGCAATCTATCAGGTGAACGGCCTTGGTTCCGGTGTTCTGGGGTGGACTGCGGAAGACACGTCCGGATACTCTACAGTCCTCCAGGTATGAAAACTTTTCTCTGTCGTAACTGCTGGAGATTATCCTTTGGGTCGAGACAAAAGTCTGGTGACACTTATTTCCAGCTCATCCACCGCTTTGATAAGACATGCCGGAAAATGAGCAAGCGTGGCCTCCCCCTGAACCTCATGGGGAACCTCCCTCCGCGTCCTAAATCGATGCATCGAAAGACCTATAATCTGCTGCTAATGGAGCAGCTCAGAGCGATTCAAATGTTCATGGAGGGGGAAACTTTTCGACTGGAGAAGAATGCGAAACTGGCTTCTCGCATTTTAACGTCAGTCCATTGTGGAGACACGCTTCCGAACCCTTCTGAATATCATGGTGGACTAAACCCCGCCTGATAGATCCAATTTGGCCTATCTCAGAGTGCTTTCATTTATACAGAGTGATATTGAATGACCACCCTGCTTGGGGTTACACTGAAAATCAGGATCAAGAGCTCTATGATCCAAGGAGAACAGTGTATGAGCAATGAACAAGAGCCTGAATCGAAAGACACGAGTATTACTGAAGTAGAAGCCTTATGGGCAGTCGTTAACTCGACATCGATCCCCTTTTACACACTCGATGAATTCGCTGAGAAGATTCGGCTGTTCATTGAGTATCTTCGAATCGGTAAGAACCGACAATCTCTAATCTACACAGGATATCCAGCACTCAGTTTTAACGGATGTCTTTGGCTTTTTGATGTTCTGTCCAGACTATATCCGACGAGGATTCCATATTCGACACAGGGAACGAAGCCTAGTGATAAAAATATTTTGAAGCAGGACGCAGACCAAGATGGTAACATCAGCTTCCAATATATTTGGCTCAGGGAGTACTTTTGGGAACCCATATCCAGTTTCCAGTCATCTTCAAGAAATCTCCAAACAGGTAAAAATCGACAAGTCCCTCTCTTTAATCTCTATGAGAATGAGTGCGATTATGAGGAGGCTCCCCATATTAGAGCGTTCGGTTCGAAAGATGTCACGAAAATCGAGGAACTCAGACCTCGGTTGCTGAATCTCAAACAACAGATACTGGAGATTGCTCTGGATCAGATTAAAACAGGGGAAAGTGAAGGATTCTGGGACAAGTGCTTCTCTGTCGTCATTGACAAAATTACAGGGGAAGAATTCAGGTTCCTTAATGAGATTGAAGGCAAATACAGGGGAATCTTGAAAACAGGACTTTGCATTATGGGCGAAGATGACCTGTGGACACCGGCGAATTTTGGACGGACAGTTGATTTCGATGCTGGAGGGTTGAATGGGATAATCCAATTCATTTACCACGTCGAACAGGAACTCTCCTGCCATAAAATTCACGATATCAAAAGTAGACTCAACCAGGCTTCAACCGGCGACATGGCTCATTCCCAAGAACTGCTGGAGGAGCTTGTACGATTCCTGAATAGAAACCCAAAAGCGATAGAGGAGCACTCCAAGGAATTCAAGAATATGTTTGATAACAGGATGAAATACTGTTTCGAAGATAAGCTAAAAACCCCAGTGATGGTCAGTTTTCAACAGATCGACCTATACAAAGAGTTACTCCGGTATTTAGAGCAAAAGAACGTGCTTCCGGATCGTCTTCCGTCACCATTCGCCGTGGAAGAGGGAACGCGTTGGGAGGATATTCGAATAGAATTCAGGAATGAGGAAGATGTTAGATTCCAGATTTTTTAGCTGGGAAACCTTGATTTCTTTCGGAATAATTAG
>CALFER010000022.1 GCA_937951895.1 uncultured bacterium
TGCAGATCGAAGGGCTCGTTTCCATGGTAGGTGTTGGGATGGAGTCTCAGACAGGTACCGGGACGATCGCGTGTTTTCATCGCGTGAAAGGACTGTTGCTGTTTGTCGAAATGCCATTCATTAGTAAACAGATGCAGATTCCCGTGGGAATCGCTCAGAATATTCTCAGGAAAAAACCGATCGCCCTGGCAGAGTTCCGTCTCAACCGTGTCGGCCATGAATCGTAACTCGCGGTACTGGACACAACAATGGGTCTTCCCGGGTTCTCCAAGAAGATAGTATCTGTTCCAACTGGTCTGTAAATCATCGAACGGATCAACTGCAACCCGAAGCGCTCTCTCTGAACTGATCGGCCATGTCCAATTGGTACTCAAGCAAACCTCATCGGTCATCGATCCGCCCGGAACCGCGATCATCGCCGTGTACGCGGTTTCGATCTCATCGATCCGTTTCGTGTACCCGATGCGCACACGATCGAAGTGATCCACTTCGGCATATACATCTGCGAGACCAGTGGAATTCCGATAATAGTACCGATCCCAGGAACCATCGGGATGAATATGGCAATGTCCGATGCGGCCACCGATCTGGGGTTTGGTGGAATCGGCACTCCAGAACAAATGCGCATCGCCCCATAATCCGCTGGACAGATCAGTGAATTCTTCTCTGTCCCCCTCGGTTCCCACATACTCAGGATTCACCCATCCATTCCCATCGTTCTGAATTTTGATAACCAGGTTGAATCCCATTCCGACAATACCGGCAGCGATGATCCGCCCTTCCGAGGTCACTGTAATCGACGGATACGACGTCGCCGCCCAACCGAGCGGTTCCGGTTCGCTCCAGTTTCCGGCCTCATCTGTCACGATATAGTAAAACTGGTTGTCATACAGAATCGCATGGAATCGACCGTCAGGTCCGGCGCAAATTGCTGCATGGATGGTCACGAAAGGCAAAGGCGTCGGCTGCCCCCATGCTCCGTTTTTGTACATCAGCGAATACATTTCGCTGCCGCCACCAGTATATTCAAATTCGTATATGATGGCACAGATTGTATCATCTGCATTGATCGCCGACCATGATGTTGCTCCGTCGTGCAGTTCTGAAAGCGGTTCGAAGGCCGACCAGTCCGCACCTGCCAGGCGCGTCATCAGCACCGTGATCAGGACGATTTCCCAGTGTCTGTTGTTCATGTCGATTCGATCTCCTTTTCTGATCATACACGCAACCCTCTGCCAAAAGGAGTAAAATATGAAAAAAATGCGACTCGACTTCCCTGGATTTCTGTGTCATTCCCCGGCAACTCTCGCTCAGGATAAATAAGGGGACACCTTACTTAATTCGATAATAGGTTTGAAGTTTTCGGTTTTCAGCTTTCAGATGCCCATGTATGTGGGCGGAACAGCTTTTTGGCTGGAGTCACAGGTGAATTAAGTAAGGTGTCCCTTTATATCTGTTGAACAGTAATTTTTACGCTGACGATTGGGATGCTCATGGACGGATTCTACCCGTTCTGTCCTTCGACTGTCGCTCAGGACGAACGGGCATGGTGGTTCACATCGGCGTTATCGGCATCGATCGAGATATTTATCCACCGATTACGCAGATCACGTAGATTGCACATCGAATTTGCGTTACAGACAAATAAGGGGACACCTTACTTAATTCGGTTTTGGTTTGAAGTTTTCGGTTTTCAGTTTTCAGATGATGATGTTTTAAGGGGTGACAGCCCGGTGACCAGAGTCAGCTTTGAATTGAGTATGGTGTCCCTTTATTTGGATTTAGCGATAGGGTCACCCGGCTGCGCTGCCGTTTCAACTCTCGAACACCCGTTGAACGCCGCCAGCCCTTCAAGTGCCTCGCCAAACGCCCGCCGGAACTCCAAGTCCGGCGCGAACCCATCCTCCAGTGCGACACTGAGTACCCGAAAGGTTCCGCTCCGGCGCTCGGCCTTCGTGTCCACCCGGCCCACCAGCTTCCCCTCCCATAGAATCGGCAGGGTAAAATAGCCGTACGTTCGTTTCGCCGGAGGGGTGTAACACTCCAGCTTGTAATCGAAACCGAACAGCTTCAGAGTCCGCCTGCGGTCGATAATCGCGTTGTCGAACGGCGACAGCAGCCGGACGCGGCCGTCCCACACGAGCGACTCGACGGACGCCTCCACCGCCTCCCGCAACCCGTACCACATCTCGCCATCCGAAAGGGTCCCGATCCGCACCGGAACCACCTCGCCCCGTCTCACCCGCCGGTTGAGTTCACACTGGATCCGCGCGGAATCGCGCAACCACCAGGCTGCATCGCGCACTGTCACGATTCCGTGCGCCCTGAGCACCCGATCGACGATAAATCGAGTCAGCTCATCGGCAGATGGAGGCCTTCGGTCGACGTTCGCCGGAATCACACGGTCAGTCAGATCGTATAAACGCTGGAATTTCCTTCGTCCCGCTATCATGAGCCGCCCCGTCCAGAACAGCGTCTCCAGGGTGCGCTTCACCGGCGACCAGTCCCACCACGGACCGCGCGGCCCACCGGGAGATGGAAAATCAGAAACACCCAGCGGCCCCTCGGATTCGATCCGCCCGAGCACCTCTGTGCATAAACCGGATTGCCCGGTCAACCAGTCCCGGAAATCCGCCCGGCGCGCGTAGGCCTTCATCCGCGGCAGATAAAACCGGAAATCCGTCATCGGGATCAGCGCCGCCGCATGCGTCCAGTATTCGAATATGCTCCGCCGCCTCTCCTGCAACTCCGCCAGATCCGCCGGCCGATACTGCGGCACCCGAGTCCGGATGACATGATGATGCGCCCGCTCGATGACGGAAATCGTGTCGAGCTGCACATACCCGAGTCGCTCGATGGCGGCCTGCGCCGAATCCACCGGATCCCCGGTTTCCGGCAGGCCACCGTTGAGTTGCTGGGCATCGAGAACGATCGAACGGGCAACAGGACACGAGATGCTGAGGGGTTTCATGCGCGATCCTCCGGGAGATCCGATTCATATAATATCCGGAGATCGATTGAAACCACTATCATTTCGAGGCGCGCGTCAGGCGTATCAACTGAATGTTCATCACGATCGACAACCCGAACAACGTGCCGGAAAGTCCGCTTAGAAATCCCAGAGTGAACCCATGAGGCATCGCGGCCGATTCGAGATATCGGGCAATCATGGTCAGAATGACCGCAATCGCAAGACTCCCCTGCCCTACCGCCATAACCACATTCGGATTCCGCCGTCTTCCTTTCGCCAGTAACATCGTCCGCTCCTTTCGTTCGTTGCCCCAAGGCACTCAGTTGAAGAAATGAAAATACACCATCGAGCCGATCTTGACGGCTGCCATGATGGACAGAAATACAATCACTTCCGTCCGGAAAGAATGGTGGACCAGCAACTGATAGAGCGCATACCCGCCCATCACAACACCGCTGATCCGCGCCGCAAGACTCGTCGATCGGAGTTGATGCATCAGGATCCGTTCATCCAACATGGTTCATTCCTCCAGTTTGAAAATCGTTTCGACCGGCAGGCCGAAGAAGCGCGCAATCCGAATGGCCAGAGAAAGACTGGGGACATACTGTCCGCGCTCGATCGAAATGATGCTCTGACGCGATACCCCGACTGCCTCGGCCAGACACTGCTGCGTGATGTCTTTCTGCTGCCTGAGATCTTTTATGCTGTTCAGTATTCGCTCTCGCATGTTGCACCTCCAACGTAAAGCACGCTTTACATCTTGACCATAATGCGCCGGAATCGGTGTGTCAAGCACGCTTTACATTTTTTTTGAGGTGGCCGCGACGTTCATGCGAGATCGCCCTTTGTCCCGATGGCCCCCCGCCAGGCACAGGGATGTCCCCCCCCCCATGCCTTGGATTTGCCGGATCAATCCGGGTATGATGTTTTTATGGGAGGATCCCGACATGAAATTTCTGACCGTCGTCGTTATCGTTTCACTGACAGCCGCGTTTTCGATGTCTGCCGCCGAAACACCCGGTGCGCCGAACGCCGCAACACCCCCTCAAACCGAATCAGGAGGAACTCAACCCATGCCGCAAGGCCCGTCTCCCGAGATGATCGCCCAATTCCACCAGTGGTTTGCCGTCGAATGCAACAACCGCGCCTGGGATCTGGCCGTAAAGACACCCCGGACGCCCGACGAATCCCGCGAAATGCTCGACGCCGCCTACGCCGCCTCGTTCCATTGGGCCAAAATCGGCAAACCGGTCAACATCGCCCGTGCCGACATGGCACTCGCACACGTCTGGGCGGTTCTGGGCAATGCCGAACAAGCCACGAAATACGCCACTCAGTGTCTCGAATTCTTCCAGACCAATCCGGGTGAGGAGTGGGATCTCGCATTCGCCCACGCCGAAATGGCCTATGCGGCGTTCGTCCGGGGCGACAAGGAAGCCCACCGGAAGCATCACGCCGAGGCGGATCGTCTGGGTCAGGCCATGAAGAGCCTCGAAGACCGCAGTGTTTTTATGGAAGAGTTCAGCCGGATTCCGAAACCCTGATCGATCCCGAGCCGTTCATTCGATGATCCGCGTAGGTTCCTCCGGTTGAGCATCCGTCGGAGGATCGATCCGCGCCAGCGTCGACGAATCGAACGCCACCTTCGTCAGTTCGCCCAGCGCTTCCTCCATGACCTGATATCGCTTCGATCGATTCTTGTCGATCGCCTTGAAAATGACCCGATCGAGCGCGGCGGGGATTGCGGGATTGATCCGGGAGGGTGTCTCGGGTTCCAATGTCAGAATCCGCTCCATCAGTGTCAGCGGATGATCGGTGTGAAACGGCAATTCGCGTGTCACCATGTTGTACAGCAAAATCCCCCAGGCCCAGATATCCGCCCGATGATCGATCTTCTGGCCGCGGACCTGTTCGGGGGCCATGTAATCCAGTGTTCCCAGCCGGGTTCCCTGCGTGGTGATGGTGGTCCGGTCAACCATCTTCGCCAGGCCGAAATCGAGAATCTTCACGAAGCCGTCGTTGGTGAGCATCACGTTCGAAGCCTTGATGTCGCGATGCACGATTCCCTTGAGATGTGCGGCGACCAGTCCGGCGCCGACATCGCGCGCAATCCGCACCGCCTCCTCCGGATCCAGCGGCCCGCTTTCGATCCGCTCTTTGAGTGTCACGCCTTCGTAATACGCCATGCAGATAAAGAGATCTCCGGATTCAGTCTCGGCGATCTGATGGACGGTGCAGATATTCGGATGGTCCAGCGCGGATGCCGACTGAGCCTCGATTTCAAAGCGTTTCCGGCTGTGCTCCTCATCGATGTGCCGCGGAGACAGGAACTTCAGCGCCACCTGCCGGTCGAGTCGCGTATCGACGGCACGATACACCACACCCATGCCTCCCTTGCCGATCTCTTCGATGATCCGATACTGAAGAACCGTCCGTCCGATCACGCATGCCTCCCGCCATCCTGCGAAATCCGTTCACGGAGCATTTCCGCCTTCGCCCTCACCGCATCCGCCCGAATCGTCTCACCCATGCGATCCAGCGATGCACCGAGAACAGTATACACCTCGATCAGGCTTCCGACCAGATCGTCGCGCCCCTCACGCATCACCAGTCGCTCGAAGATCCCCGCCGCTTCACTCGCCGATCGCTCCGCTTCAACCGGCATCCTCTTGAGATTCAACGTGTTGGCCTGGTTCATGTAGATGACCGCCAGACTATGGTTCTGATCGGTCAGCCCTTTATCGATGACGAGGGGTTCCTTGATCGCGACCGCACGGGCGTAGTCGGCGAGCGCCTGGTCATACTCGCCGATCGACGAGTATACATTCGCGCGGTTCATGAGCAGCATGGCGAGGTGCCACACGAGATCCTCCCGCCCCATCTCACGCGACGCGTCTTCCCATAACTCGATCGCACGACAGTGTTTCTCGATGCTTTCCTTCCTGCGATCCACATGCCCGAGAAAGTTGGCGAAATTGGCAAACGTGATCGCGAGTGTCAGTTTGAACTGCGGTTGCGGATCCGCCTGAACGATCGATTCACGGATCCCGGCCGCTTTTTCCATGAACTCCAGCGCCTCCTCGTTTCTGCCCAGATCAGCCAGGATCAACGCTCGATTCTGATATCCCGCGGCCACGTCATCGAGCCCCTCCCGATCGCGTTCAGACGGCGCTGTCCTCTCCCAGTAATCGACAGCGCGCCGGTTCCACTCCAGCGCCTGCTCGTTTTCTCCGGTATGATTGAACAGCAACGCAATATTGAAGCAGATTCTGGCCAACTCATCCCGCACGGCGATCCGATCATACCGCCTGAGCAGTTCCTCCTGCGTCCGCACGGCTTCCTTGTACGATTCGATCGCTCCCGGGATGTCCCGCAAGGCTGCCCGCACCAGGCCCCTCGACATCAGCAGTTCCGTAAACTCATCCATCAATGCGTCTTCCGGATCCGACATGGCGTTCGCATAAATCCGCACGGCTTCCTCATACAGTTCGAGATCGGCCAGGATCTGAGTCAGCCGCTTGCGCGCCACCGGTTGCGGAACCGCCGCGGTCTCCCCGCCGGACCGTCGCCGGTACGCGCGCTCGATCCATTCCAGCGGATCACGCCATTCCGCCCCGTGCATCGTCCGGCGCGTGACTTCGAGCGCATTGGGATCGCGATCGCGGGAAACCGGCCGGATCCGGTCATATGCCTGCCCCGTCACAACCCGGTACACATCGATCAACGCATCGGCCAACTGACCCGCGGTTGAGGAGCGCTCGGCCGGATCTTTGCGAAAACAGCTCCGGAGCACGTTGGCGAGCGCGTCCGGGAGGGGAACCACCAGATCGGACGGCTCTTCGATGCACCCTTCGAGCACGCTCGCCGCCAGCGCGCCGTGCGGCCATGTGACGTCGCCGACGAGCATTTCGAGGATTGTGACGCCGAGACTCCAGACATCGGTTGCGCGGGTGAGGGGTGTTAGATTCCAGATTTTTTAGCTGGGAAACCTTGATTTCTTTCGGAATAATTA
>CALFER010000023.1 GCA_937951895.1 uncultured bacterium
GGGTTTACAGCAAACCACAATGCTTTTTTATTTGCTTGTCGCTCAGTTCAGGTATTTATTGGCAGATTGCAGCGCAGTGTTTTATGGACACATCGAGAGGGGCGATTGAAAACCTAGAGCTCTAAATAACTGTAATAGCGCACGCCTGAAAAGCTTCTAAGAGGGTATGATAGGGTCCTTGTCCGTGACTATAAAGTTGGAATATAAGTTCCGAGAATCCAAGTTCATTCTGTCGAATAGAATATGTCCCATCAGCGTTTGGAGTGGGTAGCCGTACCAAATATCGCCCCCCATCTACAATCACGAACATCCACGATGAGACACGGGAACCACGATAAAGAAGATCCACCCAGACTGAAGAGGCTGCATGATCGGGAAAAGCCTGATGCCAAGGCTCATTGAATTCTTCTGTCTCGACAGCACCCCATGCGAGTTTTATGTCAATGTCTTGTCTATAAACCGCCGAATTATTATGCATGATCGGTCGAGAAAAAGGGTAGCCGTCTTGATGACCAGATTCCCATGTCCTGACGATATTTTCGTCGAGGATATGCCAACCACCTAATTCTGATGCAAAAATGAGCTGAAGAATTTGTTCCAGTTCCATTTCAAGCTCCTTTCATCTACTCAATATCGAAGTAGATTAACAATTCGAGTTTGATTCTGAGGATCGGGAAAGTCAACTTGATTGTAGAGCGATTTAGTTTAGTTCAACTTCCTCAATCAGTGATCGCTCTTCTGCCTCCGGCATCTGCGCATACCTAACCACAAGGTCCGGCCGTTTATGTCCGAGTCTTTTCTGCACATGAGCAATGTTTGACTTGACAATTAGCTTGTAGGCATGGGTATGCCGGAAAGCGTGAGGATGAAGTTCCTCGGCTTTCAATTGATCCTCGGCTGGAAGCTGGGCATTGGCATCCTTCAGGAAACTTTTCACAACAAGGTTGACTGAACGGGAAGATAATCCCTTCGATTCTCCCCGCCTGGCTTTCCCTCCGGCAGGCAGAAATATGCAGGCTGTGTCCGGATAGCAGGGGAGATCAAGCGTCCTTTCAATATTCAGATATTCTTGAACCGCATTAGATGTCTCTTGGCCAAGGAACAGATCGCGGAAAAAATTGCCTTTGCACTTCACGTCCACCAGTTTCTTCCCTTGAAATTGATCCAGTTTTAACTCGCAGACTTCGCTTCGCCTGAGTCCTCCATTCAAAAGCAACATGATAATTGCTCGATCTCTCCTGGGTCTGCGATCCTTCTTGCGTCCCGGCAACGTGCTCTCTCGAAGGCTGACTCTCTGTGAAGCGACGTCAAGGATTGCTTTAACCTGGCGATCTGTCAGGCATTTGGGCCTTATCGCTTCTTGAACGGGTGGCTTTATCTGTGCGGTCGGATCACCGAGCGGCAGCAGATCCGGACGGTGGGAATACAGCCACCGTCCAAACGCCCGGATGGAAATCAACCTCCGGGCGATGGTTGCTGGTTTCCGGCCTTTCTCCCCCAAAAACTCGATATAACGCTTCGAAGCTTGAGGAGTCCACTTGTATACATCAAAGCACCGGAAGTAATTATGGAAAAATCCGAGGAAATCAGAGAGGTCATTGGTTACATGTCGGAAGGTTTCTGGCGATTTGACTCCCCGGATCTGGAGTGTCAGATACGTTTGAGCGAGATGCCTCAGATCGGTCCCGGCTTGCTGAAAAACCGCCTCCAACGCATTACCTGCATCAAACTTTGAAAAAAATGGGGGAGAGCCTGTCGTATGCACCTGCAGGCTGGTTTCATTTACGGTTGTAGGGCTTTCTGGCGATTTCTGGTTCATTCTGATTCCTCCTCTTTACCCGTGTTTCTTTCAGGTAAGGTGCATTATCTGAAGCATGTATCAACAGGGCAGAAAATGTCAAGAAGAATTTTGTTTGAAAATATGCTTAGAGAGAATAAACGAAACACAGATGAGCAGGTCACTTCAACAATCAATTGAATTGATCCGTAATGTGTTATGTAAATAGTTGAATAATAAAAAAGATTAGTATTGATGCCAAGCTGGCACTAATAGCATTGGAGACAGTGTAAATAGCTTTGAGGTAGAAGTTTTCTATCTTGGAAGGAAGTCTGCGCGATCTGAGAGTTTGACAGAATCCATGAAGTGGATGCATGAGATGATGGCCTCGCTAATCCATTAATACGAGATATAGATCTCAGCTTGCGCTTCATCTTTTTGATGATCTGTATTAGCTTTCCTTTTCGATATCCAATTATCCTCAGAAAAGGTTCTCGGAGCACTATTGCATATTCCGGCAGGAGTAGGCCACCGAATCCGGGCGCTCGCGAGCGCCCGTTCCGGCAGATCGCGAGCACTGATTCCGGGGGTGCGAGCAGTCTTTTCATCCGAAGGAAACATTCCAGTCAGCAAGTCGGATCTGAAAGAAGCCGAAGAAAGTTTTGCTCAGCTTTTTTAAAAAGCTGATCGGGGGGTGCGGGGGGATGACATGCCCCCTGCGCCGTCGCTGATTCAGAGATAGGACCGGTTGCCCGGTCCCTTGTGTGCACTATTGAGATCCGGAGCTTGATTGGGATTTTTCTGGGGGATTCACCCTTGAAGATCATCTTGTGAGAGCAATGCACGAGCCTGTCGAGGATCGTGTCGCCGAGGGAGGGATCATTGATGACCGTATGCCGTTTTTCTATCGGGACTTGACTGAGGATCACGGTCGAACGCATCTCGTAACGCTCTTCGATGACGATGCGTTTCTTTCTGACATGCCGACACATCGGACACCAGCCGCGCTGTCGAATCTGGTGGCCATGCAGAATCGGAATTACTTACCAACCGGGTAGCAATTGGCCGTCTATTCCTGATCGAATTCTATGTGTTGTTTTCAGGTGCTCGCGAACCCGGAATCACTGCTCGCATTTCACTGGAATTGAAAGTGCTCGCGGCCGGAATATGCACACTATTGAGTAAACAACTTGATTTTGATCAGCAAATGTGACAGATTGTTATTTGAAGAGCGAGACCACAGAAGAAGCAAATTAGAAAATATGAAGCTAGGGCTGCCTGAAATTACAATAATACGAACTCCTTTATGTTCGAGAGTGTAGTGACTAGTTATAAGAGAAAAAAGTTTGGAGATACGCTGGCATGTTGGCGAATGTAGCGGAAGCGAATCATGTGAGGATCAACGATCTTTGGAAGGTTGTGAAATTTGTTCTGTTTCTTCTGTTCTCGATTCCTACTATCAGAACTGCCGTTGCGGGTGTTAACGAATGGACATCTGAACTGCCGCCGATTCACGACCAGATCTCAGATTTTTACCTCGATCCATCATATTCTAACACCATTTATTCCTGGCAAGGCTATCCGATGGTATCCCATGATGATGGAATGACATGGTCTGCTCTGGTCGACCCCGGTAGTTTTCTCGATGAAGATGGGAAAATGACAGCAAACGCAATTGAACCGTTCGTTCTATATTATGCTGTAAGCGAATCGATTACGGATTCGATCCAGCGCTATCACTTTTATCGTAGTTTCGATCGTGGTCTGTCTTGGGATTTAGTATTTACTTCCGAACCGGGATCTACGGAATTGCGAGGGTTTTCCGCGCATCCATACTTCTCAACGATTGTGTTTTACTCCTTGTTTGACACTCTATCAGAGACAGCCTCATCTTTCATGCGCTCAACCGATTGTGGTGCAACGTGGAGTCAGTGTCTTCCGGATACTCGATTTCTGAAACTCGGCTACACAAAGTCTGATGTGAACATAATATATAGCTTGGACAACATGGTACTTCGCAGCAACAACGCAGGTGAATCATGGGAGGAATTGACAAACATCAGTTTCGGGATGACTCCTCATGAAATATTTGTGTCTAAAACGAACTCTGATCATGTTTATATCGGATTCAATGGGAATCCCAGTTCTTGTGTTCGAACGTTGGATGGATTTCTGACTTGGGATATTTGGGGACCAGGAGGACAACCCAATTTATATACTATGATCACCGCGATCTGGTGCGATAAATCTGAGATGCATTTTGCGTTGCGAGATGATTACAACGCCCCCCTGTTATCCAGACTCTGGATGTCAAGTGATGGAGGAATTACATGGCGGATTTCAATCGACAACATGGACAACCGCATCAATCGCTTTATGTTACATATAAAGGATCGAGATTCAGAGGAGGGTGTGATTTATGGTGATGGCTGTGGATTGTTCAAATCAACGGACTTTGGTGTGAACTGGTCGAATCAGACCTTGACACGATGGACACTTGCGCAGATTAATCCAAGGCAACACAGGACACGATATTTAGTTTCATGCCTTTCTGGGTTTTGGAGGAGCTCTGATTCAGGGAACACGTGGCAGCCTTCGATGATCGGGTTATCAGATCTAGCGTTGCAATCGGTATCTATTGATGCTGTCGACAACGATGCGCTGTTGCTGCCGTGTGACACTGGAGCTCCATTCATCAGTCGAGATGGAGGACTGACATGGAAGAGAACGAGTTACTCGGGGTTTGATGATGCTTGGGATTATTCTGTGAAATTTTCCGAAACTGTATCTGGCAGGATCTGGGCGATCCTGGGTTACAGAGGGTTTGAACCTGACCGATTGCACATCAGTGAAGATTATGGAGAGACGTGGAGAGAACTGGTATTGCCATTACACTTGCACATCCAAGATATAAATGAAAAAAAAGTTCATACAGACCATCTGTATTTGTTAACAACTCTTGGGAAATCATCAAATCTTCAATTACATATCAGCGAAAGTATGGGAGAGACGTGGCGCGAGGTTTCTCTCTCGGAAGACGTGCCTGTATCATTACACAACGAAAGGGCTAAAATCCGAGAGGACCATAATCGTGAGGGTGTAGTATATATCGGAGCGATGAATCTATTACAATCGTTTGATAGCGGCGAAACTTGGACTGTAAACACGGCAACATCATACTGTGGGAGTATTCAGGTCGATCCCAATCAATCTGGAGTTTTATATACAGCTTTTCAATCAGAAAATGATGGTTTTATTTGGTCTGATAATTACTTTACTAATACTAGGCTACTGATTGAAAGTAAAAACAATATTTACAACACTTCATATGAGTTTATGGAAATATCTTCACAGGAACCGATATTGCTATTAGCAGGTTACGGACTTTCCCGATTAACACACGAGTCAGTCTGCGATTTATCAGTTATCGGGATAGCTCAGGATTGTGATGTCAATGACTTTGTTACGAGTCTCGAAATGTCTTATGATCACAAGCTAGTTGGAATTCAGTTATATCCGGATGGAGAATATCCGGCCAGTAATGAAGCTGATTTGACGGGCTATTACTATTTTCACAAACAGATTGACTTAGTTGACGTTGAATCAGCAATCCATCTGGTTGACATTTATGCGAAAGACAAATTTGGCGGTGCAAGTTTATCATGGCCGAAATTGCATGTGAAACCTTAAGAGGAGAATACTGTTATGAGAAGTACTTCGGAGTTCAGTAGATTCGTTGTTTTTTGCATATTAGGATTCAGTAATGCGATTCATGGAATTGTTTTGGCTAGCTATATAGACGAACCATTCTCACTAGAATATTGGCGTCAAATATGTTTAAGCAAAGAATATTATGACTCAAGTTTCGCACCCGTAAATTATCTCTAAAACTTAGCTCAAATTGAAATT
>CALFER010000024.1 GCA_937951895.1 uncultured bacterium
CGGGGTAGAGCGTTCGTCCATCCTGATGGATCGAAATGAACAGGAGATCCGGATCATTCCAGAAAATGGACTGCGTGCCGTCTCCGTGATGCACATCGGTATCGATGATGGCGATACGGCGGAGGCGATGTTTGATTCTGAGATGCTGAACGAGGATGGCGATGTTGTTCAGAACACAGAACCCGCGGGTTCCCAGGGTGATGCGGTTGGCGTGATGACCGGGAGGCCGGATCAATGCAAATCCGTTGCTGACCCGTCCGGAGATTTTCGCATCGGCGAGTGCGAGCAGCGCTCCGGCAGCCATCCGGGGCGACTCGGTTGCGATGGCGTCGAATTCGGGCAGACAGACATGGACCGCCTCGATCGAATCACGCCCGGCCGGCTGGGCTTCGATCAACTCGATCGACGCGCGAAGCAGAATCCCGGACCGGGTGATGGCCTCCCATGTGGTCAGCAGCCGCTCCGGTGATTCAGGATGATCCGATTCATGAACCCAATCGACCGACGGGACGTAGGTGAGACCCGTGCGGAGAGGCATCATGCCGGCGTTATTCGTCCCGTCCGCCGAGCAAACCGAGGCGGAGGAGCCAATAGAGCAACTGCAGAACGGCTGTGACGGCCGCCGCGAGATACGTCATGGCCGCTGCGCTCAGAACGGCCGAAACCCCATCCATCTCATTCGCGGCCACCAGTCCATTCTGAGCCAGTTGCACCTTCGCTCGTGACGATGCATTGAATTCGACCGGCAGAGTCACAATGGTGAAGAGCACCGCAGCACCAAACACCAGAACACCGAACTTGGCCATTCCCAGACCCAACGCAGAACCCGCCGACGCCAGAATGATTCCGAATGTGATCAGGATCCAGGCAAAATTTGATCCGAGATTGGCCAGAGGGACGAGAGCCGATCGGAGTTGCAGGGCCGCATATCGCTCTTTGTGCTGGATGGCATGTCCGGCTTCATGTGCGGCGATGCCCTGAGCGGCGACCGATCGTGAACCGTACACCTCGGGAGACAGTCTCAAGGTGCGCGAAGAAGGATCATAATGATCCGACAGAGACCCGGCCACCGCTTCGATTGGAACATCGTTGAGGCCGTTGCGGTCGAGAATGATACGGGCGGTTTGCGCGCCGGTATTGCCGGATACTGCCGGCACACGTGAATACTTGTTGAATGCGGCACGAACCTTGAAGGATGCCCAGCCGGCCAGAATCAGGCCCGGCAGCAGCAAGACGATGTAAAGGGGATCGAATATCATGTCGATTCACCTCCGGGTACATCCAGGGTTGATGTTGTTTGATTCGATGGAGGCAATCCGGAACTCACGACGACACGGGCCGGCCGAAGAATCCTGCCGTTCAAACGGAATCCCGCGACGAGCTCTTCGACGACGGTCCCCTCGGGCATGACCGCATGCGGCACCATCGTGACGGCTTCGGCAAGAGAGGGATCGTATGGAGTTCCCGTTACCGATAGCCTCTCGAGACCCAGCTTTGTCAGCGTGGTCATCAGATTGTCCAGGATCAGCTCGATTCCACGCCGAAACGATCCGCTGTCATGCGTCGTATCCGCAACAGCCAGATTCAACGCATCCAGCACCGGAAGAATATCCCGGATCACCTCGCCCCGATACTGATCCGCCATCTGAATGCGCTCTTTATCCTTCCGTTTCCGATAGTTGTCGAATTCGGCTTTCAGACGTTGGAGCATATCGAGATACTCGTTGGATTGGCGTCGCACGAGATCCAGTTCGGATTCCTGCGTCGGTTCGGTCGGAGCCTGCGGGTCCGATCCATCCACCGGAGCGTTCTGAATCGGGTCGGAACCGATTGTTTTCTGTTCGGGTTCACCCATGAAACACCTCATCAAATGGTTAACAATCAACGGCAGCCACAAGTTCCAGCCTTCCACACCCATCAACCACTAAAAACATATTTCCTTAGTCGATCGTTGTCAAGTATTTTCCGGCACGTTGTTCGGGGGAAGCCTGAGTTCGGCCCGGAGCAATGGCGCGCTCCAGATCGGCCGGTCTAGCTCCACGACCCGGATGAACCACTCTGGTGTTGCGAGTCGTCTGAACACGTCGAGGGGCACGCGAGCGTGGGGTTCGCGGGTCACGAGGCCGAACTTGTCATAGAAATCCGGAGTATTGGAGATCTCCACGAGATATCGTGCCTGGGGGATCGGATTCCAGGAGAATTCGTATTGCCCGGAAGATGTGTTCGGAAGGATGGGATCGAATGAAGCACCGGTTACCGGCAGCGGGATGAGGAAGTCGAGGAGTTTCAGGGTGCGGAAGATCCGTGCAACCGTTGAACCGCTGTGTTTCCTGAGAAATGCCAGGGGAGCGGTATGCCAGTCATAGATCTTTCGGGGAGGTGCTGAATCGAGTTTCTTGGCCTGGCCGAACCAATGAATCATGTGAGCCTGTGACACGATAGCGACGTCGAGATGTCGGGAGCGGATCCGGGTTGACAAATCGGTATCTTCATACCCCATGAAAAAACGCTCGTCCATGCCTCCGAGCGCGTGGGCAAGGTCACGACGCATGAAGAACCCGGCTCCGCCGATTCCCTCGACCGGAACATCCGTCGTGGATTGCCAGAGGGCGAGATCGAGGTTCCAGATTGATTCGAGAGTGCGGTGGCGGGAGAAAAACGGGAGTCGGGTGAAGAGTATGACGGCACGTATCAGTGAGAGATTTTTCAGAGTACACACTTCGAGATCGAGGGTGTGATCGATGAATGTGCGGGGACCGGCCGCTCCTGTCGAGGGGTTGTGGAGCATATGGTCGACGAGAGCGCTGAGACATCCCGGGAGCAACTCGGTATCCGGATTCAGGAAGAACACATACGTTCCCCAGGCCACGGCGAGTCCTTGGTTGTTGGCTCTTGAAAAACCGGCGTTGTCGAGATTCCGGATGAGGTGAACCGAGGGAAACTCGGTGGTCAGCATCGCGACACTGTCGTCGCTGGAACGATTGTCCACAACGATGATCTCGACGGTCCCGCATCCGGCCTGTCTCAGGATGGAATGAATGCACCGTCTGAGCAGACTGCAGGTGTTGAAGTTGACGATGATGATGCTGATATCGACATTCACTCCGGATATGCTAAACTCGATCCTCCCGACATGTCCAGTACGTCGGCGTGGACGAAGCGACCGATTCGGATCGTTCAAATGGACGGAAGATGCCTGAGACTCCGCTGAAAAATATAGATGGATATCCTGTCGAGAAAGAACTCGGGTCGGGATCATCCGGTGCGGTCTACCTGGTTCGACTCCCTGGCCGTCAGCGCCTTGCGGCATTGAAATTACTCAAAAACCCGCAGACACCTGCGGATGTTCTGCGATTTCGACGTGAATTCGGCGCAATGGCACGCTGTTCGCACCCTTCTGTGATCTCGGTCTATACATCCGGAGAATTTCAAGGGCATCCGTACTTCCTGATGGAGTATGTCAAGGGAGATGATTTCATCGCCGCACTCCGTCGCGGCTTGCGCCCGCTCGAACCGCTCAGCCTTCCGAAAGTCAGTCTTCTGGTCGGCTCCGGCATTCAGATTCTGGATGCCCTTCGCTATCTGCACGGACGTCGCATCGTCCATCAGGATTTGAAACCGGCCAATATTCTCATTACCGAAGGCAACATGGTCAAACTTCTGGATTTTGGTCTCGCAGGCGGCCTGGCCGGTCAGTTCCGGGATCCCGGATCGCATGGAGGGACACCCGGTTACACGGCACCGGAGCAGGCTCTTCGATCCGGATTCGACCCGCGTTCCGATCTGTACTCACTCGGAATCTGCCTCTATGAAGCGCTCTGCGGCGTCCATCCATTCGGCAAATTCGACACGTGGCAGCAACTGATCGAGAAGCAGCTGTCCGGAGTCCATACTCCTCCCAGTCGCCTTCATCCCGGCTTATCCGTCGACTGGGATTACTTCATCGGCAAACTGATCGCTCCGGATCCGCTCCAGCGTTTTCAGAGCGCCAGTCAGGCACTGGCCGCACTCAGACGGATGCAGGAGCAGATCGGTCAGTCGGCTCAGCAGACAGCACTCGATGCGCCGGACTGGGGCTTTCTCGAAGCACCCTTTCTGGATCTCGGAGACGTCGCCCAGAAAGTGATTCAGGGTATTCACGAAGATTCGGCTCGTTTTTTTCAGATTTGCGGTCCTTCCAGGTCGGGCCGATCCCGTTTGCTCGATGAGCTTTCGTCGCGACTTTCCGCTTCGCATCGCATCGTGCGGGTCTCATGTTCGGATCACCGCGAAACGACATCGCTGTTTCGCTCGTTTTTCAACGGGTTCGATGACCCCGGATCGAGTCGGCATCGAAAAGTGCTCGATGCACTGCTGGGATTCTTCGAAGCGGATACGAAAACGGCACCGCGAGACTCACTGAAACGCTTCCACCGGCGTTTCGTCGAGTTTGTCTCACCGATGCAATCGACCTGCATACTGATCGATGATTTCGATAAATCCGGAGATTTTTTCCCGCAGTGTATCCAGTTGTTGATGTCTGATGCTCAGGGTGCGGTGCGAATTGTTCTGACGACAACCACCTGCGTCAACATTCCACCCGATGCATCGGTGAGTTATCCCTATCCGCCAACGACAAGCGCGCAGACCGAAACGATTGTCGGGTCGATGCTCGGCACGGACCGGATTTCACGATCTCTGATCGATCGACTGCACGACGTTTCGCAGGGGTTGCCCGGCGTGCTGTACGACCTGCTCTGGGCATACCGCCATGAAGGATCTCTGATCTATCAGCGGAACGATTGGTGGTTTCAGCACCCGGCGATTCCGGAACCCGCTCGGGTTTCCGAGATCGATGTGACCCGGTCGACACTCAAATCTCCGCTCCCGACTCCGATGCTTCCCGAGACCGATCGGTTGGACCGCGAAGTCCTGCGAACGATCGCGGCCCATGAAGTTCCGTGCCCGTACTCGGTTCTCAGCAGCATTTTCGCCGCACGCGAAGAACTGCTTCTGGAAGTCATCGATCGACTGATCCGGACGGATTGGATCGTCGAGCAACTCAAGGATGAAGACGTCGTCTACCAGATCCGGCACAAGCATCACGCCGCGTATCTGGTCGAATCGATGACACCCTTTCACCTGAGTTACATCCACCGGCGGCTGGGGGATCATCTCTCTCGCAAAACCGACACCAACTCAGGCCTCATGCATCGGATTTCAGATCATTATCTTCGTTCGGACGCTCCCGAACTCGCACTCCCGTTCCTGGAACGATCCGCTTGCGCCGCGATGCAATGCTTTGACAACCACAGAGCACTCCGTCTCCTGGATGATCTCAAACTCATGGTCCAGAAACTGCATGATATCAAACCCCTGGCACTTCCGTTCCCGTCCGGGATGGTGCTCACCATCGATCATCTCCCGGCGTCATCGGTCGAAGCCATCCACCAGGCTGTGCAACGGACCCTCGCGATCGAACTCGACCTGAAGTTCATTCGGGCCATGCGTGACCGCGGACTCGTACTGACACGCATCTCGGAATATGGTCTCGCATTCGAGGAATTTCAGCGAATGCTGGCACGCGCCCGGGATATCCGCTCTCCCGAGTTTGAATCGGTTGCCTTGCGTTCGATCGGGCAGGTTCTTTTTTATCAGATGAAATATGAGGAGGCGGCGAAATACTTCGAGCAGTCGCTCGCGATGCGCGAAACCGCTCAGGATCGTCAGGCGATAGCGGATTCGATGAATGCGCTGGGAGCCGCGTACCAGAAGATGAACCGGCTGGACGACGCGATCCGCTGTTTCAAGGAATCGCTGGCAGTGTGCGAGGAATTGAAGGACCAGCGCGGAACGTCATATCTTCGCAACAACATCGGGAACATCCTGTTTCTGAAAGAGGATTACGAAGCGGCGCGGCAAGAATTCGAACTGAGTCTCGAGACGCTCCGATCGCTGGATGACCGACCGGGAATCGCTTTCACGGCGTATAATCTTGGTACCGCCTTCCGCATGCTCAAACGCTATGATGATGCGATCGACACGATGCGGATTGCGTTGGAGATCCGCCGGGAGATGGGAGATCTGCGCGGTGTTGCGGTATCACTGGCAGCGATCGGAGACGTGGCGCATGACAAAGGGGATGACGTGATGGCTGAGGCCTCTTTGCGTGAGAGTGAGGCTTTGCTTGAGGAGTTGGGATGCCGGGACGAATATGCCGTTCATCTCGAAACACTCAAAACACTGCGCGGCACGACGAATACCGCCCCCCCCTCTTGATTTCTTGCGCGTATATCGTGTATACAGTCAGGCAGCCCGATCGCAGGGCTTCGGATTCTTCTCGACGAGTCAACGAATCGCTCGTCCCTGCAAGATCCGTAATCAGTGAAGGTGGCTTTCAGGCATGTTTTTTGCAGTTTCCCGGTTCGGGAGGTTTTATCCATGAACCAGCCATCATTCAATCGTTGTATCGCCATCCTCGGGCTTCTTTTCGCAACTTTTTGTTTTTCATTCGCTCCGATCCAAGCCGCTGATGATCAGACCCCTCCATATCTGGTCGATCCAATCCCCAACCCGAATTCATCCGGCAACGCCCAGAACTGCACCGTCAAGGTCGCTGTCGTTGACGATCTATCCGGTGTCGAACAGTCGACGATCGAGATGCAGATCAACGGCGCCCCGCCCATCGTCGAACCCATCATAGAGCCTCTCACTTCCGGTCGCGGCTACAACATCTACACCCAGCTCGAAGGATTTTCAGGCGGCGAAACAATCACGATCACGATTACCGCCGAGGACAACAATCAGAATGTGATGCATGAATTCTGGCGCTTCCAGATCGCTCAGATGATCTTCGACGAACGTATCGTCGCGCTCTACCCGCTCGACAATGCCTGGCTCGATTATGATCTCGAACAGCATCACGTTCGCTTCTCGTGGACCGAAGGCTACATTCCCGGCTGCTACCGCCTCAAACTGACTCCGGATTCATTCCCTTCCGGAACGATCGACATCGAACAAAACTCAGACGGAAATCCATTCGGCATGGTCATCGCTGATTTTCCGATCAGTGCCGCGGAAGACTGGATGGTTCTGAAATCGCTCGGGTCGATCCAGTGGCAGGTGGCGCCGATCGAAAGAATCGGGGGCGCTGTGGTGGGCGGATACACCCCCGTTCAGTCGCTCCGATACTGCACGCAGAATATCCCCCTGCTTCTCACTCCGGCACATAACGCAATCATTCGTCCCGGTTATCCCCCTTACGTGTCCTGGAAAGCGATCAGAGATGCCGATGGATATTACTTCATCTGTGTGCGCCTCGATGAGCAGGGGCGTTTTACCAACGATGTCATCTCGAGTTTCATTCCACCCCTGATCACAGAACTCGCGATCTCCCCGAGCACATGGGAATCGTACAGCCCGGGGAAGTGGACCTGGTCGGTCGTTGCGACTTTCCCCGACGGCAGATTCTCTGAATATATGTTGAACCGTTTCACGAAACTGGAGTCGAGTACTGAATGATAGTGATCCGATGCAACCGCGCTATCCTCTGGATTGGCTGTCTGATAGCCATGTCGGTTGCATCGAATGTTTCGGCCACGGTACTGGATCATCTCGCCCCCATCGTGCTCGATGTCAGTCCCGTTCCGGATGAAACCGGCGTTCTTCCGACACAGACGATCGAAGCCCATCTTTACGACGAGGATGTTTTCCCCGGTATCCCCGGCTCGGGCGTGGATCTTCAGACGATCCGGCTGTTCCTCAATGGAACGGAAATTCCGTTTTTTGCCGACTATCTGGGCGGAAATCGGGTTTTTGTCCACAGCAACTGCCCGTCACCCATGCCGTCCTACCATACCATGAAGTGCGAGATCTCCGCCCGTGACTGTGCCGGCAACCGGATGCCGAGTTACATCTGGTATTTCTTCACCACAAATCTTCCCGATACCACTCCTCCCATCATATCCTCCCTTTCACCTCCTCCTTTTGCCGGTGATGTCCCCCCCAGAATCGTGATCAGCAGCAAAATCTTTGACTACGAAAGCGGAATCGATCCTGATCTGCTGACGATGACGGTGAATGGAAATCGTGTCGAGCTGGTCATCAAACCGATCGTTTTCGGCTTCTTCGTTTCGTATGAACCTGTTTTGCCTTTCGAGTATGATTCGATCGTCATCGCCGAGATCACAGCTACGGATTACGCGGCCAATTTCCAGTCCTTCGAATGGCGATTTGAGATCATGTCCGAACCCATGCAGCCCCCTGAACTGATCTCACCCGAGAACGATGCGATACTCAACTACCAGATCGAAGATGGTGTGATGAAGCTGCAGTGGACGTTTGAAAACGCATTCCCAAACTACAGACTCTTTTTGAGTGTTGCAGGCACGTCAGGTTTCCACGATATCGATCTCGAACCCGGCGACTATGAAGTCATCGGCGGCGCTGTGGCAACCAAAGCTTTTCCCATCGATCACGCCACCTGGAAACACCTCGCATCACTCGGTAAAGTCCGCTGGTTCATTCAGATGCTGGATCAGCCGGGAGGCATCCCGGTGTGCCCGGATTCCGAAAAACGCTGCTTCTTTCTCGCGAACCCGGATGCCGTAGTCCTGCGCGCTCCGTACGATCGTCAGAAGATATACAACACACAGGGATCCCCGATCTTTCGTTGGGATCCATTCGATAATGCGACCCAGTATACGCTCTGTCTGGCCGTGATGGGCCAGGATGGCGATGTGCTCGACGATTATTTCGTCCGGAACATCGAATCCGAATTGCTTTCATTCCGCTTTTCACAAGCGCTCTGGGATCAGCTTCCATCCGGTGTGTATGTCTGGACGGTCGCCGCAGCTTTACCCGATGGTGGTCAGTCCGAGTTCACGAATTACTGTTTTTATCGGTATAAGTTCCCGCCGATCCACGGTTGGATCGAAAATCCTGACTGAATCGAAAATCCTGACTGAAACAGTTCACCTGGATCACGTTGAAATCACGATGGTGCTTTCGGATCGATTCCCGATCGGCGTTTTGGGTATCGGATCGCGGGAGACCTTACGCGGATTGCCTCCGTGACTGTACTGCACTCCGAATGAAATCGACGATGTTGCGTGTGGATGTGCCCGGTCCGAATATCTGATCCACACCAGCCGATTCCAGGTCCCGCTGATCCTGTTTCGGAATGACACCCCCGCCGATCAGCACGATATGATTCATCTTCCTGGCTCTGATCAGATCCACGACTTGCGGAAAGATGGCCATATGAGCGCCTGAGAGGCTGCTGATTCCGACAACATCGGCATCCTCGTCGATGGCCGCCTGGACAATCATTTCCGGAGTTTGACGCAGTCCCAGATAGATCACTTCAAAACCGGCATCACGGAAACTGTGCGCGATGACCTTTGCACCGCGATCATGTCCGTCCAATCCCGATTTCGCGATGATCACCTTTATCTTTTCTTCCGACATGGTCGAATCCCCTTTCCCGGATACCACCCATAACGACCTGACTATAGTCGAATTGATCCTTTCATTCAATCGCATTCTGTTCAGCGGTCAATAACGAATCCATACTTGTCTGCAACATTGGAATGATCTATCTTCTAGGCGATCGGAGGTCAGGTGAAACCGAACGAGTCAATTGTGGACTTTGATGCAGCTTTGAGTGTGATCGATGACCTGCTGCGACGGGGGGATGCCGAGACTGCATTCAGTCGGTTGACGGAACTTGAAAATCAGAGACCGGACAAACACCAGAAGAACATCCTCTCAGTGCGCTTGATCCAGATTCTCATTCATCAGGGTCAGATCGACGCTGCCCAGCGACGGATGAAGACAGTGATCAAAAAGCGTAAAGAATCCGTCGATCCGGGATTCAATGCGGACCTTGCCATCGTCTCTTCGCTGCTGGGTGCACTGACCGGCCAAACAGCATCAGCAATCAAAGACCTGCAGTCTCTCGTTGAGGATTCCTCGCTGTCGCCGATGAAACGGAATGCCGCACTGACGAATCTGGCATGCCTGTTCCGGGATAGCGGACAATGGTTCCAGGCCATCGACCTCCTGACACAGTTGATCCAGAATCCCGATTCGACTCCCGATGAAATCGCGCGCGCCGCACTGATCGTCGCTGAGATTCACCTCGATCTGGAACTCGATCAGGTCGCTCCCTGGATCGAATCCGTTCTGACACATGCCGCGAAGTCCGGAGCATGGGAAATGGTCAAATGCGCAGAAATCATCCGGACACTGTCGCGTTTCCGCCAGGGCGATCTCGATGGATGCCTCCGTGAGTTGAATTCCCATCTGAACGAAGCGGACCAGTTGATGTCGATCCAACCTCGGATCATGGCCCGGCTGGCCATCGCGGAGTATCTCATCTTCTTCGGAGACGACGCAGAAGCCCGGTTGCATCTGAGCGACTCGAAAACGATTCTTGACTCGGTCAATCTCAGTGGTCTGACATCTCATCAGACCAAGCATGAGTTACTCTGGATAGAAACCCTGCCCTGGCGTCGCTCGCGTGATGCAGCCTTTGAATCGCTCGACCGACTCGAAATCATCCTCGCCGTCATCAGCAAGTATCCCCGGTTGCCCGGCGTAGTACCGGTCTGGTGGCTCTCCGGTCGAATCCAGGCCGCGCTGGGACTGCACGACAATGCTCGGAAATCGTTTCAACGAGCGCTGACCGAAGCTCAGAAGAATCGCTCCAATCGCCAGGAAGCCCGCATCCTTCACGAAATGGCGCTCCTGGACTGGAACAGCTCGCGATCGGAATCCGAACTCTCGGGATCAGAGCGCAACAAAATCCTGTCCAATTCAACACGCGCGTTGGATTGCGCGATGAAGGCGGGCGATCTGGAAACCGAATGGCTGATTCACGCGTTTCGAGGACGAGTGTTTCTCGATTCAAACGAACACTATCCGGCAACCGGCGAGCTCGAGACCGCATCCCAACAACTCCTGTCACTCATCGAATCCATCGCGGATCCGGATCTGATCAAACGGTATCGGATGGCAGCCCACCGTGCCGAATCAATCCGGATTCTCGAACCATATCTCGAATCGTCCAAACCAAAGCAATCCGCGGCCGAACGTCGCTCACCGCCGATTCGACCGCACGACGAATCAGATGATGGCCACGAAGATGTGCGGAAACTGCATGAGTTGATTCGTGCGCTCGGCGGCATCCATGGCTCGACCTCGACCCGGGATCTCATGGCCAAACTGCTCCGAACCGCTCTGTCCGTTCTGAATGCGGAACGTATCCAGTTCATCCCGCACCCCGGCCTGCAGACCACCCAGAAAGCAATCTCGAAGTCAGTTTCGGAAACCGCTGATTTATTCATTCCCGAAATCCCTCGGGAATGGAATCGGGACATCACGGACAGTATACACCCATTGATTTTTTTCAGGCAGCCGACTGAAACCGATATCGATGCCCGAACGGTGATCTGTGCGTCGTTGAAAGACCCGCAACCACTCGGTGTCATTCAGATCGATCGACCCGCACGACTTGGAGTTTTCACATCCGGAGATGCCAGCATTCTGGAATCGATGATTCAAACCGCACTGCTGACGCATTCGATCTTATCCATGCGCCAGAGACTTGCGGACCTGACCGATCAGTTTCGACGGGAAATTACCCCGGAGTATCCGAACATCATCGGTCAGAGTGGACCGATGCGGGATGTCTTCAACCTTATCCATCGCGTCTCGTCAACCGAAATTTCCGTGCTGATCACCGGAGAGACCGGAACCGGCAAGGATCTCGTGGCGCGAACGATTCACGACACGAGTATTCGGAAACATTCTCCTTTCGTTTATCTCGATTGCTCGGCGATTCCCGTCGCTTTGATCGAGGCAGAGCTGTTCGGGATCGAGAAAGGTGTTGCGACAGGGGTCGAGCAGCGCGTGGGATTGCTGGAATATGCCAACGGAGGAACGATTGTTCTGGATGAGATCACGGAAATCCCGTTGTCGACACAGGCGAAACTGCTCCGAGTCCTTCAGGAGCGTGACTTTGAACCCGTCGGATCGAATCGGACGGTGAAAGTCGACATCCGCCTGATATCGACGACCTCGAAAGACATTCTTAAATCGATCTCCGAACAACGTGTGCGCGAAGATTTCTATTATCGTCTCAATGGCATCACCATCGATATTCCTCCGCTGCGAAAACGTGATGCCGACATCCTCCTGCTCGCCCGCACATTCCTCCAGCGCTACAACTCAGAATTTAAGAAAAGCATCCGGGGATTCACGCCCGAGACAATCGATGCGATGCTCGATTATCCCTGGCCGGGCAATGTCCGGGAACTCGATCATGCAATCCGGAAAGCAGTCTTGTTCAGCCAGCGCGATGATCTCGACCTGGAGGATCTCAACGGCACTCTCCACCAATATCGTTCGCTTTCGTTCGATGAACGGGTCAAGCAATTTGAGATGACTGTGGTGAATGAAACTCTCAAGCGATTCGGTGGTGATCGTGCGGAATCCGCCAGGGTGCTGGGGATCCCGAAAACGACTCTCGATCGACTCCTCAAACGTTCTGACTCGAGGCAGAGGAAGGAATAGTATCGTGGAGCGATGGAACCGGGTTCCCCGCGAAAAACTCGAGTTGCTGATTCAGATTATCGCCGATCTGTCTCCATTGGATTCCGAAGACAGGCTCATCCGACATCTCATCCGCAACGCTCTCGAGTTTACCGGTGCCGAGCGGGGCTTCCTGGTTCAGATCGATCAAGACTCGGGTGCTTTCGTTTTCTATGATGCCGATGGACCTTGCGCTCAGGCTCCTGTCGTCTCCAGGAGCAGCATCTCGCAAGTCCTCGAAACGTCGATGCCGATCTGTCTGGTCGAAAATTCCGACGGCAAATCGATATCGACCTCTGCCAGCATTCTGGCCCTCGATCTCAAGACAATCATGTGCTCGCCTTTGGTCGCCCGGATCAATCAGGAACGACGACAATACGGGGTTTTGTATGTGGACAGCCGGATCGTGACACAACCCTTTTCCCGTGAGGATCTCGACTTCTTTTCCCTCCTGTCCGAGCACGCGGCGATTGTCTTCGATCATCTGCATCTGATGCGGAAAATCGAGCAGGATTACAAGCTGTTGCACGATGAAGTGCGATCGAAGTACGACTATCACAAGATCGTTGGCCAGTGCGACGCAATGAAAAAGGTGTATCAGACCCTCGAGGTCCTTCGAAACACGGATATCGACGTGCTGATCACCGGTGACACCGGAACGGGGAAGGAATTGATTGCGAAGGCGATTCATTACGCCAGTTCGCGCTCGAACATGCCGCTCAAACAGATCAATTGTGCCGCCCTTCCGGAAGGGCTGGTCGAAGCTGAGCTCTTCGGGGTCGAACGCAATGTGGCAACCGATGTCAACCGGAGATCGGGCAAACTCGAAGATGCCAACGGAGGTTCAATGTTCCTGGACGAAATCGGCGATATGCCGTTGCGAGTCCAGAACCGGTTGCTGCGGTTTCTCGAAGAACGGCGATTCCGGCGGATCGGTGGACGGGATGAGATATCTGCGGACGTGAGAATCATCGCAGCAACCAACAAAACCCTCGATCTCGAGGTTGCCAGTGGTCGATTCCGCGACGCTCTCCGGTATCGGATCGATGTGATCAACATCCATTTGCCTCCACTCCGGGAACGCGATAACGATCTCGAACTCCTCGCCCAGTTTTTTCTGAAACAGGTCGTTGACCAGAGCGGCATCTCCATCAAAGGATTTACGGCCGATGCCTGGAATCTCATGAAATCCTATTCATGGCCCGGAAATGTTCGTGAACTCAAGCACCGCGTTCAATCTGCCGCATTTCTCGCCAAAGCCCAACTCATCGATGCAATGGATCTCGGCCTGCGTAAACCCGTCTCCGATGAACCCTCACTCACTCTGGAAGATCAAAAATCAAACTTCATCCGTGATCTTCTGATCAAGTCCCTGATCGGAGCCGACCAGGATGAGACGATCGCCTCCCGCACACTCGGAATCGATCTCGAACGATTCCAGGCCCTGCGCCGGATACATGGGCTGACGGAGAATTGATCGGTCAGGATTGCCGGGAACCGCTCAACAGGCCGATCGCGATTCCGATGCCGATAAATATAGCAAGATTCAGAGCAAATCCGGGGAGGCTGTCGAGCCCGAAGTGATCGACGATGCGACGATACAGATACCAGAGACCCGTGATGAATGGGCCGGACAATGCGATGATGCTCAAGACCGGTTTCAGACTCGATCGTTTGCTCAATGTCATCCGCAGAACCGGAAAGAGGCATACGGCCAGCGCAGGTGTGAACACGACCAGGATCTTGAAAAAAACTTCCAATCGCTGTTCATTCAACACAAACTCGAGGATTTCGCGCATCTCAGACCTTTTCTTCAACCACGGCTTCCAATATACTCGAATCGCTGAGTGAAGCAGCGGCAATGACAGGAAAAAAGAGTAGCATAACCTGTGTCGGATTGCACTCGACTTCATGGAGACGGATATGGGATTTCTGACGCACGCGATGGTGGACCTGATCGGGATCATGCCTGAATCGTTGATCTGGCGATTCGCACGACGATACATCGCCGGCTCGACACTTTCGGACGGATTGGCTGAAGCGACGGAGTTGCTGAACGGAGGATACGCGACAACACTGGACGTCCTCGGCGAGGATATCTCTCAGGATCGTGAAGCGGATCAGGCACTGGAGAACTATCGAAGACTGGTTGAAGCCCTCTCCGAAAAAGATCTCATCCGGAACATCAGCCTCAAGCTCAGCCAGTTCGGTTTGAAACTGAACGCAAATGCCATGGAATCCCGGATTTTCTCGCTGGTGGATTGGGCCCGGGAGCATGATTGTTTTGTGCGGATTGACATGGAGGACTCCTCGACGACGACCAGAACGATCGATCTGTACCGGACCATCCGGAAGCGGTACGATCGGGTGGGCACGGTCATTCAGGCCTGTCTCAGGCGATCGATCGATGATGTCGCCACGCTGCAGAAGGAAGGCGCAACGAATCTCAGAATCTGCAAGGGCATTTACATCGAAGACTCATCGATCGCCTACCGCGATTATCAGGAAGTTCGGGACAACTACATGAAACTGGTCAGACAGATGTTCGATGGCGGATCATTCATCGGCCTCGCCACACATGATGACTGGCTGATCGATCAGTGTCTGCTTGAGATCCGTCGGAGGGGATTCGCGTCGGATCGGTATGAGTTCCAGATGCTGCTCGGGGTCGGCGAGCATCTGCGGAAGGACCTTATCCGTGAAGGCCATTGCGTGCGCGTTTACATTCCGTTTGGTGAAGCCTGGAAGGCCTACTCCCTGAGACGCTTCCGCGAAAATCCGAAAATCGCATGGTACGTGATCAAAAACCTTCTCCGGTTCGCATGAGGTTCCCATGAAACACGACGCGATCGCTCTGCTCAAACGCCTCTCCGAAGCTACCGGCCCGTCAACCTCGGAAGATCGGATCATCCAATTGATCCTGGAGTCTCTGGGTGATGGCTTCGCGCACCATGTGACACCTCATAAAAACCTGATCGTCTACTCCAGACGTCCCGCAGTCGGAAAGACCATCATGCTGCAGGCCCACATGGACGAACTCGGGATGCGCCCCTACCGCTACACTCCGGACGGATTCATCCAGTTGACCCCAACCGGTTCGGTGCCTCCGGATGCTACGAACCATGAGATCATTTTTGAGCCGACCGGGGTGAGGGGGATCCTCATCATCCAGCAGAACGAGCGGAAATCGGACTATTATGCGGACATTGGAGCCGCTTCCGCGGAGGAGGCGAAGGAAATGGTTCCGCATTATTCCAATGCCGCCTATGCCGGGGTGGAGGTCAAGGATAGCCCGACGCATCTCATGGGCAAAAGCTTCGATGATCGTGCCGGTTGCGCGGCAATCACCACGGTGCTCAGACGGTGGAATCGACGTCACCGGAATAACATTATCGGAGTATTCACCGCGCGGGAAGAGACCGGCAACTGGCCGGTCGACGAACTTCGTCTGACGATGATGAAGCACGACCTGAATCCGGATATCGTGATCAACGTGGAATGCTGCCCGGGCGGCCCGACCCCGGGAGACCCCAACCCGATCGCCCGTGTCGGAGGCGGCATCGTGCTGGTATCCATGGATGCATCCTACGAACCGGATTCCATGTTGTGCCGATGGATGGAAGACCGTGCTCAATCATCCGGAATCCCGTTTCAGCACATCGCAGTTCGTGATGGCTCGGGAGAACTCGGTCGGATCGCCCTGTCATTCGGAATTTCCGGATACCCGCTGACGATTCCGTGCCGGTACATGCATCATCCGCATTCCGTGATATCGAAATCGGATTTCCTGGCTTGTGTTTCGATGATCGAAGAAATAGCATGTAATTATGATTAATCGACTCACGATCGGAACCGGTTCGTTGATCTTCCTCTTCGCATGCGTTTTCGTTTGTCATGGCGCTGACTGCTCGATTCCCGGAACGTCGATCTCGATGCCGTCGCATACCTTCCATGCCGGTGACCTTTGCGAGTTGCGTGTGGTGTTTTGCAATACCGGATCAGATCCCCTTTACAATCACCCGCTTTTTGTCGTGCTGACGATTCTCGGAGAATACTGGTTTGCCCCGGAATGGACGCGAGGAGAAGACGGTTTCACCCACTTCACGCTCACATTCCCTCCCGGCACGAAAGAACAGCTTGTGCTGCCGGAGTTTTCCTGGCCAGTGACCGGCACATCCTTCTCGGGGGCACTCTTCATCGCCGCCGTTACCGATCCGGTGTACGACCATGTTGTCGGTGATATCGCCTCCTGGGAATTCAGTTGGTCCGATTGGTAAAAGAGCTGCCGTTTCGGCGTTGAGATTCCCCCGTCACGCGTCTCGGAAATGATCCCACCCCATTCGCCTTGTATCCAGCGGATTTCCGTCCCGGAAAACCCTGATCCCGGATTGAGCGGTTATCGTTCCGATGGACGTCGCCCTGTCAGCACCTGCAGATCGTGCGACATCGAGCGCTCGAGCAGCTTCATCGGCATGCACTGTCCAGAGCAGTTCGTAATCTTCGCCGCCCGAGAGCACCCATGATACCACTGATTCCTCGCACCGGCGCGCACAGGAATCGATGAGCGAATCCCGGGGAATGGCATCGAAGTCAATATCCGCGCCCACTCCGCTTCGCGAGCAGATATGTCCGAGATCCTGCAACAACCCATCGGAAACATCGATCATGGCGGTCACACGGTCCATCGCCGCCACCGCCTGTCCCGTCACAATCCGCGGGAACGGATCGAAATGCGCTTTGAGCAGCGGTTCGAAGACTCCGGGATTGTTGTTCTTCAGCAGCATCCGCAATCCGGCCGATGAAGAACCGATCGGCCCAGAGACTTGAATGACATCACCAGGCCTCGCGCCGCGTCGGCGTTTTATCCGTGTGAGGTGTGCCGTGCCGAGCACCGTGATATTGATCGCAAATCGTTCGGCCGAACGAGTGGTATCGCCTCCGAGAAGCGCAGTATTGAATTCGATCGCGCGCTCATGGATGCCCATCATAAATGCATCGATGTAATCGAGATCGATTGAGGGGGGTACGGCCATGGATAAGAAGAATCCCCATGGGGAGCCTCCCATGGCCGCGATATCGCTCAGATTGACCGCAAGCGCTTTTCGGCCGAGCAATCCCGGGGGGATCTTGTCGCGGATAAAATGAATCGGTTCGATCAGAAGGTCGGTCGTGACGAGCAATCCCGTTTGGCCATCGTTCATTTCAAGAACCGCGCAATCATCTCCGATTCCATCGAGACAGCCGGGACAATCCTGAGGAAACAGTGCAGCGATTCGATCGATCAGTCCGAATTCGCCGAGATCACCCAACTTCATCAGGTGGCTCGGGCGGACATGATCGCCAGGCGCAAACTTCGGACGGCCGCCGCGGGATCCTTCGCGGACATGACCACCGAAACGACCGCGATACCGTCGGCACCGGCCTGAATGACCGCACCGGCATTCCCCGTATGAATCCCACCGATTCCGATCACCGGAATCTTGACGGCCTTCGAAATGTCCCGCAGCGTCTCCACTCCGACCGGTTTACCGGTGTCCAGTTTTGTCGGGGAAGGGAACACGCCGGAAACAGCGATGTAATCGGCATGCTGGGCTGCAGCCTTCTGTGCTTCCTCGACAGACCGGACCGAGATCCCGATGAGTTTTTTTGATTTGACATGCTTGCGGGCGATTTCGAGCGGCAGATCATCCTGCCCGAGATGAATCCCATCCGCATCGGTTGCGAGCAGCAGATCGAGTCGATCGTTGATGATGAGGGGCACTCCCGCGGGCCGTGTGACCTCCAGCAACGCATTGATTTCCTCGATCATGCTTCGAGTTGTGATCCCCCGCTTTTCGCGATATTGAACCACCGTCGCTCCGGCCTCAATCGCCTTCGCGACAATCTGACTCAATCCACGGCCCCTGGTCTGAAGGCCGTCGGTCACGATGTAGATCGAATAGTCCACATTCTTGCGTGTCATTCCATCACCTCCCTCACGAGAACCGAGGTTCGTACTGTGTTCCGATCCAATCCGGCGAGTGCATCGAGCAAGTGGATGGCAAAAGACCCCGGACCGGCAGAACGGGAAGCCGATTCGGTACCCGCGACGCCGTAGTATGCGAGTGCGTAGATGGCGGCATTCACCGGGTCCGGTTCAACCGCAGCAAAACAGGCGCAGGCGACCGAGGCCGCACAACCTGTTCCCGTCACCCGGGTGAACATGGCATCTCCACCGCTCACCGCGTAACAACGATCTCTGTCGCACACCAGATCCTCGACGCCCGTCATGGCCACCACCGAGTTCAATCGCCGCGATGCTTCCCGGATGATGCTCGATGCCTCATCGACTGAGTTCAGTGAATCGACACCTCGGATCTTCGCCTCGAAACCCGCAAGAGCAGATATCTCAGCAGCGTTCCCCCGGATGATGTCGATCTTGACCGCTCCCATGATGTCACGTGCCGCTTGCGACCGATACCGCGTCGCGCCGACCCCAACCGGATCGAAGATCACCGGAATACCCTTCGAGTTTGCGGATTTCCCCGCCAGAATCATCGCGTGAACCCATGCCGGTTCCAGCGTGCCGATATTGAGCACAACGGCTCCGGCATACCCCGCCATCTCCTCGACTTCCTCGCGCGCATGCGCCATCACCGGTGAAGCTCCGATGGAGAGAATAACATTCGCAGTGAAGTTCATGACGACAAAATTGGTCAGATTATGAATCAACGGCTTCCGTTTGCGGATGCTGTCCAACGTGCGTAAGGTTTCGTCACCCCAGTTGATGCCATTCATGTTTCCGTCCTCCTGAATCCGTCGTATCACCATGAGTTTATCCATATCATTCCGGATGCCCATTTTCAATTCTCGGATCAAACACATCCGCCCGGATATGGACTTTTCGGGGTCTCTTGACATAGACTGCATATGCGCTCCGGTTTCCTGCTGAATGGAAATCCGGTTCCCGATGAATTTTTCGACCGATCCGGTCGTTCGAATGGAGTGAGCATATGCGATCGATATATTTCCATGACACGATGACGGGAAAGACCCGTCTGTTCGAACCAGTCGAGCCTGGTGTGGCAAAAATCTATTCCTGCGGTCCGACAGTATACAACTACGCGCATATCGGCAACTTCCGCAATTTCGTGTTTGTCGATGTCCTGCGCCGAACGCTCAAACTGTTCGGATACTCCGTGAAACATGTGATGAACATTACGGACATCGATGACAAGATCATACGAAATGCCGCCCAGGAGGGGATCTCCTGCGAAGCGCTCGCGCGTCGCTACGAGCAGGCTTTCTTCGAGGATTGCACGTTTCTGAATCTGGAACCCAAGGAGTTCAATCCCCGGGCGACCGAGCATATACCCGAGATGATTGCGCTCGTGCAGAAACTGATCGACCGAGGATTCACCTACGAAGCGGACGGTTCGGTATATTTTAAAATCAGCCAATTCCGGGCGTACGGAAAGCTGTCGGGTATTCAACCGGATGGAATGAAAACAGGCGCTCGGGCGGATGCCGACGAGTATACCAAGGAGGATCTCAGGGACTTCGTTCTGTGGAAAGGCCGCAAGCCGGATGAACCCTTCTGGGAAACTCCGTTCGGGCAGGGAAGACCCGGTTGGCATCTGGAATGCTCCGCCATGAGTTCCAGATACCTCGGCGATACATTCGACATCCATACAGGAGCAGAAGATCTGGTGTTTCCGCATCATGAGAACGAAATCGCTCAGAGTGAGGCTGCGACTGGAAAACCATTTGTCAATTACTGGCTGCACTGCGCGTTTCTGAACATGCGATCCGAGAAGATGTCGAAATCGCTGGGGAATATTGTCACTTTGCATGATCTGGCCCGGTCCGGAATCGATCCTCGGAGTATTCGGTATTTCCTTCTGTCTGTTCATTACCGCAAACCGCTGAATTATACAGAAGAGTCCATCGAAGCCGCCGGTGCCGCGGTTGCCAGACTGCAGGGTTTTTACCAGCGCGTGCGCGAGATCGTCTCGAACGGGCAGGCGAGTCCTGCCTCCGTCTGTCTCGCAGATCGAATCAACGCAGCCCGTTCGGACTTCTATGAGGGTCTCGCCGACGATCTCAATACCGCACGATCACTGGGGGCTTTGTTCGAACTCGTGCGGGATGCCAATCCGCTCATCGAACTGCGTCAGTTGAAAACCGAAGATGCGCGGTCTATATTGGAACTGCTGGAGGATGCCGATCGTGTGCTGGCGATCCTTGAGACTCAAACGGAGTTATTGCCTGACGAGATCGAGGATCTGATCCGGCAGCGGCAGGAAGCACGAAAAGCCAGAGATTTCCAACGCGCGGATGCTATCCGGATCCATCTGGCTGATCGCGGAATTCAACTCGAGGACACGCGCGATGGGGTTCGATGGAGAAAAGCCTAGGTTGGTGAAATGAGTAACGCACATCGTTCGTGGGTGCAGTATCTGATTGCATTTCTTGTGATATCGAGCTGCATATCGGTTGGTTTCGCATCCGGGAATCGCGAAATCTGGATTCTCAGAGTCGACGATACGATCAATCCGGTCATTTCGGATTACATCGAAGGAATCGTCAGTAACGCGTCGCGTGAACGGGTCGCGTGCATCATTGTGGAATTGGATACCCCCGGCGGCGTTCTCGAATCAACGCATTCCATCGTACAAACCCTTCTGAATTCAACGGTACCAATCGTTGTGTATGTGTCCCCCCGGGGCGCACGTGCGGCATCAGCCGGCGTCTTCATCACGCTCTCGGGACACATCGCCGCCATGTCCCCGGCCACCAACATCGGCGCCGCTCATCCTGTTTCCATCGGACCATCGGCCCCGAACACCGAGAGACCGGATTCGAACGCGCCTGACGCCAGTCCTGACACCTCCTCATCCACGACCGGCGACTCGACACTCGATCAGAAAATCATCAATGACACGCTCGCATGGGCCCGGACGATCGCATCGAACCGGGACCGCAACATCGAATGGATCGAATCGGCGGTGCGCGACAGTGTATCCGCCACTGAAAAAGAAGCGTTGAATCTGGGAATCATCGATGTAGTCGCAGAGAACAGAATGGACCTGATTCAGGCAATCGACGGACGGACCGTCCGGATGCCGGATGGCGATATCACCCTGGAGTTGTCGGATGCAGGGATCGTCGAGAAACTGATGCCGCTTCCGCAGCGATTCCTGTCGGCCGTAATCAATCCGACGATTGCCATCTATCTGCTGGCAGCCGGCATTCTCGGCCTGTACATCGAAATCACGCATCCCGGCTTGATTTTTCCCGGCGTGGTCGGAACCATCAGTCTCATCCTCGCGCTGTTCGCCATGCATACACTGCCGATCAATTTCGCCGGATTGATCCTGATCCTGCTCGCGATCGGTTTATTTGTGGCGGAGGTCAAAGTGCAGAGTTTCGGTTTACTGACAGTGGGCGGCATCGTTTCGTTCGTCTTCGGCGCGTCCATGCTGGTCGATTATGAACTGACGGGTTTAAAAGTGTCATTTGCGGCCATTATTCCCCTGGCGGTCGCTATCGCCGGTATCACGTTCTTCCTTGTCGGACTGGTTATCCGGACGCATGCCGTCAGAGCCGGCACCGGGATCGACGGCATGATCGGTCTCACGGGTCAGGTCAAAAATCGGCTGACACCCGAGGGAACGGTATTCATACACGGGGAGATCTGGAGAGCACGCGTTCTCGATGGAACATCGATCGAATCGGGACGGCAGGTCGAAGTCGTTCAGGTCGAAGGCTTGACGCTGGTTGTCAAACCGCTGGATGTCATCGTATAGGAGGTTCCATGTTTCATCTCGAATTTCCGGTTTTGTTAGTTTTGTTCATCGTTTTCTATCTCATCAGCAGTGTCAAGATTCTGAAGGAGTATGAACGCGGTGTCATCTTTCGGTTGGGTCGTGTTCTGAGTTCAGCCAAGGGACCGGGTTTGATCTTTGTATTCGCTCCAATCGACCGGCTGATCAGGGTCAGCACCCGCCTCGTAACTCTCGATGTGCCGACACAGGACATCATTACGCGCGACAACGTCTCGGTCAAAGTGAACGCCGTCATCTATTTCCGCGTCATGGCTCCGATTCAGGCGATCATCGAAGTCGAGAACTTCCTGTATGCGACATCCCAACTGGCACAGACAACGCTGCGAAGTGTTCTCGGACAGCACGAACTCGATGACCTGCTCTCCAATCGCGACAAAATCAATAATGACCTCCAGATCATCCTCGACAGCCATACCGATCCATGGGGCATCAAGGTGTCGACTGTCGAAATCAAACATGTGGATCTTCCGACTGAGATGCAGAGAGCGATGGCGAAACAGGCAGAAGCCGAACGGGAACGACGCGCGAAGGTGATCGCGGCGGAAGGCGAGTATCAGGCTGCCGAAAAGCTGAAGCTGGCCGCAGAGATCATTCAGGATCAGCCGATGGCGCTCCAGATGCGCTATCTCCAGACTCTCAGAGAAGTTGCCGCCGAGAATAACTCGACGACGATCTTCCCGATCCCGATCGACCTGTTCAGTATCTTTATCCAGGACCACAAATCGAAACGACAGGATGTGAAGTAATGGCGGAGTCGTATGTACTGACCAAACAACACCTGTATGTTCTGATCACAGTCGCTGTGTTTCTGGCCGGCCTTTTTACGGCATTCGGATTTGTTCTGGGGCGGAATGTTCAGTTTCCCGAGTCATTCCCGAGCCCCGAGGAATTGACCGAGCAGGTCGTGATCGATGAGAATGCGACACAGTTGCCGACCGAAATCGAAAATCTCATGACATCAAACACGGATTCTTCATCACAACCTCATGTGCCTAATGAAGATCTGACATTTTACGAGAAATACACGACCAAGACCCCCTCCCCGGTCACGGTCATGGTCGAAACACTCAGTACACCGACTCCTGCACCCAAATTCACCGCCCAACCCTTGCCGACCCTCGTTCCGAATTTAAAGAAAGGCTATGCGATCCAGGCCGTCGCCCTGACGCAGAAGTCGAATGCGGACGCTCTGGTCAAGAAACTGAAAGCCAAGGGATATCCCGTCTATATCGTTCCCAAACAGATGAAAGGGAAAAAGTCGATCTATCAGGTCCGTGTCGGTTTGTATCCGACGGAAGCCGATGCGGAGGGGATCAAATCCAATCTGATCCATCATGAAAACCTGAAAGAGGCTTTTGTTATCAGCGATTCAAAAGAATGATCCGACACCCGAAACATGACTGCCCCGGTGAAGCATGACCCTTCAGACCCCATCTGATCTCTGTACGATCGAAATCCGCCTCACACGAATTCCCGATCCGGCTCAACTGTTCGGTTCTCACGACACACACCTGATTCTTCTCGAAAAAGCATTCGATGTGACGATCGCCGCTCATCAGAACGCACTGGATGTGACCGGATCGGCAGCGGCAGTCGAGCAGGTTCGGATGATCATCCAGGATCTCGAGAAACTGGCGAGTGCCGGATACGGATTGACGCGCGATGAGTTTCAAACCGCCATCCGCGCGTTCCAGGCCAGACCGGCCGGAGAATCCAACATCCGCGAACTGCTGCTCAATGGCAGCATCATCACCACGCGCACCCGCAAGGTCTTCCCGAAAACCCCTCAACAAAAAGCGTACATCGATGCCATCACACACAACGATCTGACCTTTGCAATCGGACCGGCCGGAACCGGCAAAACATATCTCGCAGTCGCAATGGCCGTCTCGTATCTGCTCACCAAAAAAGTCAGCCGGATCATTCTGGCCAGGCCGGCTGTCGAGGCCGGTGAAAGTCTCGGATTCCTGCCCGGTGACATGGTGCAGAAAGTCAATCCGTACCTGCGTCCGCTGTATGATGCCCTGTTCGAACTCCTCGAACTCGATCGCGCCCAGAGACTGGTTGAAAAGGGTGTGATCGAGGTTGCTCCGATTGCATTCATGCGCGGCAGAACCCTCAATGAAGCCTTCATCATTCTCGATGAAGCCCAGAACACAACCCCGGAACAGATGAAAATGTTCCTCACACGACTCGGCTATAACTCAAAAACCGTCGTCACCGGAGACATCACGCAGATCGATCTGCCTCGGGACCGCCGCTCGGGTCTCGTCCATGTCCAGTCCATTCTCCATTCGGTTCCCAATATCCGGTTTCTGTATCTCACCGAACGGGATGTCGTGCGGTGCGATCTGGTGCGGGCCATCGTTTCGGCCTACGAAGCCGGCGAACGGACGGAACTGGAGCGCAGAACACCGCATCGATCGAATCAGATCGTGAAATGAGATGAGTACGACAGGGCCGATACGAAAAATCCCGGGGGCGATGAAAGCGTCATTCCGTCCCCACATGAGGCAGATCGCGAACTACTCGAAATGGGCGTTTCTGATCCTCATCGCATCCTATCTCATGTCACCCTCCCCAACCCCTTCACTCGAAAATCTGGCTGTCGGTGAGAAAATCTGGCAGGATATCCGATCGAATCACGAATTCACGGTAATCGATGATGCGGCAACTGAAAAAAGAAAACTCGCCGCAGAAAACGCCGTGCTCCCGGTCTATGATTTCGATAGTGCCATCGGGGTCAAAATCAATCAGAAACTTACGAAAGTCTTCGGCGATTGGCGACAGCGACTGCGGGAAGAACGGTTGCGCAGCGAAATTCAGAACCCGGAGATACATGCTGCCGCCCAACCCTATCTCGAATCGGACCCCTCCGCACAGACTGTCCCGACAGACAAATCCGATCATACTTCGAGCCATTCGGGTTTCCTCGAGGAAACGGGTCTTAAGATCACGCCTGAAACCTTTCAGATGCTCCGATCCATGAGTTTCAGCGTCGAAATCGAGATCGCCGTGCGGAATGTGGTCGATCGTCTGTGCAACTATGCGATCGTCACCAATCGCAGTCTTCTTCTGGAGCAGGCTGTCAACGGACTGACCCGTCGCGATCTGACGACGAATGAAGAGAAAAACATCTACAATCTCGATTTGATCGTCTCGATCGAGGAAATCAATCGTGAAATCGATATTCTGACGGCCCAGGCTTACAGCGGGAATCAGATCATGCAGGATATCATCGCCGATGTGTCTCGAAGCCTGATCCGTCCGAATCTGACGCTGAACATGCAGGAGACCGTTGCGCGAAGGAGACAGGCTTCTGAGATGATCAAGCCGGTTTTCTACAAGGTTGGAGCGGGTGAGATCATTGCGCGATCCGGTGATCGGATCACTCCCGAAATGAAAATCCGGCTGGATCAACTCAGCAGAGCCGGTCAGCAGAGTCGATTCGGAGTGATCTTTCTCGGGAACGTCGCGTTTCTGAGTATCCTTTTCATGATGACCAACCTGTACCTGCAGCGCTTCGAGCAGGCTCTCCTTGCAGATCGCAATCGCGTAACCCTGATCGGCCTCATTTCGATGATTCATATCCTGCTGATCAAGCTGTTCACATTCGTCTTCGCGTTTATACCGGATCTGACCGTCCGATATCCGTTTGACTCTTCGGAACCCTATCTGTACGCCATTCCGTTTTCAGCGGGGGCAATGCTGTTTGCGTTACTGGTTCATGAACGACTGGCGATGATTTTCAGTTTTCTCTTCGGAGTGATGGCTGCGATCGCCACTGAACAGAACTTCTTCCTGGGGATGTACGCCATGGTCTCGGGGTGCACAACCCTGTTCATCATCAGCCGTTACAAGCAGCGAACAATGGTGATCCAGGCCGGATTGCTCGTCAGTCTCGTCAATATGACACTTGTCGTGACTCTTTACAGCATCAAGGGTGAACTGGCCAGCCTCCCTGCCGCGCTCGCGATCCTGATGGCGCTGATCGGCGGTGTTCTGGTTGCGGTTCTTGTCACGCTTCTTCTTCCGGTGCTCGAGTATACCTTCCAGATCCCGACCGATATCCGGTTGCTCGAGTTGTCCAATTTCAATCAGCCCCTCCTGAGGCAACTCGCGATCGAAGCTCCGGGTACGCATCATCATTCATTGATGGTGGGTGATCTGAGTGAAACGGCGGCAGAGGCGATCGGAGCCAATTCGCTGCTGGCAAAGGTCGGTGCGTACTACCATGACATCGGAAAGATATCGAAGCCGGAATACTTCATTGAAAACACGACCGGAAAGAACCCGCATGACATGCTGACCCCCACGATGAGTCTCATGGTTATCAGGAATCATGTAAAAGAAGGCGTCGAACTCGCCCGCAAATCCGGTCTGGGTCGCGATATCTCCGCTATTATCGAACAACATCACGGTTCATCGCTCATGACTTTTTTCTTCGAGAAGGCCCGAGAGCAGGACAATCGGGAGGTTTATCCGGATGAATTCCGATATCATGGCCCGAAACCTCAGAGCAAGGAAGCTGCGATCGTCCTGATCGCCGATGCGGTGGAGGCTGCCGCGCGCAGCCTGAAGAATCCTTCGGCCAGTAACATCAAGGAACTCGTGAACCAGATTACTGTGTCCAAGTTTCGAGATCATCAGTTCGATGATTGCAACCTGACATTCAAAGAACTAACCGTCATTGCCGATCGGCTGTTTCATCGGTTGATTCAGATCTATCACAACAGGATCCAGTACCCTGGATTTAACTTCGAAGGCCGGTCAAAACTCAGCGAATCCATCATCCCGGAGGATGATGTGGCATTCCCACCCGTTCAACAGGAGGAAAAATGAGTATCACCATCTATGACAACCGTGAGGACCCTGACCCAAGTATTCCCGCCGATGAGTTTTCCCGCTGCCTTGAACAGGCTGCCTCCGTTCTGAGGTTTCCGTCGGCCGACATCGAGATTTCTCTCGTCGACGACCGGACGATCCAGGAGTTGAACCTGCGTTTCCGACAGATCGATGCACCGACTAATGTGCTCGCGTTCCCGCTCCATACCTGGAAACAACCGCATCATCCGGTAACCCCTCTTCCGGAACCCGCCCCGGATGCTCCCCCGTGTCTGCTCGGAGATATCGTGGTCTCATTGGAGACGATATCCAGGGAAGCCGAATGTTTCGGAACGACGTTCAATGAGCAGTTCCTGCGCATGGCGATCCACGGGATGCTGCATCTGGTCGGATATGATCATGAAACGGACGAGGGCGAGGAGCAGATGCTCGCGCAAACGGAACTCGGTCTCGATGCCTGCCGCGATTTTCTTTTTCGCGGTTGACCGGCTACAGTAACCTTATGAACTCGCAACTCCTCATCTCAATCCTCTCTACGCTTCAGTTCTTGCTCGCCCTGTATCTGCTGTACTACGCGGTCGCGCTCCAGAGCATCCCGATCCCGCAACTCGAACGACTCATCGGACCGCGCGATACGGCAGGCAGTTCCAACTATCTGCGAATCCGCCTCATCGGAGTCCGCATCGTCGCGATATTCATGGAAGTCACTTTTTTCCTGGGACTCGCACTCCAGATCCGGTTATCGGTCACAGACCCTGTCCGGATCGCCCTGTTCATCGGGCTCGGTCTGACATTCGAGATCATTGCGCGGATTTTCCTCCCGCTGAGTCTTCCATTGCGCGAACGGGATTCTTTCAATCGCTTTGAACGAGGCGTTCTCGAATTCTGCGGCCTCGTCTGCTACCCCGTCGCCATCGCTCTGATCCGATTGTCGGAAGGCACGGTCAATCTGCTGTTTCCGAAAACCGACAACGAGCGGATGGCTGAAGTGGAGGAAACGATTCAGTCGATTATTGATGTGGGTGAAGCCGGTGGGATCTTCAAGGCGGACGACGGCGAAATGCTCCAATCGATCGTCGAGTTTTCCGAGACCATCGTCCGGGAGGTCATGACACCCAGAATCGACATGATGACGATCGACATCAACCGGCCGCTCGATGAATTCATCGATCTCATCGTCGAAAGCAGTTACTCGAAAATCCCCGCCTACCGCGGTCGGATCGACAACATCATCGGCGTGCTGTTCGCGAAAGATACGCTCCGGTACTGGGGTCCGGATCGTTCCGAGGTGAAACTGGAGGATATCCTTCGTCCGGTGTCGTTTATTCCCGAGACCAAAAAGGTTCGCGACCTGCTCCGTGAATTCCAGAAGGACAAGGTTCACATCGCGATCGTGGTCGATGAATACGGTGGAGTGGCGGGACTGGTGACCATTGAGGATCTCCTGGAGGAGATCGTCGGTGAAATTCATGATGAATATGACGAGGAGGAATCGCTGATCCAGCCGCAGGAAGATGGATCCTGGATCGTGGACGCCCGAATCGATCTCGATGAACTGGGCGAAATCATCGGAATCGAATTCCCGGATGAAAACTATGAAACACTGGGAGGCTTCCTGTTCGATCAGATGGGACGAATTCCCGCTCCGGGTGAAAAGCATCGCTTCAACGCGCTGGCCATCGAGATCATCGAGGCGAATGAACGACGGATTCTTAAAGTTCTGCTTCACAAAGAAACACTCCATTCCGATGAAGGAGAGCCCACAGATGGCACAGACTGATGCGGGAATGAAATGTGGTTTCGCGACCCTCTTCGGATGGACCAATGTCGGAAAATCGACGCTGCTCAATCGCATTCTCGGGACCAAACTCGCCATTACAACCCCTGTCATCCAGACAACCCGCAATCGTCTGATGGGAATCTGCACCGGCGATCGGTATCAGCTGGCTATCTATGACACTCCCGGGATCCATCATCCCCACGGAAAACTGTCGGACTACATGATGCGCACGGCCTGGAATGCTCTTGAGGGCGCTGATGTCCTGATATGGCTGACATTCCCGGATATCCCGGCAGAAAAGCAATTCAGGATCTTCAAGGATCGATTCGAGTCTCTCACCAGTTCCCTCGTTATCGCTGTCAACCGGATCGATACGGTTCGAAAAGACGATTTGCTGCCGCTCATCCAGAGTCTGGACGCGCTCGCGCGACCGAAGGCAATCGTTCCGATATCCGCTCTGACCGGTGAGAATGTCGATCATCTGGTCGATGTCGTCGTTTCGATGCTCCCCGATGGTGAGATGCTGTTTCCTTCGGATCAGTTGACGGATCGACCGACACGGTTTTTTGTTTCGGAGATCATTCGGGAGCAGATCATGTCCCGCACGTTTCAGGAATTGCCGCATGTCGTGATGGTGGACATCGAACAGTATCAGGAGTTCCCGGATCGCAATTTCAGTGATATTTCAGCTACAATATATGTGGAAAAGGACTCCCAGAAGGCAATCCTGATCGGGAAGCACGGCAGTCTTCTCAAAGAGATCGGATCAAAGGCCCGGCTCGATATCGAATCCTTCACGGGACAACATGTGAATCTTCAACTGTGGGTCCGGGTTAAGAAAGACTGGAGGAACGATCCGAGATATCTGGAGTCATTCGGTTTTCGGGAAGGGTGATCGAGTGTTGGCTGGTGCGGAGGGGTGAAGAGGTGGTATATGGGAAAAGTAACGGTACTGATCGAGAATAAACCGAGCAGAGTCTTTCGGGTGGATTCGATCCTGTCGATCGGTCGCGACTCCAACAATGACATCCAGATCATCGATGCGAAAGTGTCGCGGCGCCACAGTACGATCGAGAAGCGGATGGAGGGTTACTTCGTCAAGGATCTCGGCAGCCGCAACGGCACCTTTCTCAATGGCGTCGCCATCTCGGAAAACACATTGGCGAACGGAGATCGCATCAAGGTGGGGGACACCGAGATCATGTTTGAAGTCGAGCCTCTGGTCGATTTTGCCGAGGACATCAATAAAATGCATGTTCGCAACGAGTTATCCAGCCATATCAAGATCCTGGATCACACATTCGAACTGAAACGGCTGGCTGATTTCGACGAGACTTTCGACAATACACAGCGTTTGCGAAAAGCGTTGACCAATCTGACGACCTTGTTTGAACTGGGACACATCATCAATACGGCTCGCGACTCCACCGCCCTGATGAACCTCATGCTCGACCAGATCCAGCGCATCATTCCGGCTGACCGGATTTACCTGTTGATGCGCGAGGAGCGCACGGGAACGCTGATACCGGTTGCATCCTACAGCACGGAAAACGACCGCGATGCTCCGCAGATTTCCAAAACCATCCTGAGTCAGGTCGTGGACAAGGGACTTTCGATTTTATCGCCGGACGCTTTTCAGGATGAGCGGTTTCAAGGTTCCGAGAGTATTTTCATTCATTCGATCCGTTCTGCCATGTGCGCGCCGTTGCGGAGCCGGGAAAAAATTCTTGGCGCCATCCATGTCGATACGAAAGGATCGTTTGATACCTTCACGGAAGATGATCTGAAAATGCTCACCGCGATCGGCATCACGGCCGGGATCGCAATCGAAAACATGCATCTGTACGAAGATCTCAAACGCCTCTTCCATTCAACCGTGAAATCGCTCGTTGCCACCGTCGAGGCGAATGACCAGTACACAGGGGGGCATTCGGTCCGGGTGGCGGATTATGCGACCCATATCGCCCAGCAGATGGATCTGGCCGATGAAGATGTCGAACTCGTGCAACTCGCCGCCTTCCTGCATGATGTCGGTAAAGTCAGCATTCCCGAGCATATCCTGAACAAGAAGGGGGCATTCGACGACAGCGAGTTCGAACTGATCAAGCATCATCCGTCCAAGGGGGCGGACATATTGAGCAAGATCGAGGGTATGGAAAAAGTGTCGATGATCGTACGGCATCATCACGAACGGTATGACGGTTCGGGTTACCCGGATGGACTCAGGGGCAACGAGATACCGCTCGCCAGTCGAATCCTGGGCGTTGCCGATACGCTCGACGCCATCACCACCGACCGCGCTTACCGGAAAAAACGCGATATTCATCTCGCCATCGACGAAATCATCCGGTGCGCCGGCTCGCAGTTCGATCCCGAAATCATCCGCGCACTCAAGCAATCGCTGGAAAACGGCACGGTCGCGATTCAAGCATGAAACGACCGTACGACATAACGGCAATTTTCAACACATTTCATGGAGGTCATCGTGTCCTTTAACAACATTCTCGTCACCGGAGGCGCCGGTTTTGTCGGCTCACATATTGTTGATCGACTGGTCCAGAAGGGCCATCATGTCACCATTTTCGATAATCTCGAAGACCAGGTTCACAGCGGTCGAAAACCGGAGTATCTGAACAGGGATGCGGAGTTCATCCAGGGAGATGTCCGCGATGCCGACGCTCTGACGAAAGCCATGATCGGGAAAGATGTCGTGTTCCATGAAGCTGCGGCAGTCGGAGTCGGCCAGTCGATGTACCAGATCCGGAAGTATACGGATTACAACTCGACCGGAGGAGCGACACTGCTGGATATCGTCATCAACACTCCCGCCATCCGTGACCGCATCCGGAAACTCGTGGTCGCTTCATCGATGTCCATCTATGGTGAGGGCGTCTACCACTGCAAGTCCTGCGGGGATGTCTACCCGACCATGCGATCGATCGAACAACTCAACGGGAAACAATGGGATATCGTGTGTCCGGCATGCGCCACGCCCTGCGCGCACAAAGGAACCTACGAAATGAAACCCCTGTATCCGACATCCATCTATGCGATCACCAAGAGGGATCACGAAGAGATGTTTCTCGTGACAGGACGCAGTTACAAAATTCCGACAGTTGCGTTGCGCTACTTCAATATTTTCGGACCGAGACAGGCGCTGTCGAATCCCTATACCGGCGTCGCCGCTATTTTTTCGTCACGATTCCTGAACAGGAAGTCACCTGTAATCTATGAAGACGGGCTTCAAAGTCGCGATTTTGTTCATGTTTCCGACATCGTTCAAGCCAATATACTCGCAATGGAAAAACCCGAAGCCGATTATGAAGCCTTCAATGTCGGAACCGGTCGGAACATTACGGTCCGGCATGTCGCGGAAGTGCTGCGTCAGAAGATTATCGGAGATGATTCGATCCCGATTCAGATCGAACACAAATTCAGGGAAGGTGACATTCGACACTGCTACGCGGATATCTCGAAAATCCAAAGCCGTCTGGGGTACAAACCCGGGGTTCGATTCGAGGACGGCATGGAGGAACTGACTGCCTGGGTCTCCAGACAGTCCGCTCGCGACGGATTTGAAGACGCCCGTCGCGAACTCGAAAAACGAGGTCTCGCCAACTAGGAAAATCAGAGGTGTCTGACCATGCACACACCGGATCATCCGTTCACCGCTGTTCCGATCAATCTGAGCGAACAACTCAGGCGAGCCGCCAGGATCCATCCGACGCGAACCGCCATCATTCATCTGGGACAGATAATCTCGTATGAGGAACTGGACGAGCTCGTCGACCGCTTCGCGAACCGGCTGCATCGAGAAGGGCTTCGTCATGGCGGTCGCGTCCTGTTCGCTCTCACGCGCAAACCTGAACTCGTCGTCGCATTCCTGGCCATCGCCCGTCTCGGAGGCATCGCCATCCCGCTGGACTGGCGCGGCACGCATGAAGAAATCCAGGCGATTCGAACGCTCGTCAATCCCTGCGGCACGATTCATCATGCCGAATTGACGGATCAGATCGGTCGCTTGTCGCAGGATGAGTGGTCCGTGCGGATCGATCCGGATAGCTGGAAGAACGATCTCGGCGCAATCGACCCATCTCTCGTGTTTCCCGAGATCTCCGAGGATGATCCGGTGTATCTGAACTTCACGTCCGGTTCGACCGGGAGGCCCAAGGCCGCCATCGCGACGCATCGAAATCTCTACACCAATACCCTCGCTTCCTGTGTCGCGCTCAAGATCACCTCCAACGATGTGCATCTCCCGCTGTTCGCGGTGATGTCCCATCCACACGAATCATTCTGCCGATCGTTGTTCACGGGCGGAGCCAGTGTGCTGCTCGATTCGATCTATCCGCGTGCCATCGCCCGGGCGATCTCGGATCATCAGATCACCTGCACGATGGCCGTGCCACCGATCTACGAGATGCTGCTGCCGTTCGCGGACAGCCCGGCGTTCTCGTTCAGGAGTCTGAGAGTGCCCGAGGCCGGCGGCATGGCGACGTCGAGCTGGCTGCGGGATCGGTTCAGCGCGCGTTTCGGTGTGCCTCTGGTGCCAGTCTGGGGAAGTACCGAAAGCATGGGTATTGCGTTCGCTTCACCGCCCAACGGACCGGTTCCGGACGAATCCTGCGGACGACTGCTGCCATTCTATGACGCCCGAATCCTCGCTTCAGACGGCCAGGATGCACCGGATGGCGAACCGGGCGAACTTGCGCTTCGCGGCGACGGCATCACGCGCGGATACTGGCAGGCGACGCATGAAAATCAAATCGCTTTTCAGAACGGATGGTATCGAACAGGAGATGTTTTCCGGCGTGACAAAGATGGTTTCTATTACTGTATCGGCCGGAAGGATAACATGATCAAAGTGGGAGGACTCAAGGTCTATCCCGGTGAAATCGAAGCACAGTTGATCCTTCATCCGGCGGTACGTGAAGCCGTTGTCGTGCCGTTTCAGGACAAGCTGAGAGGAATGGTGCCGCTTGCCGCGGTGGTGTTGAAACCCGGGGAATCGACCACGGAGGGTCAGTTGCGGCAGTTTCTGAGCAAGCGGTTGCCGAAGGCGAAGATCCCGCGAGTCTTCCGATTCCTCACCAGCCTGCCGCGAATCGGCAGCGGGAAAATCAATTTCACTCAGATCGGCCATTCCATCGAGGAATCCGCCGTCGTGACCGATCGCGAATACGAACAGATGCTCGATTCGATCGACATCAAGCTCCTCAACCTGTTGAACGAGCGATTGAAGATCACCTTGAACATGCAAGCCGGAGAGGTCCGGACGCGGTACAGTCCTGAACGGCTGGAGGAAACAATCCGGAAACTCCAGGAGTACAATTCAGGCCCCATGCACGACAGTGTGGTCGAGCAGATATTCCGTTTGATTCTGTCAATCCCGCAGTACATGTAGCTCAGGAGACTCCAGATGGAAGCGACCCCCAACAGACCGATCGTAGAGCTGGCTGACCTGATCGTCGAACGTCACGATTTGCTTCTGATTGCCGGACCATGCAGTGTTGAAAGTGAGGAGCAGCTTGTCGCGTGTGCGGAACTTCTCCGGGAATGCGGCGTCCGTTTCATGCGCGGGGGCGCATACAAGCCGCGCACGAATCCGTATAGCTTTCAAGGCATGCAGCAGAAAGGACTCGAGCTTCTCGGCAAGATCCGAAACCAGTTCGGGTTGAAAATCGTCACCGAGATCGTCGATATTGAGCATCTCCCCGAATACGAGGATACCGTCGATATCCTTCAGATCGGCGCGCGCAACATGAGCAACTTCCAGTTCCTCAAGCGCCTCGCCCCGCTGACCCGGAAACCGATCCTGCTGAAGAGGGGGTATTCCGCGACGATCGAGGAACTGGTGATGGCAGCCGAGTATCTGATCGCGGGCGGCAATCAGAATGTCATATTATGTGAGCGGGGTATCCGCACCTTCGAACCCATGACCCGAAGCACACTCGATATATCAGCCATCCCCATCGTCCAGAAACTCTCTGCGCTGCCGATCATCGTGGATCCGAGCCATGCCAGCGGGAGAAGCGACATTGTCATTCCGATGGCTCTCGGTGGCCTTGCGGCGGGCGCAGACGGACTGATGGTCGAAATTCATCCGAATCCACAGAAGGCCTTGTGCGATGGACTCCAATCCCTCGATTTTGACAAATTCAGAGAACTGATACGCTCGATCGATCGCATCCGTCCGTTTCTGGAATCGCAGCGACGCCGGGAGACCCGCTCATGACCACGCATCGTGTCGCATGCCTGAAACTCAACAATCTTGAAGGATCACCCGTCCGCTTCGATGAATCCGATCTGAAGACTATCCGGATCGCGCTCGAATCCCTCCTCGACCTGATCGGAATGACCGCCTCGACCTTTCGCGGCAGGACGGTTCTGATCCACCCGAATCTCGTGCGCCCGAACCCGGACAGGATCCCGTCGAGCTACACCGATCCGCGCGTGGTGATCGCGCTGATGCGTCTGCTGTTCGATGCCGGAGCGCGTCACGTGAGAGTGGGGGAGAATCCCGGATTCGGTTTCCCGGCGAGACAGGCTTTTCGGGAAGCGGGGCTCGAGGAACCACTGCGAAAAGGCGGTGCCGAGATCTGTTATTTCGACGAAGGGGAATGGGAGACGGTAGCGAATCCGGGAGGTCGGTTGTTCCGATCGATCCGAATCGCCAAGCCCGTGCTGGAATGCGATTGTTTCATCAATGTTCCGAAGTGGAAGACACACATGCTGACCACCGTGTCGCTATCGATCAAAAACCTGCTCGGGATCATCAACGACAGCCAGCGCATGTTGTTTCACCGGAATGATATCATCGACAAAATCGTCGATCTGGCGCTTGTGCGTCCGCCCGATCTGAACATCATCGATGGACTGTGGGCCATGGAAGGCCAGGCGCCGTTCCACGGAGTGCCGATTCCCGATTTCGGGACGCTGGCAGCCGGCGCCGATATGACCGCGCTCGATATCACCGCCGCCGGACTGATGGGATTCCAACCGCAGGAAATTCCGCACCTTGCTCTCGCGCGCCAGCGACTCTGGAACGGAGAAGACCGGACCATCGACTGTCGCGGAGATGCGCCGGAAGCGATCCGCCGCCGATTTCTCCGTCCGGTGCTGTCGAGCGCCGGGCAGTTTCCCGGCGTCAACGTCATCGAATGCGGTGTCTGCAACGGATGCCTGTCTGCGATCCGTCACAGTCTCGATAAACTCCGGTTTGAAAACGCCATCCACGACTTGCCCCCCGTCACGATCGTATCCGGTCGGGCTCAGCCGAACCACATGACCCTCGAGGAGTGGCCTGGAAGACTTATCCTGTTCGGCAATTGCGCGGTCGAGTTTCAGTTCTACGCACATGAGACACGGAATCGGGGAGTATGGATCCCTGGATGTCCTCCTCATGTGCTGGACCTCGAAAAACAACTCAGACAGATATGAATCGGGATGCCGGACTGAATGTGTTCGAAGTGTTCACTTCCTTGCAGGGAGAATCGTCATTTGCAGGCCTGCCGTTCGTTTTCGTGCGGCTCGCGGGATGCAATCTGAATTGCGCATGGTGCGATACTCCGGCCGCGCAATCCTTCGCATCCGGACACACTGTCCCGGTGTCGGAAGTGATGGAGCAGGTTGTCAGCACCGGCATGCGGCATGTCTGTATCACGGGAGGGGAACCCCTGCTGCAGACCGGTGCGACCGATTTGATGCGCAGGTTGTTGCATGCCGGATTGACGATTACGGTCGAAACCAACGGAAGTCTCGATGTTTCGAGCTGCCCGGACGGTGTGATGAGGATCATCGACATCAAATGCCCGTCGAGTGCCATGGCGGATCACAATCGATTCGACAATTTTCGATTATTGCGTCGGGGAGATGAGATCAAGTGCGTGGTGGCGGATCGGGACGATTATGAGTATGCCAGGGAGATCGTTCTGCGGCATCTGCCTGCCTTCCAGGGCCCCGTGTTTTTCTCGCCCGTTTTGGATCGCCTCGAGCCCCGGCTACTTGCCAATTGGATGATATCTGATAAAATTTGCGCCCGGTTGCAGATCCAACTGCACAAGATCATCGGGATCGCCTGATTGTTTTCATTGCATATCGAAAGGACGCGTATCATGACACCGAATCAACTTCTGGAACGAACTCATTATTGTCTCGATATAGCCCGTCTCGACGAACATACGCTCGTGACGCTGGCGGGATGGGTCCGCAAACGTCGTGATCTGGGGAATCTGATTTTTGTGGATCTGTACGACCGCTCGGGAATCGCACAGGTCGTGTTCGATCCGGAGACCAACAGGGAACTCCACGCGCAGGCATCCGAACTCAAACACGAATCCGTCGTGACGGTGCGGGGGATGGTCAGGCCGAGGCCTGCCGAGGCGTTGAATCGCGACATGAGTACCGGGATGGTGGAGGTGCATGCGGATGCGCTGACGGTTCACAACACCTCGAAAGTGCCTCCGTTTCCACTCCTGGGCAATCAGGACGTGAAGGAAGAACTCAGGCTGAAATACCGGTATCTGGATTTGCGGCGTTCCGAAATGTTCCGATATGTGCGCATCCGGCATCAGACCTCACAGATCGTGCATGCGTTTTTGACTCGGCAGGGGTTTCTCGAGATCACCACACCGCATCTCATTCGCTCGACACCTGAAGGAGCACGGGATTTTCTTGTCCCGAGCCGTCTGCATGTCGGATCGTGTTACGCGTTGCCGCAATCCCCTCAGCTGTTCAAACAGATCTCGATGATCGCCGGATTCGACCGCTATTTCCAGATCGTGAAATGTTTTCGGGATGAGGATTCGCGAGCCGATCGGCAGCCTGAGTTCACCCAGATCGACATCGAGATGTCCTTCACGAAGAAGGAGACGCTGTTCGGAATTCAGGAACGGCTCATGAAGGAGATCTTTTCGCAGGTCGCAGGCATCGACATTCCAATCCCGTTTGAACGAATGACGTATGCCGAATCGATGCGACGATTCGGTTCCGATAAACCGGATCTCCGTTTCGGTCTCGAGATCCGTGATGTCACCGAGGTTGTCGGGCATACGGGATTCGGAATTGTGGATACGGTTGTCGCCTCCGGGGGAGTCGTCCGGGCGCTCCGGTACGAGGGAGGTGCGGTGTTGTCTCGAAAACAGGTCGACGAACTGGCCGGTATCGTGAAAAAACGGGGAGCAGGCGGGTTGATCGCGCTGAAGGTAGCCCCTGACATGTCGCTCGCGGGGCATGCACTCGAGAAATTTCTCGATCCGGAGCGACAGGCGCGTCTCATTCGTGCGATCGAGGCTGCTCCGGGAGACCTGATCTGTCTTGTTGCGGGGAAGGAATCGACTGCGGCATGGTCGTTGGGAGACCTGAGGCTTCACATCGCACGGGTGACCGATATCGTTCCCGATACGCTCAGATTCGCGTGGATCGTTGATTTTCCGATGTTTGAATGGGACGAGGAATCAAAGCGGTTCCAGGCGATGCATCATCCCTTCACCGCACCGTTGCCCGACGATCTGCACGATCTGGAGACGGATCCGGGGCGGATGCGGGCCCAGGCATATGATCTCGTGCTCAACGGCGTCGAAATCGGAGGAGGAAGTGTTCGGATCCACCAACCGGAGCTTCAAACGCGGCTTTTCCAGGCCATGGGGATCTCGCCGGAAGAGGCCGAATCACGCTTCGGATTTTTCCTGGAGGCACTGCGCTACGGAACACCGCCGCATTGCGGGATCGCCTTTGGATTCGATCGACTGATCATGCTGCTTTCCGGAACCGACAACTTGAGGGATGTCATTCCATTTCCGAAGACGCTGCAGGCGGTCTGCCTGATGTCACAGGCGCCGTCACCGGTCACCGGCGATCAGCTCGACATGGTCGGGATGCGATTGCGGCCGGACGGGCAATCCTCAACCTGATCCGATAAATCAAAACCTGCACTTGACTTGACTGGTATTGATGGATATAAGGGGGCTAGCGCAAACGTTCGTTTCATCATTTCGTTTCGTTGCTCCTTCTATTCGCCGATTCCGGCATTTAAGTTCATCTGAAGCTGAATTGCCTGCAGAGATGCATTTTATTGAAATGTCGATGCAGAGTACACGTCGATTCACGGAGGTTCTCTCATGATCATGAACATTACCGAACTCAAGGAAAAACCAGTTTCCGAACTCTATCAGATCGCTGCCGAGCTCGGACTGTCGCTCTCCTCATCACTCCGCAAACAGGAACTCATTTTTCGCATTCTTCAGGCTCAATCGGAAAAAGACGGATTGATTTTCGCCGAAGGTGTTCTGGAATGTCTGCCCGATGGCTTCGGATTCCTCAGATCGCCCGATTACAATTACCTGCCCGGCCCCGATGATGTCTATGTCTCTCCATCTCAGATCCGGCGCTTCGATCTGCGCACGGGTGATACCGTTTCGGGTCAGATCCGACCGCCGAAGGAGAATGAACGCTATTTTGCGTTATTGAAGGTCGAGGCGATCAATTTCGAGAGTCCCGAGGTTGCCAGGGAGAAAAGCTTTTTCGACAATCTGACCCCACTGTATCCTCTGGAGGCGTTTAAATCGGAACGCGCGGATGATCTCGCCACTAGGGTCATGGCTCTGCTCACTCCGATCGGGAAAGGCCAGCGCGGCCTGATCGTGTCGCCGCCGCGCACCGGAAAAACCATGTTGCTTCAATCGATCGCCCATTCCATCACCCGCAATCATCCGGATGTCTACCTGATCGTTCTGTTGATCGATGAGCGTCCGGAAGAAGTGACGGATATGGAGCGGAGTGTCAAGGGTGAGATCATCAGTTCGACATTCGACGAGCCGGCACAGAGGCATGTGCAGGTCGCGGAGATGGTGATCGAAAAGGCCAAGCGGCTGGTGGAGCACAAGCGGGATGTCGTCATCCTTCTCGATTCGATCACCCGGCTCGCCCGTGCCTACAATGCCGTTGTCCCTCCGTCCGGCAAAATCCTCTCCGGCGGTGTCGACTCCAATGCATTGCATCGTCCGAAGCGATTCTTCGGTGCGGCGCGTAACACCGAAGAAGGCGGAAGTCTGACGATCATCGCGACAGCCCTGATCGATACCGGGAGCCGGATGGATGACGTCATCTTCGAAGAATTCAAAGGCACCGGCAACATGGAAATCCATCTCGATCGCCGTCTGGTAGACCGTCGCGTCTTCCCGGCTATCGATATCAAACGCTCCGGAACCCGCAAGGAAGAACTGCTGCTCAGCAATGACATCCTGAAAAAGGTCTGGATTCTGAGAAAGCTTCTGAATCCGATGGGAGTAGTCGAGAGCATGGAGTTTCTGTTGGAGAAGATGGCGACAACCAACACGAACGAAGAGTTTCTCGCGATCATGAACACCTGATCCCGTATCGTCTCGGAGACAGGTGATTGCTTTTCTTCGCAACAGGTCCACACACCATTAAAAATGTGTTGTTTTCAGATTTGAGGCAGTGTATATAACTGGGTTCATGTCGGAATCGATCGACATGATCTTACCGTCACCTATTCTCGGTGATCCACTCGGAGGCGCGAAGTGAAAACTGGCATTCATCCCAAGTATGGTCCGGCGAAAATCACCTGTGCATGCGGGAACGTGATCGAAACACGTTCAACTAAACCGGATCTCAAAGTCGAAGTTTGCGCGAACTGCCATCCTTTCTATACCGGTAAGGAACGCGTTCTGTTCACGACCGGACGGATTGACAAGTTCCTGAAGCGGTATGGATTGGAAGGAGAGAAGAAGGAAACCGAAGCGACTCAGAGCTGAGGTTCCGACTCATCCGGATGTCGAACATTCTCGTTGGCGGGCAGGCAGTTATCGAAGGCGTCATGATGCGCGCACCCGGCGTCATGACGATCGCTGTCCGTCGCACTGACGGCTCGATACACATCCACACGGATCATCCCGTATCACTGATCGATCGATTCCCGTTACTCGGCAAACCGGTCATTCGAGGCATTCTGGCATTCGCCCAGGCTCTCGTGTTCGGCATCAAAGCCCTGAATTTTTCATCAACCGTCGCTCTGTCGGACATCAATGCGGCGGAGCGCAATGAGGTGGCTTCATCTCCGCATGTCGTGTCCGCGTCGGATGGTTTCGGTTCTCTGACGATGATCGGAATGCTCGTGTTCACACTCGGTCTTTCGATCGTGGTCTTCTTCTTCCTGCCATTGCTTCTGACTGACCTGACAGCCCGTTATTGCCCCTCCATCGCGGAGAATGCTCTCCTGTACAATCTGATCGACAGTCTGATCCGGATCGTGTTTCTGATTGCCTACATGATCGGGATCTCTTTATTCCCGGATATCCGCCGTGTTTTTCAGTATCACGGTGCCGAACACAAATCGATCTACACCTATGAAGCGTCATTGCCACTGACGGTGGAGAACGCGCGTCGTTTCACGACCCTGCATCCTCGATGCGGGACGGCGTTTCTGATTCTGGTGGCTGTGCTCGCCATGATCCTGTTCAGCCTGATCCCCAAGGAAGCGGATCTCACCGTAAAACTGCTTCTGAGAATCCTCATGCTTCCTCTGATCGCCGGCATCGCCTTTGAAATCATGCGGAAAAGCGGTGAAGGCAGTCATCCGTTCTTCAACGTCGTGATTCAACCCGGTTTGTGGCTTCAGAGGATCACCACGCGCGAACCGGACGATGCGCAACTCGAAGTTGCGCTCTCCGCGCTGGAACGCGCTCTTCGGGAATCCGATTCCCGTTCTCGCGATCTCATCGTCTAGGAATCCGCGTAATGCCTGTTTTGGCAATACTCCTGTACTGTTCTTCCGGCTTGTGAGGGCCCATCATGTTGATTGAACGCCTCAAGGAAATCGCACTCAAACACGAACAGCTCGCGATGAAGCTCGCAGACCCGGACGTTTTCCGAGACCGGGACAGATACCGGGAACTGAATCGCGAGTATTCCGAGCTATCGGTCATTGTCGAATTGACACGAAAACGATCCAAGCTGGATACCGATCTCGAAGGCGCTCTCGAACTGGAACATGGAGAGCGGGATCCCGACATGCGTGAGATGGTCCAGTCGGAGATTCAGTCCCTTCGAAAATCCATCGAGGATATCGACAGGCAGATCATCGAGGCACTCAATCCACCCGACCCGTTCGACGGCAAAAATGTCATTCTTGAAATCAGAGCCGGGACAGGGGGCGAGGAAGCCGGTCTCTTTGCTGCGGATCTCTATCGGATGTACACACGTTACGCTGAACGCAAGGGGTGGAAAGTCGAGGTCATGAGCGAGTCGGCGAGCGAACTTCACGGACTGAAGGAAGTCATCGCTCTGATTTCGGGAAGACGCGTCTACGGATCGCTCAAGTACGAAAGCGGAGTTCACCGTGTGCAGCGGGTGCCGATCACCGAAGCCAGTGGCCGCATCCATACCTCGGCGGTCACCGTCGCAGTCCTTCCTGAAGCGGATGATATTGAAGTCGATATCAATCCCGATGACATCCGGATCGATGTGTACCGGTCGAGCGGACCGGGGGGGCAGAGCGTCAACACGACGGATTCAGCCGTCCGGATCACGCATCTCAAGACCGGCCTGATCGTCACCTGCCAGGATGAAAAAAGCCAGCACAAGAACAAGGCCAAGGCTCTCAAGATCCTGAAATCAAGGTTGCTCGACATCGCGAGGCAGGAGCAGGAGGAGAAGATCGCAAAGGAGCGACGGCAGATGGTCTCAACCGGAGATCGAAGCGCAAAGATCCGAACATACAACTTCCCACAGAACCGGGTGAGCGATCATCGGATCCATCTCAATCTGCACAAACTCGAATATATCCTTGAAGGGGATCTCGATGAACTTGTCGCGGCGCTGGCTGCGCACGAGCAGACCGAGCAACTCAATGAGCGATCGTCCGCGATGGACGACGACGAGTGATGCCGGATATCTGGACGATCCGACGACTGCTCCAGTGGACGACAGATTTCTTCCGGCGTTCCGGCATCCCCTCCCCCCGTCTCGACGCAGAACTTCTGTTGTCGCATGCCCTGAACATTACCCGTCTCGATCTGTATCTAGACCCTGAACGCCCCGTTGACGAACACGAGCGTGCAGATTTCCGCGAATGGGTCAGACTTCGCGCAACACGGGTTCCGGTCGCTTATCTGATCGGTTCGAAAGAGTTCTACTCGACAGCGATTCACGTTGAGAAGGGGGTGTTGATCCCGAGGCCGGAGACGGAGATTCTGGTGGACACGGTCATTCATCTCGTCTCCATGCGCTCCGACATTCGTATCGCCGAACTCGGCGTCGGTTCAGGCTGCATCACCGCAGCGCTTGCATTGAATCTTCCGTCCGCTGTCTTCGTCGCCACGGATCGGTCGCGTGAGGCGCTCAGGATTGCCGATGCGAACTTCGTGCGACTCGGAGTCCGAAATCGTGTGACGCTGTTCGAGAGTGACTGGTTTGACAGTTTCAGTCCTGAACACTGCGGTGGCTTCGCCGTGATCGTCTCGAATCCGCCCTACATCCGGTCGGCCATTCTCGAGACTCTACAGCCTGAAATCAGCCGGCACGAGCCCTCGCTGGCGCTCGATGGCGGCCCTGATGGCCTTTCGGCTTATCGAAACCTGATCCCACGCGCCAGGGACTTTCTCGAGCAGGATGGAGTGATCGCGCTGGAGATCGGCGATGATCAGGGGGACGCTGTTTCGGAGTTACTGGATGCAGCAGGTTATTCAGGAGTCACCATTGTGAAAGATCTGTCCGGTCGTGATAGAATTGCAACCGGACGTTTGAATGGATGAGGTGATCCGAACATGGACGAGTTAATCATTCGAGGCGGTCGCCCGCTTCAGGGCGTTTTGCGTGTATCCGGTGCGAAAAATGCGGTGTTGCCCGCGATGACAGCGGCCATTCTCGTGCCGGGTGTCACCCGACTTGAAAATGTTCCTGACGTACGGGATGTCGCTGTCATGGCCCGTCTCCTGACTCAGCTCGGAGCATCCGTTTCGCGCACCGACGATGTCATGGAAATCGATGCGACGGGCGTTACCGCCTGTGAAGCACCCTATGATTTAGTACGGACGATGCGCGCTTCGATACTTCTCCTGGGACCGCTGCTCGCTCGAATCGGTCATGCCCGTGTGTCGCTGCCCGGCGGGTGCGCGATCGGTAATCGTCCGGTCGATATTCATCTCAAGGCCGTCGAGCAACTCGGTGCGGTCGTCACGATCGAGCATGGCATGATCGATGTCCGTGCCGATTCACTCACCGGAGGAGATGTCTACCTCGATTTCCCGACCGTGACCGGGACTGAGAACATCATGATGGCCGCCGTCGCCTGTCGGACGACAACGCGGATCATGAATGCGGCCCGTGAGCCGGAAATCGAGGATTTGGGAAGGTTGCTGAACGCTATGGGATTTCATATCGACGGCGCGGGCACAGAAACGGTCACGATCCTTGCGGGCGGACATGCTCAATCGGCCACACACCGGATCATTCCGGATCGGATCGAAGCCGGAACATATGCCATGGCCGCTGCGATTACAGGCGGCTGTCTGACGATTGAAAATGCCAATCCCCGCCATCTGACCGCGGTTCTGACAAAACTCGAGCAGGCCGGAATGCGCGTATCGGTCGGTGCGAACTCGTTGTCGGTCGACAGCATCAGACCCATTCGGTCGCTGGATCTGACGACCGCGGTATATCCCGGATATCCGACAGATCTGCAGGCACAGATGATGGCCCTGATGTGCCTATCGGAAGGTGAGAGTCTGATTACGGAGGCGATCTTTGAAAACCGATTCATGCATGTTGCAGAACTCAATCGGATGGGAGCGAACATTTCGATCCGAGGTCGGACTGCCGTGGTGCGGGGTGTCGAGTCGCTTCTGGGAGCCGAGGTCATGGCGACGGATCTGCGGGCCAGTGCATCGCTGGTTCTGGCCGGACTTGCTGCACGCGACCAGACTCGGATTCTGAGAATCTATCACCTCGACAGAGGCTATGACGATCTCGTCGGAAAACTCACCGCTGTCGGAGCGGATGTCGAGCGTGTATCTGGAGCGTAGCCATGGATCCGCATGCCCTGAAAGTCATTGATTATCCTGCTCTTCTTGAGTTTCTGGCTCGAAACACCGATTCCGAGGTCACGCAGCGTCTGATCCGGGATCTGGTCCCGATGACGCGGTCGGGAGAGATCCGCCTCGAGATTGACACACTGATCGAGTATCGGTTGAACGATCGTGAGCATGGTATTCCGGCATTCGATGGACCACCGGATATCCGGAAAAACCTGGACCGGAGTCAGGCCTCCGGTTGGATGCTCGCCGCTGCGGAGATTGCCCGAATCGGCAGTGTGATTCGATCCGCCGACACCCTGAAGGTATTTTTCAGTCGTCTCGAAAACGCTCCGCTGCTTCAGGAAAAGACCGAACTGGTCATGCCGCTGACGGAACTGAGACAGCGCATCGAACGCTCCGTCACGCTCCAGGATGAGGTTCTTGACGGCGCATCCGATACGCTCCGGACCATTCGTAATCAGATCCGGAGGGCGCAGGATAAAATCCGTTCGAAAATGGAATCGCTCGCGGAAGATCTCTATCGCAGAGGCATCGTTCAGGATCAGCTCATCACGATTCGCAACAATCGTTATGTCGTGCCGGTGAAGGCAGGGGAGAGCAAGGCAGTACCGGGCATCATTCACGATCGCTCGGCTTCTGGAATGACCGTCTTCATAGAACCGCAATTCAGTGTCAACGACAACAACGAACTGGCCCAGTTGTATCTCGATGAGCGCTATGAGATCGAGCGGATCCTGACCGAGTTGACCGCCCAGATCGGTGCTCGGAGTGAATTCATTCTGATCGCTTTCGAAACACTGATCTACCTGGATCTGCTTCGCGCAAAATCGACGCTTGCCGATGAAATGCAGGGTCAGGAGTGTCTCTGGACGGACAAACCGGTGTTCAGTCTCAAGCACGCGCTCAATCCGGTGCTGCTGATGCACCGAATCGCATCACAGCAGAAGACCGCCGATCATTCCGGAGTAGTACCGATCGATCTCGATATCACGGAAAAAGATCGCCTTCTGGTCATCACCGGTCCCAACACGGGCGGAAAAACCGTGGCGCTCAAGACGGCGGGATTGATTGTCTGTATGGTTCAGACCGGGTTGCTCCCGCCATGCCATGGATCTTCGACGATCGGCGTTTTCGAGGACATGTTTGCGGATATCGGGGATGAGCAATCGCTCGAGCAATCCCTCTCGACATTCTCGGGACACCTCCGACAGATCGTATCGCTGCTCGAAAAAGCCGACGAGAAAAGTCTGGTTCTTCTGGATGAACTCGGCGCCGGCACCGATCCGACCGAGGGATCTGCGCTGGGGATAACGATTCTTTCGGAGATGCTGCGTCGCAGAACCGCCACGATCGCCTCGACGCACCATAACTCGATCAAGGCCTTTGCCTTCACGATGGAGGGGATCGCGAACGCAGCACTGGAGTTCGACATGAAGACGCTCCGGCCCACTTACCGGATTCTCATGGGACAGATCGGGCAGTCGAATGCGTTCGGAATTGCCGCGTCATTGGGATTTCCCAGGCATCTCCTGGACGAGGCCCGACGGCATCTCGATGGAAAAGGCAGCGATATCCAGACCATGTTGAATGTGATCGATCAGCAACGGAGGGCCGCGGAACGGCAGCGCTCGCTGGCGGATCAGGAGAAGGATCGAGCCAGGTCATTGCGCAAGGCACGGGAAGATGTGCTGCGACATGCGGAAAACGAGGCAGCCGCGATCATCGCCAATGCATCCCGGAAAACGCAGACCCTCCTTTCGGATCTGCGCCAGGAACGCGAGAACCTACGCGATGAGATCAAACGACTCAGAAAGCTGAGCAGACAGGCGGTCTCTGCACCCGAAACGACGGCAGCCATTGAGACAGCCGTTTCCACTGCGAACCGTATTCAGGAACTGACGCATGATGTGGCCGATGAACTGGGTGGATCCGGGGATACCGCGACGGAATGGACGGGGCCGCCTCCCAAACCGGGCGATCGTGTTGGACTGATCAATGTCAGGGAGCCGGTAATGGTATTGGCTGTTGCAGATGCCGGTCAGGTATCGGTCGAGATGCGGGGTAAGCGCATCAAAGTGCCGATTCAGTCCCTGAGACGACTCGGGACCGATCAGGATTCCCGACACGGAAAACCGGACGTGACGGTCCGGTTTGAAGACGATGCGGATTCTGGAGCAGGTGTTTCGCAGCGTCTGAATCTGATCGGGATGCGCACGGGCGAAGCGGTGGACGAACTGGAGAAGTATCTGGATGTGGCCTTTCGCGCCGGGATACCTGAACTGACGATTGTGCATGGATTCGGGACCGGCCGTCTTCAGGATGCGGTCGTAGCGACGCTGAAGAAGAGCCCTTACGTTGTAACCGCCCGACGAGGAACCGACCGCGAAGGCGGGGGTGGCGTGACGGTTGTCGAGATGGCCAGGCGATGAGGGGTCAGATCGACGAAGAAACGCTGGATACGATCCGAAGCCGCGTGGATATTGTCCGGCTCATCAGTGAATATGTGCCGTCACTGAAACGTGCCGGGAGATCTTACAAAGGGCTGTGTCCGTTTCATCCGGAGAAGACGCCGTCGTTCAACGTCAATCCGGACAAACAGATTTACAAGTGTTTCGGATGCGGAGAAAGCGGGAATGTCTTTTCGTTTCTGATGAAGCATGAGGGATTGAGCTTCATTCAGGCAGTGGAACGACTGGCGAGAGTTGCCGGGGTCACGTTACCGGAACCGGATCCCGACGCGGGGAAGCGGAGATCACGCATGGATCTCCTCCGGCAGGTGATGATCGAGGCGTCCAAGGCGTTCCTGCAGGCACTCGAGCATGACATTCTTGGGCAGACAGCCCGTGCGTATCTGGAGAAACGCGGCTTCGCACCTCCGGATTTCCATGCATACGGACTCGGATATGCCCCGAAAAGCTGGGACTTTCTTCAGACTCACCCGCTCCTGAAATCATTCTCATCGAACGATCTCGAAGATGCCGGTCTGATCGTTCAGAACCAGAGCGGATCCGGTTATCACGACCGGATGCGTGATCGGATCACGTTCGTCATCCGGGAGCCGCGGGACGGGATGATCGTGGCCTTCGGTGGCCGGACACTCGGTGATGATCCCGCGAAGTATCTCAATACTCCCGAGACACCGATCTACAATAAAGGAAAAATCCTGTACGGATTGCGGGAAGCGTTGCCCGAAATCCGGCGGATGACGCAGAAAAACATGATCATCGTTGAAGGCTACTTCGACCGATTGTCACTCGTGAAAGCCGGAATTCCCAACGTGGTGGCATCCTGTGGTACTTCACTGACCCGTGACCATATCCAGATCATCAAGCAAACAGCGGAGTTGGTGTATCTCATGTTCGATTCGGATTCAGCGGGGGTTTCGGCTGCCAAACGAGGTTTGTTCGCCTGCTTGACCTCGGGCATGGACGCGATCGCAGTCCCCCTCCCGAAAGGCCTCGATCCTGACGATACGGTGCGAAAAACAGGGAAAGATGGCATCATCGAACTGCTGCGGAGAGGACTGCATGCCATCGATTTTCTGATTCAGGCTGCGCGCGCTCGACATGACATCGGCACGGTCAGGGGGAAAACCGGGATCATCGAGGAAATGCTCCCGTTTATCGTCGAAGCCGACAATCCGATCTCGCGTGGTGCTTATGTCTCGAAAATCGCCGATCTGATTCAGGTGCCTGAACAGTACATCATGGAACTGCTCAGAAAACAGATCCGGCAGAGAAAGCCGGATGATCATGCGGTACCAGGACCGGCTTCAGCCCTGGTCAAACTCGATCCACGTGAAGAAAACCTGTTGCTGTTCTGGATGCAATACCCGGAATTCATCGATGTGGAGGAACGCTCGATCGGACGCCATCATTTCATGACCGAGACAGGGCGGCGGCTGTTCGACGAGATTCTGATGATGAAGCGTGAAAAGCCCGGGGTCGTTGTTCCGAAACTGATCGACCGGCTCGAAGAACCGGCTCTGCAAAAAATCGTCGCGGATCTGATGGTGGATCCACGAGTTTTATCCCGCATCATGCTTCGCTCCCCGAAGGACACCTACATCCTTCTTGTGAATGATCTCATCATCCATGACTGCCGTCGTGAGATGCAGAGACTCAAGGCGGAGATCAAAGCGTATCAGGCGGAAGGACGGGATGTCACCGGGTTGTTCGCCAGTCAGATCGAATACGCGAAGAAGATCGAACAGCTCCGAAAAGATTCCTCTGCCTACGATCCGGATCTTCTCTGACCGGTCCTGCATTTTTATATTGACCCTCGCTGAGTTGATCTCTAAAATATGATGTTCGCCTGGGCCCATAGCTCAGTTTGGTAGAGCTACCGGCTCATAACCGGTTGGTCGTAGGTTCGAGTCCTACTGGGCCCAGAAAGACACATCGTTCTTTGGAGAATTTCATGCGATGATTGTGAAACCACCATGGCGACCTTGTTCGCATACCGTGAGCATTTCAGGGTGTATCAGCTTGATACACCCTTTTTTTTGTATTTTTTTCAATGAAAGAGGTGACGGGTGGACAGCACACTTGAGAATCTCATCGCTCTGGCCAAGTGCGATCAGCTGATTCAGGAAGCGCAACGCAAATGCGACGCCTTCCCGATCTCGATTGCGGAAGTCGACCAGCAGATTCAAACCGCGAGAAATCGGATTGAACTGGCACGCAACGACTTGAAGGAAGTGGATCGCAAGATCCGGAAGAATGAGCAGTCGATTGAAGACTCCAGACAGCAGCAGGGCAAGTATCGCGTTCAGCTGTTCAAGCTGAAATCAAATCGTGAATACAATGCTCTCAACAGCGAAATTAAACTGCTCGACGAAAAAATCTCACAGTACGAAACCGAAATCCTCGAGTTCATGGAAACATTCGACAAAACAAAAACCCAACTGAAGGAACTTGAGTCGGCCATCAAGGTGGACGAAGCACAATTGCTGGCCAGAAAGGCTGAGATCGAATCCGAGTTCGGGCGTGAGCGAAACAATCTGTCGGCGTTGTTGAACGAGCGCAAGGGATATGCGTCGACGATCGTCTCGGAAACAGCCGTAAAGTACGATCGGCTGGTCAAAAAACAAGGCTCTGCGGTAGCGGAAATCATCAAGGGGAGTTGCGGCGGCTGCCGTGTCCGTGTTCGCCCGCAGCTTTCGGCGCAGGTCCGGGCAAACGACCAATTGCTGCAATGCGAACATTGCGGTCGTTTTCTTTACTGGTCGGATGTGTCGGATGACTAGTCTTCATGGGCTCGTCGTCATTGTCCTGTCCTGCAGTATGCTCGCGGCCTGTTCGACATCGCATCCACCTGCCCGACCTCCGGAATCCACCGCATCGATACACGCGGATCAGAACCCGTCCGAATCTGTGATTGCAGAAACCGATCCACCAAGCGCCGTTTCGCACCCGCCCGGAGAACCTGAATCTGTCGACGACTATCAGATGCTCGTCAAGCGACTCCAATCAGGCGATCTGACCGTTGATTTCCGGAAACTCCGCGAATCCTTCACACAGACCAAACTCTTCAACCCCTACGACGATGATCTGGGTGACACGAGCACCGATATGCTCAAAGCTCTGGATGAAAAGCGATTCGAGGACGCCATCTCGGCGGCCGACCGTCTGCTGGATCTCAATTACACCGCCATATTGCCGCATATCATATCGGCCATCTGCTGGAATGAACTGGGGAATTCCGAGAAAGAACGCTTCCATGGGGAAATCGTGAAAGGGCTGGTTCGATCCATCACGGATTCCGGTGACGGTTCCGAAGCCAGACCCTACCGGATCATCCGGATTCAGGAAGAGTACGACCTTCTGAACGTCATGGGTCTCGAACTCGAGTCTCAGGCTTTGATCACTTCCGGTTCATCCATGCTCGATCAGATGACTGTCATCGATTCGACGACAAAGGATAAGAAGCAGATCTACTTCAATGTCGATATCTGTTTCGCATTCTGGGAGAAGCAGTTACCGGTCGAGTCGGGCGATCCGGGAAATGCCCGAAACTGACATTACTCCAGCGAATACTCACGGATCTTGGTCAGGAGCGTCTTGTAATTGACATCGAGTTCACGGGCGGCGTGCGTTTTATTCCAGCCGTTCCGTTCGAGTGCGGCACGGATGAGTCGTCGTTCCACGAGTCTCCGGGCACGTTCCACGACAGCATTGAGCGTTCCGGTCATATGTATCTCACTCAAATCGAACGGTTCCATGTCATGAATCGGCTGAACGGCGATGTGATCCGGACGGATGATCGCGTCGGGAGATAAAATCGCGGCGCGCTCGAGGCAGTTCTGGAGTTCGCGAACGTTGCCCGGCCAGGAATATGCGGTGAGACGATCGAGCGTTCTCGGGGCGAGTTTGAACGGGCCTTTTCCGAACTCGCGGGCGAAATGCTTCAGAAAATGATCGACCAGGATCGGGATGTCCTCCGGACGCTCCCTCAACGGAGGAATTTCCAGCGGGAACACACTGAGTCGGTAATATAGATCTTCACGAAACTGTCCGGCGCGGATGGCACTCCGAAGGTCCCGGTTTGTCGCCGCGACGACTCGCACATTGACCGACAGAGTTTTCGTCCCTCCGACTCTTTCGAATTGACGTTCCTGAAGGAATCGGAGCAATTTGCTCTGGATGAGGGGATCCATATCGCCAATTTCGTCTAAAAACACTGTTCCCCGATCGGCCAGTTCGAGTTTTCCCAGTTTGCGGGATTCTGCTCCGGTATAAGCGCCTCGTTCGTGCCCGAAGAGTTCATTTTCGAGAAGAGTTTCGGGGATCGCCGCGCAATTGATGGCGACGAACGGGGCCTGATGGCGCAATGAGCTGTCGTGGATGGCATGGGCGAGAAGTTCCTTGCCGGTTCCGCTTTCACCCAACAGGAGCACCGTTGCATCCATCGGACCGACCTTTCGAATTTTTTCGAGAACATCCAGGAACTTCCGGCTTTTTCCGACGATCTTCTGAGCATCGAGTTGGGCCTGGAGCACCTCACGCATCAGCAGATTTTCCTTGCGGATCTGATCCCGTTCGATGGCGCGTCTGAGCTGAAGCAGCAGAATGGCTGTATCGAAGGGCTTGGTGATGAAGTCGTCCGCACCGTCTTTCATGGCCTGCACGGCGGTTTCAATCGTTCCAAATGCCGTGATGATCAGAACTATCGTATTCGGGTCAGCGCTCTTGGCTGCTTTCAACACTTCCATGCCATCAGCGCCGGGCAGTTTCAGATCAGTGATAACAGCGGTGAATACTTCCGAAGATAACGCTCGAAGAGCCTCCTCGGCAGAAACAGCGGTCTGAACCGAGAAACCTGATTTCTCGAGTGTTCTCTCGAGCATCTTCAGCATTCCCTGGTTGTCTTCCACAATCAGTACTCGCATGCGATCACCTCAGCCTGTCAGTCGATTCCCGCCAGATGGAGATACCCGCGGATCAGAGGGTCGGCCCACATGGCGGAAATCCATGCGCCGAACGCGAGAAAAGGCCCGAATGGGATCTGGCGATAGCGGTTTTCTGAGCGGGAAAATAAAAGTGGCAATGAGAGGATGGTCCCCGAGACGGCGCCGATGAAAATCGTCAGGAATGCGGGAGCGGGACCGAGCAGCGCACCGGTGGCGATCATCAATTTGATATCGCCGATCCCGAGACCTTCGCGGTGGGTCATGAGGTAGTAAACCCAGGCGACCAGGGCCAACGGGCCTGCGCCGAACAGGATCCCGAGCGTGGCCCGGAGCGGGGTGATCTCCCAGACAGCCTCCATAGCCGGATGGAGTGTCAGCATCGACAGCATCGCCGCGATGATCGCGGTCGGCAAGGTCATTACATCCGGCAGCAGTTTCGTCTGATAATCGATGACGCTCAGTGCGATGAGAATCGCTGTGAACGGAAGATACACGGCGGTTTTAAATGACAGGCCGTATCGGAGATAGACCGCGAGGAACAGACATCCGGTTAATAGTTCGACAAAAGGATACTGGATCGATATCGGTTGTGAGCATGACGCGCAACGCCCTTTTAACAGCAGCCAACTCAGGACCGGAATGTTCTGATAAGCCCGGATCGGTCGTCCGCATCCCGGACAGTGCGAGGGCGGGTGGACGATCGATTCGTTCCGTGGGACGCGGTAGATGACGACATTGAGAAACGAGCCGATCATGAGGCCCATGGTGAATATGAAAGCAGCCGCGAGCATGAAAGGTTCCATGCCGTGCATTATACGGTGTCAGGTGAAGAATTGCGATATGGAAGCGCAGAGAACATCCGGATTTGCAGTTGATCGCATGCCCGGGTTGCGATAGATTCTGTTCAAGGAGACATCACCTCATGAAGGAACATGATACCGACAAGTTTCGACTCAGACCCGATCGAAAAAACCTCGACGATCTCATTCGCCAACACCGGGAAACGGAAAGCAAAAAAGAAGCCCCTCAGGAGAAGTTCGGCGAAGTTGCCCCTGAGTTCTCTTCGTTCATCCTCCAGCATTACGAACGCGTTCTGATTCTCGAACGAAATGAAGCCGCAGGAGAAGCTGTTTTCCGGTTGCTCAAGGCCGAGGGGTATAATGTGGAATGGGAGACTGAACGGGAAGCGGCCATCGAGATTCTCGAAAATGAAGAATTCTCGACACTCCTCGTCAGCGAGGGTTTTTCAGCGGATGGATTGCTGATTCTGGACAAACTCAAGGAAAAGGGCATCCAGGTCAATCTCAGAGTTATCAAAGATTTCGGCACGGCCATTCTCGGACACGAAGAAACATCCAGTCTCAAGCAGATCCGTCGCTCCTTTCATTTCCTGACCGAATTTACACTCAGATTGCTCGAATCCTTCCATCCGACGATGATCGGACACTCCAGGGAAGTCGCTCGAATCGCCCGGGAAGTCTGCATCCGCATGGAACTCCTGCCGGAAACGGTCGATGGCGTCACCATCGCCGCCTATCTGCACGAGTTGCCTGATCTCGAGGAACGGTACCGGCCTTTCTGGCAGAAAAACGAAGACCTGTTCGAGGACGGCGATTTCAAGCTTCCAAAGTGGCAATCACCTGAACTCTTTCAGGCTTTGCAGTATCCTTTCCCCATTCAGGAAACCATCAAGCATTTGCAGGAACGGTATGACGGAAAGGGGTATCCGGACGGACTGCGCGGTGAAGCGATTCCGGTCGGGGCACGCATCATCGCTCCGATCGATATCTTCCTCACCATGACCTCCGGAATCTCAACGGGACCAACCATGTCCAAAGGAGAAGCTCTCGATCTGCTGATCGTCGACTCCGGCACCGCCTTCGACCCGACCATCATCGAAATCCTCGCAGGATTTCTCAAGAAGGAACTCACCGAAACCAGCGGTACGGAATACCGCGAAATCATTCTCATGGTCGATAAATTCGGCGAGGAAGATTTGCCAAAGATTCAGTTACGCGAAGAGGGCTATCGGGTGTACTGGTCCGACACGGTCCAGGGAGCGCTCAAGCAGATCGAAGAGACAAAACCTTTCATGATTATCTCCGATGTCGATCTCACCGCCGGCGACGGTTTCCAGTTGCTCGACATCATCCGCAAGAAGACTGACTTCAAGGATATGCCTTTTTTTCTGTTGTCCACGCGTTCCGATTCCAGTTTTGTGACGAAAGGATTGCGCGGCGGCGCCGATGATTATCTCATACGGCCGACCCCCGCCGATCTGCTGCTCGCCAAAGTCGCACGCAATATCACCCGCATGAAGACGCGCGGAGGAAGTCTCGCCGAACGCAAAGGTGTTACGGGCATGCTCCGAGATCTCGGAATTCTCGAAATCATCCAGATTCTGGCCGCCGGAATGAAAACCGCGATGATCGTGATCACCCGGGGTGCCAGTGAGGCCCGAGTGGCGCTCACGGAAGGCCGGATCTCGTATGCCAACATCGGAGAACTGGAAGGGGAGGAGGCGTTCTACCATTTCATCGGATGGGACGACGGGGAATTCACGATCTTCATGAATGTGACACCTCCCAAAGAGAACATTCATGTCAAGAACGACATGCTGCTGCTGGAGGGTTTCCGCCGTCTGGATGAGCGCCGTCGCTGATCGTTATTCCTAAAGTGTTACTTTAAAAATGGTGCAAACTTGTTTTTGTCCCGGGCCAGTTGATGCGCCTGTTCGGGACTGATGAGTCCCTTCATCAGGAACTGGTAGAGGGAGCTGTCCCGGCTTTGATTCAGCGTCCGTTCTCCCTCGGATGATTCGATGTAGGAATGGATCTGATAGGCTTTCCCCTCGCGAATGATATGGGACAGAGCCGGAGCGCCGAACAGCATTTCGACGATCGGCACACGGCCTCGAGCGTCTGCTCGTTTGAGCAGCAGTTGAGAGACGACACCTTTCAAGGACGCTGAGATCATGTTGCGGATCTGTGCCTGGCGGTCGGCGGGGAAGACGTCGATCATGCGCGAAATAGCTTGCGCGCAGGATTGCGTATGGAGTGTTCCAAAGACGATTGACCCGGTTTCCGCGGCAGTGATGGCCAGAGAAATCGTTTCGATGTCCCGCATTTCGCCGACGAGAATCACATCGGCGGAACTGCGTGTGGCCGACTTCAACGCCGCGTGGAAACTTTCGCTGTGCACACCGATCTCACGCTGCGAAATCAGGCTTTTTCTGCGTTTGTAGATGAATTCGATGGGATCTTCGATCGTCAGAATATGCCGGCGATAGGTCTGATTGATTCGCTCGATGATCGTTGCCAGCGTCGTGGATTTGCCGCATCCCGTCGGTCCGGTGACCAGAACGAGACCTTTTTTGATGTCGGCGAATTTGAGGATTCCGGGTGGCAGATGGAGATCCTCGACGGCGGGAATTTCCATCGGAATCATACGGAACGCAGCTCCCATGCCGTCACGATGCCGGAACAGGTTCACCCGGAACCGCGCGACATCCTCGATCTGATACCCGAAATCGGCATCATTCTCCTCTTCAAATTTACGTTTGAGGTGGTTGGGGATGATTTCCGAGATAAACGCCATACAATCCGCGGAGCTGATTTTGCGGTATTTGACGGGAAGCAACTCGCCGTTGACGCGCAGAATCGGCACGTTGCCCGCCATGAGATGGAGGTCGGAGGCGCGTTGTTCGACCATGAGACGAAGAAAGGCATCGATCCGAGACATCAGTGTTTCTCCTGGATATCCTTCAGATACACCTCGAACTGGTTTTTCTCTTCCGCTCTCGAATATGCTTCATCGGCAGTGATCACGCCGTCCCGCAACAGGTTCAGAAGAGTCTGGTCCATCGAGACCATGCCGTGTTGCTGGCCGGCGATGATCATGCTGGCGATCTGATTGAGTTTATTGTCGCGGATCAGTCCGGCGATAGCGGGTGTGTTGACCAGAATTTCCATTGCCACGACGTGTTCATCCGAGTTTTTTCTGGGGACGAGTTGCTGCGCGAGAATGACTTTGAGGGATTCAGCAAGCATTGAGCGGATCTGGCCCTGCTGATTGGGCGGGAATGCGTCGATGATCCGATCGATGGCCTTGATCGCGGACATCGCGTGCAGGGTGGCCAGCACGAGATGTCCGGTTTCCGCTGCGGTCAGAGCCATGGAGATGGTCTCGAGATCCCGGAGTTCCCCGATGACGATCACATCGGGGTCTTCCCGCAATGCCGCTCGTAATGCCTTGGCAAAACTCGCGGTATGACGCCCGACCTCACGTTGCGTGATCAGGCAGTTCTTGCGGTCATGAAGATACTCGACCGGGTCTTCGATCGTGATGATATGGTCATTCCGAGATTGATTCATCTTGTTGATGAGCGCTGCGGCCGTTGTCGATTTCCCGCAGGCGGAGGGGCCGGCGATGAGAATCAGTCCGTGGTGCATGGACACCATCGAATCGACGAAGGGGGGGAGCCCGAGTGTTTCGAGTTCAGGAATATCATCCGGAAGGAGTCTGAATGTCATGTTGATTCCGAGCGCATGTCGGAACATGTTCCCCCGGAAACGTCCCTCATCCGCGATTTCATACGAAAAATCCAGATCGTTCAGGGAAAAAAACTGAGCTTCCTGATCGGGTGTCAGAATCCGGCTTGTCATCGTGAGGATCTGCTCCTCCGATAGCGATTCCGATGTCAGAGGAATCAATTCACCGACAACCTTCGCCATCGGTGGATTATCACTCACGATGAACAAGTCCGTCCCATGACGGTAGCGGACTTCGAGCAACAGCGTATCGAGAAGGGAGAATTCGTGCCGTTCCCACCAGCGCGCGGAAACCTTGTCCAGATTGCCCGTATCGACCTTCAATCGCGCCAGCACTTCCTTCGATTGCGCACGAATCTCACGACTCGGATCCGCTACCATCGATTCCAGGATCGGAATCGCCTCCTTGGCCTGCAGTTTCTCGAGTGATCGCATGATGACCAGCTTCGTTTCAACGTCAGCCGTTTCGATTGCCCTGAGCAAGAACGGGATGGCCGAGGCATCGCCGATTTCACCCAACGCTTCAGCGGTGATGTAACTGAGTTCCTTGATCGTGAGCAGGTTGGCGAGAATGGGGACGATTTTGGCGGTGCCGAGTGTTCCCAGGGCACTTACGGCGCGCTCCCGAACCCACCAGTCCGGATCCTTCAACATCTTGATCAACGGCACCAGCCCGCGCGGATCTTTCAATCCGACTATGATTTCAATGGCATATCGCCGCAAGGAGGGATCCGAGCTTCCGAGCAGTTCGACGGCTGCAGGGAAAATTCGCTCGTCCCTGATCCGCGACAGCGTCTCGGCGATCGTCTCCCGAACCCACCAGTCTTCATCTTTGAGGTATTGAAACAGTTTATCGAAAATACCGGGGGCATCGACCTGGCCAAGAATCTGAGCGGCGGCGCGCCGGACGTTCACATCCGGATCGGACATCAGGATCGAGATAAAACGCGGGATGTCGGTGTCTTCGTTTTTGCTGAGGCTGATCAGTGCTTCGAGCGCTGTCTGGCGAACCCGGATGTCGGGGTCCTTCAGCGCCGATACCAGGAATTCGACCTCATCCGCGCTCCCGATTTCGCCGATGGCATTGAGCGCTTGGTTGCGGATCGAGAGATTTTCGTGACGAACGCAGGCAAGAACCGCGGTCACACCGGCTGGTGATTTGAGTTCGCGGAGACCGTCGAGCGCGGTCAGGACCACATCGGGTTTGGAATCGGCCGCCAGTTTGACCAGACCGTCGACAGCAATCGGACCGCCAACTTTCGCGAAGGCCTTGGCGACCTGCATCCTGATCTTGATCGATTCATCCGTTATGACTTTACTCATCGCCTGAACGGATTCCGGAGTTTTGATCAGCATGAGAAGCTTGATTGCCTGAATCTTGTCTTCCTCGTTGCCGACTTCGAGAGTTCGGGTGCAGGGCGGGAGAATGAGTGACGGATCGAGGTTGAACAGGAGGTTGAGAGCATCGACGCGGTCCGTCCAGTCGCCTCTTACAAGCTCCTGAGCCAGTCTTCCCGCAACTTTTTCCTGAGGCACTTTTTCGAAGAGCTTGATGGCTGTCAGACGAAAGTTCCGTTTGGGACTCCTCAACAGGCTGATGACGGAGCCGATCAGCGAATCGTCCATTGAGTTGATCAGGATCTGAATGGTTGTGTCCCGGATTTCGGGATCCGAAGTAATGCGATAGATCTGGAGTAAACTGTCGCCGAATCCCTTGACGGGTGCCCGTACCAGTATCTCCTCGATGCTCTGAAGGAGTTCCGCTTTCTTTTTCCGATCGGTGATTGTATAAGCGTTTTCGAGCGCATCAAGGACTTCCTTGAGCGGGAATTTTTTCATCGCCAACACACGCTCGACGGCAGCATGCCGTTCGAGTTCTGTTCGCCATTGCGTCGGCTCGATGATCGGCTGGAACCCCTTCTTGAAGCTGTCGAACGTTTTCTTGATCAATGCCTGTCTCCATTCGATGGATGAAGGTTGACTCTATAAGAAAAGTCTATGCTTTTGCTGAAGACGGGTCAAACGATAAATCAAGCTTGAAGATCAGTTCAGGTGATGCGAATGCGGAATTTATTGATTTGCTTCGATGTCGATGGAACCCTGATCGATGATACCACATTCATCTGGCAAACCCTGCACGATCGGATTCAAACCGACCCGCAGGAACGGGAGTACTGGGCGGCGGAGTATTGGGCCGGGAGAATCAGTTATGCGGAATGGGCGTCGAAAGACGTCGAGATGTGGATTGAAAAAGGTGTAACACGAGATGCATTGAAAATGTATCTCGATGAGCTGAATCCCATGCCGGGTGCGTTCGAAATCCTGACGGAACTCCATGCACGAGGTCATCTTCTGGGAGTCATCTCCGGATCACTCGATATCGCCATCGAACGAGCCTTTCCGGATCACATCCATCTGTTCCAGGCGATTTACCTGAACAAACTGTGTTTCGATGCGGATGGACGGCTCACCGGGGTTACCCCGACGCCTTTCGATATCGAACACAAAGCGACGGGGCTTCGTGAAATGGCACGTGCAACCGGACATCACATGGCCGACACGGTATTTATCGGAGACAATTTCAACGATATCGAAGTGGCACGGATCGCCGGTTGTTCGATCGCCTTCAATTGCAAAAGCGACGAACTCGCGAGAATCAGTACGCATCGGGTCTTCGAAAAAGACCTGAGAGCCGCACTTCCGCTGATCGATACGTTCGCTCGCGGTTAAAACGATCCGAAGGATGTGAAATCGTAGTTACCAACCAGCGTATTGGTTGACGGATCGAGCAGCGCCGCCCAGAAGATGATCTCCTGGATGCGTCCGGCTTCGGGCCAGGTGAATGAGAGAACCGTTTCGGAAATAGCATAATCCTGATTGATGTACATGTGGACGAAGTTCAGATCCTGAGTCCATGTCGGGTAGAACCAGAAAGAATCCGACACTTCAAGCAGGATGTACTTGTCGACGAAACGACCGGCTCCGGGATTCTCGATGTCCAGAACCAGCTCGAACGGATCGCCTTCCGAGTAGAGAAACTTATTGGTGTAAATGGACACGATCGGATCCTGCGGGCCGGGAATTGTCGGAGTGGGAGTCGGCGTGGAGACGCCCGGAGTCGGTGTGTCATCGCATTTCGGGAAGGGTGTGGAGTTGGGGCATGGGGTGCGCGTCGGCAAGGGGGGCAGATCCGGTTTTGTCAGCCAGTCCGACATATTCAGGAAGAGATAGTTGTTGTTGGTGGTCGAGTGAGTCCAGCCGTTCATCAACACATCTCTGAGATCTCCGGAGCCATCATCGGCAGGCGCGCTGTCACCGATCGCAACGACCCGCCCCTGCCCGTAAGTGCAGGACGCAACAGTCACGTAGGTTTCAGCGTGAGGATACGAGTTTCGCCATGCGTGTGCCTTGACCGATGCATTCTGTTCCGGGTGCAGCACGATGTTTGTGGCGCTGTGAAATCCGATCGCGCGGACGTCCCCGAAGGGGCCATGGATAAACGGGTCATCCGGATCATCGATAAAATTGCGGTTGTTCAATTCGTCCCAATCACAATAATCATGGATTTCACCGTCTGCATCATGCTCGAATTCGATCCCGAAATACTCAATCGCACCCAATTGTTCAAAAATCGTCGGTGAGTCATACCCATTATTATTCCGATCGGATCCGCAATGGTTCGCCACCATGAACAATCCGCCCCCGGCATAGACAAAACTCCGGATCGCCTGAGCTTCGGCTTCCGTATAGAGAATCTGAGGTTCGGGGATAATCAGGACGTCATAGAAGCTCAGATCCTGGGAATTCGAGCAATTTCCGAAGGTAATCGTGGAATTCCGTGGAATGGTTTCCACCCAATGCCCTGCTTTGACCAGGTCGATACCCCATGCGGAAAACCCGCCCGTCCAGTATTCCTCATCTGTGCTGCCATGGACCGTGCATTGATCGGGAGACGGAAAGCGTTGCGGATCCGACTGGCCCCCGAGTGCGGGGAAACGGTCCGCATCGATCACCCAATCGGCATCACCGGCCATGGGGACACAGGATGCATCGAATAAAAATCGTGCGGCATGCATCCCGGGAGGACACACTCCGAACCATGCGAACAGGATCATCATGAAGAAAAACCATCGGTATGCCTGGGTGAACATGCGGGATTTGCTCCTTCCGGTTGGACTCCGGATCCAACCCTCTTTATAATAAGAGCATCGGGTGCCTCTTGTAAAGCGAGACACCCGAAAGCAGATGGATTTGGGGAGCCGGGAGCCAAATCCATCTTGACAAGGGGTTGTTCGTGATACTAGAATAGATAAGATATGGTTGTGATGCATTCACGAAGGTGATGCTTCCATTTCGGATCGTGGATCCAAGGGGGACAGTTCAGATGAAGTTCAGAGAAATCATGTGCTTGGGGTTACTTGTCAGTCTATCGATCGCCGTCGCCGCCGCGCAGACACCGCCGACAGTGACAATCGCTCAGATTCAGCAGTATCAGGGTGTCAACGAAGGCGATCGTGTTCGAGTCGTGGGTGTGGTCACCTGCGAAAGCGCCCGCTTCGGTTACTCGACCACCATGGTCAGCGATTTCGGAGGCGGCGCCTGGGGATCGATCGCTGTGTATGACCGCGACCAGAGACTCGTTGCGGAACGTGGAAACACCGTCGAAGTTGTCGGTATCATTCAGGAATACTATGACAAGACAGAAATCGTCACGAGCGATGAAACCGAATTCCCGCCGATGGTGACCGGTTCCGGTTCCGTTCCCGAACCGCTCGATATCAGCGCATGTGATGCGGATAACGAAGACTACGAAAGCTGCCTTATTATGCTCCGCAACGTCGAAGTCCTCTCGGCACCCGACCAGTACGGCGCGATCGCGATCTCCGACGGCAACTGCGAGTTCACTCTGCTTCTCCGGAAAATCGACCCGGTCCCGAGCATCGGTTTTGTGTATGCCTGCCTGATCGGTATCGATGACTACCACTTCGGTGAATTCAAGATTCGACCCCGCGACGAAGGCGACTGGGAATGCCCCGGAGGCGACCCGACTCCCACGCCCACTCAGGGTACCGGCCCCACTCCGACTCCGACCCCCGGCGGCACTCAGTGTGATCCGACATTGCAGCTCTATTTCGACGACCACAACCCGGAAATCTGCTTCCAGGGCGGCGACATGTTCGAAGCCCGATTCCAGATCGCCAACCTGTGCGAAGGTGATCGCAGTTTCGACCTCTACGTCGTTCTCGAAGTCGCCGGCCTGTACTTCTTCTGGCCGTCCTGGACCGAGAACATGGACAGCGCTCCATTCCAGCTCCGCCCCGAAGAACAGATCGATGAAGCAATTCTGCCTCCGTTCGCCTGGCCGAGCGGTGTGGGTTCCTTCAATGGTCTGCATTTCTACGGCGTCATGACCGTTCCGGACACTTACGACCTGGTCGGACAAGTCGCAATGGTCGAGTTCTGCTATCAATAGTCGCCTGATTGCTGATGACACCGGGAGCCCTGTTCACGCAGGGCTCTTTTTTTTACCGATCTCTATCATCAAACAAACAGGAGTCCAATGGGTTTCGCATTGACACCGGAATCTCGATACGAGTATTCTCGAAGGGTGTTTCAATGCTTTCGGAGGAGGTTGTTTATGAGCACTACGATACGGTACGCGACACTGAGCGTTTTGTTGATTCTGGGATGTCTGCTGCTACCGGCGGTTCAGGCCGTCGATGTGCAGGGCAGCATCCAGGGAATCGTGACCGATCCGGGCGGCAACCCGGTTGCCGATGCGGAAATCACGTTACTGAATCTGGAAACCGGATACTATCAGACCATCTCATCCCGTGAGGACGGTCGCTATCGCGCCCGCCTCCTGCCTCTCGGCCTCTACCAGATCACCGTCGTCAAAACCGGTCTCGCCATCCATCAGCAGGACGGCATCCGGTTGACCATCGGCGATGTCGTCACCTTGAATATCGATCTCAAACCGATCACCTTCGAACAGACCATCACCGTCAAGGCTGATGCGCCGATCGTCGAGGTAAACAACGTCGACAGCGGTTCGACGGTCAACCAGAAAGCGATCGAGACCTTGCCGCTGAACGGTCGGAATTTCCAGGATCACGTCCTGCTCACTGCCGGCACCATCTACACCGACTACCATGTTCAGGTCGGTGGCCAGCGAAGCACCAGCAACAATCTGATGATGGACGGAGCAGACAGCAATTCCGCTTTCTTCTCGGAACAGCGCGGCGGAACGCGCCCGCCATTCACATTCAGCCAGGAAGCCGTCAAGGAATTTGAAGTCCTGAATAATGCTTACAGCGCTGAATTCGGACGCGCCGGGGGCGGTATCATCAACGCCGTTACAAAATCGGGGACCAACACGTTCACCGGGTCCACTTTTTACTATTATCGAGACGACAGCATGGTCGAACGAAATGCCCGTGGCAGCAAGTTCGAGGATTTCCAGCAGCATCAGTTCGGTGCAACCCTGGGTGGTCCCATTCTCAAAGATAAACTCTTCTTCTTCCTCTCTTACGACGGCCAACTCAAAGACCGCCCGATCTTCGCCTACATCGATGAATACTACACTCGGGCAGGGGATGAGCATGGCGATAGCTGGTACCAGGACGATCCGGAGAATGCGGAAAAATATGATTTCGAGCAGTATGACGGCGATTATATCCAGACGCATGATGAGAACGTGCTGTTGACGAAAATCGACTGGATCATCAACTCGAATCATCATTTCACTTTCCGTAATAACTGGTCGCGATACATTTCTGACAATGGCACCGTCACCAGCGGAGTTCAAAACTACAATGGATATGAACGAACCTATGCCAACTCTTTTGTCACATCACTGACGTCGATCTTCAGCGACTCGCTGTTCAATGAAATCCGCGTACAGTATGCGAAAGAGAAACGTCCGAGGATTCCCAATACCGATTCGATCCCGGAGACACGCATCACCGGACTCTACCCCGTCACCTTCGGTCAACGGACCTATCTGCCCTCCGACAACGTCGAAGACCGCCTGCAGATTGCCGACAGCCTGACATGGGTTCTCGGTAATCACGATGTTAAATTCGGTGGCGACATCAATATTGTTTCGATCGAAAACGAGTTTTTGCGCAATGGCGGTGGATCCTACACCTTCGACAGTATCGACGATTTCCCGGATAATCCCTCGACCTACACCCAAGCCTGGGACCGGACCGGAAACGACGGACGCGTCGACTTCGACACCTATGACTGGTCAGCTTACATCCAGGATGACTGGCAGCCTTTTGAACAACTCACATTGAATCTGGGCATTCGCTACGATGTTCAGGTTCAACCGGATGCCGACTACCCCAATCCGAACGCGAACATCCTGCCCTGGTGGTCGGATGATGACGCGGATCGATACAACCCGACCAAAATTGTTCCGGAAGACACCGACAACTGGGGACCACGCTTCGCCTTTGCCTGGAGCCCATTTGAATCAAACAAAACGGTTGTCCGAGGAGGGTGGGGAATCTTCTACTCACGGACCCCGTCCATGCTCGTCTCTCAAGTGCTCTCGACCAACGGCTACCGCATTGTCTCCATGTCGATGAGTCCGACGAACCCGAGTTTTCCGACCTATCCGAACACGATTCCCGAGATACCCAGTGGCAGTTCACTCGTACCGGACATCTATGTCTTCAAACCCGGATTCGAGAACCCAGAGACAAACCGAGCCAGCATTGGAATTGAGCACGAACTCCTCACCGATCTTTCGGTCGGACTCGAATACATCTATGCGCATACGACGCATCTCCCGCGCAAATTCGACATCAATCTCAATGAACCCACATTCGATCCCGAAAAAGGGAGATACATGTTCAGTCGGGTGAAGCGAAATCCGGAGTTCAACAAGATCATCCAGTTTTCGGATGATGCGGAATCGAAGTACCACGCGGTAACACTCAAACTCGAAAAGCGATTCTCGGATAACTATCAGTTCATGGCCAGCTACACATGGTCCAAGAGCGAAGACAACGATTCGAGCGAACGAAGCACGGAAACGACCGGATACGATTTCGCCGAAAATATGTACGATATCGGCGCGGAGTGGGGCCCGAGCGATTTTGACGTTGAGCACCGTGTCGTCGGAAGCGGCACTTACGAGATGGATGATCTGCTGCATCTTCCAGACTGGTACAGCCTGAGCCTCAGCGGCATTTTCACCTTCCAGTCCGGCAAACCCTGGACTCCGGAACTCAGCGGCGATGTCAACCGGGACGGTTACTCGTATAATGATCGTCCCCGAGTCTACAACGAGGACACTGGTAAATGGAAAGCTCTCGGACGAAACTCGGAACGTGATCCGAGTTACAAAAATTTCGATATGCGTCTGACCAATGGTTTCACATTCCGCGACATCGATTTCGAGCTGTTGTTCGAGTGTTTCAATGTGTTCGATTGGGCGAACTGGACGGTCAGTTTCGATAACTACGCCTGGAACGAATCCAATCCGCCGGGTGAGAACTATGGTAAAGCCGATTACCCGGGTGTTCCACGACAGTATCAGGTCGGCGCGCGCATTAAATTCTGATCCGTACAAATCGGAAGGCGTCCTTCGGGACGCCTTTTTTTTTGCCTTTGCATCGAGACCCCCACGTGCTAAATTGCGACCGAACCTTCAGGGAGGGCAAGATTTCAGATGCGTAAACCGATTGCTGTGGTCGTCGCTTCCGGAGGACTGGATTCATGTGTATGCTGCGCTCTGGCCGCCCTCGATCATGAACTCGCCATGCTTCATGTCGGTTATGGTCAGAGGACGCAGGTGCGCGAACGTCGCGCATTCGACGAGATCGCCGACTACTACGACGTTTCGAGGCGTTTGGTTCTTTCCATGGAGCATTTCCGATCCATCGGCGGATCGAGTCTCACCGATATAACGATTCCTGTTCCACTGAAACCGGATGGCCAGGACATACCCAACACGTATGTCCCGTTCAGGAACGCCAATATCCTGGCCGCCGGAACTTCTTTTGCGGAAGTGATCGGAGCACGGTCGGTATACATCGGAGTCAACTCGGTGGACAGTTCGGGGTACCCGGATTGTCGCCCTGAATTCATTGATGCATTCAATCGACTCATCGAAGTCGGCACGAAAGTTGGAAGAATCCGCATTCAAGCGCCACTGCTGCACATGACCAAACGAGAAATCGTGACGGAAGGCATTCGTCTCGGTGCGCCGATTGAAAAAAGCTGGTCCTGCTACGTTGAGTCCGATGTTGCATGCGGACGTTGCGATTCCTGCCGTTTACGACTTGGAGGGTTTCGGGACGCCGGTTACATCGATCCGATCCCCTACACGTACGAATCACAAGACGAGGATACACCATGAAACGCTCATTCTTCTGTTTCATCTCAGTTCTCACCGTTCTGAACTGCTCACAGCGGGTTTTGGGATCCGGGAATGCCCGCCCAAGCGGGATGGGAGGCGCTTTTACGGCCATTTCAGATGATGCGGCCGGCGTATTCTGGAACCCGGCTGGAATGTTCCTGATTCCAGGTTGGTATGTCAGTATGAACTACGGTACAGAATACGATCTCGCAGATGATGCGCAGGATCTTTTAGATGAGATCACGGCGCTGGACCCTCGTTCCGACGCCACCAACGTGTCGCAACTCACCGAAAAACTCGGAAAACTTGACGGATTCTCATTTCTCGCGCGCGGTGGACCCAAACTGGAGTTTGCGGTCGCCTACAACTCAACCGCATTCAGTATCTCGGGATACGACCTGTTTTTCACCCAGCCCCACACGGATCTCGACAACATCTCGGCAGATCCGACCTCGGAGACTTACATCGGTCGGAACACATCCGCCATCGAACTGAGCGGATTCCGAATCCAGGAATACGCGTTGACCTATGCCTACTATTCCGAACTCACCGGTTCCTGCATCGGAATGACTGCGAAATACATGGATGTTGCCGGCTTCGCTTCCTCCATACCGATCTGGTCCCGCACGTCGTGGGATCTGAAGAACACGCTGGATGAAGTGGATGATGGCGCAGAAACAACCGCAGGAAAGTTCGGCATCGACGTCGGTCTGATGTTCGTCGGAGGAGCCAATCGAGTCGGGTTTATCGGGAAGAATCTGAAAAAAATCGAGTTGACCGATGACAACGACACCACATTCTCGATCCAGCCGCAGTATCGTCTGGGATATGCCTTCTCACCGACCGATCGATTTGTGTTTGCGATGGACTACAATCTGACCAGGAACCGCGATGCCTTCGGAGACAAGATGGATGGGAACGAGATTTCCATGGGATTTGAAGGAAAACTGGGCGACAGCAAGTGGCTCACCTTACGGGGGGGCGCGACCATTGACAGCGGGGGAGACGCACCGCTGATCTATTCGAGCGGGATGAGTTTGAATTTCGCGAGAATGAGTCTGGATGCAGCTTACGCCGTCGATCAGTATGGCGATGGATCACGCATCTGGGCCGGGATCCGGTTCTTCTTTACCCGGACGGAAGACCGGAAAGCGAACGCCTCGACGTCTCATTGAATTCAGTAAAGCCCGGAGCGTTCTATTCCGTGGATTCGAGTCGAGATCCCGGATGATTCCGATCATCGCCTCATCCGCACGACCGGAACCCGCGAGTGCTTCGTAGAGCAGAATGCGATATTGGAGCATCCCTTCCAGATGCCGGTTCCCATCCAGGATGATCATGGCATCTTCATGCCGCTCCAGGCGGATCAGACACTGAGCATGACGAAGCTTCTGCCAATCGGTCGGCGTGGACATGGAGATCGCTGCCTCACGATGGACCAGTGCATCCGCAAAGCGCCCGGCGGAGAACATCACATCGGCGATGGCATGTCGGATATGCGGATCTGATAAAAAACTCGGGATTCTGAGAATGGATTCGATTTGCTTGAGTGCCGCTTCGATCGGCAGGTGCCGCAACGTGTCGGCCAGTTCATCCGATGGTCCGGATTGTCCGGTCGGAAGGTCTTGAATGACCTTGCGAATCATCTGAACCCTTTCGTCCTCACCGAGCATCAGATATGAAAGAGCGAGCATATCGAGGATACTTCGGTCCTCAGGGTGATTGCCTCGCGCATTTTCCAGAATCGTTATCGCCTCACGAGATTGATTTGTCCGGATCAACAATGATGCCAGACGTCGACTGATATATGCATTCTGGGGGTTGAACCGGTATGCATCTCTGAAGTATGCCACCGCGTCCTCACTTCGGTCTCGCCGAATCGCCAATTCTCCCAGCGTACAGAGAGCGAGTTGATTCCGGGGATTGAGCCTGAGGCTTGTGCGAGCCGCCAACTCTGCGGGTTGATACTGCTTCAATCGGTAATACAGGTGCGATAAAGCCCCGAGAATCCGGTCGTTGTTCTCACGGTGTTCAGTTTGCTCGAGAATCGAAATGGCTTCCCGCAATTGGCCTCTGCCCGCGAGGCTCCAGGCTTGTTCGAGAGCCGGATGCGTTGAATCGGTCATTCGATTTCGAGACGATCAGATTATTTGAAGAAGTCGGGCACGCATAGCAGCAGAGTGCCCAGAAGAGCCGTGATCAGTCCGACAGGCGCAATGATCGAGCCGATAGCATTCCAGGGTTTCCGGGCTTCGAATGCGGCATAGAAACCCCAGAACAGAAGTACGATACCGATGGTGATTGTGATGAAATGCCAATAATTCAAATCAACCTCCCTCATTATCTGATCGCATTCATCGGTTCAGTCAGACTCTCCGTTACTCTACTCTTAATTAGTTGATTTATAAATCAATTTTGAGTATTTTTTATTCGTTTAACTCCGAACTGTTTCTCACAGGAGACACTATGAACGCCCAATTGATGCAAAAAGTGACCGAATTGACGCAAAGGGTTCGAGATGATGCGATCGAGATGATCGATTTGAAATTCGTTGATCTCGTGGGACGAATTCGCCACGTTACGCTGCCTGTAGAAAAATTCGACCACTCACTCTTTCGCGATGGTGTCGGATTCGATGGCTCCAGTGTGGGATTCAGAAGCGTCAAGAGCGGAGATATGTGCCTGATTCCGGATCCGATGACTGCGACGATCGATCCGTTCTGGGAACACAAAACGCTGAGTATGTTGTGCAACATCGTCGAAGCGGACTCTCGGGATCCCTTTATCGGCGATCCACGATCGATCGCAATCCGTGCGATTCGCCATCTGCGAGATACCGGAATCGGCCATGAGTTGCTGATTCTGCCAGAATTCGAATTTTACATTTTCGATCGTGTTGGATTTCAGACACAGGCCGGACACAGTTACATTAAAATCCAGGCCCAGGAAGCCAGCGATAAATCATGCATTGACGGAGAGGAACGCCACAATGGTTATTGGATTCCATCCCAGACCGGATATCATCAGGCACCACCTTTCGATGTCCATCGGAATATCCGAACTCGGATCGTCAGGCACCTCCAGAGTGCCGGAATCAACGTGAAGTATCATCATCATGAAGTTGGCGCATCCGGTCAGCAGGAAATCGAGTTGAACCTGGCGCCTCTCGTCACCAGTTGCGACAATGGCATGCTTCTGAAGTACATCGTTCGAAATGTTGTGGTCGACTCCGGATTGACGGCGACATTCATGCCGAAACCCCTCGCAGGAGAAGCGGGAAGCGGCATGCACCTCCACATGCGACTCACGGGCAAGCAGGGTGAAGCCCTGTTTTACGACGAAAAAGACTCGCTCAATATGTCGGATCACGCCTATTGCTTCATCGGAGGTATCATCGAGCATGCCTCATCACTCGCCGCTTTTACGAATCCCAGCATCAATTCGTACCGACGCCTCGTCAAGGGATTCGAAGCCCCGACCGATCTCTATTTTTCACTCGGAAGTCGCAACTCGGCAATCCGTATCCCGAAGTACGCCACTGCTCCCGAACAGAAACGTTTCGAGATGAGAGCTCCGGATGCGACCTGCAATCTCTATTTCGCCTGTTCGGCCATCCTCATGGCGGGATTGGACGGCATCAAGCGCGGCATTCATGCCAGGGAACGACAATGGGGACCTTACAATGATGTTGCTTTGATTCCGTCGAAGATCAAACGAACGATTCGGTCGATGCCCGAAAAACTCTCGGAAGCACTCAAGGCGCTCCAGAAAGACCACGACTATCTGAAGGAAGGCGGAGTCTTCAATCAGCATCTGATCGACGGCTGGATCAGCATGAAGCGGGACAGGGAAATCAACCCGTACTCTCGCCAGGTGACTCCCATCGAATTCGACTTTTATTACTCGTGCTGAACTGTCAGCCCGGAGAATCATGAATTTCGAGCGGACAGATTTCCGTCGTTCAGTATCGATCATTGTGCTTTCGTACAACGGCATGGAGCATCTCCCGGACTGCCTAGGCTCGGTCTCCGCGCAATCCGATGCAGATTGTGAACTGATCATCGTCGACAATGCTTCATCCGACGGAAGCGCAGCGTGGGTGCGGTCAAACTACCCGCATGCCCGTCTGATCGAATCGCCCCGAAATATCGGTTTCTGCGCAGGTATGAATCTGGGTTTGCGTCATTCAGATGCGGATTATGTGCTCTTCCTGAACCAGGACACGATCCTGGAACCCTTGGCCATCCATGAGTTGATCAAGGCGATGCAGCGCCAATCACCCGATGTGATCGGTGCCTTCCCCAAAGTTGTCTTCCATGCCGCTCCGCTATTCATCAACGCCTTCGGAGTCAACTGGTATGAATCCTGTCATTGGCGTGACACGCGTGTCGGCCTTCCGGACCTGGGACAGTTTAAAACATCGGAACGCGTGTTCGGATCAATTTTCCCGGCCGTGTTGTTCCGTCGTGAATCCTTCATCGAGATCGGTGCGTTTGACGAGCTTTTCTGGTCATACTGCGAGGATTTCGATGTCTGCTATCGAACGCAGCTGTTCGGCTACCATCTCATCACCGTTCCGGGAGCCATCATCCGTCACAAGTATCGATCATCATCCAGAGACGCGACGAACCCGCTCTGGTCGCGGTACTGGTTCATCCGAAACTACCTGCTTGTTTTCCTGAAAAACTACGAACTCAAAAACCTCTGGATACACCGATACGTTATATTCATGCGCTATATCGGTCATGCTCTCAGGACCGCCTGGGTGAATCGAAACCGTGCAGAACTCGCGGTTTACCTGAAAGTGTTGATGAGCCTGTTCCTCAACACTCCCCGGATATGCAAACGGCGTTTCTTCATCCAATTGCATAGGAAAAAGAACGATCAGGACATCTGGAGGCACGGTGTGGTCGAGGAGCATAACATCTACCATGTCGATGGCTGCATCGTTTTGAGTCTGAAAAGCTTGAGGGCCGCCTTGCGGAGTGAAGAGTATGTGTATACGGTGGATCATCGGGAGTATCATTCGATCTGAGAGGGACAGATGAGCACGATTCTTGTTCTGACCGGAGATGTTCTCGGCACACAACTCGCCGGACCTGCCATTCGTGCCGTCGAAATTGCACGATATCTTGCGAGCCGCCATCAGATCGTTCTGGGTTGTCCGCAGAACACCGGGTATCAGCCGGATTTCAACGTGAGCATTCAGGAATTCGGAAATGAACCTGGACCTGCCATGCTGACCGCGTGCGATGCCATCATCGTTCCGGGATCGCTGATACTCTCCGAGCACATCGAGCGACCGTTGATTGTGGATCTTTACGATCCTTTCATCCTGTCGAACCTGACCCGTATTGCCGCGGATCCCGAATCCGGAGCAGCGCTGTTCAACTCCGAGTTCAATGTGCTCGTCCGAAAGCTCTATTCCGGTGACTTCTTCATGTGTGCCAGCGAGAAACAATGGGACTTCTGGATCGGAATGCTGGCCGCATTCCGGCGGATCAACCGGGAGCAGTACGATCGGGATCATCACCTGCGAGATTTGCTCGCGATCGTGCCGTTCGGTATACCGGAACGTCCGCCGGAACTCCGCACGGATTTGTATCTGCCCGAAGCTCCTCCGAACACAAAATGGATCGTATGGGGGGGAGGAATCTGGAACTGGTTCGATCCTCTCACATTGATTCGGGCCATGGAGATCATCAGCCGTAGTAACACGGACATCCGTCTGTTTTTCATGGGGACCCAGCATCCCAATCCGAAGATGAAGGAGATGGAGATGTCCATCCGCGCAAAGCAGATGGCGCGTGAGACGGACCTGCTGGATACGAGTGTTTTTTTCGGTCAGTGGGTGCCGTATCATGCGAGAGGGGGTGTTCTGAAAGCTGCCCATATCGGTATCAGCATTCACTCCCCTCATATCGAAACTCAATTCTCGTTCCGGACCCGAATTCTCGACTATATCTGGGCGGAACTCCCGATCATCAGTACGGAAGGCGACGCCATGGCGGATCTCATCCGAAGCAGACGACTGGGAATCACCGTCCCGGCTTCCGATCCTGCAGCTCTTGCTCAGGCGATATTGACCCTGGCCCGGGACCGTTCTTTTTACGATCAGTGCAAGATCCATCTATCGGAAACCCGGCAGCAATTCACCTGGTCGAATGTCCTGAAACCATTGGGTGACTTCTGCGATGCCCCCCGCCACGCACCGGATCGAGCGGGACGGTTTAAAATCGATCTTGTCGAATCAGAAAAGTACACCGATGGTTGCGAATCACGCAAAGAGCCCTTCGGTGAACTCCTCGGGGGAACTCGCATCCAGCAACGATTCACCGCCCGTGCAAACGGGATGAACCGGATCGACCTCAGTCTCGCAACCTACGCCCGGATCATCCGGGGTACAGCCTGGTTCGGTTTACGGGACGCCGTGACGTCGGAACTGGTCGTCCGATTGCCGATCACGCTGAGTGAACTGGTGGACAATGATTGGAAGGCATTCCGGTTCGATCCTTTTTTAAACTCACAGGATCGGGAGTACATCATCGAACTGGAAGCGCCGGATAGTGAGCATCTGAATGCGATCACCTTCTGGACGGATCCCGATGCGAATGCTCATTATCTGGTCAACGGAGAGCCCCAAAAAGGCTGTATCGGATTTCGTTATTTTGTCCAACCCGGCGCAACGGCGCAGACCAACGAATCGATCTGGCGGAAATTTTTCAGAAAGATCCGAGTGTTTCAGTAGGGGGTTGGGAATGGATGAAACTGATCTGAGCATCATCATTGTGAACTGGAATACATGTGATCTGTTGCGGGCGTGTATCCGATCGATTCTGGCGAACAGCGAGCAGTTGCGCATCGAGATACTCGTGATCGACAACAACTCTTCCGATGGATCGGTCTCCATGATGCAACGCGAATTCCCGGATATCTATCTGATCGCGAACCAGGAAAATCATGGTTTTGCCCGGGCGAACAATCAGGGTCTGGAGCTCGCGAAGGGAAGGTGTCTCTTTCTTCTGAATCCCGACACCGTGATTCAACCGCAAGCTCTCACTCGACTGGTCACATTTCTGGATACTCACCCGGGCGCCGGTGCAGTCGCCGCGAAACTTCTCAATACGGATTTATCCCTGCAGTACTCGGTTCGGCATTTTCCGAATTATCTGACTCCATTCACCGAGAACTCGACCCTTTTCAATGCGCCCGTCATCAGCCGTTTCTCCAGATCATCGCATCTGATGACATGGGATCACGAATCGATCTCCGAGGTGGATCAACCGGCAGGTGCAGCGTTTATGATCAAGCGCGCGGTTATCGAAACTCTCGGCATGCTGGATGATGCATACCACATGTTCTTTGAAGACGTGGATCTCTGTTATCGCATCACCTCCAATGGCTGGAAAATTTTCTACCTGCCCGAGGCGCGAATCGTTCACCATGGCGGGCAGAGCGTCAAGCAGAGACAGAACGTCGGAGAGGAATTCTATCGAAGTCTCATCCGATTCTTCCGGGTTCACTTCGGGATCTGGTCGGAACGCCGAATTCGCGTTTTTATGCTGATCGGTTCTGCATCTCTCATTGCATATTCGGCAACACTGACCCTGTTCAATCCTTCCCGCGCGTACCACCTCGCCAAAACGTCTCTCGGTGTCTTCCGCTGCGCGCTGGCACGGGAGAAGTCAGCAGCATGATGCGAACAGGAAAACCCGGGAGGCGGAGACATGCTGGTCACTGAGAGTCTCCATAGGGACGCTCTTCGCCTTCTGATCTGGTACCCCTTCCGCTGGCTGGTGCGCCTGCTGCCTCTCAGAACGGCTTTCTCATTGTTCCGCCTGCTCGGAATGATCCATTATCATCTGGGGCGTGGAGGAGTCGGAGGGGTCGAGCGGAACATCCGGCGCGCGTTTCCGGAGATGTCCGATGCCACGATACAGGCTCATACATTGGACTATATGAAAAACCACTATACGGACCGCCTGCATATCTTCACGTATCCGAAACTGAAACAGGGGCATCTGATCGAGCAGGTTATCCGGTTGATCGGAGTCGAGCACCTGGATCGCGTGCTCGAAGGCGGGCGGGGAGCCATTCTGGTCCTGGGACACTATGGACCGATCCAACTGCCTCTGTTCGCATTGGGAGCACGAGGTTACAACATGATTCAGATCGGGTTGCCGACCGACGAAGGTCGGAGTTGGATCGGAAAGCACGTCGCATTCCGTCTGCGCCTCGAGTATGAGGGCTTGATACCCGCCCGAATCGTCTCGGCGGACCGTTTCCTGCGCCCGGTCTTCGAACATCTTTCAAAAAACGGAGTCGTGATGATGAATCTCGATCCGGCCGGCGGCGGACGATGGATCGGCAGGTTCGCACCGGTTAAACTATTCGGGCAGACGATCCCGATGTCTCTCGGGTCCACTCAGCTCAACATGAAAACCGGCGCAGGATTGCTGTTGCTGACCCTTGAGAAAGATGCCGGGAACGGTTATGTGGCGGTCATACACCCTCCGATCGATAACTGTTCCGGTAACTCGGACGCGCTGTTTCAGAAGTATGTCGAGCAGATTCGCCGGAATCCCGGATTATGGCATTTCTGGGATGAGTTCGAACCCGGAAAGCTGATTCTCGATGCTGAATCTATTGAGAAGATACGCATGGTTCCTTAGCACTCGTCTGGTATCGTGGGCATCCGGACAGTATGTACGCAAGAAAGCCCAGAAATCCCTGGAATGATTCAGATGGATCAGATGGGCGAGTTCATGTAAGACGACGTAATGACACAGTTTGGGATCCAGAAGTATCAGTTTCCAGTTCAGACTGACGGTTTTTCTCGATGAGCAGCTTCCCCAGCGGGATTTCTGATCTCGAATGCTCAATCGACGACACCGCACACCCATCTCCAAAGAAAACACATCCACCAGTCGCGATAACTCTCTTGACGCTTCCTGCTTCAGCCACGATTTTATGCAGCTCGCCAGTCCTTCCGATGAATCGATGATGCCCGATATGAAAAAGCAATCACCCTGAGGTTGGATTGAGAGCCGGTGGATGCCGGGTATCAAACAGATCCGGAGAGTCCTGCCTTTGTATGGAATCCACCCCGCTGCAGGCAGAGATGAGGTCTGCGATTCATAACGGCGGATACGTGTCCGGATCCAGCGTGAATGGTCTTGAAGAAAACGTTCAATGTTGGCGTGAGAAATACCGGGTGGGACCGTGATCGAAAATCGACCGTTCCGGTCAAATCCGAGCCGGAGGCTGCGGAATCGCCGATCGCGGTGTACAGGGATCTCAATCCGGATCGCCTCGGATTCGAAAAAAACAGACTCAGGTGAGGTGTGCTTCATGGATCTGCATCATCGGTGATCGAGAATCAAAAAGAGCCAGTGAACAATGATTACCGAGGTGAAAGCGACTCGGATGAGGTTCAATCGAATCGGCGTCAGTGCGAACTCAATGGATCTGTGCCGAATCAAACCAACGATAGCCAGGCATCCCCATATCCACAGGATGACGACGGTCAGGACAACGAGAGGGTTCATGCGCAGAGCAGTCAGGAACTCGAAGCGGGACAGAGCGATGATGGAACGAGTCATCCCGCAGGTCAGGCAGGGGAGATGCGACATGGTTTTAAATGCGCATGGCGGGAGTGAATCGAAGAATTCCTTGCCAGGGATCAGGAATCGAGCGTACAGGAGCACTCCGAGCGCAATCAGACTGTAGAGGAGGCCGAGCGGGTGAGCGAGATTCAAATGAACCGGTACCGATCGGATACGCTTATTGTGCCGTCGCAGCCATGATCGACATGATGGTTGTCATGGCCCCAAAAACCAGACAGCACGAACAGAGCAGAAACGGGATCAGCACGGTCACAATCGCCTTCCAGAGATCGGTTCGGTGAACTTCGGACAGGCCGATCGATAACAGGACGATGTTCCAGATACTCCCGATGATGGATCCGATGAAGGGGATGAGCGAGAACACGGTTGTACCGGAGGCGTATGCAACGACTTTGAATGTCGCCTGGAAAGGTTTCGAAACACCTCCGAACAATAACAGGCACAAATGGAAGATTCCGGACATGATCACGACCCCGATAACCGCGATCACCGGGATGAGCGGTACCATCACTATTTTGGTGAATCCTGACATCATCATGGGAGCGACTTCTGCTTCAGGGGTTGGCATGAAGGAATCGAATCCGGGCAAGAAGATCGAGAGACTCGAGATGAACGCCATGATGATCAGATAGATGACGGCGTCTCCGATTTTGCCTTCAGCATTGAATGATCCGAAAAACGTCCTCGGTTCCGTCAAGGATAGTTTCCAGGTTTCGAACAGAGCCGGGCCCAAACCGATCTCGTCGCGTCGTTCCCAGGCCGGGTTCTGATCGTTCTGTGGCATTCCCGAACCCGTCATCACAGGATTGAGATTCATCTGATCGTTCATGGAATCCTTCCTTTCCCGATTGGAGCATGACAAACCGGCACCGATCAAAAGATGGTATCAGCGTATCGGATCATGCGGCTAAGTGCAAAAAAAAACGGATCTCCGAGAAGATCCGTTTCAGTATCAGCGAAAGGGTGGTCAGTTGATCTGGAAAATGACCGTCAGGTTCATGATGACATCGACGGGGATGTCGTTCTGAGTCCCCGGTTCAAACTCCCACTGTTTGACCGCTTCCATGGCGGCTTCGTCGCAGAAGGAGTTGAGGGATTTGATGACTTTCACTTCCGTCACCTTTCCGGATTTGGTGATGATGGCTTCGAGGATGACCATTCCTTCGATTCGGGTGCGTCGGGCGATTTCCGGATACGTCGGATCGATTTTTTTCTTGATGATCGGGGCCTTTACGTCGCCGCCGACACGCAAGGGTGCATCCGTCGGAGCATCGGGGGCTTCGATCGGGATTTCATCCGCATCGTACACCAGTTCGATTTCTTCATCGTCCATCGTCACCGCTTGAATTTCCTCATTGGGTGCTTGAGGCACAATCTTCGCCAGCACTTTCTTCTTTTCGACCTTTTTCTCTTCTTCCTTTTTCTGCTCTTCGGGAGGAGTCGGCGGCTTGATTCGTGCGATGTCGATGGCGGATATCTTGGTTTCCATGAGTTTGTTCGAGATGGCCATCTTGGGGAATGGGATGTAGAGGAAGACCATCTGGATGAGAATGGACCAGAACACCTTCCATTCCATGGAACGGCGTTCCTGCAGTTTCAACTGAAGCTTTTCGTTGGCTACTTTATCGTAAGTCACTGCTTCCTCCCGTCCTTACCAGGACTTCATCTCTTCACGTGAAGGAAGAGCGATATTACGGACCTCGGAGGCCTTGACCTCGTCCATGACAGCCATCATATCGCCATAGGTTGCATTCTCGTCCACCTGGATAATGACCGGCTTGTTCGGATCGGCCGCGATACGCGGTTTGATGTAGGGCTGGATGTCCGAGGGATTCTTCGGGATCGTATCGATCAGAATTCTCCCGGAGGGCTGAACGACAATGGTGATCGCCTTGACGATGACATCTTCCTGATTTTGCTGTTCGTCGGAATCCTTGGGCAGACGGAAATCGATTCCTTTCCGGGCAGCGAAAGCGGTTGTCACCATGAAGAAGATCAGCAGCAGAAACGCGATATCGGACATGGATGCATTGGGGACATCCGGAGTTACTCTCGTTGTTCGTTTAAACTTCATTGGTCCCCCCTTCAGCTCTCGATGCGCTGTTCAGTGGGCAGACTCAGGTTTCGCGCGCGACCGAGCCGCATCTGTTCGAGAAGCTCATCGACAATCGCCCAGTTGACATCTTTGTCGATCTTGAGCAGGAAGATGCGGTCTTTGTCCTTTGAGACTTCCATGGCACAGAGAGGCTGGATATCCGCCATGATGACTCTGTCACCGTGATACTGGATGATCCCGTTGCGCTGAATCGAGATGATTTCATGGTTTTTCGGTATTTCAGTCCGGTATTTCGTGCGGGGTAGATTGACGGGAGATTTATCGACCGAAAAGGATGTTGTCACCATGAAAAAGACCAGAAGAAGGAAAGCGATATCCGACATCGACGCATTGGGGACATCGGGTGCTACCCTGCTCTTTCGCATCAGCTTGACGTGTTTTTTCATGAAACCTCCTTCGAATGAAGATGGACGCGATTGCGATTCGTGTTATTCCATCATCGAAGGGGTCTGAAGATCGCCGATGTATTCCAACAGGAGTCCGGAACTTTCTTCCATTTCGAGCACCAATCGGGCCACTTTCACGTTGAAATAGTTGAAAGAGGCAACGACCGGGAGTGCAATGAACAGACCGGTTGCTGTCGTGATCAATGCTTCGGAAATACCGGATGCGACAAGACCCGGATTGTTCAAACCCTGCTGAGCGATCGCTTCGAATGATCGGATCATGCCGGTGACCGTTCCGAGGAAGCCCAGAAGCGGAGCGATCGTGGAACAGGTCGCAAGACCGATCAGACCGCGTTCCAGCCGCGCCATTTCGACACCACCTGCGGACGAGAGCGCTGTTTCGATCTCTTCACGAGGTTTTCCGGATTTCAGCAACCCGGCTTTCATGATCGATGCGATAGGCCCTTTGTAGTTTTCGCACATCATGATCGCCTCTTTGATCTTCTTCGCTTCGAGAGCAATGCGGATTTTCTTCAAGAATTCGGGCGTGTTGATCGAAACCGATCGATAGAAAAAGATTCGCTCAAGAATCAATGCAACAGCAATGACACTGATGGCAAGAAGCGGCCACATGACCACACCACCCTTATTGAAGTAATTCAGAATTGCGAATTGTTCCAAAGCACTGACCATGTGTTTTACCTCCTGAAGAACATGTCTAAGATCAGATCTCTCATAATCACTGCAAGCGACCAAATCATCAACTTGATGATTGATTGGGTGAGTATACAAGACTCGAAATGAAAATTAAAGGAATATGTCACGCAGAAAAGTGGCATGCCGTGAGATGGCCGCTTCGTATCTCGCGGAACTCCGGAATTCTCTCCCGACAGATCTCTTCATCGCGTCCGACAGGACATCGTGACCGGAAAACACATCCTGAAGGGGGATTGAGCGGAGACGGGACATCGCCCTCCAGCAGGATCCGATGCTTCCCGCTCCCGGGATCCGGGACCGGAATCGCTGAAAGTAGCGCTTTTGTATAGGGATGCAGCGGATTGTGATAGAGCGCTTCGGAATCGGCCAGTTCGACAATCCTCCCCAAGTACATCACGGCGACGCGATGCGAGAAGTGTTTGACTACCGCGAGATCGTGAGCGATGAACAGATAGGCCAGGCCGAAGCGCGCCTGCAGATCCTTCAGCAGATTCAGAACCTGTGCCTGGATCGATACGTCCAGCGCACTGACCGGTTCATCGCACACGATCAGTTTCGGCTTCAACGCAAGCGCTCGTGCGATGCCGATCCGCTGTCGCTGCCCCCCTGAAAACTCATGGGGATAGCGAGTGGCATAATCCGGATTCAACCCCACCACATCCATCAACTCGCGAACCCGTCGCTCACATCCGGTTCTGCTTTCCAGTCGATGGATCACCAACCCCTCCGAAATGATCTGCATCACGGACATTCTGGGATTCAACGAGGCGAAGGGATCCTGAAAGATGATCTGGATATCCCGACGACGATGTCGTAATGGTACCGGATCGAGATGCAGAAGGTTTTCACCCTGGAAACGAATGATTCCTTCGCTGGGCTCGATCAACCTGAGAATGCAGCGACCAACGGTTGTCTTGCCGCAGCCCGACTCACCGACCAGCCCGAACGATTCGCAGGCATTGACCGACAGATCGACACCATCCACGGCTTTCACCCAGTGTTTCGGACGGCCGAACATCGAGGCTCGAACCGGAAAGTATTTTTTCAGGCCGGTCACTTCCAGGAGTGGACGTCGAGTGGGATCCTGTCGGGTTTTCATGAGTGTAAAACGCATCTGACCTGATGCCCGGGTTTTGGTTCGGTCATGATCATGTTGGCTGAATCCCGGCATCGTGGTCCTGCATGAGGACAGCGAGGGGCGAACGCACACCCTTGTGGAAGAAGATGCAGCGAAGGCACCATGCCTTCGATTGTCTCGAGACGGGCGGTTCGGTCGGCGTCAAGTCTCGGAACGCTGCGCAGCAGTCCTTGCGTATAGGGATGCAACGGATTGGCGAAGATCGACGCCACGTCAGCCGTTTCGATGATACGCCCGGCATACATCACCGCAACCCGGTCCGCCGTCTCGGCGACGATCCCGAGGCTGTGGGTAATGAGCAGAACCGCGAGATTGGAAGCGCGTCGAAGAGCAGAGAGAAGTTCGAGAATCTGGGCCTGAATCGTGACATCGAGCGCCGTTGTCGGTTCATCGGCAATCAGCAGAGATGGATGGCAGGCAATGGCCATGGCAATCATCGCCCGTTGCCGCATCCCGCCGGACATCTCATGCGGATACTCATGGTACCGCTTTCCGGCATCCGGGATCGCGACGGACTCCAGCAGAGCGATGGAGCGTTGACGCGCGATGCGCCGCGAGATCTGCTCATGGATCAGAATCGTCTCCGCGATCTGATCGCCGACAGTAAAGACAGGATTCAAGGATGTCATCGGTTCCTGAAAGATCATCGCCATGTCCCGGCCACGGATACGACGCATTTTCACATCGGACAGAGACAGCAGATCGATCTCCCTGAACAGGATTCGACCCGATACGATCCGCCCGGAGGGAGGTTGGATCAGACGCATGATGGACAGACTTGTGACGCTTTTCCCACATCCGGATTCGCCAACCAATCCGAGCGTTTCGCCGGGGTTCAGATAAAGATCGACTCGATCGACCGCCCGAACGATCCCGTCTTCGGTGCGAAATTCGGTTGAGAGATCCGATACAGTCAACAGATGCGTCATCCGGTGAAGTCCTTCCTCAAACGAAAGCATATCAGCACAGGAAAACCAGATTCAAATAGGAAATGCAGCATCATGCGGTCGATCTCTCAAGTATTTGCGATTGACACCCGCTCGGCTCATTGATAGTATTTTTATTCGGAAAACGTACAGGAGATTGCCGGATGGAAAGAAAATCCTTTAGATCGAAGCTGAAGATATTCAGTGAGGATGTCTTTCGCAATTATCTGATCGTGCGTGCAAGGTGGGAGTTGTACAATCTCGAGCGACAACATGGCAATGAAATCAGGAATCTCGGAAACCGCATCTATCGCCAGTATCGACGGGATCACAAACCCATCCCGGAAGTCGAACCGATCCTGGATTCGCTGACCGATCTGGATCACAAGATCGAACAACTCGAGGAACGTCTGCGGGATCTTATCGTGAATGCCGAACTGCCCAGGCAGATCGCGGAGCATGCGGTGATCGGCGTTGATACGACGTCGGGCAGTTCGGACGAGCAACCAGTGTCGGGTGTATCCGATCCGGCCCCCCCTGTCGTATCGGAACCACTACTCGAATCCGAACCGGAGAAGCCACCGCAAGCAGACCCCGTCGCGAAGCCGGATGAAAATAGTGCTTTAAAAAGCTCGTCGGATGAGATACAAGAGTTGAGGTCTTTGGAGGACAGCCTTTCGAAGGACACGACGAAGGCCAGGAAACCGAAGAAGCAAAGCTGATCGTATCGGGGCTGTGGCGCAGTTGGGAGCGCGTCTGACTGGCAGTCAGAAGGTCGCGGGTTCGAATCCCGCCAGCTCCATTAATTTTGTACCGGTAATCGAATCTGCATGATTGTTCCACCCGGGGGATTGTCATGCACGGAGATTTCTCCGCCGTGCGCCTGAACGGCCAGGCGGCAGAACGCGAGTCCGAGTCCGCGAGACTGCCGGATCTTCGTCCTGGTCTCGATCCGGACAAACTTGGAAAACAGCCTGTCTTTCATGGCATCCGGGACACCGGTGCCCGTATCTCGGATCTCAATCATCACTTCCCCGGGATCCCGCCTGAAAACCGCTGTCTCAATGTATCCGCTCTCGGTCACCTTGCACGCATTGTGAACCAGATTGTTCAATACTCGCGTCATGATGTTCCGATCACACCGAATCGAAACAGGCTCGGTTTCAAACTCGCTTCGAAGTTGAACCTCCGGCCGGCAGACCCCCCGATGCGTATCGAACACAGCTCGTACGAGTGCACACAGATCGACGGATTCGATTTCGAGTTCGAGCTGGTTGTTTTCAAGCAGATAGACATCGAGAATATCACTGATCATGCTCGACATCATTCTCAGATTCTGACGTGATTTTTCTAGTAAACCACGTTCTTCCTGAGTGATCGTTCCCTGATTCTGCAGTGACATATCCAGGATGCCGAAGGCGGAATACACGGCGGTCAGGGGGTTTCGGAGATCGTGCACGAGGTAGTGCGCGAGTTCTTCTTTGAGTGTGTTCCGTTCAAGTTGGATTTGTTTCTGCGCGCGTTCGAGAAGTATCTCCTCCTGCAGTTTCAGCTTTTCATCGATCGATCCCTTGAGATTTTCGTAGAGGCGGGCGTTCTCGATCGCGCTGGCGGCATGATTGGCGAATGCCGTCAGGACATGCAGATCCTTCTCCGTAAAGACGCCGCTTTTCATTCGATTGTCGATGTAAATGATTCCGGTCAGCGTGTTTTTATTCAGCAGGGGCACGCAGAGTACCGAGCGGAGTTTGTATGCAACGACGCTTTCCTGGGACGAGAATCGCGAATCGGACATGGCATTGATCGTCACGACCGGCGCGTGCGTCGCCACGACGTTTTCAATGACACTCGTGCTGATCTCCTCACCCTGCAGAATCTTCTCGGGATCACAATTCTTGTAGGCCTTCAGGATCAATCGATCTCCCTCGATCAACTGAATGAAACCCCGTTCGGCTTTCAACAACTCGACCACCAGATTCATCGCATTCGTCAGAACGACATCGAGATCGAGCGAAGAATTCAGTGTTGACGAGATCTGAAGAAGTGTGGACAGGTGATGGGAGTCAGTGTCGTGAACAAGGTTATTCATGCTGTGATTCCGGAGAGTCTTCAAGGATATGATTGGCTTCGGGATTATCTTCGTCGTCAAGGATTTTGACGCCCAGAAACGCCTGGTCCATTTTGCGGAAGAACATCAGCATTGTTTCAGGAAGAAAATAGGCGATCACACCGGAAATCGCATACGAGAAAGAAAGAATGAACAGCATCGTACCCGGCTCATGCAGAAGGACAATCAGCAGAATGACGATGAAGAAAAGGGTTCCCAAGGGACGTTTCTGTTTCCAATCCACATCCTTGAAGGATCGGAACCTGAATTTGGAAACCATCAGAAACGACAGTGCATAAACGATCCCGAGAACGATGATCGAGACCATTCGGCTTTCGATCTTCGGTGAGATCAAGACCAGTGATGCAACACAAGCCGCGGCGGCCGGAATGGGTAATCCGATGAAGTAGCGAACCGATTTGAATTCCTTATCTTCCTCCAGCACGTTGAAACGGGCCAACCGGATCGCACCGCAACCCAGGAACAAAAAAGCGGGGATCCAGCCGGATCGATGGAAATCCTTCAGCGCCCAACAGAACGCCAGGATACCCGGAGCGATTCCGAAGGAAATCACATCTGCAATCGAGTCGAGTTGTGCACCGAAAGCGCTTGTGGAATTCGTCATCCTGGCGATCCGGCCGTCCACACTGTCCAGAAGCGCTGCAGCGATGAGCAATAGCGCCGCCCGTATGAAAAACGCCGAAGGATCCGGATTCCGGAAATGCGTGATGACCGTGATCATCGAATAAAAGCCGCAGAAAATATTGCCCAGGGTCATCAGAGACGGTAACAGGTAGATTCCCCGCGGGATGACATTCGGAATCGGTTTGAGTTTCGACTTGTTCATCGCATCACTTCTCTTTCTGATCGGCTGCAACCGAGGGTTTCAGAGCGATCGCCAGCCGCGAGATGCCAGCTTGAACGCGATCCCCGATTCCGACCTCGATCCTGCAGGAGTCCGGAATGTACAGATCGACGCGTGAACCGAGTTTGATCATGCCGATCCTCGCGCCGCGTTCAACATTCCGGGCGGGGGAGACATACGTGACAATCCGGCGAGCCACCAGGCCGGCGACAAGGCGAATCTTCATCTCCCCAATCGAGGTGCATATAATCATCTCGGTCCGTTCATTCTCGGTCGATGATGCCGGGTTCCATGCAGCCAGAAACTTCCCTTTGTAGCTCTCGATCGATCGGACCATGCCGGTAAATGGCATCCGGTTGACATGCACACTGAAAACATTCATGAAAATCGATATCTTCACATGCTGTCGAAACTCGTCGCCACCTTCCGATGGAGCGATTTCGATGATCCTGCCGTCAGCCGGCGCCAAAATCGCCGACTCTGCTTCCCATGAAATCCGCTCGGGATCCCTGAAAAAATTGATGAGGAATGCTGTCAGTATCCAGAGCGGCAGCGACCAGAGCAGGCCGAGCCAGAGCCAGAGTGCGACGGCCAGGCACAAGGGAATGCCAATCCATGGAATGCCCGCTCGGGCAATGGGGATTTTCATGATTTCTTCTCACTGTTCTGGTACTCACGGAGTCGAATCTGGATCTGATCGAGCAACACCAGTTTCTGTTTTTTCAGTACCCGAATCCGTTGCTCTTCAGCCGGAATCAGACAATGCTGATGACTGAGTGCTTCGGTTTCACGATCCAATTCCCTGTGCTGCTCCACCCACATCCTGAATTCAGGATCCAACTCCATCAACCGTTCCACTCGATCCGACTTCTCGAACACCATTCCCCATTTCCTCCGTTTCCAGACCACAGCTCTATCAAAAAGACCTCGCAATTTCAAAGTTTGTGATCCTCCTGCTCCCCTCGATTCAGGCTGGCTTCCGCCCCCCGACTGTGTCACAATCGCCGCATGAGCTTCAGATGGATCTTTTTCGATGTGGATGGCACGTTGACAAGTCAACACAGCGTCTGGGAATACCTTCATCGGGAACTCGGTATCTGGGAATCCCAGGGGAAAATCAACCTCGCTCTTTTCAGAACCGGACGCATTTCGTATCCCGAATTCGCACGGCGGGATGCAGCCGGATACACGGGAATTCACCGCTCCGAATTCGACCGGATGCTGGATCGAATCCCTATCAGACCCGGTGTCGATCGGTGTTTTCGCGAACTGCGTGAACGCGGCATGCGGATTGGTCTGATCTCAACCGGGCTCGACATTCTCGTGAACAGATTCCAACCGGTCGATCTGGCTGTCTCGAACGAGTTGCTCTTCGAGAACGACGTCTGTACCGGTGAGGTGGTCGTCCATCTTCCGATCGATGCGAAGGCCGATTGTGTTCGCCGTTTCCGTGCCATGCACTCGATTGATTGCCGGGAAATCGTGTCGGTGGGAGATAGTATCGGCGACATCGGCATGATGCATCAATCCGGCTTGAAAATCGCCGTTCATCCCTGCGATCCGGCTCTGCTCGATGTCTGTGATTTCTGCCTGCTGGATTCGGATCTGAATCGGATTCCGGAACTGATCAGGAGCTCGAAGCAGGCGCAGCGGGAGTTCGTTCGATAAGCTGGCCGCGTTCGATGATCGATACCCCGTCGATACGAACGGTCGCAGAAGAATCGATCAGATTCCAGAACAGATCGGAAAAGTTTTCGCCTCCGAATATCAGATTCGACCCGATGCTGACATGAACGCTCCCCTGGCATCGAACATCGGTGATGTCACACCCGATGATCGATCCGATGCCCGGATTCAGGCCGATACCGAAACCGGCGATCTTGTCCTTGTCGCCATATGCCCCGTCCAAACGCTGGGCGAACAGGGAGAGATTTTCTTCCGCGCTGCTCGAGACAATCTGTCCGTTCCTGATTTGAAGATGGAGATTTCGGACGACTTTGCCGTTGATGTGCAACCGATCGAACAGAACCTCACCCTGGATGGTCGATTCCATGGGTGAAACAAATACGGACCCGGCCGGCAGTGTCCAGGATCCGTCTTCGATGTAGATCGATCGCGTGCCGATTCTGAACTCCAGGCGACATGCATCATCTCCCGTCAGAACCTCGACGCGGGTCTTCGCCGATTTCAGCAGATCGACGAAACGCTTGCATTGTTTTCGCAGTTTTTCATAGTCGATCTCGAGGCTGCTCCAGAGCGTATCGCTGAAAACTTTCATCGGCACCCTGAAGTGTCGGGCGAGTTCGGTGGTGGGGAGATAAACCGTCGAACGGGATCTCTGGTTGATCTTCTCAACGATGGGGCGCCGGGCTTCATGCGCGGTCCGGAGACGCGTCTTCGGAACATCGGGAAAGGATGCATCCGGCGCATCCGTAACAATATTGATATGGCGGTGGATGTCCTTGATCCACTTCAACATCTGAGGAGGTGTTCGACCGAGATACTTCTCGGGAACTTCCTTCAGAAACCGTTTTCGATAGGTTGGGTTCTGAAGGCGGATGGTCGGAAACGCTCCCGATTTGGACACCTCAAGTGTAAATTCATCGAGGAAATCCATGTATTTACGTTCACCGGTAAGCGTAACCTCGATGACTTCATTTTCCTTGATACGAAGAGCATTGCGGACCAGTATGGCTGCGAGCCGATTGAATTCCATCCATGTCTCCTCTGAGAAAAACAGCTTTATTCTACCGGAAGCGGATGGATTCGACAACAGAAATCGCAAGAGACTTGTCGCCCGACGGCATCGATCGACGTTCAGTCAGGCGGATCGCAATGATCACGAAGGAGTAGCGGCGCTGAGGTCGGAGTCTTGCAGTTTGATCAACTCGGCCACACTCTCCCGGGAAATCTCGAAAACAACCGGAATATCCTTCACCATCCCGAAAACACTTTTACCATCGTCGGTCGTTCGACCCAGCAAAATGTGCATGCGGGTGCCGTTCTTCTGCCCGATCCCGATCGTCAAACCTGCAGGAACCAACCCATACTCCGCCTGGTTCTCAACCGATTCGGACGCGATTCGCACCATCGTGAGATTCAACAGGTTCCATGCGATGTCATCCAACGCGGATTGCTCGAGAGCATACCCTTTGGGCTCGACGATGGAGTATCGTGACCGGGCAGCTTCGATCCTGAGTTTCCCGCGGGAATTTTCGATCGTGATGTCCGACAGTTCGTCACGTGTGAGTTTGACGATCCTCTTGTCACGGAAATCAAACTCGCTCTTGATCAACCGAGCCACATCGGATTCCGATATCCCGAACACGACATCCGAGCCTGTCGAGCGGATCCAACGGCCTGATCCGGATAACGGCCTGCCCCCGATCACAATCTCGTAAGCGCGCGATTCGGTTCCCTTCGGAGTGAGCGTGATTCTTGCGAACAGCTCGCCAAAATCCTCAGAATCGGGTTTGGTCGATGTTCCGCGCAGATACACCAGGTCGGACAGATAAGCGCCGACGGCAACCGAATCCGTCGGAATCACCCTCGGTTCGACACATGTCCACGTTTCATCCGTGTCCGTATCGACGGCCTGACGTTCAAGCGTGAGCCTGGCGCCGTCATGCTCGATCGCGATCCGTTCGATCTCGGAGCGCTCGAAGCTGCACACATCTTTGTTCCTGTAAGTGAAGGGGTCGTGTGAGAACCGGTCCACAAAGTCATTTCCGACGGTGAAGACGACGGATCGTGAAGCCTGTTTCGCAAACCGGAACTTACCCCCGGAGTCGGATACGGCCCCAACGAGAATCGATTCCGGATCGTCATCCGCATTGCTGCCGGACACGCGAAGGGTCAGATATGGCGCATCCAGGCCAAACCGTGCCAGATCGGAAGGGTTCTCATCGATGAACGCCTGCGCTTCCTGGTTTTGAATGGAACCGGTCAGCTCACTGATCCGCGATACATCTCCCGGCGCTTCGACGGGCTGTGCAACACGCCATTGATCCGGTCCGTCGGACAGCAGAATCGGCGCTTGCCCGGCCAGATGAACCTCGAGTTCGCGAATCGAATCGAACCGGGAGATCAGGATCCGGCGGTCCCGGTAGAAGTCCCCCCCCCTGGTCAACCGGTTTCGGATTTCGTTTGAGACCAGCCGTGTTCTGTCGTCGCGCGAAGACCGGGCATACACATACTGCCCGGAGGGATTCTCATTCCCGATTTCGATTCGGTGATCCGTCGAAACACCTTCAGCATTCATCGAAGCGACCAGAATCGTGAGTGCGGGATGATCGAGTCCGAAGGTGTCAGGAGTTCCCCCTTCGAGCGTTTTAGTTGACGGCAACTCCACGATTTCGCGCACCAGCGATTCCACAACTGTCTTGCTCGCCGGCACAGCCAATGGTGCTTCCAACCGCCACTGGTCTCCGGATTTCGACAGCACGATCGAAGCAGCCGCATCGTTGACCGGCACGGTGCGATCCGTCGCCGCGCTCCGCGCGATGGTCAGTCGATAGACGGTCTCGGGAACGATCCCGGGAAGCAACCGGCTTTCTTCGCTCTTTTTCTCGATCCGCACCGCCTCACCCCTCACATCGAAAAAATAATACCAGCAACCCAATGCGATGAGGATTGCCGTGAGAATCAGGTTGGTCCACCACCTCATCCCGCTTTCCTCCGTTCATAAATCCGGATCCCGCCCCAACCCAGAATCATCAGGGGCAACAGCACGACGGGAATCCAGAAAGCCAGTGCGACCTGTGATTCAGTCAGGTTGAGGGGTTGGTGGAGTTTTTCGACCGGAGGAATCGCGATCAGATCGGTTTCATCGGTCAGATAGTGGAAGGCGTTCATCATGAAAGCCGTGTGGACGGGATTGGTCATCATGAAGTAATTGTCCGCGAAATCGGAGTCGCCGATCGCGATGACACGGGTCCTGGCAACACTTCCGGAATCGGAGGCACGGGCGGGATCGGATTGCCCCGACAGAGTCTCGGAGACGACCGCGATCGGAACCGGCCCCTTGATGTCCTCGGATTCGTTCAGCTCAGGCTTAAAATTCTCCAGATTCGAGAGGTTCGTTTCCGCCCAGGCATGTTCCGAAGTACGGGCCAGAGTCACGAGTGTCATTCCTGCGGGGGGTTCTTCGGCGGGAGTCACGCTTCTCGCGAGATTCAGAATGAGCAGGTAGTTGAAGTTCCGAGTGATCGGGTGATCCCCGTAATCCCCGATGACCGGTTGCAGCACATGTTGAAATCCATTTGGATCGACGATCAGATCGTTGCCGACAGTGATGCCGTACTTCGTGAGCAGGGCGACCAGATTCGGGCAGGAGATCTGCGGATCGATCGCGACTATGAGATTGCCTCCGCGGTCGAGATAGGTCTGGATTGCATCGAGTTCATCGCGGGATGGATCAATCGTGGGACCGACGATGCCGAGCGCGGCACAGTTTTCAGGAACGGTTTTTTCAGAAACGAGATTCAACTCCGAGACACCGTAGTTGGCGTTCTCGAGACCGGATCGAAGAGAATGTCCGCCGGTTGCTTCTTCCGAATCGAGATCTTTTTCGCCGTGCCCCGTCAGCAGGTAGACCGTCTTGGCCGCGTCGCCGCGCGTCAACTTCAGAATCGCATTCGTCAGGTCGTTTTCCGTTGCGGACGTAATCTTGCGGTAGCCATCTTCATACTCGGTATCCCGGGTCAGAACCGTCACCGAGTAGGCCTCTCCGGGATCGATCTTGAACTGCTGCGCTTTCAAGGGTTCGCGATCGATATCGATGAACTGGAACGTGAACCGGTCCGATTGCGCGGCGTACCGTTCCAGCAGATCCCTGATCTGAAGATGCATCGGCTCGGTTTCGTTCACAAAACAATAGGCTTTGATCGGTTCTTTGAGCGTGTTCAGGATGTTCACGGTCTGTTCCGACAGGGAATGACGTTTGTTTCCGGTGACATCGAACCGCGCGTTGTGCTTGACCGCGAGTAGTTGAATGATGATCAGGATGGCCAGAACCATGATGGTTGACAGCCCGGCATGTATCCTCCGGCCCGTGAAATGCATGCTCCCCGTGGTATTCTCTGAGTTCGCCATGTTCAACCTCGAAGCTTCCGTGCGATCAGCACACGATGAGACAGGAACAGGAAGAGACCGCTCATCGAGATGAAATAGATGATGTCCTGGCTGTTCAGAACGCCCTTGACGAGCGGATCGTAATGCTCAATGATCGACACATACTTGAAGACACCGGACAGCATCCCGCCATCGGATCCGCCGCCGGTCCATCCGATAATCCACAACACCAGATTGATTCCGAATGCAAAGAGAGCCGCGATGATCTGATTATCCGTCATGGATGAGGTGAACACTCCAATCGACAGGAATACGGCTCCCATGAGAAAGAACCCGAGATAAGCGGTCAGGAACGGTCCGATCTCGGGGTTACCCGTAAAGTAAAGAAAAATCGGATAACAGGATGTGAGCGCAGTCATGATGACAAGGAATGTCAGGCACGCGAGAAACTTGCCCAGGATGATCTCGGTGTCCCGTACCGGATACGACAGGAGCAGTTCGATGGTTCCGGATCGTTTTTCTTCGGAGAACAGCCGCATGGTCAGAGCCGGTGACATGAAAAGAAGGATCACGCAGATGTTATCGAATAGAGGCCGGATGAAATCCTCCGCGAGAATCAACTGCCCGAAACTGGGATTCTGGAGACTCATCGCTGAAGCCTGTGCGTAGAACACGACATTCGAGTAAAAAATCATACCGGTCACGATCATGAACACAGCCATCACGATATAGGCGATGGGGGAGATGAAGTAGGATCCGAGTTCGCGGTTGAAGATGGTTAAAAACCGGTTCATTCCACTGCTCCTTCCGGTTCGCGCGTGACGAGCTGAATGAAGATATCCTCCAATGTCATGGTCTCACTCGAGAGCTCGAACAGTTCCCATCCCTTCTGTACGATCCGGGACGCGATCTGAGGCCGCAAATCCATATCGGTCGATGATTCGATTCGAACGGTGATCCGGTTGCCGGCTGCCGTTCCCTGCGTGTCGCCAGGTTCACAGGTCCGGACGCCTGGAATCGAGCGGCAGAGCGACAGAAAATCGTCGCGAGGCGCTCCCGCAACGATGCGGATGACGGATTGCTTCTGGAGGCTTCGATTGAGATTGGCCGGGGTATCGACGGCCACGACACTGCCCCGGTTGATGATGATGACCCGCTCGCAGATCATCGACACCTCCGGAAGAATGTGGGTCGACAGGATGATGGTGCGTTCGCCGCCGAGTTCGCGAATGAGATTCCGGATTTCGATGATCTGTTTGGGATCAAGGCCTTCGGTTGGTTCATCCAGAACGAGAACCGGCGGATTCGCCGTCAGCGCCTGCGCGATTCCGACACGCTGCCGGTATCCCTTTGACAGCTTTCCGATCAGGCGGTTCCGAACGGAAGTCAGACCGCACCGGGCGAGCGTTTCGGTGAGGTGAGCTTCCCGTTTCGCCTTCGGCACTCCCTTCAGACGCGCGATGAATCCGAGATAATCTTCGACATGCATGTCACGATAGAGAGGAACGGATTCCGGCAGATAACCGATCATTGCCCGTGCTTTGAGCGGCTGTTCATCCACATCGAAATCTCCGATCCGTACCGAACCCTGTGTGGCGGTGAGAATACCGGTGATGATCCGCATCGCCGTTGTCTTTCCCGCGCCGTTCGGACCCAGGAAACCGAGCACTTCGCCGGGCCTGACCGTAAACGACACATCGTTCAGCGCGCGGGTGACACCGAACTGTTTGGAAACATTTCTGACTTCGATCATGCTTGCAAATCTCCTCCAATGAAACCGATGCCACTATTTGCCACAGTGCGATGAATTTGACAACACGGATTCGCGGAAAAACCGACGGGATCACGCGCTGTCGCGCATGATCCCGGTCCAATCAAACGAAATCCGGCTATTTTGCTTTTTCTTTGGGCGGCCGAATGGCAATGAAGATCTTCGAGTTTCCCCGCTGCACATACAGAACCAGACCCTCTGAGGATTTTCCCGACACGATCTCGCGGTAGTCCTTCAGGGACTTGATCTTCTTCTGATTGACCTCGAGAATCACGTCACCACGTCGCAATCCAGCCCGATCCGCGCCGCTGTTCGGACTGATCTCGGTGATCACGACACCTTCGCGGCCATCGATGCCGAGTTGCCGGGCGATGTCCGGAGTTATGTCCTGAACAGTCATTCCGAGATCCACGACTTCACCCGCTGAGGTTCTGATCTCGTTGAGATTCTCGGGGCGTTCGCCCAGAGTCACCTCGATCGTTTTCTCCTTCCCGCTGCGAAGGACGTCGACGGAGGCCACCGTGCCGACGGGAGTCGATGCGACCGTCAGAGAGAGATGGGCCGAGTCCTTGATCTCTGTCTTCTCGAAACGAATCACCACATCGCCGACTTCGATCCCGGCCTTCGCGGCAGGGCCATCCGGCACGACTTCGGAAATCAGTGCACCGCGAGTGGATTTGAGGCCCATGGATTGCGCGAGATTATCATCCAGTGTCTGAATGCTCACTCCCAGCCATCCACGCGTCACGGTGCCTTTTTCCTTCAAGTCCGGCAAAAGAGACCGGATCATGTTGATCGGGATCGCAAAACCGATTCCCGCCGACTGACCCGTTCGCGAAGCGATAACAGCATTGATTCCGATTAGATTTCCATGGATGTCCAGGAGAGGACCGCCGGAATTGCCGGGGTTGATCGAGGCATCGGTCTGGATGAAATCCTGATAGGGGAGTTCCTGTGTCGGCATCACATAGGATCGCCCTTTCGCGCTGACGACGCCAACCGTTACGGTATGACCAAAACCGAACGGATTACCGATGGCCATAACCCAATCGCCGACTTCCAGGGAATCGGAATCACCCATCGGCACGGCGTGCACCGGCTCCTTCGGTTCAAATTTGATCAGCGCGATGTCCGTCTGCGAATCCGTGCCGACCACCTTGGCATCATATGTCTGGCCATCCAGTGTATTGACCTGTATCTCGTCGACATCTTCAATCACATGATTGTTGGTCAGGACGTATCCCTCCGGATCGATGATGACGCCGGATCCAAGGCTCTGAACGCGTTGTTCGCTTCTCGGTCCGAAAAAGTGCCGGAATGTGTCATCATCGAAGAAATCTTCAAACGGCGAACGGTAACCTCGGGGCGCTGTTCGCGGTTTGACGACTGTCGTAGTCGCGATATTGACGACACAGGGGCTTTCATCCCTGGCAATCTGGCGAAATGTTCCGAAAGTGAACGGTTGATCGATCGCATTCGCAGGAGGAACCGGAGCCTTTTCGGGTTGCTCCGCCTGAGTGGAAGTTTGAGAATCTTGAGGTTTTTTATCGTCGCTTCCAAACCATGCGCTGCTGTGCATCGTGAAGAACGTCCCGACGGCCAGGACTGCAAGCGCGAGAAACACTATTCTGATTACTCGTGTCCGATTCATACTGACTCCTTTGAGTGAAGTTGATTTCGGTTCGACAGGTTGCGGCTCGCCGACTACCTGATCCGACCATTATTACGCATCAGGCATCGTATGGGTTCCAAGGAGCTGGAGTCAGTCAGGGAGGGGTCGCGGCCGGAGTCTCGATCGCCACACTCTCGGGTCGTGTCATATTGACAGCGGAAGCGACCAGTATCCAGAAGAGCAGTCCGATTTCGTTCTCGTATCGGAACGTCGACATGCTGAAAATGACGAATACCGCCAGGCTTCCGGCGATTCCAAGGATCTGTTTTTCGATCGCCGTATCCAGATGCGATTTGATCTTCCGTGCGACACGAATCAGAACCGATGTGATGATGAACAGAAAGAGACCGAGGCCCGGCAGTCCGATCTCGATGGCCATCTGAAGATACAGATTGTGCGCATTCTCGAAGATCAGTCCCGAGGAACGCGAATCAATATAATAGGGGTACATCTTTGAAAACACTCGATTCCCGTAACCCGCACCGTCCAGGGGATTGTCTCGGATCATTTCGATCGCGCTGCGCCAGAGCCAGAAGCGATCCCCGAACTGCTCGTTGCCCGTAATCTCGTCCACCTGCGTCAGACTCAACCCCCGCTCGATATACTCGTGCGGAAGTACCCAGGGCATCGCGAGAATGATCAGAAAGACGACGATGAGCAGTTTACGGCTCTTGATGATCGAAAGAAGGATGATCGCGAACAGGGTGCTGATCCATGCGCCGCGGGAGAGAGTGGTGATCATGAAGAGGAGGCACAGAATGGTGACCCCGCTGTAAACCCACAGTCGCCAGCCGTGTTTGTTGCACAGGGATTGGGCGAGCGCCATGGGGATGATCATCGACGTGTAGAAGGCCGCTCTTCCGAAGTTTCCGAAATATGACGTGGCCCTTTCAGCCTTGATCATCGAACCCTGGTAATATCCGTAAAGACCGATGCCCGCAACGATGGCAACCGATATGAGCAGGCAGAGGATGATTCTCTGAACATATCTCGGGGTATTCATGACCGAGGCGATCAGGTAAAAAATGAAGATCTGCGGGAAGTGTTCCTTGAACAGCACGGATCGCGAGTATTCCGGATCCACTGAAGCCACCGATTTATAAATGATGACCATGGTCAGCAGGAGAATCGGGATATCGAGAGGGGTTCGGGTGAAAGGGATGCGGCGGGTCAGAGACCATTTGATCAGCAGGCCCAGCAGGGCAGCAGAAAACAGAATGGATTGAAGGGCGGCGGTATGCGGGATCGTCACGATGAAAATATAGGCGACCAGACATCCCCGGATGGAGCGTTCCAGCATCCATACCACGCGATCCCGTTCCATTCCGAATATCAGTCGAGAATTCACGGACACTCCTTGACAGCGATTCGTTCAAGCGTTCTTTATTGTCGCCTCGCTCCAGTTCTGCTAGCTTCTATTTGACATGAACGCGCCAAAATTGAAAGGGGAAAAAACAGGATTGCTCGAAAAGCATCATGGGAGTGTCGCATTCGATACCATCCTTCTCGCGATTCTCGTCATGATCAGCCTCGATCTGACTCTACCGTATGCTCTGGATCAACTGGAACATGCCCATTTCCTGGAGTCGGTTCCTCAGTTGAGACCATTCCTGATTCCCGGTGGGACCCCTCATCCGCTCGTCATTCTCGGCCAGGAACTCGCACCGTTTCGACTCCTCATCAGAACGGTCTCCATTCTGATCTGCCTGTGCTGTTTCATGCTGGATTTCGTGCGGAGCAGGACGGAGTTCCTGAAGAACACACTGCTTGGAATTCTCATCGTCCTGCATCTTCTGCTTCCGACCTTCTTCTTCATGACGCACCGGATCATGACCGGCACGCACAGTCTCGCCCACGACGGCGGCGTGATTCAGATCGAGGAATCGATGAAGATGGTTCTGGAGGGTCGGAATCCTTACAGTGAAGACTTTTCGGGAACTCCTCTGGATGGCTGGAGAGGTTTCCGCAACAACGTCGTGTATCATGTTCCCTACATGCCCGGGGCGTTTCTGACATCTCTGCCGGTTTTCGCATGTTTCCGGATGCTGAACCTGCCATACGATCAGCGGTTGATCCACCTGATCGCACTTTTCGGCATGATCCTGGCGATCTTCGGATTGTTCAGACGTCGTGATCTGGCGCGCGCCGTCGTGATCGTCACCATTCTGAACCCGTTTTTCAGCCGGTTTTTCATTCTGGGTTCCAATGACGTACTGCTCATGGCCCTGCTCATGGCGACACTGCTGTGCATGACACGCGGCAGGACTTCGGTCGCATTCGTCTTCCTGGCTGTCGCCTGCGCGATCAAACAGTTTGCCTGGTTTTTCGTGCCGTTTCTGATGCTGCACCTGACACCCGCCCCTCCATTCAGGTTTCGCCACCTGTTCCGGTTCCATCGTCGCGCGCTGATGACCGGTCTGATCACGTTTACTCTGCTCGTTTTTCCGTTCATTGCGATGGATCCGCGGGCGTTCTGGCAGGACACTTTTCAGTATGCGGGTGGAGGTCTGCCGACCAGTTACCCGATGCAGGGTTTTCATGGATACGGGTTCGCAACCGTGCTTCTGTTTTTCAGGATCGTTCCCGATGGATCCGCATCATTTCCGTTCGGCGTCTTTCAGATTGGAGCTTCCGTGCTGTTTCTGATTCTGTTTTTCCGATCCGTACGGAACGTCCCGCTGACACTCGCATCCGCCACGACAGGAGCATCCCTGCTTCTATTCACCTTCCTGTTCTTTTCACGGTACCTTCATGCCAACTTTCTCGGCGTCATCGCCGTCTGGCCCTTTCTCGCCTGGTGCCTCGAGGCTGACACTCCGGAGGTTTAACTCATGTGCGGAATCAGTGGAATCCGTGGACGACATGGCAGAGCAGCGGTTGAGAGGATGACCGCGTCGCTTCTGCATCGGGGACCGGATTCCGATGGGTTCTACGAGGACGAACATTGCGTGCTCGGCATGCGTCGTCTCCGGATCATCGACATTGACGGATCCGAGCAACCGCTTTACAACGAGGATCGATCTGTCGTTCTGATCTGCAATGGGGAAATTTACAATTACAAACAACTGAGGGAGCAGTTGCAGCAGCGTCACCATGTTTTTTCGACCCATGGAGATGCTGAGGTGATCCTGCATCTGTTTGAAGAGTACGGCGAGGATTGCGTGAGGTATCTGCGAGGCATGTTTGCCTTTGCGATATGGGACATCGAGAGAGAGAAACTGTTCATTGCACGAGATCGCCTCGGGATCAAAACCCTCTATTTTGCGAAAACGCCCGGAAAATTCATCTTCGCATCGGAAATCCGGGCGATTCTTGCGTCGGGCGACGTTCAACCGCGCATCGATGAACTTGCCATCGTCCGCTTTACGTCTTATCCGGCTGTTCCGGCACCCCTGACGATTTTCAGTGAAATCTGTGCCGTGCTCCCTGGTCATTCCATCACCGTTTCGGCAGCCGGCGTCGTTCAGAAGGAGTACTGGGATATCGATTTCGCAGTCGCCCAGACCAGTCTGATTCCGGACGAAGAGGCCGTCGATGTCGTCCGGAAACAACTCGAGGATGCCGTCCAGGTCCGCCTGATGAGCGATGTTCCGCTGGGCGCATTTCTGAGCGGCGGCATCGATTCATCGGCGATCGTCGCAATCATGGCCGCAAGATCCCGGATCCCCGTCAGGACGTTCAGCATTCGCTTCACAGGGAGCGAGAAATCGTTCGAGTGGTTCGATGACGCGTCGTTTGCATCGAGAGTCGCGCAGTATCTGAAAACGGACCATAACGAGGAGATCATCACCGGATCGGACGTTCTGCATCACCTGGTCGATGCGGTATGGGCGATGGATCAGCCATCCGGTGATGCCATCCAGTACTACCTGGTGTCGAAATGTGCAGCACGGAGCGTGACGGTCGCATTGTCGGGAACCGGTGGTGATGAAGTTTTTGGGGGATATGAATGGTTCAAGGAACTTCTTACCATCAATTCCCTCCACAATTATCTCTCGCTGATCTCACCATCCGTCGCCCGTCGATTGCTTGAATTTTTACTCCGGAATCGATCGGAATTGGCACTTTCTCCTCTCAGAAGACGGATCGAAACGCTGTTGAGAGGGCGCGACGGCTTCCACCAGATGTATCGCCTGAATCGCAGACTCTATCGGGGCGACGATTTCTTCTATATCTTCAATCCCGATTTCATCGTTAAAATTCTTGATTACCCCATCGAGAAAAACGATGAAATCAGTTATTACGCTCCGCGTTGTGACGGGCTCGACCCGATCGCCCAAACCTCCTACCTCCAGATCAAAACCGATCTCACCAACCTGCTCGTTCGCGACCAGGACGCAGTCAGCATGGCCCACAGTCTCGAAGTCCGTCTTCCGATGCTCGATCACCACCTCGTGGAATCCGCCGCTCGGATCACCTCCCATATGAAGCTTCATGATACGACCGAGAAATACGTGCTTCGGAAGGCGATGAAACACTACCTGCCCGGATCCATACTCAATCGTACGAAGAAAGGGTTCATCTTCCCGATGTCCCAATGGATGCGCAAAGAGTTGCGACCCGTCGTGGAGGATTGCCTGAGTCGCGAGTCCGTTCTCAAGCGAGGGATTTTCAACGTCAATGAAACGCTCCGGTTGAAAGACGAGTTCTTTGCGGGAAAACAACCGTTCTTCAGAATCTGGAACCAGGTTGTTCTGGAACTGTGGATGCGGATCGTGATCGACCGGCCCGCCGGCTGGGAGCGTCCGACATGCGGTATCCGGGATTTCATCCGCTCATGAACGATCGATCCGGAAAAGAACGATTCAACGAGGCGATCGGCAGGATCGCCGGCTGGTTTCGGTCCATGTATGTCACCCGAACGGGTTTCCCGACTTACGAAGTCAATGGCGACACCGGTCAACCGTTGGGTTCGCGCGATCTTCTGGCCGAACTGGACGATTATCTTCCGTTTTTCTGGATGGCAGGGGAGACGGAATATGTCAGGGAACAGCTCGGGTTGCTGAACGAACGTCTCTCGGAGTCGTTCTCCCTGTTCAATCGACCGCAGATCCGGCGGCATGTCGGGATCGGATTGCCGGGGCCTTTACGCCGGTTTGTTCCGTACGCAGATGTTCAGGATTTTGTCGAAATTCTCTATGGCCTGCTGGAACTGCACGGACTCAGCCCGGAACTCGACGTCCTGCTGCCGGCCCGGGAGCTGTTCCGGCATATTGCCCGGAACTTCAGCTCGAACGGTCGACTCCACACGTTCCGATTGATGCCGTTTGGCCCGGTGCTGCCGATCATGGATGCCATGACGGGGATGTACATCGAGATCGGAGTGGAGTTGTTTGAACAGACCGGAGAACACTGGTATCTCGAGACGGTCTCCCGGTGGTGCCGCACATGGCTCGATACCGATCTGTACCGGACATTCGGTTTCTTTGCATCGACTCAGTTCACGGGAGTCTGGAAGCTTGTTCCGATGCTGCGTCGGTATACGCGGCGGGTTGAGTTAGCCAAGGCCAACACATCGATGGCTTTCGGTCTGATTGCGCTGGCCCGGATGAAGGAAACGGCGGGCTGGGCGCTCCCCGCACTCGATCGCTGGCTGACGGGAATCCGCTCGTGTTTTATGACCGATGACGGCGTTTTTACTCATTTCCCCCGCCTGGATGCCGCGCCGGTGTACCTCCCGGTTCTCTCGACCAATTTCGCCCTGATCGACATTTTCTGCGATGTCGCGCATGCGTTTGACCGCCCGGAATACCTGGAATCCGCCCGCCGCATCGCCGATTTCTTTCTGAAGCATCAATCTCCGGAAACCGGGCTTTTCCCCGATGAGATCGGCTGTCGCCGGTCGTATCTGGATGCCAACACCGATCTCGCGGTCGCACTGTATCGACTGACGGAGTTGACGAAGGAAGCGGAATACCGGGAAGCGGGTCTGCGAGCGCTTGACGGAATTCTGCGTTTTCATGAAGCGCCGTTCGGATACTATCGCGACGTGGATCAACATACCGGCACGCCACTCTGTTCGCTGGTTGAAACCCGCTTCGTGTCGTTGTTTCTGAAAGCGTTGCTCCTGTATCGGGATCGTCCGGAACTGTATTCCGGGCACGATGCCTGGGCACGGTATCGGGATCGCTGATGGGACCGGAAGGCGGGATTCTGGATCGGGCAGCGAGGAACGCTGCTGTCATCATGATCGCACGTCTGATCGAAATCGGTTCCGGGTTTCTGATCATGATGATTTTATGCCGATATCTCAAACCGGCGCTGTTCGGCGATTACGCATTCATCACCGCTGTCATTCTGGCATTTCAGCCGCTCGTCAATCTGGAGATGAACACGATCCTCATCCGGGAAATTTCCAAGGATCGCTCGAAACAGAATGAACTGATCGGAGGGGCGATCCTGCTCAAGGCGGTATTGATGAGTCTGTTTGTGATCGCCGCCATCGGTCTCGATCGCACCATGACACTCACGCCATTGCTGCGCACCGCGTATTATCTGGCGGTTTCGAGCGAACTCCTGCAACAGATCGGCTGGATCTTCAGCGCACCCTACATGGCGAAGGAACGGATGGAGTTCGAGATGCTCAGTGTGCTCGTGTTTCGCATGGTGCATCTCGGGGGAATCGCCCTTCTTCCGTTGCTGGCTCTGACTTCGGAGAATCTCGAAGCAGGCTTCGTCGCCGTGTTCCTCATCACGCTTCTCGCACACTTCGTCAAGCTGATGGTCACATGGAGAATCTCGTCGCGATTTTTTCAGATGGGCCATCTTTCGTATCTCTGGAGGAATGCCGGAGAACTCTTCGACCAGATGTGGATCATGGGGCTGGCTACATTCTGCACAGGGTTGTCTCTCAGGGTCGACGTCTATTTTCTGAAAGCCTTCCGAACTTCGTCGGATGTGAGCATGTTTCATGTGCCGCACATGATCGTGCTGCAGATGCAGATATTGGCGGTTGCGGTCGTCACCGCCGCATATCCGTCACTGAGTCGTTTCGGGGCGGATCCTACGCTTCACGAGAAGTTCCGGTTGACCCGTGACGGGACATTTCGATTCCTGTCGACAGCAGGACTTGCGTTGGGAGCGGTCGTGGCCGGCTTTTCACCGATCATGATCCGGATTATTGCCGGGAAATCATTCGATGAAAGTGTCGATGTATTGCGGATCCTCGCGATATGTATTCCGGTTCTGTTTTTGAATTATCTCGGAGCCAACCTACTGACGGCTCTGAAACATCAGCATTTACTGATATACGGAGCAGCGGCTTCGCTGGTGAGCAACACGGTGCTGGATTATGTGTGGGTTCCGCGGTTTGGTGCGATCGGAGCCGGATGGGCCACGGTTGTCTCCTACGGATTGCAACTCGTTGTTCTGGGGTCCTTGTACTTCCGTCTGGACAGGAATGCACACGGGATCGCCCGGCATGCATTGATTTCGGCCGTTGTATCCACAGTCATGGCGACGGCGATGATCCTGACGCCCGGCATGGGAGTCCGCGCGGTGGTGATCGACTTGCTGATCGCCTGCATCGGAGTGGGGACACTTGGAATCGTATTCCGGAACGATCTTCGGGCGATTCTGAAAAGACCGCCACGCCATTGACAAAAATCTCGGGATTACCGATCATATTGACGGTCCGGAAGCAATAACCATGTGTATGAACGATGTGTTTTCATGAATGGAGTCCCAACAGATGCCTGAAACGCAGAACTATGATGTCGTGATATTCGGCACGGGGCTGGCGGGATTACGGGCGGCCGTCGAGATCGCCCGGTTGACCGGCAGTTCAGCCAAAATGGCTCTCGTGTCCAAAGTCCAGTTGATGCGGGCGCATTCGGTCTGTGCGGAGGGAGGATCGGCCGCCGTGCTCCGCGAAGAAGAAGGCGATAGTCTCGATCTGCACGCCTGGGACACGGTAAAGGGTTCCGATTTTCTGGCCGACCAGGATGTGGTGGATCGCTTCGTCCGGGAGTGCCCGAATGAGCTGAAGCTGCTGGATCACATGGGTTTGCCCTGGTCGCGCAGACCGGATGGGCGGATCCTCCAGCGGGATTTCGGCGGACACAGTTTCCCGCGGGCCACGATGGCGGCCGATAAGACGGGCTTTGTCGAGATGCAGACTCTGTACGACACGCTGACGCAATATCATAACTGGACGTGTCTCCACGAGGTATTCGTCACGTCGATTCTGACCCGCGACGGCCACTTTTCCGCTCTCACGGCAATCGACAACGCCACAGGCCGGTTTCTGATCATCCGGGGCAAGTGTCTGCTGATCGCGACGGGCGGGCTGGGTTGCCTGTACGGCTTCACAACCTACTCACAAACCGTGACCGGCGATGGGCAGGCGATCGCCTATCGAGCCGGTATTCCACTCGAAGATCCCGAATTCATCCAGTTCCATCCGACCGGCCTGGTACCGTCCGGCATCCTGATGACAGAGGGTTGTCGCGGAGAAGGCGGTCACCTGAAGAATAAATCCGGGGACCGTTTTTTGGCCTCATACCCCGATGCCGCGAAGAAAATGGAACTGGCGCCGCGCGACATCGTTTCACGAGCCGAAATGACCGAAATTCTCGAAGGACGCGGATTCACCGGCCCCAACGGACTGGATTACATCCATCTCGACATGACCCATCTGGGCGCCGCCAAAATCACGCATGCGCTCCCCCTGATCCGCGAAGTCACCATGAAATTCGTCGGTCTCGATCCGATCAACGATCCGATCCCGGTTCGTCCCGTCGCGCATTATTCAATGGGAGGTATCGAAACGGATATTGACGGTCGGACGCGCATCCCGAACATCTGGTCAGCCGGTGAGGTGGCATGCGCCTCGCTCCATGGAGCGAATCGCCTGGGAACCAACTCCACCTCGGAATGTCTCGTTTTCGGCGGCATCGCCGGCAAAGCCATCGTCTCGTATCTCAAGACAAACCCGCATCCGGTCGATGTCCCGACCGACCGTGTCCAGCAGGAGGAACACCGCCTCTTCAAGGATCTCCTCAACCGGAATGGTCCGGAGAATCCGTATGAGATTCGAGAGCAACTGCGGTCGGTCATGGACTTCCATGCCGGTGTGTATCGGGATGGTCCCACCATGCAGGACGGTCTCACGAAAATCAAAAAGCTCAAGGAACGCTTTAAGAACATCGGCATCCAGGATCACAATCGGGTGTACAACACGAATCTGATCAACACTCTGGAGCTTGAAAACATGCTCATGCTGGCAGAAATCGTTCTGATGGCGGCGTTGCAGCGCGAGGAATCCCGCGGGGGGCATGCGCGAACGGATTTCCCGACGCGAAACGATACGAAGTGGCTCAGGCATACGCTGGCGATCTGCGCTGACGGTGGTCCCGAGTTGGACTACAAGGACGTGACGATCTCGAAATGGAAACCGGTCGAGCGGAAGTATTGACGGTGTTTCATCGGAATGAGGTAGATGAATATGAATGATATCAAACAGCAGGGGAACAGGTTGGGAATCATCGGGTGGTTGACAGGCGGCCGGTGGGGATTCGAGCGCTACATGTACTCGTTGCATCGCATCACCGGTCTCGGGATTCTGTCTTACTTCCTTCTCCATATTTTCGTAACATCTTCCCGGTTGTTCGGTGCCCGAACCTGGGAGCTCGTCATGGGCGCTGTCGCGAACCCCGTCTTCAAACTCGGGGAGTTCGCCGTCTTTGCCGCATTCGCTTTTCACATGCTGAACGGTCTTCGTTTGATTCTGATCGAGTTCGGATTTGCGGTGGGGAAGGCCGAGGAGCCGGTTTATCCGTATCGGTCATCGGTCAACACCCAGCGACCGCTCAGCGTCATCGTCATCATTCTTGCCGCGGTCATCGTCTGTGTGGGCGGTTACCGGTTCTTTTTCATGCATTGAGGGGGATTCCATGAACGGATTATCGAAATGGACCTGGCACATGATGGCCGGCCTCGGACTCGTCGCTTTTCTGAGTATCCACATGATCACCATGCACCTCGATCTCATTCTCGGATGGTTCAATCCAGCCGGCGGAGAAAGTCTGGACTGGGCAAATGTCACGGCGCGGGGGAAGCAGGCCATCATGCCCTTCTTCTATGTCGCGTTCCTGGGACTGGCTCTCTACCACGGTTTGTACGGACTCCGGACGATCATTTTTGAACTGGGCATCCCGAAGCGCATGGCCCGTCTCACCACGATCCTCATTCTGATCGCCGGAATCGGCCTCTTCGGACTCGGCTCGTTCGCCGCCTTCCATTTCGCTTCGGTCGCCGCCTCCACGGGAGCAATCCAATGACAGAGAAAGCCACGCAGATCCGATTTCACATCCGCCGATTCAACCCGGAAACGGATACCGCGCCATCCTGGCAGGAGTATCAACTCGACGTCGATCCCGGCATGACCGTGCTCGATGGACTTCACCAACTCAAACACACTCAGGACATGACACTCGTCTGGCGCTACTCCTGCCGCATGGGCGTATGCGGATCGTGCGGCATGCTGATCAACGGCCGACCGGGACTCGCCTGCAATACGCAGATCCTGCATGTCACCCGAACTGCGCTGACGCTGGCGCCGCTGCCGAACTTCCCGATCATCCGCGATCTCGTTCCGGATCTGACCGAGCAATTCCTGAAGCATCGGGAGTTGAAACCCTACATGATCCGGCCGGATACCTCCGAGATGCAACATCCGACGGGCGAATACTATCAGACTCCCGACGATCTGCTCGATTATCTCCAGTTTACCTACTGCATCAAATGCGGGTGTTGCATGGCGGCATGTCCGACACTGGCGACCGATCCCGAGTATGCCGGTCCGCAACCGCTGGCGCAGGCATATCGGTACTCCCGCGATTCACGCGACATGGGCTATGCGGACCGAAAGCCCTCGCTGACGGCTGATCATGGGATTTTCAGTTGCCACTACGGGTCGGAATGCTCGAGTGTGTGTCCGAAGGGCGTCGACCCGGCACGGGCGATCCAGCTCATGAAGCGCCAGCTCGTGCTGGACTACTTCAAACTCCTCAGGAAAAAACCGCCGTGCAAAACTCTCGGACCGAACGAACACGCTGAACGAAAAGCGAACATCCCGGCTGCGCCCCCCTATACGGTCTGATTCTTCGGGATCATCCTCCGCATTCTTCGAGATCCATGTCTACCGGTGTTTCGTTGCGGGGTTCCTCGCGATTCCACCCATCTCCGAGCCTTCCGAGAAACTCCCGGTACTGATCGCGTGTCGTATATCCAAATACCTCACGCCGCATCTCCGCGCATCCCGACGTTCCCTTCAGATACCATGCCGCATGTTTACGGAAAATCAATGCCGCTCTTCGTTCGCCGTATCGGTCGATCAACAAATCGAGATGCCGGTTGATCACGCGAACGCGCTCCGCCACCGTCACATTCTGTTCCAGCCTCCCCGTCAATCCTGCCTCGATCCGGGCAGGCAGCCAGGGATTACCCAGAATCCCGCGGCCGAGCATGACCGCGTCACAACCGGTCTGATCGATCATCCGGCGCGCATCGTCACAGGAAAAGACATCACCGTTCCCGACCACCGGCAGCCGCGTTTCGACTCGAATCCGCGCAATTTCAGCCCAATCCGCTGCTTCGGTGTAGGACGAACGATACCGCCCGTGCACCGTGACGAAATCAAATCCTTCCTCCTCTGCCATCCGGACAAATTCCGAAGCATTCTGCGAATGACGATCCCAACCCAGCCTGATTTTGATGCTCAGCACCGGTCCACTGACCGCCCGGCGCACGGCCTGCATGATGGCCCGAGCCGTCTGCGGGTTTCGCATCAACGCGACTCCGGATCCCGTCCGGCATACTTTCCTGGCCGGACACCCCATGTTCAAATCGATCATCTCCACCCCTCTATCCGCGATGATCTTCGCCGCAGTCTCCATGGCGAGGGGATTTTTACCGAACAGTTGAACGAGAATCGGGTGGATGCCCGGAGCGATCGACAGATTCCTGAGATATCTGGATCCGGCACGGGCCAGGCCATCCGCGGCAAGCATCTCGGTTGAGATAAGAGGCGCTCCGAGTTCCGCAAGGATGGTCTGGAAAGGAGGATCGCTCACACCGGCCAGAGGTGCGGTCAGTATCCATGCCCGGATGGCGCCGTTCCGAAGGTTGAGCATACAGGAGCGTCAACCCCGATTGACCCATGCTGGCAACGGTACGACCTTCACCTTCGATGAGCGGAGGCTCGTGAGACTGGCGCGAACGGCGTCGAGCGTCGAGGGAATCGCATGCCCGATACCGATGGCATACCCCTTCTCCTCGGCCGTCTCGAACAGCTTCACCATGTTCGCCGCCACATCACCGCCCTTGTAGCCCTGATCGAGAAAAACGGAGCGGGACTGACATGCAACGCCGATTTCCCTGGCCATATCGATCGCAACCGTCGAGGCTGTCGTGCGGCTGTCGATAAAAAAGAGATGATGACGTTTGAGCACTCTCATGACCGCGCGCATCCGTTCCGCATCCGCAGTCAGGCGTGAGCCCATGTGATTATTGATCCCGACAACTCCCGGATGGGTCCGGATCAACTGGTCGAGTGCCTGGTCGATCGCTTCAACCGACATCGACATCGTCAGGAAGACCGGATACGAACCCGGCTCGATCGTCTCCGAAGCCGGCTCCATCGGGACATGAAGCAGCACGCTCTGGTCATGTTCACGCGCCAGCTCGATAACCGCACCGGAATGTTCCTGATTCGGAATCACGGCCAATGTGATCGGCACGGAGAGTTCGTTCAGGAATCGTTTTGCGATCGCCAGATCCGTTCCGAAATCGTCGAAAACGAGAGAAACGGACGGCGTCGTGTCATTGGCACGTTCCTCGACCGGACGCTCCGGACTCGGCTGATCCTCCGGAAGCGATACCGGGACATCGCACTTGAACATGATCTTGTGCGTTCTCAATCCGCGGGTGCCGACAAAAACCGTATACTCGGCCAGGACCGGATTCTGAGACGTAAACCGGTTGTAGACGACGACACCATAGCGCTCGCAGCTCGGTTCAAACTGTTTGATCTGCGAATTCCACGCATCGATCGATCGAAGCCGGTATGTCTTGTATTTCAGCGTCTCGTTTTCGCGGCCCCGGGTCTGCCCCTCCTGAATCAGCACGGCCGTTCCATCCGCCGTGAATGGTTTCATCAGTTCGGTGATTCTCGCCTCAACCTCAGCAGCGGACGCAGCGGGATGGTTCTGTGTCATCGACTCCCAGAGTCCGGCGTGCCCGTGCTCAACGGCGCGTTTGTCGAGAATGATGATGCCGGCGACCAGAAGCAACGCGATACCGATCGCCGCGATCAGGATCAGTTTGAATAAGGAAGCATCTCGGTTTTTCGCAACAGTCTTCCGGGTCATCGGGCGTCCATCATTCCTTTTGACGACGCCGGCATGAGCGTGATCGCTGTTGTCAGGATCGGGTCAGCATCATCCACGGGAGAGGGGAGCACGGTCATGAAATCCGGAGCGATGCCTTTTCCATGCGGTGTCTCGCAGGATGAATTCCCGTAGTAACCTGCCACGAGATGGAGCAGGTAGGTATCTTCGAGTCGTTCGTGCGCGAGTTGAACGCAGCGGCCGAATGTCCGTTCCCCGACGATCAGACCTCGCGAGGTGTTACGTATCGCCAGAATCAGGCTTTCCGCCGGGCCGGCGCTCGTCGCATCACACACCACGATCAAGGGGAAATCGGTCAGCGCAATCCCGTCGCCAGCCTGGACCGATCGTTGCAAACTGCCATCCTGATTGCATATCTCGGCCATGATACGGCCATCGGGGATAAACAGATCGGCCAGTTCGAGACCGTTTTCTTCGGTGTCCTCGTTATAGTGGCGCACATCGAGAATCAGACCCTTCTTTTTATCCATGCCTTTCACAGTTCGCGCAATCAGGTCTCGCTGGTCGCCAGTGAGGCTGCCTTCGATCCGGCAGAGGAGACCCCAGTCGTGCGTTTCAAATTGGAGTGGTTCGGGAGGGGTGGAGGTGGACAATTCGAGATCGATTTCGTCGATTTTGTAGCTTCCGGTGTTCTGGATAACGAGTTCGACGTGCGATCCGACATCTCCTGTCAGCATTCGGTTTGCGCGAAGCACCGGAAGGAACGGCGTTCCCTGATCTCCGATCCGAAGCACCAGAGCGCCGGGTAGGATTCCTTTCTGTGCCGCAGGCGAATCCCGCCGGACATCGATGACTTTCAGGAAAGGTTCGGAGTATCCAAGGATCAGACCGGAATCGACGGCACCCCGGGGTGGCACGAGCGGACTGGAGCCGGCAAGAGGTTCGAGCGAGTTGTAGGGGTTCGCTTTCACCGCCATCCCTTCGATTGTCCCCTCGACCAGAATGGCCGGATCGGTTTCCTCGAGATAGGCATCCTGGACGAGTCGATAAATCTGAGAATAGAGTCGGAGATACTCCAGGGTGGTTGATTTTTCATTTCGCGCGATGGACATGTAGGTCCACAACAGACCGATCAGAACGACGGATAACCCGATCACCCGGTGATGCTTTCTCATAAACTTGAAAACCTGCCTCACACGTTTTTCCCACATGAAACCGAAGGACGACCTGTCCAGCGATCCGGGTCAATCTAACAGAACCGCCGCGAAAAAAAAACCGGATCGGATTCGAATTCGATTCTCGAATGCCATCGATTCCTGTGCTACATTGCTCGGAGAATCCGATCGAATTCCGACCGATTCATTCTTCTCCCGGAGATGACCATGAGAATCAGCTATAATTCTCCTGTGATCCTGACCTACACGCTGATAGCATTCAGTGTCCTTCTGATCGATCAATACACACCGGGTTCATTGACACAACACTATTTCACGCTCTGGAATCAGTTCGATTTCAGATCCCCCGTCGATTACTTCCGTGCGGTCTCGCATGTGATCGGTCACGCCGATTGGCCGCATTTCCTGGGCAATTTCATGCTGATCCTGCTGATTGGCCCGATTCTCGAGGAAAAGTACGGGTCATGGACGTTGTTTGAGATGATCGTGACGACCGCGCTTGCCACGACCATTCTCAACCTGTTGTTCTTCAATACCGGGCTTCTCGGCGCCAGCGGGATCGTTTTCATGCTGATCCTGCTCGCTTCCTTCGCAAACGTTCGGACAGGCCGGATCCCCCTCACATTCATTCTGATTCTGCTGATCTACATCGGCAGCGAACTTCTGAATGCCTTCCGAAACGATTCGATCTCGCAGTTTGCGCATATCACAGGAGGCATTGCCGGCAGTCTGTTCGGATTCCTGTACCCGAAAAAATCCTCTCCGGATCAACCGGACGGAATCATCCCGCCATCCTGAAACGCATTCTGAGGACAGGCCGGAGGCGAGTATCAATCGATCCGGAGGTCCGGGTCGATCGGGATGTGCGGGAATTGCATATCCATACCATCGAGTGTCCGATTGAGGATTCTGGCGATGGCCAGATTACGATACCATTTGCGATTGGACGGGATGATGAACCACGGCGCATGCCCGGTGCTCGTTTTCTCGATCATCTCCTCATAGGCAGCCATGTAATCATCCCACAGCGCTCGTTCCTTCAGATCACCGGGATTGAACTTCCAGTGTTTCGCGGGATCATCCAGACGCTCCTGAAGGCGCTTGCGTTGTTCATCACGGTCGATGTGCAGGTAGAATTTGAGTATCGTGACGCCTTCGTCGGTCAGCATCCGTTCAAAGTCGTTGATATGCGCAAAGCGCTTCTTCCATGTTTTTTCGGGAACAAGGTTGTGAACCCGCACCACCAGAACATCCTCGTAGTGGCTTCGGTTGAAGACGACCATCTCACCTTTTCCAGGGATTTTGGCATGGATGCGCCAGAGAAAGTCATGGGCAAGTTCTTCCGGAGAAGGCACTTTGAACGGCACGACCCGAACTCCCTGAGGATTGATGCCGCTGAACACATGCCGGATCGCGCCATCCTTTCCGCCTGTATCCATCGCCTGCAGAACGATCAGGATCTTATGACGGCTTTCGGCGAACAGCTTTTCCTGAAACCGGACCAGTTTCTCCTTCAGCAACTGAAACTCCCGCTCGCCGTCACTCCTCTCGAGATTCTCCGGATGTGTTCGATCGGGATCGATCTTCTTCAAAGTAATCCGTTCTCCCGACTCAACCTGATGATACGTCATGATCCGTTCTCCCTTTCCTGAATATCCGACATGTAATCGCCTGTCTGATATGCTAACATCTTCGCCGTGTGAATGGTATGATGGATGGCATGCGATTGAGGAGACGCGCGGAATGAGATTCGGTGAGCCTGTCGATCGATATTATGACGGCCTGATCTATGCTCGCCTGATCGACCCCATGCTGCGCGGTTGCCGGAAAATGATTGCCGGAATGATTCCCGAGGGATCCCGGGTGGCCGATTTCGGGTGCGGGACCGGAGCACTTTGCAGGGATCTTGCGCAAAAGGGTTGTCACGTCACCGGGTACGATTTTTCCAGCGCCATGATCAGAGCCGCTCACAGGCTGTCCCGCAATACAACGGGGCACATCGCGTTCAGACAGGCGGATGTGCTGGTCCTGGATCCCGCGACATTCGGCGAACTCGATTGCATCGTGCTCTCGCTGGTGCTCCACGAACAGGATATGCCGATCCGGATGAACACGCTGCAACTCGCCGCAAACTCCGCGCATCACGTGATCATCGCAGACTTCAACTATCCCATACCCGGCCGCCTCGGCCGTTGGATCACTTACTCGACGGAGTTCCTGGCAGGCCCGAAACACTTCAAGTATTTCCGCATGTACAATCTCCACGAGGGCATGCAGGGTCTGCTCGACGATTTCCACCTCAGGATTCTCGACGACCACACCGCATGTAACGGAATCGTCCGGATCGTTCGGACGTGTTCACCGGTTACCGATTTCGAAAATTCGCCAGAAGAATCAACGCGCTGATGCCGATGACCATCATGATCAACCCGGTATGACCGGTTACCGGAACCTGAGGCCCCGAGGGCTGATTACATAACCTCACCAGATCCAGATACACATCCGTGGCGTCATTGCCGACATACTGCCAGGCGAAACGGATGCTCGCCTCGTTGGAGTAGGCTGACAGATCCACTCGGGCTTCATACCAGTACCAACTGGAAAACATCCCTTCATCTTCCTCGTCCCAGAGCGGTGTCCAGGTCATCCCGCCATCCGTCGAAACATTGAAGATGAAGTCTCCGTTGTCGATCGGTGAGACCATCCAGTAATAGGATGTCGTCCAGTAGAACCGGATTTCCGGATTGGTATACGTCGTCAGGTTGATCGGACGGGTGATGAGCCATTCATCATGATCCGCATCGATGAATGGACAGTAAGCGCTGTGGGTGCCCGAATAAACAATCGTCGAATTGGAAGCCCATTGTGTTCCAGCACCGGCGGATTCGATCGTCCAACCTTCCGGAGGAAATGCGCTGCCGAATTCCTCCACATATGAGCAATCCGGTGTCTGTGTGGGTGTCGGAGACGCTCCGCACGACACATATGCCACATAATCGGTGCCGCAGGGCGGATCATCCGTGGTGTGAGGTGCTATCACCAGCCAGTACGCCCCGGGACTCACGACTGTTCCGATACTGACCTCCTGGCATTCCGCACTGCTTCGACTCGCCAGCACCACGGGAGAAGCACAATCCGATGCGCCGTCCATGATCCATGCCGCAGTATCGAATGCAGATGTGACGGAAAGTCCGAGATATGTGGTGTCAGGAACCGAGATCCGATACCAGTCCATGTCGCGCGCTTCGCTCGTCCCGTAATCGTAGTACCCGGCTTCACCGCAGAGAATATCTCCACAATTGACCGACTGGAAATGGTAGCCCGGCGTCGGCGAAGTATCGGGCCAGTTGCACCCGCCATTGTAGTTGTCTTGATACTCGGGACCGCACATCGGTTCACCTTCGGGAACACCTCCCGGAGGACACGTGACGCATGGAGTTTGAGTGGGTGTCGGAGTGGGTTGTCCCAGAACCGCCAGAGCATAATTCCCGTTCGCGCCGGATGCGGAATCGATCCAGATGTAGTAGGTCCCGGCCGCCATTATTCCGGACCAACTGAAGTACCCGAATGAATGGTGCGTGATGGAACTGCACGGCGGATTCTGCTGAATGCCGGTGGAATCCGTGCATAGGATGTCCGCAGAGGTCGTGGAGCACGTGGAGGAGATTGCGAAGTCGGCATTCCAGTCGGCTTCCGCGAAGATATCCAGCTCTTCTGATTCCGTGAGCGTCAACGCGTAGACTCGATCCGATCCGTAATGCGATGATCCTGTGCTGCAGTCATAATCACCATTGTATCCGACCGTTGATCCCGTCACACATTGTCCGACGGATATCACTTCCGGATTTCCGCAATGATCGCCAGGCCCTGCAGGTGTCGGCGTGTTCGTGGGCGTCGGCGTCGAACTCACATCAAAGTTGAATGCAAAAATGAGTTGACCCGATGGTGCATATGATCCCCAATCGCCGACCTGAACCCAGTACGTTTCGCCACCGGGTGAAAAATGCGACCAGGTAATGAGATAGGGACTGTAGAATGCGCTCAGACACTGGACTTCCGTCAGATTGGCGCAGTCCGCTCCGGTATAGACGATCAGGATGATATCTTTGCCCGGTGCGACCGGTGCATCCTCAAAATGCAGATTGATCGTTCCGGGAAACGTCGTGTCGAAACGGAACCAGCCGTCACGCGCCATGTACGTCATTCCCATTGCCTGGCAGGGGTCGTCACCAGCGGGTGTGCCATTCGTGAGCGTGGCGTCATCGTACTGGGTCGTCCAGGAGGGCAGGGTGATTGTGTAAGCCGTGGCACAGGTATCCCCCGGAAGCTGCGTCACGGGAGTCGGTGTTGCCAGAATCGCATTTTGTGCATGACCGAGACCGGACCAGGCAAGTACTGAAAACACCAGACAAAAACAGATCGACGTCCATCGTGTGATGCTCATAAAAAAACCTCGAATGGTTGATGGTCATTCATCCGGTCATGCGCGTTGCATGTCCGATCCCTCGATTTGATCTTACCGAATGGATGTTATCGGGCGCAAATCCGATGTGTCGTTTTGCGGCAATCGTTTACCTGGGTGATTCTCCGGGGGAATCCGAAAACCGATGGAATGCCTTGGGAGCGTTCGGTTTGATCGTTCCGCGCGCCACATTCTTTTTAATTTCATTCAGCACGGAGGTGGAACTGACACGTCGACAGACCTCCTCGAACGATATCACCCCGCCTTCAAACAGTTCCCGGAGTCGCGCATCCATCGTCATCATGCCCTCCTGCTTGCAGGTTTCCATGATGGTCCGCGTCTGGTGTGTCTTTCCCTCACGAATGTGCGTCGAAACCGCGTTGTTCTTGATGAGAAGTTCCACGGACAATACGCGACCACGCCCGTCGGCCCGAGGGATCAACTGCTGCGCAAAGACAGCGATGAGTGAGAATGCGAGCTGCATTCTGATCTGATCGTGTTGATGCGGCGGAAACACATCGATGATCCGGTCGATCGTCTGAATCGCGTCGTTGGTATGGAGGGTTGCGATGACGAGATGTCCGGTTTCGGCTGCCGTCAGCGCGGCAGAGATTGTTTCGAGATCGCGCATTTCGCCGACCAGAATGACATCCGGTGTCTCACGAAGGACATACTTGAGCGCATTGGCAAAAGAAAGCGTATCCGCATACACCTCACGCTGGTCCACAATGCTCATCTTGTTCTCATGAACAAACTCGATCGGATCCTCCACCGTCACAATATGACATCGCCGGGTTCGATTGATCAGATCGATCATCGCCGCCATCGAAGTCGTTTTCCCGGACCCTGTCGGACCGGTGACCAGAATCAAACCGTTCTGACGAAGCACCATCTCTTTGGCCAGAGGCGGCAATCCGAGTTCTTCGATTGTGGGAATGTGTCTGGGAATCAGGCGGAACGCTCCCGCAAGCGCCCCTTTCTGATAGTAGATGTTCGCGCGAAACCGCATATTGCCGGTCACACTCAGAGAAAAATCCAGTTCGCGTTTCCGTTCGAGCATCTCCTGCTGGGTTTCGTTCAAAAGACTCCAGATGAGGCGTTTTGCCTGTTCAGATCTCAATATGACGTCCGCGATCGGATACAGCTCACCATCCAATCGGACCGTCGGAGCGGCGTTGCTTGTGATCAGAATGTCGCTCGCACCGATCCGAGCGGAATACTCAAAGAGCATCTTCATGTTCAGTTTCGAGTTCTGATCATCGAAAACCAGGGGTTCAAATGGTCTGTCCGTCATATCAGAGCTCCTTGGTGGAGTCCTCTTCGTCATCGAGAGGACGCATGTCGATCGAATCGATTCCCGTGAACATGCCCTGGATGTTCAGACGAAGCTCTTCCGGATTCGGAGACACTCGCAAGGCGAGATCGGGGTCGATGAGACGACGGTTACACAGATCCAACAGTGATTGATTGAAGGTACACATGCCGCGATCACTCGATCGCTTCATGATATCATAAAGCTCCGCGAACAGACCTTCCGAGATGATTCTGCGAACGGTCGGTGTGCCTCGCAGAATCTCAAGGGCAGGAACACGACCGTGGCCATCCGCCCGTGGAAGCAGCCGCATGGAAACAATTCCCACCAGGGTCGTCGCAAAATCAATCTGCGCCTGTCGCCGTGATTCCGGCGGAAAGTATCCCAGCATGCGATCGACGGATTGAACCACACTGGTCGTGTGAAGTGTCGACAGAATGAGATGCCCGGTGAGCGCCGCCGAGAACGCGGATTGAATCGAATCAGCATCCCGAAGCTCACCGATCAACACCACATCCGGACTCTGACGAACGACATGACGGATCGCCGACGCGAATGTTTCGGTGTCAAAACCGACCAACCGGTGATCGATCAGACTCTTATTCTCGGTATGGTAAAACTCGACCGGATCCTCGATCGTCACGATATGCGCCTCCCGCGATCGATTGATATGGTCGATCATGGCTGCGAGAGTCGTCGATTTTCCGCAGCCCGTCGGGCCCACGACCAACACGAATCCGTGCGTGGCATTCGCCATCTCAAGAATCGAGTCAGGAAGATTGAGATCCGGAAACGAAATAGACTCGATCGGAATCAACCGGGCGACCAGTCCGATGTGGCCTCCTGCCGTGAACAGGTTGATCCGATAACGGGCTTTCCCCTCGATGATGTAAGCAATGTCCATGTCTCCGGACGCATCGAATCGCTCCTTCGCTATCGGCGTCATGATATCCTGCGTCCACTGCCGCATCTGATCATCCGTCGGAGCGGGATCATCAAGGACATGGATCTTGCCGTGGATCCGGAAAGCCGGAGGTCGGTTCGCTCGGAGATACAGATCCGAAGCGCTCAACTCGATCATCTTGATCAGATACAGATTCAGATTGTTCGGACTCACGCGTATCCCCCTGTTACCCTCCGGGTGAGTGTGACGTTCGGGTTCATCGTAAAAACAAAAACGGTTGAAAGCAAATCTGCTCACGCACATGACCGTTATCCGGACAGGGCGAAGCGATCAGTTTCGGCATCACGGCTGGTTCGACAGAACGACCGGCACCCTGGATTCACTGGCATTTTCCCGATCGGCGCTGTAGGATCTCGATCCATGGGATACAAAGAGGCACTTGCGATCGTCGGTTTGTTCACCTGGATGTTTTCGACTTCGCCTTCGACCGCAAACGCTCTGACACTGTCCGTCCGAATCGAAAAAGTGAAGCCGGTTACCGGAGTACTGTACATCTCGCTTTTCAACTCGGCAGAGGGATATCCGGGAGAGTATAAAAAGGCGTTCCGAACGGCGAATCGCGAGGTCTCGGAGTCGGTGGAAGTTTTCCGGTTCGACGATCTTCCCGCAGGAGAGTTCGCCGTGTCGATTCTTCACGATGAGAACCGGAATGGAAAGATGGATTTCATGCTGATCGGCGCACCCGCCGAGGGCTACGGTGCATCCAACGACGCTCATAGCTGGTTCGGCCCACCCCGCTGGGACGACGCCCGGTTCTACCTCGACGCCGATCTGTCACTCACCATTCATCTCAGGTGAGACCCGCATCCATCATGTCACCGGGACGTTTGATACTCGGTCAACGCTTGACGGATTGAGTCATAAAGCGTGGATGTCCAGAGAGGGACATCCGGCATGTCCACTGGTATTGCACGGATTCTGAAGTCGACAGGAGAGATGATGACCCGGATATTGCCGATTCCGCAGAGAGCGGCCATGATAAACAGCTCTTCCGCCGCGCTGTCTCCCATCGCAAGACAACCAACAGAGCAGTTCTTTCCATGGATCATGATGTCCGATCCGGGACGAGTCCGTCCGTCCCGGCGCGCCTGTTCGCGATCGAACGCATTCGGGTAACTCACTCGCAGGGATAAATGAAATCGGCTGTTCGGATTCAGAAGCTCGATGGCATATATCCCCTCAGGAACCTGCTGATCTCCTTCCCGGAGTTTCGGACCGAGAGTGCCGCTGGCCGCGAGTATCGGGTATGTCTTGAGGAGTTTCCAGACGGATCTCTCCGCCTTTACCCACACCTCGAGTCGTTTTTCATGTTTGAAACCGAGCAGCGACAGTTGCGTCGGAGGATATGGGATCTCGATCCGGTCGAAACACGGCTGAAGCCTTCTGCGAACCGCCTCACCGAATTCGACTACCCGATCTTCGACTGACCTCCCACCGCCCATAAAAACCTTCTTTCCCTGGACAGCCGGCACTCGACCCATACCCAGCACGATGCACAGTGCGCCGATCACCGGAACGACACACGTCGGCGTAACTCGTGCTCGTGCGATCACGGATCACCACCTCTCTCCGGTTTGAAATCTGCATATGCGACCTGATTCCTTCCCCCATGCTTCACGGAGTACATCAATTCGTCGGCTCGGTTGACGAGTGCATCCGGACTCGGCGGTGGAGACGAGCATGTGATGACGCCAATGCTGAATGTGATCGGCCAATCGTTTGATTGCATATGCCGGAGCAGTTCCGAACGCAGTTTTGAGATTACCTCTCGGGCCTGATCCATCGGGGTTTCAGGAAGCAGCAGAACAAACTCATCGCCTCCCAGGCGGGCAACGACATCTGTTTTACGAACATGAGCCCTGAGGCTCTCAACGACGATCCTGAGCGCCTTGTCACCTTCGGAGTGACCAAACCGGTCATTGACGGACTTGAAGTGATCCAAATCCATGAACGCGAGTGTCAGAGGACGTCTGTTGCGATCGATTCGGGCGATTTCGATTTCGAGAATCTCGTGAAAATGTCTCGAATTGATCGCCCCGGTCAACGTGTCGGTTCGTGCCATATCCCGTTCACGATCCAGAAGTTTTCGAAATGCAACCCAGAGTTTCGTGAGTGTGAGGAAAAAGATGACACGGATCAGGCTGTTCCAGAGCGCAACGAGCGGGTCAGCGGACGTAACTCCCGCGAACATGTCGGCGGCCAGCCACACCAGCACGCTGAGAAGTGATATTGAGACACCGGCAGCCTGGCCTGAGAAGAACGCCGCCAGTGAAACGGGAAAGGAATAGAACATCGACAGTGTGATTGCATGACCGAACGACAGATCCCAGAGTGCGACAAGAACGACGAGCAGGATGGCGGCGCTGACTTTAATGGTCTGGGGTTGCGAATCGAATTGATTCAGTATGGTCAGGTTGAAAGTCGACGCCGAATCCATTTCTCGATCTCCACAACGAGATAGGCCGTCAGGCTGACAAGCAGGATCCATACCCAATCTATCGGATGGATGGGTGTCGTCTGAAACAGACGATTCATAAATGGGAGATAGGTGAACGAAATCTGCAGAAAAATCATCAGGAGGGTTCCCGCTATCACCCATCGGTTCGACATGAATCCGATTCGAAAAACTGAGTGCCTGAATGATCTGCAATTGAACAGATAGAAAATTTCGATCATGACGATGACGTTCACGGCGACTGTGCGCGCGTGAACGGGATCTTGATTGCGTATCAGATCCAGTTCATACAGGCCAAATGTACCGAGCAGGATGCAAAAACCGACCAGGAGGACGCGTGCCGTCAGCTCGGGAGTCAGGATCGGGGCATGCACTTTTCGTGGCGGTCGCGTCATGATTCCGGGTTCCCTGGGTTCCATCGCGAGCACGAGACCGAGCGCGACTGCGGTGACGGTATTGACCCAGAGGATCTGGACGGGAAGGATCGGTAGCGCGATGCCGAACAGGATGGCGATGAAAAGGATGAGGCCTTCACCGACATTCGTCGGCAATGTCCACACAATAATCTTCGTCAGGTTGTCGAACACAACCCGACCTTCTTCGACTGCGGCAGCGATGGTCGAAAAATTATCGTCCGTCAGAACCATGTCGGCGGCTTCCTTGGCGACTTCCGTGCCGGTGATTCCCATGGCGATGCCGATATTCGCCTGTTTGAGTGCCGGTCCGTCGTTCACACCGTCACCGGTCATCGCAACGATCTCGTTGTCGGCCTGCAGGGCTTCAACCAAGCGAAGTTTCTGCTCCGGCGATACCCGCGCAAAGACGGCGGTACGGGATGCGTCACGGATGAGTTCCGAATCGGTGCGTTCGGCGATCTGGCGACCGGTGAGTGTGCACGACGCCGGGTTCTGTGTGTCGGGGCACGGATCAGCCAGGCCGATGTGAGTCGCAATCGCCGAAGCGGTCAACGCGTGATCACCCGTTATCATTTTTACCCGGATCCCCGCTGACCGGCATGCCCGGATCGCGTCGATCACCTCCTCGCGAGGGGGATCGATGATGGCCTGCAATCCCAGAAGCACAAGATCACCGCCGACGTCCTGCATGGAGAGCGTTCTCCGATCCTCGGACACGGTCTTGCAAGCGAACGCCAGCACACGCAGGCCATTTTTGGCAAATGACTCCACCTCCCTCATGATTGCATCCCGATCGACCGCATCGATCCCGCCCCGATCGCCCATCGCGACGCTGCAGCGATCGAGCAACACTTCAACGGCCCCCTTGAGATAGATCCGGTGAGTCTCGATTCGCCCATCGCCGTCTTGAACCGCATGCATGGTGGCCATGAATTGGTTCTCTGAGTCGAACGGGATCGAATCGATTCGCGGGTAATCATCCTGGATCCGGAAAACGCCGCCCCGCCTGGCGGCAACAATCAGCGCAACTTCCGTCGGATCACCCTGGGCCATCCAGTTTCCGTCTTTTTCGGCCAGCATACTGTCGTTGCACAACAATCCTGCCAGAAGGCATTCGTGCAAGGCTGTGCCCGGCACAGGAGTTTGATCCTGTTGCGTTTCAGTTCGAATAGCGCCGGATGGATCGTACCCCTTTCCCTGGATGGAAAACCGTCGTCCGCCTGAGTAAACAAACTGAGTTGTCATCTGGTTCTGCGTCAATGTACCGGTTTTATCCGAACAGATGACGGAGACACTCCCCAGAGTTTCAACAGCCGGCAGTTTCCGGATAATGGCTCTCCGTCTGGCCATGCGTGAGACCCCGATCGCCAGAGCGACCGTCAGGGCGACCGGAAGTCCTTCGGGAATCATGGCCACCGTGAGCGCGACCGCGGCCGTGAACATCTCCACCACCGGCGCACCTCGCAGCACCCCCACAGCAAATGTCATCAGCGCCACGCCCAGAACCGCATACATGATGACATGACTGAACGCCGCGATCTTTCGGGTGAGCGGGGTTTCGAGATTGGCTGCACCCGCGATCAGTTCCGATATGCGTCCAACTTCTGTCGCATCACCAGTCGCCGTCACCACACCGGTCGCCTGCCCGAAGGTGACATATGTCGATGCAAAAGCCATCGTTCTGCGATCACCCAGGACCGTTCCCACACCCAGTCGTGCGTCCGCTTCTTTCTGAATCGGTACGGATTCCCCGGTTAAGCTCGCTTCAGCAACCTGAAAATCCTTCGTCCGGATCAGCCGAATGTCCGCCGGGGTTTTATCTCCGGCCTGCAACAGCACGATATCGCCCGGGACAAGTTCCTCAGCGGATATCTGTTGCTTCTCGCCGGCCCGGATCACAATCGCGTTCGTTGTCATGGATTGCGCGAGTGCTTCGATCGCTTTTTCCGCTTTCGATTCCTGGATAAACCCGATCACCGCATTGATCAGCACGACAGCCAGGATGATCAGTGCATCCACCGGATCTTTGATCAGGACCGTAATCACGCTCGAAATCAGCAACACGATAATGAGCGGGTTCTTGAACTGGAGCATGAATCGGGTGAGCGGCGACGTGCCGCGACGAGGCGTAATCCGATTATGACCGAACCGCTTCAAACGATGCTGGATTTCAAAGCGATCCAGTCCTTTCTGCGGCTCTGATTCGAGGATTTCCAAGACCTCCGCGGTCGGAAGACTGTACCAGTGTTTTGAGAGCAGTTCATGCATGCGATGTATCCCTTTCAACCGGTGAACGCACCCATTCATATGTCGCTGATTTATGTTATCCGCAATGGGCTGAAAATCAAATCGGTCGACGAAAGGAGCATGACAACCGGAATGCTGAGAACTTGAACAATCGATGAATTCCCGTTAATAGAGTAAGAGGGGGTGCGGAATAGGATTGCGGGCAGCATCGTGAAAAGTGATCTTTGTTTGGAATTTTTGATGCGGCGACTCGTGATACCCATCTGGGTGTGGTTCCTGATCTTTCCTGCGCTGAAAGCCCAGGAAACGGAGTGTGTCGAGGCGTTTTCAGGGGATCTTCCCGTCGTTCTGTGCATCGACCACGCCGGATGGAAGACAGTTGGCTCCGTTCCGGTCGGTCCATCCATGAGCGATACGCTGCTGCGAGAGTACACGTTCCGGTTTCTGCTGCCGGCTTTCTACGAACGCACCGGGAAACTCCCGTTCTATATCTGTCAGCAGGGGAGACGGGATTATGTCAACTGCAACCGGTTCATCGGCGATCCCGAATCGTTCGGAAGTCCCGAGGCGGAAGCCGCTTACATGGATTATCACGGCAGAATCGAAGCCGCGATCGCATCAGTGGAATCGCGGTTCGGGGACAATTCCGGCTACCTGATCAATCCGCACACTACAGACCTGCCGCAATCGTTCAACAACGGCCCCTGGGACCGGATTGCCGAGATCGGTTTCGGAACAACCGTGCAGCATCTCGACTCGACATGGAACACAATGACGGCCCTGTTCAATCGGATTGGTTCACAGGCCTTGATCGGCAGCGATTCGGTTCCCTATCACTATTATCATGCGAATGAATGGCCCGCGGCGGATTCGGTCTGGCCACCGGCCGCCGCGGTCAATTCAAAAAACCTGACACGTCTGGATGAAGATGTCTGGCATGTGCTGCCGGCTTTCGTGTTCGACGGTCTGCGCTGGGTCGATTCGTATTACCTTGGAGAAGCGACGATTTTCTACCACGGCACGAATCGCACAGGACATCACATCAATTGGATCAATGGACTCGATGCCTTCCAGATTGAATTCAATGTTCTCGATGACAGCGGGTTAAAACTGCCTGTCTCGGATCCCCATTATGATCCGCTCGGATCCGGGAATCAGCTGGATCCGGTGTTCGCGCTGGATTGCGCACGGACATTCGTCGGCGCAGTGCTCGACAGCCATCAAGCCAATTTCGAATCGGTGCTGGATAGCTCCTATTGCGTCATCGTGGACAACAACACGGACGGTTTCACGTCAACCGGCATCTGGCAACCATCAACCGCCCTCGGTTATTGGGGACCCGAACCGAGTCGGATGACCGGGACAGCCGGGGATTCCGCGTCGTGGACTCCGAATCTGCTGACAGCCGGTTTGTTTGAGGTATTCGTCCGATGGACCCGGGCGGGGACCAGAACCAGCCAGGCCATCTACACGGTTTCACATGCGTCAGGAATATCGACGCAGATCATGGATCAGAATGGCCCGCTGGACGGCCGCTGGAATTCACTCGGAGTATTTCCTTTTGAATCCGGAACCGGAGGCTGCGTGACATTGACGGCAGGTGATGCATACCCGGCAAACGCCGATGCCGTGCTCTTCCGCCATGTATCCTCCGAACCTCCTCCTCCGAATCTCCCCCCCGTGGCTCGAATTGTTTCTTTCTGCGGAGAACCGGTTGGAAATTCGGTCATCGGCATGTTCGACACGGCAGAATTCGATGCCATGTTCAGCATCGATCCCGATGGGTCGATCGCGCAATATCATTGGGATTTCGGAGATGGGGGGGTTAGCGGGGACGGTCATGTGTATCATGCGTACGACCGCTCCGGCAACTTCACTGTCCGCCTCACGGTGACCGATGATCGCGGGGCATCCGACACCGAAACGATACCGGTCAGCGTGTTGCCCCGGACTATTCGCATCGATGACGGGCGGATGGGGTTTTCGGTCGATGACGAATCACACTGGAACGTGTCTTCCACATCCGGCGCGTATGGTCTCGGTTCGAGTGAATCGGACATCCCCGGCGCTGGTGCGAGCTGGACATGCCCGATCGAAATCGCCGGCCTGTATGAAGTATTCGCCCGCTGGACCGATCACCCCAACCGCTGCTCGGATGCGATCTACACAATCGAACACTCTGACGGCGAGACTGACATCCTGCAGGATCAAACAACAGGAAGCGGAACCTGGAACAGCCTCGGTCTCTACACGCTCGACGCAAATTCATACGCTCGCATCCGGATATCCGGCGCTCATGATGAGCGGTCGATCAGCGCCGACGCGGTCCAATGGGTACGAGTTCCGGAGAATGTGGATTTGAAGGTGTGGTATGATTTCGAGACCGTCTCCGGGACATCGGTGCGGGACATGTCCGATTATCAGAATGATGCAACGAGCATCGGTGCGGAAGTCATACCCGACGGATTGCAGTCTCAGGCGTTTCACTTCGATGGGATTGACGATTATCTGTTTGCCGGACCCGATATCGTCAACCGATTCCCGTTTTCATTTTCGCTGTGGTTGCGGACGTCTCTGCCGGCAACGGCGAATCGCCGTATCATGGAACTGGCCGATCGCACCGGACAGGGATCGGTGTACAGTCTGTTCATCTCCTACGGGGACCCGTGCCTGGGAGCAGTCGCGCCCGGATGCACATGGACCGATGTCAGCTCGAACATCGACGTGAACGACGGGCAGTGGCACCATATCGCCGGTGTATTCGCCTCGGATTCGAACAAGCGCCTGTATGTCGACGGAACACTGCGAGCCGTGATGTCGGAATCGATTCCGTCGAGTGCTGCGGCACAGTATCTGACCATCGGCCGGGACGGCGATTCGAATCCTAATCCGGAACGGTACTTTGAGGGCGATCTGGACGAAATACGGGTGTTCAGCAGAGCGCTCCAGCCGAACGATGTTCAGGCGCTGTCCAGGACACCGACTCCTGTGCCCCCGGTAACAGGTACCGCCACACCGACCCGCACTCCGACCGTGACCCCGACGATATCGCCGACCCGGACACCGTCTGCGACACCGACCATCACTCCGACGGCGACGATCACACTGACCCCCACCGGGACACCGACAAAAGATCCCTTCGCGTCACCGAGTCCTGTACCGCCTGAAGTTCCATCGACCGGTTCGACATCGACGCTGATCACACTATGCGTTTTATCCCTGCTGCTGATGATGACGAAATCGAAAAGGCCGACTCAGGAACGTTAACTGTTCTTCTGGAGCAGCAGCGAAAAATCTTCAAGCAATGCTTGAAGGTCTTCCTCGTGTTCCACTTCGTCCTGCAGAATCTGGACGGCGATGTTGTAGGTCACGGGATCTTTCAGACCGACTTCCTGGATGATCGCATGATACACACTGATCGCGCACTGCTCGCCCTTGATGTTCTGTTCGATGATCTTCCGGACATGCGGGTCGAGCGGTTCATCGTAGCCGCAATTGGTCATCTCGAACCATTTATTCGGCGATGTGAGGGGAGTGCCGCCGAGCTGGATGATGCGTCCCGAGACCATATCGGCGTGACGGAGTTCATCCGCGGCATGCTGCATCAGTTCACCGATGACGGCATCCTTCATCGGCCCCGAAACGATTTTTGCTCCGAGCCAATACTGATAGTATGCGAGCCATTCATCTGCGAACGCCCGGTTGAGAAGGTTTATCACGTGCTCGACATTGACCCCGACGATTTCGCGTCCCTTGGTACCCATTATCGACCTCCTTTTAATTGAGACATTCTCCGGGAAAACCATCCATCGACTGATGACAGTATACATGATGTCTGATCGCTTGCACCCCGAGTTCCTTTCGATTATTTTGGGGGGTGATTTCCCGCCTTTCTCACGATCACCGGGAAGAAGAGCAGCATGAAAAAACAACGATTCGCATTCCTGATACTCATCGTCATCATCATCGGACTCGGAATCATAAAACGGATCTGGTTCCCCTCCCGATCCGATCAGAACGGTCATCGAACCGATACGCGCGCCGTCACGTTACCCGTTTCTGTTCTCGAACTGCGCCTCGAAGATTACGCCGACCGGATCATGACGAACGGCGTCGTACTGGCATCGGAATCTGTCGAGATTCGCAGTGAGACATCGGGAAAAATCGTCGGGATCTATTTCACGGAAGGAGCATTCGTTGAGAAAGACGCGTTGCTGATCAGGATCGATGACAGCGAATTGCGTGCCCGCGAACTGAGTGCTCGCCATCGGGTATCCCTTGCCCGGACGACCGCAAAACGCCAGCAGACGCTGAACGAGAAAAAGATGGCGAGTCAGGAGGAACTGGACAGCGCCCTCAATGAACTCGACCTCGCCGAGGCCGATCTTCAACTCATCCGGACACAGATCGCGAAAACCGAAATCCGGGCCCCGTTCAGAGGTTATGTCGGAATCCGGGAAGTCAGCCCGGGAGCCTATGTCACTCCCGCCACGACCATCACGACGCTCGTCGATCAGGCGGAAGTCCGGGTCGATTTCTCGGTTCCCGAGCGTCATGCGGCAGGCATCGCGACCGGGAATCCGGTGATGGTTCACGTGCATGCATCCATGCAACCCTTCGAGGGAGCGGTCATCGCGCGAGATGCATCGATCGATGCAGCGACACACACCTTGAGACTTCAGGCTCGATTACCCAACGTCGAGGGGTTCATCATCCCCGGCACATCGGCCACAGTGACCCTGCCGCTTCCGGTTCGCCGTGTGATCATGGCACCGGCCGGAGCCATCATACCGGAACTCAAAGGGCATCGTGTCTTCCTGTTCCTCGACGGCAAGGCGGTTTCCCGGGCGGTTTCGATCGGCGTGCGGACTCCGGATCGCATCGAGATTGCCTCCGGAGTACAAGAAGGAGATGTTCTCATCACATCCGCACTCCTGCAACTCCGCGATGGCATGCCGGTTCAGCGTGAAGACGCCGATCTGAAATCGGAATGAGCCGCGAGGTGCCGGACCCATGACCCTGTCGTCACTGTGCATTCACCGCCCGGTTCTCACCTGGGTTCTGACAATCGCGATCATCCTGTTTGGCGCGATCAGTTTCACTTATCTGAGCGTTCGTGAGTATCCCAACATCGATCCGTCAATCATTTCCATCAGCACCTCCTACACCGGTGCCAGTGCAGAAGTGATCGAGACACAGATCACGGAACCACTTGAAGATGCCGTGAGCAGTGTTCCCGGAATCCGGGCCATCAACTCGACCAGCCGGGAGGGAAGGAGCGGCATCAGCATCGAATTCGAACTCGGAGTCGATCTCGAAACAGCCGCCAACGACGTTCGAGACAAGGTGTCCGGTGCGATCGGTGATCTTCCCGCCGACGCCGATCCGCCATCGGTTGCAAAGGCGGATGCCGATGCGATGCCGATCCTCATGATCAACATCAACAGTCCATCCCGAGATCTCCTCAATCTGACAGCTCTTGCTGAAGATACCTTCAAGGAAATGCTCCAGACAATCAATGGAGTCAGCGAGATCAGTCTCATGGGGGAGAAGCAGTATGCGATGCGGTTGTGGATGGATCCGATCCGACTTGCGTCCTACAGACTGACACCGCAGGATGTCCGGAATGCGGTGAACAGCGAGAATGTCGAGTTGCCGGCGGGAAGTATCGAAGGGGATACGGTCGAACTGACGATTGGCACGAAGAGTCGACTTGAGACCGTGGATGAGTTCAACGACGTGATCATCCGCGATGACGGCGGGCGGATCATTCGATTCCGGGATATCGGGTGGGCGGAGTTAGGTGCAGAAAATCTGAAGTCGATCTCAAAGAGCCTCGCGGGACCGCGCGTAGCGATTGCCGTCGTTCCGCAACCGGGATCCGATCACATCGCGATCGCGGACGAGGTGTACCGACGGATCGAGATGATCCGGTCCGGGCTTCCCGATGACATTGAGTTATCGACGGTTTACGACTCGACGCGATACATCCGGCGGGCGATTGCCGAGGTTCGAGAGACGATTGTCATCGCATTTGCGCTTGTTGCATTCATCATCTTCGTGTTCCTCAGAGACTGGCGAACGACCATCATCCCGATCCTGGCCATTCCGGTTTCTCTGGTTGGCACTTTTTTCATCATGTATCTCGCAGGGTTTTCGATCAATGTGCTCACGTTGCTCGGACTCGTGCTTGCGATCGGCCTGGTTGTCGACGACGCGATCATTGTTCTGGAGGTTATTTACTCGAGAATCGAGCGGGGGGCTGATCCGATCGATGCCGGCGTGTCCGGATCGAAGGAAGTATATTTTGCCATTATCTCAACGACGCTTGCCCTGATCGTCGTTTTCCTCCCGATCGTCTTCATGCAGGGATTCACGGGACGATTGTTCAAGGAGTTCGGCATCGTTATCGGAGGTGCGGTCGCGATTTCCGCATTTGTTTCACTGACCCTGACCCCCATGTTGAGCACGCGTCTGATCGCTCAGGATCAGAAGCACAATCGATTCCATACCGCCACCGAACCGTTTTTCGAGCGCTTGAACAACTTATACAGCGAGGCACTTCTGCGATTTCTGAACCTTCGCAGGACAAGCGCTATCATACTCGTTGCGGCGTCGATCGGAGCCTGGTTCTTCTACTCGGCACTCCCGCGTGAACTCGCCCCGATGGAAGATCGAGGCAGGCTCAGAATTTCGGCTACTGCACCCGAAGGAACGTCTTTTGAGCAGATGGAAAAACAGATGGATCTCCTGCTGGATATCGTGCGAAAGAGTGTTCCGGAGGCCGCCTCCGTCATTGCGTCAACAGGCGGAGGCTGGGGGGGGGGTTCGAGTGCAGGCAACATGACGATCTCGCTGGTGAGTCGTGAATTGCGGAAGCGATCCCAGGATCAGATCGCTCGGGATCTGACCCGGGAAGTCCGGGAACTGAAGGATATCCGTGCGTTCGTATCGCAGGAGCAGACCATTACAGCAGGAGGAGGAGGACGTGCGCGTTTCAGTCTCCCGGTTCAGTTCATCGTCCTGGCACCGACGCTTGACAAGCTGAAAGCGATCGTCCCTTCGTTCTTCGAGCAAGCCACGGCGAATCCTGTATTTTCAGCCGTCGACATCAATCTCAAATTCAATAAACCTCAACTGCAGGTCGAGATCGACCGGATCCGAGCCCGCGCCATGGGTGTTTCCGTCACGGACATCGCACAGACGCTCCAACTTACTCTCGCGGGGCAACGATTCGGGTACTTTACTCGGCAGGGGAGGCAGTACCCGATCATCGGACAACTTGTCCGATCGAACCGGGATGAACCATCGGATATCGGTTCGATTTTTACCCGGACCCGTTCGGGACAACTCATTCAACTGGACAATCTCGTTCAGGTTACCGAGTTTTCCAATCCACCGCAGCTCTATCGTTTCAATCGATTCGTTTCGGCTACGTTCTCGGCGGGACTGGCCCCCGGGTATACACTCGGAGATGGCATCGACGCGATGCAGAGGATCGCGAAGACGGTACTCGATGATTCCTTCCGGACAGCGGTTGCGGGAGCGGCACGCGATTTCACCGAGAGTTCATCAAGCCTTGTATTTGTTTTTCTCCTTTCCCTGCTGATGACCTATCTGGTCCTGGCCGCACAGTTTGAAAGCTTCCGAGATCCCCTCATCATCATGCTGACCGTGCCGCTCGCGGTTGCCGGAGCGATGATCTCGCTGTGGTACTTCAATCAATCGATCAACATTTTCAGTCAGATCGGTCAGATCATGCTGGTCGGACTGGTCACGAAAAACGGGATCCTGATCGTTGAATTCGCGAACCAGCGCAAGGCACAGGGATACTCTGTCGAAGAAGCGGTCCGAAGCGCGGCAGCCTCTCGTTTCAGACCCATTCTCATGACCAATCTCGCAACGGTCCTGGGGATTCTTCCGATCGCATTGGGCATCGGCGCAGGGTCGGAAAGCCGGGTTTCGATGGGTATTGCAGTCGTCGGCGGGCTCATTTTCTCAGGAGGTCTGACCCTTTTCATCATTCCGGCAGTATACGCAGCGCTCACGAAGGGAATCCGGCAGAAGATGCGGCATGAACACTGAAATCAATTACAAACTCCGTGAACGGATCAAGGAACTCACGGCACTGCACAAAACCGCCCGAATTCTGCAGGATGATGAGAGCGATGTTCGTGAGTTGTTCAATCAGGTCGTTCTGCTTCTGCCCGATGCCTGGCAGTACCCCGGTATCGTATCCGCCCGGATATGCTGCGCGGATTGGATGGTCACCACACCCCGATTCAGGTTGTCCGATCATGCTCAGATCAGCCGCTTCGACATGGACGATGTCTCGGGATCGATCGAAGTGTATTATCTCGAGGAGCGCCCGCCCGCAGACGAAGGGCCGTTTCTGAGAGAAGAGCGCGAACTCATCGATTCGATTGCTGAGATGCTGCGTTCATACATCAGGAGAAAACGCGCGGAAGCCGATCGCAGAAATGCGATGAATGATCTCGAAACGCTGGTGGAGTACCGGACGAATCAACTGCGCCAGCTGACCCGGGAGTTATGTCTCGCTGAAGCCAGAGAACGTCGTGAGATCGCTTCTGATCTGCATGATCACATCGGACAGGCACTGGCATTGATCCGTATGAATGTCTCGAAGTTCAGAAGCAATGCGGTGTTCTGCGGTTTTGAGAATCAGATCAGTGAGATCCTGACACTGATCGATCAGACCATCCGTTATACACGCGATCTTACCGGCATCATCAGCCCGCCCGTCCTGTATGAACTGGGCCTGATCCCGGCCCTGGAGTGGCTTTCCGAGCAGACAAAAAGGAGAGTCGGACTCGCTGCATCGGTCCGCGCTTCCGAACGCTCTCTCGATCTCCCCGAAAACATCCGTGTGATCGTCTTCAAATGCATCGGTGAACTGATCGTAAACGTCGTCAAGCATTCCAGGGCAAAATCTGTCCAGACTCACATCTTCCGCGAGCACGGGAGACTCGTGATCGATGTGAAGGACGACGGTGTCGGTTTTAACGACGCCATGCTGAGCGGACGGTTTCAGACGAATGAACACTTCGGGCTATTCAGCATCCGCGAGCGTCTCGGATTACTCGGAGGAGAACTCATTTTGAAACAAAACAGACCTGCCGGAGCGCATGTCCAGATCAATCTTCCTCTGGAGAGGGGTCATGATGATGCATCACCGAATCCTGATCGCCGATGACCACCGCCTCTTTCGAGATGGGCTCAAGTCGATCCTGGTCCGCGAGCGGGATATCGACATCGTCGGTGAGGCATCCGACGGAGTGGAAACCCTGAACAAAGCGCTGGAGTTGAAGCCCGACTATGTCCTGCTGGATGTCTCGATGCCCAAGCTCAATGGGATCGAGGCAGCCCGGCGAATCATGGAATCGATCCCGAGAACGAGGATCATCATGGTGACCATGCACGATGATCTTCGTTACATCGTCGAGTCGCTGAGAGTCGGAGTCGCGGGGTACATACTGAAGGAATCCGCGACAGACGAACTGTTACAGGCGATCCGGTCTGCGCGGTGCGGATCGATGCCGTATCTGTCGAGGAGCATCCGGGAGATTGTCATGCAGGATTATCTGCAACGACTGAACGAATCTCCCGAATCGGCGTTCACGGTCCTGAGCGGGCGTGAGCGTGAAGTTCTACAGGGGCTGGCAGAAGGACTGAATGTCAAGGAAATCGCATCCCGCCTGGACATCAGCGTGAAAACGATCGAAAGCCACCGGAAGAACATCATGGACAAACTGAATATGCATACCATCGCGGAACTGACCAAGTACGCCGTCAAAGAGGGGCTCACGAACCTGTGACGGAATCACGCTTTCCGCGCTCCCTCTGCCTTCTCTCTCCGCAATGCCCGAGTATCCACCCGCATTCCGATACAAGGATCGAGTGAAATAAGGGATTATTCCCGACGAATTAAGGGAACTCCCGATTGCTGCCTCGTATCCTCAGATGTCTAATCTGCCATCAGACTCGGCCTTTCGCCGAATTTCCAGGAGGTGAATCATGTTCGATACGGGCAATACGGGATTCATGTTGGTGGCAACCAGCCTGGTCATGCTGATGACTCCGGGGCTGGCCTTCTTTTATGGCGGACTGGTCGGACGGAAAAATGTTTTGACCATCATGATTCAAAGTTTCGTTTCAATGGGGATCACGACCATCATCTGGTGGGCATACGGTTACTCGATGTGCTTCAGCGGAGGAGAAGGCGCGATCATCGGCAACTTCGACAAGATGTTTCTGGCAGGGATCGATCTGAATACTGTGTCGCCATTCGGAAACGGCAACATCCCCGAATTTGTTTTCATGGCCTATCAGATGATGTTTGCAATTATCACACCGGCTTTGATCACGGGCGCATTTTCGAATCGTGTCCGATTCGGTGCCTACCTGATTTTTCTCGTTATGTGGCTGACATTCGTGTATTTCCCGTTCGTTCACATGGTGTGGGGAAACGGATTGCTCGCCAAAATGGGAGTCCTCGATTTCGCCGGTGGTATTGTCGTTCATAACATCGCCGGGATGGCCGCGCTTGCGTCTGTTCTGTACGTCGGACGCAGGCGAGTCGGAGACAGTGTGCCTCACAGCATCCCCCTCGTCGCACTCGGCACCGGGTTGCTCTGGTTCGGTTGGTACGGATTCAACGCCGGCAGTGAGCTGAAAGTCGATGCCGTAACCGGCCTGGCATTCCTCAATACCGATATCGCTGCCTCGTTCGCAGGCCCGGTCTGGATGCTTCTGGCGTGGATATTCGAGAAAAAACCGAAGTTCCTGGGATTCCTTACCGGAGCAGTCGCGGGCCTGGCCACCATTACCCCCTGTGCCGGATTCGTTACACCGAGCAGCGCGGCGATCATCGGAATCATCGCCGGCGTTGTCTGCTACGGAGCGGTAAACCTCAAGAATAAACTGAAGTGGGATGATGCACTCGATGTCTGGGGTGTGCATGGAGTCGGCGGAGCGCTCGGAGTGATTCTTCTGGGAATCATGGCGAACAAAGCTGTCAATTCCGCAGGCGCGGATGGATTGCTTCTCGGAAACACTTCATTTTTCATGGCTCAGATATTGACCATCGTCGTCTCATCCATCTACGCATTCGGTTTTACATGGCTGATGCTGTGGGTCATTAACAAAGTCACGACGGTCCGGACATCCGAAAGCGAAGAAGAAATCGGCCTCGACGCGGCTCTCCATGGCGAAACCGCCTACGAAGGAGTCTGATACGATGAAGCGCAACCCGGCAATCCTCATCACAGTATCCGCATATTTACTTCTCGGCCTCTGCATACAATCCGTCAATGCCACAGGCTCCACGCACATCTGGGGCCCTTCAACCGATATCCAGGGATTCAACCTCTGGCACCTCACAACCGATGTCTATATCGCAGCCGAAGGCGATCGCGCAGGAAACCGGATCGCGCCCGTCACAAACCTCGGATTGACCGTCGGCATCCTGCCTTTTGAGAAGTTCGGCATGGAAATCGGTTTCGACCATAAATCCGGTCTCGGCGCAGCGGATGACTACCCGCTCTACAGAAACATCAAAATTGGTCTCCCGGAGAACGCATTCGGCTCATGGTTCCCGGCCATTGCCATGGGCGCCTACGATATCGGCACCAGGAGCGATGTGACGGACTACAACATCCTGTACGCCAAAATCGCGAAGAGTGTAACTGTCGGCAAACTCGATCTCGGAAGACTCTCTCTCGGATACTTCACCGGCAACGATGAACTGCTGATCGATGCTAAAGGCGAAGCCGATGAAAACGGTCTCATGGCGGCCTGGGAACGAACCATGAGTGAACTATCCGATAGACTTTGGATTTGCGTCGAGTACATGGGCACCGAGAGCACATATGGAACACTGAACGTGGGCGCCGCATGGAAGGTCGCCCCGAACGTTGGAGTGCTCGCGGGTTATTCGATCTACAACAACGCTTCTCTGGCCGATACGTTTACGCTGCAGATCGATATCGATTTTTAATCGATTCGACATTCATCGAGCTTCCGGTCGATTTTATCGATTCGGGAGCTTTTTTTATGCTATAATCAAAAACAGATGTGCCTTCTATGTTTGCAGGACAGGTGCGATATGCCCAATGAACAAACAATATATCCTCGATCAGCACGCCTGAAACGCCTCGTTCTGATGCTGTATTCAATGCCCCTTTGCCGATCACATGCCGCGACGATTCGTGTGCCGGATAATCAGTTGACCATTCAGGCTGCCATTACAGCAGCCATTGACGGTGAGACGATTCTCCTTGCGGACGGTGTTTTCTCGGGTGAGGGGAACCGCGAGTGACACTGTGACGCACATCTGGTTCTACGGCGCACTGCTCGATCCGATACACCGCTCCGGATGAACCGCTGAATGTTGAGAAGAGAGCTGATCGACGCGACAGTCCCGGCGATCCATCGTCAACGATGGAAACTCCGAGACATCAACCGGAATGAGCGAGATCTTTAAGGAGGACAGGGATGAGAATACTATTTACACAAATCACTCTCCTTACGATGGTAATGGTGAGTGGAGTGAAAGCTGAGATCATTCATGTTCCCAGCGATCAGCCAACAATCCAAGGCGCGATCGATACTGCTGAGGACGGCGATACCATTCTGGTGGATGATGGTATATACACCGGATATGGCAATCAGGATATCACCACCAATGGGAAAGCCATCTCCATCCAGTCTGAACACGGAGCGTATCTCTGCACCATCGACGCAGGCGGGACGCATGCGGTACCGCACCGGGCATTCATCTTTAACCATCAGGAGATGCGGAGTACTGAAATACGCGGTTTTATGATCCGGACGGGATGCGCTGAGTTTGGAGGTGCGATTGTCTGTGAAGATAGCTCGCCGAGCATTGAGGATTGTATTTTTTTCAACAATTCCGGATGGGGACCGAATCCGTCAGGAGGGGCTATCGATTGCAGAAACTCATCACCGCTGATCGCACATTGTTCCTTTTACAGCAATGAAGTCTCTGGGAACAACAGTTATGGCGCAGCGATCGCCATCCTTTTCGGATCATCCCCCCTCGTATCGGAGTGTCTGTTTCAGAGCAACTTTGCGGAATACGTAGGGGGTGCGATCTATTGCCAGGATGCGGAAGCGATTGTATCCAGCTGTGTTTTCGATGGAAATGAGTGTTACGGAGGGGATTTCGGCGGATATGGGGCTGGCATCTGCATGTATTCCGGAGAGATATCCATCGATAACTGCCTGTTCTGCAATCACTGGGCTCCGAGTGGCGGTTCAGGAGCCTATTTCATATTTTCAACCGGGTCGATGATCAACTGCACGTTCACCGATAATCGATGTGGTTCGGTGGGCGGAGGTATCTACGTCAAAGAATCGAGTGTGTTCATTCGCAACAGCATCGTATGGAGCAATCTGCCGGATGCCATATTCTGCGACGAAATCAGTCAGGTACTCGTATCCTATTCAGATATCGAAAACGGATTTGAAGGGCAGGCAAACCTCCAGATCGATCCGATGTTCGTTTCAGGTGTGAACGGCAATTACTACCTGAGTCAGATCGCGTCCGGTCAGGAGCAGAGCAGTTTATGTGTGGATGCAGGTTCTGAGCAGGCATCTGAGGCTTGCTTTCCGGCTTCCGATGAGTATTTCTGCTTGAATCAATTATCGACGCGTTCGGATGGATCACCCGATCAGGGACGATCGGATCTGGGGTATCATTACAGGTGTCATTTTTCTGTTCCGACACCCACTCCGACTCCTTCAGCACACGTATACACACCCACTCCAACGGCAACACCCCTTATCAACCTTGGCGTACGAATCGACATGCCGCATTTCGTCAGACCGGGGGATCCCTTCGAGGTACTCGGTTTCACCGTGAACACACTCGAACCCATGTCCGATCTACCCATTTTCTTCGCCCTACGCTTCCTCGATGAATACTGGTTCTGGCCGAGCTGGTCGCACTCGGATCCGGATTATCGGATCGTGGATGTGCCGATCGGGGAGACTCGATACGAAATCGTTCAGCCATGCGTCTGGCCGGACACGGTGAATGATACCGTGACGCACATCTGGTTCTACGGCGCACTGCTCGATCCTGAAATGACGCATATCATCGGGCAGCACGCCGAGGTGCAGTGGGGATTCGGTCCTGAACGATGACGGTCATCCGAGCAGCTTTTGCGCCCGCTCACGCAATGTCGTCTCGATCATTCCGCGAAACATCAACGCAGCCATCGGCAGATCGATCGTAATGTCAACTTCGGACGGAGTCACGATCATTCCACCCGATATCGGCATCCCCATCGCAGAGAATCGGACCTGCCCGGAGTGACCCTCCCAGGATTCTTCGATCTCACCGATCATCGCGGAATACTCGTTCTTGACCTCGCCAAACAGATTTTTCATCCGCTGGGTGGCATCATCCTGCGTCAATCGATGCGGAAGCCTGACATTCAATATCGACATTATCGACTCCTTCCCGGTTCACACGGTTCGTCACACCCAGTATCACGCAACCGGCATCAAAATGCGAGATTCAAATTGGCCCCCGGACACACTGCGTGCCCCGTGTGATCATGACTTGAGTGATTGTCTGGCACCATCTGGATGACCGAATGACTTGTCAAGAATCGCTTTTTGCCGTAAGTTCCGTCCGGATCGATCGTGATGCATCCACCCGAGATGCAGGAAGAGAACCATGTGATATCGAACTTCACGATAGAAACGGAATCGCGGGCCCGGAGTGAGCGAGGCTTCTGGCTGGCAGTCGCCGCCTACCTGCTTTGGGGGCTCTTGCCAGTTTACTGGAAACAACTGGATCACATCCCGGCACTGGAACTCGTTTGCCATCGTATCGTCTGGTCGTTCCTTTTTCTCGCCGTCATCGTCACGTTGACAAATCAGTGGAAATCTCTGATCGGCAACACATTCAGCAAACCCGCTCTGATATCATACTCCATCGCAGCCTGTCTCATCGGAATGAACTGGTTGACGTACGTCTGGGCCATTAACAGCGGATTTATCGTCGAGACCAGTCTGGGTTACTTCATCAACCCGCTTCTCAGTGTCGTTCTCGGTGTGCTGTTTCTTGGCGAGCGTCTGCGGAGACTGCAACTTTACGCCGTTATTCTGGCCGGGTCCGGCGTCCTGTTCCTGACCATCGCTCACGGATCTCCGCCCTGGGTCGCTCTGTTTCTCGCATCATCATTCGCGGTGTACGGACTTGTAAAAAAACGAGCCCCGATGAATTCGATTCAGGGATTGACAGTCGAAACCGCGATCCTGTTTCTTCCAGCACTCAGTTACCTGCTCTATCGAATGCGTTCGGGGTCGGATGCCTTTCTCGGAGGCAGTGTCACCCAGGACATCCTGCTGGTGTGCGCGGGTCCCGTAACCAGCATTCCTCTCCTCCTCTTCGCCGGTGCAGCGCGTCGGATCAGCCTGACCCTGGTCGGAATCATACAGTACATCTCTCCGACTCTGACCTTTCTGATCGGCATCACACTCTACGATGAACCTTTTTCACAGACCAAACTGATCGGCTTCAGCGCGGTATGGATTGCGCTTATCACATTTTCGTTCGATGGAATCCGGCACCAGGTAAAAACACATTATCACGGATTCGATCTCATCACGCCGAGGTGGTATTTCCGGGAGAGGTGAGCCGGAACAACCTCCTGCCCATCCGATAACCGATATAGATAATCAGGAGAATAGCAGCGACCGGCAACAGAATCGCCAGAATCGCGATTGATACGGCACCCGCAAGCTCGATGCTCGAGACAATTGAATTAGCCAGCCCCCCCGTCGTTCCGGTCGAGCCGGCCCGTAATGCGACTGTTCCGAGTTGGATGACCGTCGCGACACCTCCGCCAGCGATCGCTGCAACCGCCCATTTCAAAAGAGGGGACATCTCGCTGATCATGCCGGCAGTCGCGATTGTACCGGCGACGACAGCCACCGGCGTCATGAGTGTATCGAGAATATTGTCGGCCAGCGGGACATAGTAGGCAAGAATCTCGAGAACGGTTGCGATGGCGAACGATATCAGGGCTGTTTGAGTTCCGATCCATTCGAATCCGGGACTCAGCGTGATATGCCCGCTGTGCGCGGCAATACTCATGCATAACATGGGTACGAACACGCGAAACCCGCAAGCTGCGCTGAGAGCGATGCCCATGATGACTGCCAGGAACTGCTCCATTTATTCTGCCTTCAGACTCGCGATGAAGAGATCCGCTTCGGCGATTGCGCTTTCCATTTCCTCGATCAGGTCGTCGACATTCGCCTGGACACTGATCAGTTCCTCGCTCAGACCGGCAATCGCCCGCGCGTTCAGGTTATGTTTCATGTATAAAACCTGATCGCGCAGCGGCACGAGCGCCGGTTCGAGTTTGGCCTCAGCTCTCTGCATCGCTTTCATCAGATCGGTGTACCGCCTGCGTGTCGCATCGTACTTCCGCTGGCTGGATTGACGCAGAGTCTCGCTCGAATACTGTTTGATCTCGGAACGCCACTCACGGAACATCGCTTCGGATACATCCGCAACTGCGTCGATCCGGTCACGGACATCCTTCGCGCGGGTCTCACTATCCTTCAGCGTGTCATTCAACTTCTCATATTCTCGTTCGAGATCACCGCCATGGAAATTGACGACGCTCTTGAACTGCTCCATCGCGGTCAGAAACTGTTTTTTGGCTTCATTCTGAGATTCACGGGCTTCTTGTACGCGATCGACCATGATGTCTCTTTTATGAATCCCGACTTTCTCCATTGTTCCATAGTACACCGTGCTGCAGGCATACATGAGAAGTAACGTTCCGATCATCAGAATGTTTCGAATCATTGGTTGTTGTCTCCTTGACCGAGTTCAAGATTATTCGCGCCAGTCGAAATCGAACACCCCGATTTCACTGCATATCTCAGTCATAGCAGGATTCACGAGCGCAGCATACCAAACGGCATCATTCATGTGTCCAGCGCCATACGGCCAGACGAATGGAGGGATGATCTGGATGTCAGTCAAGCCGACCTGAAAATCCATCTCATACCAGTCGACTCCATCGAACGACGGCGCAAAATATAAAGCGCCTCGCAGATCGAGAATGACAAACAGCGGGTGACCATTGATGGAATTCGATTCTGCATTCCAAAACGACACAGAACAGGAGACAATGTCGCACGGTTCGATCCGGTGAGACGGCATATATACATAAGCTCTGTTTGAGTTCGGTCGGCTTTTTGATTCGAATGCTCCGATATCAATCGCTCCTCCCATTGGTCGAATGTCACCCGACAAGTCCGTCGGGACGGCATCGCGGTCTGTTCCTGCGTCGATGCAAGGTGAAGCGGGTGAAAGATGATAATCCCGGTTTCCGAAATCCATATACATCGGATCTCGATCAAAATTCGACAAGCCCTGGAATCCTCCGGCAATATCATTGAATGAGATATCGTGTGATCTCATGTCCTTGAAGAAAACTTCATCTCGGGTAAAGTTCCGCACAATGCAGTTCCGCACTGCGATCGAGTGGTTGATACTCGCAATGCAGGCAGTGTCGGGTGACACGTTTTCGCTGACTGTGCAGTTTTGAATCGTCAAGTCAGTACCGATGCTGTAACTGCAACTTCCTTCGTAAGCTGAATTCCCGATGATGAGGCAGTTCGTCAGTTGCACCGAACCTCCGTATGATAGAAGGCACCCACCCTGACTGATAAACATGCTACCGCCACTGCCGTAGTTATCCATGACTTCACACGCCTCGATATGGGTGTTTGAATGCGAAGACAGGATTGCGGCGCCGATCGGAGCTGAGTTTGATGAAAAAAGACAGTTCGTGATTCGAGAGTCGGGACAATATACACAAGCAACCGCTCCACCTCTCTCGCTTGCTGAATTCCCCCGAAACTCGCAATGCTGTACTTCGTGGATCCCGGGTGTGTCTCCGGAGAACAGCATCGCGGCTCCCCCGGTTCGAGCTTCGTTGAACAGAAACATGCAGTCCTGAATGACCGAAGAGCCGATGCAAGCGATTGCACCTCCCTCACCCAGACCCAATGTATGGTTGTATGAAAATACCGTATGAGCGATTGTCGGATTCCCGGCTTCGCAATAAATTCCAGCTCCCGACTCCGCTTGATTATCCGATATCACACAGTTGAGAATTGTCGGTGACGCGAACAAAATCCGCATCGCCCCACCTTTGTTATCAGGAAAATCCGAAACGAACCCGTGTATAATCGAAAATCCACTGACAATGGACTCCGCTGTTTCACCGGATTGAAACAAAAATCCACGCGTGCCAAGCTGACTCTGGCAATCGATCACGCAGTTTTCAGGACCACTCTCGGAACTCACCTGTATCGATTTTCCCTTGAAATCAATGTTTCGATTCCCCTCCCCAGAATACACCCCATCCGCGACTATGATCGTGTCACCATCGCTCGACAGATCGATCGCGGATTGGATTGTCGGGGATTCCGCCGGGACATGAATCACGATGGCCTCAGCGGAACTGAGATGGAACGGCAGAACCATTACCATAATTCCTGCAAATCGAGTCTTCATGACCACCCTTTCTTCTGCGGCTTGCTCAATTCACGAATCAGGTTTCTCCGGTTAGTACCCGAATCCGAACTCCCAGAACCCCATGTCTCCGATCAGTTCCATTCGCTGTTCATCAATCATGGCTCCGTAAAAGCGAAGTCCCTCGGATTCCGCCTCGATCTCAGGCCATACGAAAGCAGGCAGAATCACGTGTTCGGTCACACCCGCAGGCACTCCCGGGAGCATCTCAGAATCCGCCCCGGGGCACTCATCCGGGTACAGGCACCAGGATGGATGGAAGAAATACCAATTGTCAAATTCCAGTATGATGAACAGCCGGACACCCGACAGGAGTTCGGAGGTGTTCGTGATCCATGCCGTCAATCCGCATGGGGAGCCGGGTGAAAAGTAATGCGAGGGCATGTCCAGCCGCACTCCGGTTCGCAGCGGAGGAGAGGAAGGGGTCGGATCGATGGAAGCGGTCGGACTAGACGGAGGCGGATTGGTGGGGGTAGTTTCCGGAGAAATCGTTGGAGTTGATGGAGGCGCCGCGATGAAGATTCCGGGGTCCGGTATCGGGATCTCCACTTCCACACCATCTGAGTTGGTATAGATCAGATGCGATTCGGGACATTCCATCAGAATCGACGTTCCAATCGGCGCATCGTCATCGATCCGAATCATGAATGTGATCCATGCCGTGTCGCCCAGTCCGACCTGATCGAAACGCCATGTATAGACAGGAGGATCACCCGGATTTATTTCAGGAGTGATGTTCCATGAGTCCGGAACAATCGACACATGGAGCGGATTTCCATCTGCGCACAGACCGTTCGCCCTCGCCCAGTTTTCCACGATCTGAATATCACGGCCTCCGACACATCCCGTGATCGAACGCGCAATGGACTGGTACACCCAGGTCAGATCGTCTGTTGTGGCTAACCAGTAATATTCCCCATGTTTTACATTTTCCGGTACGGGTGTCCCGCCCCAGAAGACCGGATCGAAAGGATCCGCGATTTGTTGCAGCAAAAGCGATTCGACAGCCGACCCGAGACCGATCGAGTGGATGGTGGTCGAGAAAAACTGTGAATAATCGCCCCACGGTGCACACAGAGATGCCATTCGAGCCATTTCGACGCAATGAGAATAGGGATCCGACCAGGATGGTGTCATTTCCGGAGCGGGAGTCCAGAATGCGCCGGGACGCCCGTCGGTGATGACAATCATGTGTCGATCACCGGTCACGGCGGGAGTCTGAGAGGGGGCGGGATGCGGAGGCATCGCGTCCAGAAGACCGAGAGCGTACTGCATGCCGCAACCCATCGCAGTTGAGCCTTCGCCGGAGGTCTGTTGGGAGAGATGGTCAAACCACCAGAACTGCCTTGTTTCATGCCAGGAGGGCTCCGGATTACCAACCTGAACAGGAGTTGGCGTCGTCACGGCGAACACACCCGGAACGCCATCCGGGATATCGGGATCACTGAAGAAAACCAGTCCGCCGCAGTCCCGAAAACCGTCGATGGGTGGATACAGAAAAAGAAACTCATAAAACTTCCAGACAGCCCAGACGACCTGGCCCATCGGAATCCACGCTTCGTCCATGTAGGGAGGTGATTGCGGACCATACGGCGGGTCAAGGTCGGAATTCCACCCGGATGGTGATTCGGCCATCGACTGAGACTTGTCCACGACGTTCACGACATCGATCGGGAGACGATCCGGGGGATCACCCCTGCCCGTCAGGGTGATCACGACCTGAACCGCTGATCCGGGGTACACGATGTCATCGTTCGGAGCAAATTTCTCGACCGTGAGATACGGAGCGGTCTGAGCGATCGTTCCCATTACGAGGAAGGGGACGATGGCGATGGAACAGACGAGTTCAGTCACACACGTCGACCCGTTTTTCATCATTCATACCCTCCGTGGATGCTCCTGGGCCCACTCCTCATCTGCAGCTACTCTGAGTAATCAAAGTCAAAAATCCCCACTTCGCTGCACAGCTTCGTCATATCATGATCCACCAATGCCGCGTACCAGACAGCTCCAGTTCCCGAACCGATTCCCTCAGGCCAATAAAAATCAGGCAGCACATCCACAATCGTCATGCCGTTTGGAAAACTCCGCTCATAAAAATCATATGGTCCGAATGAAGGAGCGAACAGGAATGCGCCGTGTAGTTCCAGAAGAACGAACAATCTCGTATCTTCCGGAGTTGTGTTGCCGACATTCCAGACCGATGCCGTGCAGGATGATGGATCCGAGGTGTGAAATGAATGAGCGGGCATGTGCATCGTCACTCTGGTTCGCATCGGCAATCCGGGGTATTCATAAGCTCCGATGTCGGTCGATTCGCCCTGGGGCCGTAGTGACCGATCAAGATCAACGGATTGAGTTGCATCGGTGCGACCGGCATCGATACAGGGTGAATCGGCTGCGAGATGAAAGTTGCCCGAACTGAACAGGGGATCGGCCGAGATGTTGCCCAGTCCTTCGTATCCGCCCTGGATTGCGCTGAATTCGATCCGGGGGGTGATGCTTCCTTCGAAATCAAATGTGTCCGGAGCATTGCACCAGAGTATGGTATTCAAGGCATCGAAGCTGGAATCTGTCTTGATTGCGCCCCCCTGATCGTTGGATGTATTGGCTGCGATCGTGCAATTCCGGATTCGCATGAATCCATCGTGGATGGTGATTCCTCCGCCCCCCCATTCGCTTCGATTCCGGACGATGGCACATCCGGTGATTTCTGCATCGGCGTATTCACACCAGATCGCGCCACCGGTATGCCCCGCATAGTTTTCCAGGAAGTAGCAATTCGAAATCACCACATCAGAGTGATGATAGACATAAACCGCGCCTGCGCTGTGAACGGCATGATTTCGGATGAACCGGCAGTCTTCGATCCGTGCCCGTGAATCGGATACATACAGAGCAGCGCCATGATCCAGCGAATAGCAATCGATGAATTCGCAGTTCCGGATGAGTGGAGATCCGCCTGAACATGTGACAGCGCCGTATCGTGAACGAGCGTTTCGAACTGAAAAACCAACAAATGAAGATTCACCGTTGCGTGTCTCGAAATGAATCACGTGAGAAGTCTGCTCGCAGTCGATCAGACAGGTGTCGGGACCGTTTTTCGAGCAGATCGTGAGTGTTTTGCCTTTCAGATCCAGGTTGCAGTTTGACGGACCGAGATAGGTGCCGTTCGCCACGCAAATGGAATCGCCGGAAGAAGCCGCATCGATCGCTTCCTGAATCGATTCGTACTGCGTCGGAACATGCAACGTAGCCGCGAAAACAAATGAGGCGGGGAACAGCAGGGTCAAGCACGTGATGAATCGACCGGTCATCTTGTCATCCTCCTTTGAAAGAAACTGAATCCCTCAAAAGTGTACAGAAACAGAAGACTCCCAATCCGATCATTTCAAATAAACAAAAACCGATTTTAGTATATGGAAAACAGCGATATGCGTCAATTGCACGACCGATCTGGCCATTTTCGGTTAGTTTTACAGAGAAGGAGGATTGTTATCCGGAGCGGAGGAGGAATGGTGATCTGTCTCGCAGAAATCGATATGGAATCAAAACCATTCAGGGCAAGGTGGTGTTCCTCGAGGAGGATGCGGACAGTCTCCATCGATAAAACTCTATTTCATCGACCCGGGCAGGACAGTCTGTTATTGGTACGAAGGTGGATGTTGCATATCGAGTGCAGGAGCAATTTAACGCGATCGTACATTGCAATCGTTTGACGGATCAGGCATTTACAGCGTTGGCAAATTGAACTTTTGTGGCAAAATGGTGCCTGAGTGACTACCTGACAACAGTGTGTTGAACTGAAACACGGCACGGTACGTTTTTGAACCGGATGGTGTTGCCGGGTCATGCTCGGTGAACGTGGAAGTTGGCGCTGACAACATGAATAGACTGATCACATTTCTTGCCCTTCTTGCTTTCATGTCGGTTGCGGCATTGGTTTTCGTTCGCATGAGGTCGTTGGCGTGACGAAGGCGGAGGCAATCGTTCTGAAGAAGAAACCGGGTATCCAGTCGCTTCGGATTCACGATTTCCGACGTTACTTCACGAGCGAAGCTCTGAGGAAGACCGCGAACATCGCGGCGCTCTCAAAACTGCTCGGACACAAATCCACGAAGGTGACAACTGAGATTTATCACCATCTGAATTTCGATGATGCAATCGATATCGTGACCTCTATCGACTTAGGTTTAGCTAAATCGACAGAAGGAAAGACGATTACCGGTGATGCAGGGGAGACCCATTCAAAGAGCCTTGAAAGCAGAGGGTCCGGCGACGGCTTCCACACCAAAACGACACCAACTTTTTCTGAGAGGGAAACATCGGATGAAGCTATGTTAGAGGAAGCGGTCCCAACGGGAGTCGAACCCGTGTTAGCGGATTGAGAGGGCCCTGTGCAAGTTACAAAATATTTAGCAATGAACCGTTGAAACCCTTATGTTTCAAGACTTCACGAGATTCATGCTTCAATCGCCAGCAACGCCAGAAACGCCAGAAAACACCCGTTTTTCCGAGGACACCGACACCAAAACGACACCAGAATTTCCGCTCATACCGCCGACAATCCAACTTGATTAAAAAGCTTTAAACGATCATAGTACTATTGGAGGTGTTGATGGAAAAATCGCTCGAAAAAAACAGTTCATGAGTTCAATGTTATCATTGAAAAGGATTCCGAAGGCTTTTTCATTGCTTCCGTACCCGAATTGAAGGGATGCCACACCCAGGCAAAATCGCTGGATGTTCTGATAAAAAGAACCAGGGAAGCCATAGAGTTGTGCTGGGAGGCAGAAGGTGGCAATTTGATTCAAAACGAGTTTATCGGAATTCAAAAGATTGCCTTGAGCAGATGACCCGTCACCCTCGGATTACTGGCCGCCAGCTTATCCGTGTACAAGCTGGAGAAATCATCGGCCCTGGATTGCTCATGAAAATCATCCGAGACTGTGAGGTCGAAATTGAAGATTTGGGTGGATAACGAGTGGGTTGGATTCTCAGCTTGGAACAGGTAGAGTAGAAACTGAGGAGAATCACGATGAAAAAGGACAGAGCCATCCAGATTATTCAAGAGAATCTGGATGAGATTAAAAAGTTCCATGTAAAGTCATTGGCCATTTTCGGGTCGGTGGCCAGGGATGAAGCGACAGAAAAGAGCGATATCGACATTCTAGTTGATCTTGATCCTGATGCGGAAGTCGGATTGTTTGAGTTTTTCGATTTGAAACGATTTTTGGAGAAAATTCTGGGATGCGAAGTGGATCTCGGAACATTTGATTCTCTGCGAAGCGAATTCAGAGAAACGGTATTCAGGGAGATGATCCGTGCCGCATAGAGATGCAAGATTGCGCATCTCGGACATTCTGGATTCGATCAGAAAAATTCAGACGTATGTCCAAGATCTAGATTTTGATAACTTTGCTAAAAATCCAATACTTGTGGATTCCGTTCTTCTGAATTTCATCGTCATCGGGGAAGCTGCGAGCCATATTCCCGAAGAATTGAAAGATGCCCATCTCGAAATTCCCTGGCAGGACATGATCGGCATGAGAAATGTTGTTGCTCATACGTATTTCAGACTGGATCTGAAAATTGTCTGGAGAACGATCCATAATAATTTCGATCGAATCGTTCCCTTGCTCGAAGAACTGATACGAATAGTCTGACTCGGATTGGTTGCCACACTGCCACGCTCAACTTATCTATCTGATTACATTGACTTTTTAACCAACCGTGGCAGCGTGGCAGGCAGATTAGAACAGTGGTCTTCATGGCTTTCCATCAGAATCAGAATTCGCCTCTCGCGACTCATAAAATATTTTTCATAGTAAATTAGGAAAATCAATCTCATTCCTCGATTAAGTGATCAGAGGCGGTTGAAGAAGAAACTTCACTGAGACTCTGAAACACTCAACGGCTGGTAGTTAAACCAAGCCAACGAAGGAGAGAAAGTCATGATCAACACAGTCACAGTCGCGGGGTATCTTGGAAACGATCCAAAAACAGTCGTACTCGAAAGCAAACTCGTCATCACGAAATTCTCGATTGCCGTGAATGAAGTGCGCGGGAAGGGAGCGGATCGGAAAGAACTGACTCACTGGATCGACTGCACTGCTTTCGGAATCCTTGCATCGACGATCGACAAGTTTCTGACGAAAGGATCGAAAGTCACGGTTGCAGGGAAACTGAATCAGCAGAAGTGGGAGTCTGAAGGCAAGAAGATGTCTCGACTTGTTGTGATTGTCGAGAACATTGCGTTCATGTCAAAAGCTGCCGAAGAGTCCACATCCACGGAAGAAGAACCCCAAGATATTACTGACGATGTAATCGCGGCATAATCACTCAATTTTCAAAACATGCTTGTGGGAGTCAAATAGACTCCCATGAGCATGTTTATTTAATTCGATATAGTCTGACTCTTACGGTTTTCAACTATAGAGATTAGTCAATATATTCAACATCTTATTGGCTATAAATACTTCGACTATATAGTCACCCAGCATCTTCACATTCGGAGACTATAAAAATCAATCCTGAGCCATCCTGACGTGTTTAAGCGTGGTTATATAGTGAGAATTCAAATCCGAATTATCCATCCTTAAGAAGAAGAGAACGAATCTTCTCAAGTCGGAAAATATTCTGAGCGGCATCTACAACATTGTACTTATGTACTTTGTGCCCGACTTCCTCATAATCCTCATCAGACATTACATGACCAGCAGGGCCTGTTCGCTTAACATTATCCAAGTAACTTTTGATTTCCCATTGCTCGAACAGGTTCTTTATTTCTGTGCAGAAGGGAATAATCTCTTGCGCCCAGAGATCATCTTTTTCTGCAATTTCCAAATGCATGAACAGCTTTTCACCAATGAGGTAACCGAGCGCTTTCTCAGTTCCATATCGTTCCTTGATTCCAACCGAAGCGTCACACTGTTCGATCCACTTCTTGTGAAATTTCATCTTGTTACCCTCACGACAAGTGGCGGTACGTCACGCCACTTCCAAGCCTTTATAAATCAAGCATCTACGCAAAAGCTAATTCTTGATTTGAGAACGTAACTCTATCAGTTTTTCCAGCTTATCTTTCAAAGAAGTCAGTGCATCGAATTGCTCTTCAGTGAGCTTTTCAACATCATCAGAATCGAATGAGAAATCGAGATGAGCGAGCTTTTCTAAGGGGTGAATGAACGAAGAGAAGAGATCAGGTGCGCCGACAGCAGAAAGCTCTGGACGACCACGAGCAGGAATCAGCTTTGCAGTTTCTAAAACCTCATGCAATTTCCTTACTGACATATTCTCTTTAATCACTTTGTCCGCGAATTTTAGCTTTTCCTTTTTATCTCGCAGACGGAATAGTACGAGTTTGTGTGATTCAGTCAGGGCAGAATATTTATCCGCTCTGAATGTTTCTTCTTGCACAGCGAGCTTGACTGCATTGGAAAGAGCCTGATGATTCAAAGCAATGTCGGGATGATCTGAAATCTTTCTAAGAGAGATCCCTTTCCGAGGCGCACGGTCATCTACTTTTTTGGGGTCATTATCGAAGAACGTCTCAAGTAGGTACTTGCCGATATCCAGCAACGACTTAGCTGGAGCATTGGCTTGCTGATTAATGAACTGAACCGCCTCATCTATCTTCTGGACTTCTTCAGCGGATAGGATCTCGACTTCTTTGGATTCTTCGACTTTCTTGACGACTGCTTTTGATTTTGACTTTGCCATGTAAAAAACCTCCTCTTGAGATTGAAAACGCGTTAATGGAAATATGAGTTATTCACAGATCAATGTCAATTGGATAAATTTGTCAACCCCAGGTAAAACTCAATTTTGCAAAATATAATTTTTGGAATTGCCAAATTCTTGTCAGGAGTGGTGACTGTGGATGTAAGTAAGAATTCCTATTGAGTCCCAATTGTTTGGGTCCCATAAGCATGCTTTGTATTTTTTATGCGCCGCAACAAAAGAGACTCCTTTTTTATATTTAAATGTCGAATACACTCGATTTTTTATATCTTTAACACTCTCGGCATTCTCTCGGAAGGTAATCGCCCCACACTCACTATAATCTCGCATTGTAGCCAATCCTGAGCGTTTTTCCAGCGACTCTATAGTCGCAAATCTATACGTGTGTACAAAACTCTTAACTTGCTCTTTAAAAGAGCCAAATCAAAGGAGAGAAGTGTATGAACAGCAATTTGAATCAGCGAGTCTCAGAGACATTGAACAAGATCGTCGAATTGTTCAAAACAGGGAATGTTCCTCAAGCTATTTCCATTGCGACGTTCCCACCATTTGATGTTCCAAGTAATGCCTGGAGTCTTACAAATAGACTTATCATGATTATTAATGGAACTTCAGATGCACGAGGCTTCAATCAGTGGAAAGATATAAACCGCTACGTGAAGAAAGGAAGTAAAGCGTTTCATATTCTAGCTCCATGGATTTCAAAGAAGAAAGATATGTGTGCGCCGCAACAAGACAATGAAGAGAAGCCTGTTCACATTTCTCAATTATTAAGAGGTTTTCTCGCAGTTCCAGTCTTCAAAGTCGAAGATACGGATGGAGATGAACTTGATTATCAAAAACTCGAATTGCCAAAACTCCCTTTACTTGACGTTGCAAAGAATTGGGGAATTGATGTTGCTCCAGTTGCTTACCAGGGAGGCTGGTTTGGGTATTACAGACCAGACAAAGACGAGATAAGACTGGCGACTTCTTGTTAGATTCCAGATTTTTTAGCTGGGAAACCTTGATTTCTTTCGGAATAATTA
>CALFER010000025.1 GCA_937951895.1 uncultured bacterium
AAAGCGACGGTCCGGACGAATCGGTATCATCGGTGTCATCGGCGTAATCGGTGGAAAAGCGACGGTCCGGACGAATCGGTATCATCGGTGTCATCGGCGTAATCGGTGGATAAAGAGAGGCTTGCCTTGAAAGGGCAACCAACAGCGCCTTCCAATCAGAACCTGCCATATTCCGTAATTACATTCTGCGTAATTACATCGATCCAGACGGACATTCGTTTACGAATTTCCTGAAAAACCGTTGTTCCTGTGATGATTTCACTGGCATCGATTTTGCGATGGAACCCTTCAGGAGTCCGATCCTCTGAAAGGAGCTTCTATGAAAATCCTTCGTCTCGCGGTGATCATCATGGTTCTGGGAAATGCCATACCGGTTTTCCCGTATGACGACCGAACGGAGACTCAATGGATCGTTGATCCGGAGGGATCGCCACGGCAGAGACTCGGGTGTGAACTCGAACTCGACAGTCCGTATCTGTTTGCAGGCGCTCCGGCATCCTATTCGAATCCTGTCAGCGGCAGTCAGGTCGTGATTTTTGAAAAGATCGACGGAGTCTGGACGTTTTCCGACCGGATCGAGAGCGGGCATCCGCAGAGTTTTGAGCTCTTTGGTTACAGCATCGCATCGGATGGAAACAGGGTGCTGGTCGGAGCACCGGAATCGAACGTGTTTTCTGAGCGCACCGGTGCGGCGTTTCTGTTCGAGCGTGACAGTGATGCGTGGATCAAAACGGCGGAGATCGGGAACGCCGATCTGGCTCAACCCGCATGGTTCGGCGCGTCCTGCGCGATTACCGGTCACTTTATCGTTCTCGGAGCGCCTCTGGAAACCGCTCCCCTGAGCTATGCCGGGGCTGCGTATGGTTTTCAGATGGATTCCGGGGAATGGATTCAGACCGCGAGATGGGTCGATCCGGAACCGGCATCCTACGGGTATTTCGGATACGATGTGGCGATGTCGGAGGAGTTCATCGTCATCGGAGCGCCGGGACATGGCGATAACGGCGGAGTTTTCGTCTACGGCATCAACGAGGGCACATGGGCGTACCGCTGGACGATTGAATCTCCGGATGCCGGATACGATTCGAGTTTCGGGTATGCCATTGCCTTGGAGGGTGACCGGTTGATCGTATCGGCACCGTTGCGCGATGTGGGTGGGATCTACAATGTCGGTAGCATCTATGTGTTCGAGTATGACGGGATGGTGTTCAATCTGGTCCATACTATCGTTCCTTCCGATGGAACGGCGTACACGGAATTGGGTCGATCCGTCGGATTGTCCGGAGACAGGCTGGTGACGGGTTCACCTAATTTTTACGGTGCAGGCGCATCGATCGGCATCGCTTTCGTGTTTGATTTCATTGGAGGAGACTGGATCGAAACCTCGCATTTGCTGCCGCATGACGGCGCTCGGTATGATTCCTTCGGAGCCGCGGTCGCCATCGATGGTTCTGATGTCGTCTGTGGAGCTCCTCAGAAGGATTCAGGTCAGTATGGTCCGGACTGTGGAGTGGTGTACTGTTACGATCTGACTTCCGACGCCACTCCGGTGCCGACATTCACACCCGTTCCGGTTTCTCCGACGCCGACCAGTGCGCCTTACGGAGACATGTGGTCGCATCATCAGGTGTGTGTTTTTGACGCGGGAACGGAGCCTCGTGTGCCGATCGAAGACGCATTGGTAGAAGAATCGTACGGTCAATATGGATCGTATGATGAGTGTGTGACCGGCGCATCGGGGTGCTGTTCGGTGTCGGTCTATTGCCACGATACGCATTATGTCGGGATTCAGGTGTCTGCCGCGGGATACCGGTCCGTTTCTACTGGTTGCCTGTGTTCCGCCTGGGAGACCGTCGAGGTGGAACTTGTACCCCTCAATCCGTATACCCCCACACCGACGCCCTCGCCGCCGCCGACTTCCGCGCCTTCCATGACTCCGACCGTGCCGCCCTGCTGCGATCTTGACCTCGACCTGATCGTGCCCCGCACGCACCTCCTTCCGGGCGACGAGTTTTATCTCGATGTCGGCATTCTGAGCTGGCATCCCGTTGTGATCGAGGATCTGCGGCTTTTCATCGTGCTTGACGTGCAGGGCGCCTACTGGTTCTGGCCGTCCTGGCGAAGCGTTTCCGAGGGGGTGGATTATGGGGTCATCGATTGCCCGCCGACGGGGTATGCGGCGCGGATTATCGATTCATTCAACTGGCCGGAGGGGGTGGCTCCGGTTGAAGATGTGCGGATCTGGGGTGCAGTTTTGGAAGCGACCGGGACGTATCTGATCAGCGATATCCGGATGATAGAAATAGACTGGTAGGAGGAGACCGGAAATCGAGCTATCAACGGGATGGATCACCTGCTGATCTCGGAACAACGTCAATCCCTGTCGACTCGTGACCGAGCAGGATCGTGACGACACCTTCCTGCGGAATCAGAAACTCGAGCTCCGCCGGCAGATCCAGCGTCTTCAGCACATCGCGCTCGATGAAGACACGACACCCCTCGCACTCGATTTCATTGAATGGATCCATTTGTTCCGGGAAAGCCATCCGACCGGACAGCCGCAGTGCTGCGTGTCATCACCCTTCGATCACGTAGAACATGCCGATCGAGATCACGTTGCCGCGTGCAGCGAGATACTCCCTGAACAGCCCGGATGGGAAGGACGCTTTCATCGGAGACGTTTATGTTTTCGAAACGTGGCAGGTCTGACAGGCAAACGTCTTGGCGGGTTTGTCCTTGTCATGACAGACCCGGCAGGCGTCATGCACGAGCTGCTGGTTGTTTTCAGGCGCGTCGACGACCGCCTTGATCGGAGGATGGCATTTGTCGCACGTTGCCTTGCGCTCGTCGACATGCTTCTTGTGGTAGAACATAACCTCAGTCGGACTGCCCTTGCTGACCTTCTGAGGCGTTTCGATCCGGATGACGTCCTTCGTGATCGTGTCCTGCGCCAATCCGACGGCAATGCCCAGTACGGCGAACCCGGCAATGGCGATCCATAACATCCATCCCTGTTTCATAACCCCTCCCATCGGCCGTTCTGCCCGGCGCGTGAGTGACCGGTCGGCCGCATCCCGCATTATAGCAGCTCTCAACCGTAACTATGCAAGCCTTTGAAGATGTCGAGATGATTGACGCCCCAGTATGTGACGATGACCGAGAGAAACCCGATGATCGCGATGAGCGCCAGCCGCTTGCCCGCCCAGCCCTTCGTGATCCTCGCGTGCAGAAACACCGCATACACGATCCATGTGATGAGCGACCAGGTTTCCTTGGGATCGAATCCCCAGTAGCGTCCCCAGGCCCGATATGCCCAGGCCGATCCGGAGATAATCCCCAGTGTGAGGAGTAAAAAGCCGACCATGATCATCCGGTACATCACGTCATCGAGCTGGAGAGAGGATTCCCGCGTAAGATTGCCTCCGCGTGCCCTGGTCAGACTCATGATGCCCGTAAAAAAGGCCACCGCAAAGGCAGCATAGGCCAAAAAACACGTCACGACATGGAAAAACAGCCAGTTGGACTGCAGCGCGGGCATCAGCGGCGTCACCGCAGTCTCCATGCCGGGTATCAGCGAGGTCACGCCGATCAACCCCGCTCCACCCGCCAGAATCGCGGCCCCGAAACGCCTCAACCCGAGAAACCGGTCGAAAACAAGAAAAATCGCCACGATGGACCAGGCGAAAAACACGAACGACTCATAGCGGTTGGTCAGCGGCGCGTGTCCGATCCCGATCTGATAACTGTGAATCCACCGCCAGATCAGACTCGACGTGTGCAGACCGAACCCCAGCCATGCAACGCCCATCGGAATCCGCCAGCGTTTCGGTTCAGGGGCGAGATTCGTCCAGAGAAATGCCGCAGCCGAGACCATATATACCACCATCACGATCTGATTGAGTGTCGTGTCGTCCATCTTCGCTGATGCCTCCGCGGATTAGACCGTCAGGCGGGTGAGGGGTTACGGAATCGTTTCGACGGATCCATGAAGAACGACAGCATCAGACCGCAGATGAGCAGAACCGATCCGAGCCAGACGAAGGTGCTGCCGGGATCCCGGGAAATCTGGATTCCCGTTCCGAACCGAGGCTGGATGCGATCGAACGAGAACACATAGGCGGCATCCGGTCCGGACGCGCCGTGAAAATTCGGGAAATTCAGAAAGACCCACTGTTTTCGTGCATCAGCGCTGCCTTCGCGGATCGAAAGCAGTGCGGCGGGATTGGCATACTCGTCGGAGCGCGACACAACCCGTCCGTCATCGAGTCTCTGAAAGTCGCTCACGAACTGCTCGACCGTAACGGACACCGTCGTTCCTTCCGTCGGGACGAACTCGAACGATTCGCCTTCATTGACCCGGTAACTCGTTGGCGTCCCGTCCTTCGACCGCACGCCGACTTCGATATACTCGATGCCCGCCACGTGATAACTGGCCTGGTACAGCATGAATCCGCCGGCCGCAACCGGACCGTTGACGCGTAAAACATGCTGCGCGGAACGGCCCTGGGAATCCGTCAGCGTAAGATCCGTTCGGTATTCGCGCACCATCCCCGGGTCATTCTCGTACATGTCGATCCGGAATGCATCGCACCGCACGGTCTGTCCGATCGCGAGCGTGTCACCCCTCAACGTCGTGAATGATTCGGCGGTTTCACCCGGAAGCATCCAGAGCATCCCTTCGACGCCCGTCAGACCGCTCAGCATCGCGCCGGTGAGGATCGTCAGGAAACCGGCGTGCGTGACATAGAATCCGAATCGCGCAATGCCTCGCGGATCCGGTTTCCCTTCGCTTTTCAGCCGGCGGCGAAGCGAGACGTCGCGGGGCAGTCTTCGGAGCGTGCTGACGATCAGGTTCAGAGCGAGTGCGATGAGCAGGCCGAGATAAAGGGGGGAGTGATACATGTCGAATGCGCCGATTGCGTCGAGGAATCGGATGGTGCCGGGCGAATAGACGTGCTGGATATGCGATTCCTCGGAGGTGCCGCGCTGGATCACGACGGTGCCGGCGATCGAGGCGATTCCGAGCAGAATCAGGAGGATGATGGTCAGGCGTGTTGAACTGAGGAACATGATGAGGGGATGGTGGGTCTGATCGGATTTCATGGATGTCTCCGACGAGCGGTGAGGTGCCGAGGCGAACCGGGTCGCTGACTGATCCGTTTGGAACGCGGGTCGTTGTTGGCCATGCAATCGTCCTGTTCGTCATGAGGAGGCGTTACGCAACGATCGACAGATGGAGTGTATTTCAGGCAGCAGGAGAGAGCAAGATGGACGTCAGTTTTTGTCGAGTGTGTTTCTGGAGCGATCGTGTGCGTTTAGATGTTAAAATGGTGACAGGTAATGTATCCGATGCGGTCCCGGAGGCGCTGGCGTGGCTGCCCGGACACCTGCCGCCTTGACAGGCGTGCTCCCGGATGTGTACATGTTGCATCAAGATATTGTTGCATGTCTGAGACCTATCACGCAGAATTACTGCTGTGTATGAATCTGACTGGAGGCCGCTGAATGAATGACTCACGAAACAGAGCGCTGCATCTGCTCCGGATTGGCACGGGACTTTCGACGGCTGTCTTTCGGGATGGCCAGGAAGATGCCATTCGTCACATTGTCGAAGGCAAAGGTCGATTACTCGTCGTGCAGAAGACCGGGTGGGGCAAGAGCATGGTCTACTTCATCGCGACCAGGTTGCTCCGGGAATCCGGCGCAGGCCCCGCTCTGCTGATCTCGCCATTGCTTGCGCTGATGCGAAACCAGATCATTGCGGCAGAGCGAATGGGCGTTCGTGCCGCAACGATCAATTCCGACAATGTGAGTGACTGGGCGCTGGTCGAGAGCAAACTGGCAAACGGTGAGATCGACATCCTGCTGATTTCGCCCGAGCGCCTTGCGAACGAGCACTTTCGCACGCAGGTGTTGGCCGATATCGCCGGACGGATCGCTCTGTTGGTCATCGACGAAGCGCACTGCATTTCGGATTGGGGGCACGATTTCCGCCCTCACTACCGGATGCTGGAGCGCATCGTCAAGTCGCTGCCGCCCAATCTTCGACTCCTGGCTACAACAGCTACGGCGAACAACAGGGTCATGGACGATCTGGCTGCAGTACTCGGGCCCCGCCTCCAGGTGTCCCGGGGAGACCTCAATCGCGCATCGCTGACGTTGCAGACTATCCGCCTGCCCAGCCAGGCCGAGCGCCTTGCCTGGTTGGCGGAGCAACTTGGTAAACTGAAGGGCCACGGCATCATTTACACGCTGACCGTCCGGGATGCCAATCAGGTGGCGGACTGGTTGAAGACTCAGGGGTTCAACGTGGAAGCCTATACCGGAGAAACCGGTGAGCGTCGCGAGCAACTGGAACATGCACTGCTTAACAATCAGGTCAAAGCGCTGGTTGCGACGACGGCTTTAGGCATGGGGTATGATAAACCGGATCTGTCGTTTGTGATTCACTATCAGACGCCGGGCTCTGTTGTCGCCTACTACCAGCAGGTCGGTCGTGCAGGACGCGCGCTGGACTCCGCCTATGGTGTGCTGCTCAGCGGCGACGAAGACTCAGACATTACCGACTGGTTTATCCGGAGTGCGTTTCCGACGCGCCAGGAAGTGGCTGATGTCCTGGACGCTCTTGAAGACGCGCCAAAAGGCCTGTCCGTTCCCGAGTTGCTGACTCGAGTCAATCTGAGCAAGGGGCGCATTGAGAAGACGATGGCGTTGCTGTCTCTTGAAGCACCTGCTCCGATCGCAAAGCAAGGGAGTAAATGGCAACTCACGGCAGCAACACTGAGCGAAGCATTCTGGGATCGGGCAGAACGTCTCACTGCACTTCGGCGTAACGAGCACCAGCACATGCAGGACTATGTCAATCTGCCGTTCGGTCAGCACATGGGTTTTCTGATCGCAGCGCTCGACGGTGACCCAAACGGTGTCACTCACCCGGTTTTACCTCCATTGCCTGAAAATGTGACGATTGAGCGGATCCAGGCAGCCATCACATTTTTATGTCGCAGCAGTTTGCCCATCGAGCCGCGCAGGAAATGGCCCGATGGCGGGATGCCTCATTACGGATTGAAGGGACTCATCCCACCTGCGCATCAAGCAGAACCCGGCAAAGCACTCTGTGTCTGGGGTGATGCGGGTTGGGGCGGATTGGTTCGACACGGGAAGTACCACGACGGCCGTTTTTCCGACGACCTTGTCGCTGCCTGCCTGAAGATGATTGCCGAGTGGAACCCGCAACCGGCTCCCGCGTGGGTGACGGGCGTTCCTTCGCTTCGGCACCCCGACCTGGTCCCGGATTTTGCCCGGCGCGTCGCGGCTGCTTTGCATCTTCCGTTTCGGATGGTCATTGCGAAAACAGACGCCAGACCCGAACAGAAAACGATGGCAAACAGTGCGCAACAGGCGCGCAACATCGATGGTTCACTCGCGCTCAACGGTCTGCCCATTCTTCCCGGGCCGGTCCTCCTGATCGATGATATGGTCGATTCGCGGTGGACACTGACGGTCGCTGCGTGGCTTCTCCGCAAAAACGCCAGTGGCGCAGTTTGGCCGATGGCCCTCTCACAGACGGGGTACAACGAATGATGTCCGTACTTTCACCCAACACTCAGGCAATCCTGCTGCTGACGGCTCCACTCATTGCAGGTCGGGAAAGCATGTCACCGGATCTGCTCTCGCCCGGAGAATACAAACGCCTTGCGCGTCACCTGCGCGAGATCCGGCGACAGCCCGCGGATCTTGTCTCACCCGATGCGGCTGCCATCCTGCGCGCATGCCATCCGGTGATCGACGAGAGTCGCCTGCAGAGGCTTCTGGGGCGCGGATTCCTTCTGAGCCAGGTGATTGAGCGCTGGCAGACACGCGCCATCTGGGTGGTCAGCAGGGCCGATGCCGAGTATCCGAGTCGCCTGAAGGATCGCCTTCGGGAAGATGCTCCGCCTGTGCTGTACGGCTGTGGCGACATGGCGTTGTTGGCGAGCGGTGGGCTGGCCGTTGTCGGATCGCGGCAAGTGGACGACGCATTGATCGACTACGCCATCTCCATCGGGCGATTGTCTGCGCGTGCAGAAAGAACAGTCGTTTCGGGTGGCGCCAGGGGTATCGATCAGGCTGCCATGCGTGGAGCGATTGAAGCGGGGGGTAAGGTCTGCGGGGTGCTGGCAGACAGTCTGGGAAGGACCACCATGAACCGCGAACACCGCAACCTGCTGCTCGATGGTCAACTGGTCCTGATATCCCCCTACGACCCGAACGCCGGATTCAACGTGGGGAATGCCATGCAGCGGAACAAGCTGATTTACGGGTTGGCTGAGGCCTCACTGGTGGTCAGTTCCGATGTGAACAGGGGAGGGACCTGGGCCGGAGCAGTGGAGCAACTGGACAAACTCAGGTTCGTTCCGGTCTTCGTCCGATCGACAGGCATTTCATCGGCCGGACTTGACGCTCTGAGACGCAAAGGAGCGCTGCCGTGGCCAAATCCGGAGGACGTCGACTCTTTCGAGGCAGTCTTCGATGTGCGAACCGGTTCGGTGGCTTCTTCTCCACAATCGGGTCTGGCGCTTTTCGATGGTGCGCCGGCAGCCTGCACCGTGCAAAAGGAATCCGATCCGGGTGATGCAGCGTCAGTACCTGCCGCTGATAACACTCCATCCGTATCTGACAGTGTTGGAACTTATGCACAACCCCCCGCATCGGTTTCCGAGGAATCGCCAGTGGATGCGACTCCGGCCGGGTTGCTCTTTTCAGCCGTCCGGACATCGATTCAGATGCTTCTGATCCACCCGATGAAGGACACCGAAGTGGCCACTGCGCTGGATGTATCGAACGCGCAGGCCAGGAGATGGTTGAAGCGTCTTATTGATGAAGGAGTCGTTATCAGGCTTTCCCGGCAGGCAGGGTTCGCGCTGAAAGCACAGAAACCTCTGTTATAATCACCCGGATTGCAGGTCTCGTCGGCATCGAGTGTATGCCACCTGTACTGTTCGTCTGATGCCTCCTCCCGGGGCCAACGGATTACACTGGTCCGGAACTGATCATGATTTTTAGATTCGGGATTCTGGCTTGCTATGGATACTTGATGGCCGGTTCCAGACGTCGCAGTTCCATTAACTCGCACTGGACTGGCAATTTGAATGGGGGAGCACATTTGTTAAAATAGAAACTGGAGGAGTCATACGATGCCTGAGATAAGTCGGTTCTTCGGGATCATCATCAGGATGTTTTTCGACGAGCACAATCCGCCACATATCCATGCGGAGTATCAGGGACAGAAGGCAGTGTTCGATCTTCTCGGTAATGTCTTTCGAGGTGAACTTGGATCCCGTACAGCAACTAAGCTCGTTCGTGAATGGATTGACCTTCACATAGACGAGTTGCGGGAAAATTGGGAGTTGGCCTGAACCGGGAGGGACATTAAAAAGAATGCTCCCTTGGATTGAGGCGTGTGATGTGGAATCTGAATGAAGTGACACATATCGAGTATCAGTCGGATTACTCCTATCTCATTGTGTTCGATGATGGGATAACCGCGGTCATCGATTTTTCTGATTATCTCCAACGCGGTCCGGTTTTTGCGCCACTACGTGACCTCCAGTATTTCCGCCAGGCCAGGATTGATGGAGGCACTATCTCCTGGCCTAATGGTGCAGACATCGCTCCCGAGACTCTCTACGAAAAGTGCGAACAAGCGACAAAACGATCGTCTTCAGGCGGAAGAGCTGTGTCACTCCGCCTCTCTTTCAAAAGAGTCTGAGAAGTGTCAGCAATCTTTCTCATGGAAGACGATTTTTTCTTTTTGCTCAGAATTGCCTGCAACGATAGCGTTCAGTTGATTTTCGCCATGCCTGCCTTATCAGGACTCCTCCAGTTCAAGCAAAGCCCTCTGGCCCGGAGCTGATTATGGATATTTGATGACCAGCTCCAGGCGTCGCAGGCACCCCCGTGTTCATTCCCTTCGCTTGAGAAACTCCGGAAGACATTTCTCGAAGGACGCACCCGTATCATCACCCGCAACCGGCGACGCGCATCCCGGTGCCGTGGGCCGATGATGCCAGTCCACTCGTGCCACGGCCGCTCTCTGCCGATCCTGAACCGGACGCGCCAGCACACCCCTCACGGGGCAAAACGGCAGAAGACTCAGTAGTCCCATACCCTTGAGAAACGATCGACGCTTCATGAGGCAACCTCCGTGAACGTGAATGCGGGGATGACCATCGACGGGATGCGCATGGTCGAACCGAACATCCGGAAATACTCCCGTTCTGAAGAGACCGCCGTCGCCCGCCGGAATGCCTCCAGAATGCTCTCGACAAACCGCATGTTCCTGACCGCTCCGGTCACTTTTCCGTTCTGGATGCGGAATGTCCCGTCGCGCGTCGTGCCGGTGATCATGGTTTTCATCGGATTCACATAGTTGATGTACCAGAATCGCGTAATCAGCAGTCCCTGGTCGATCCCGGCGATCCATGCATCCGTGGATGTCTCACCGGGCGACATCACCATGCATTTCGGATACGGGCCGAATCCGTTCCCCGGCGCGAGCGCATGTCCGGTGGATATCTCTGCCGTCGTTCGATCGTGAACGACCGCGCGTGCGACACCGTTTTCGACCAGCGTCACCGGCGCGCACGGAGTGCCCTCGAAATCGAACGGCCAGCCGCCCATGCGCGGATCGAGAGGGTCATCGCGGATCGTCATGAAGTCCGGAAGCACTTTTTCGCCGATATGCCCCGCCATAAAACTGGTTCCGCGATTGAAGGGGCTGCCGCCGAAGGACAGGAAGGAAAGAAACAACAGCATGGGACCGACGGCGCCGGGTTCGAGCACGACGGTGTACGGGCCGGGTTCGAGTTCCACCGGATCGCGGCTCCGGATCGCCCGGGATGCGGCGCGTTTGGCCACTGCGGCGATATCGATGTCGCCGATCCGGTGCCCGTACGCGCGATCCCAGCCGCTCGCCCCGGATGGATCCGCACAGGTCAGCGACAGATCGACTTCCGTGCGTGACGCAGTCAGCATCATGCCGCCCGTGTGCGCAATGCCGCGTGCAGTCGAGGTCAGGGTAAGCGCTCCCGCGACGCTCAATCGACCGATGTCCGCGATTCGAACGGCCTCCCGCAATGCCTTCGCGGCCTGTTTAGGTGACCAGGCATCCGTTTTTCGATCAAACATATCGATCCGAGGCACGGGTTTGGCCGACTCAAGCGGGATGAGGGGATCCCCGTCCCCCAGCGTATCGAGAATCCGAAGCGCCTGCCCGATCGCAGCCTTGACGGGTTCCGGTTCGAGCGAATGCAGGGTCACGAGTGTCGATCGGGTGTCCCGGCGCAGCTCGAGCCAGACGGTCAGATCCCGGACCGATACATTCGCCTGAATCACGCTCTCGGCGAGTCTCGTCGTGCGTGATGACTCGTCGACGACCGCAACGGCCAGTTCACAGGCGGGAGGTGCCAGATTCAGAATGGCTTCGAGCGCTTTCCGGTCGATCGTTCCAGCTTCAGCGTTCATCTCATCCGCCTCCATGTCCGCGGCTCTTCCCGGCGCTGGACTCGACTGCAACATTGCGAAACCTTGCGGGACAAGCGCCCTGACTCGTGAAAATCGACTGCGACGGTTCGCCCTTTCCGCAGTTCGGCGTGCCCCAAAGCTTGAAATGAGTCTCGTTGCAGATCGCATCGCACCGGTTCCAGAAGTCGACGGTTCGCCCGGTATAAACCGGATTCCGGTACATCTGTCCGAGTTTCCCGCCGCTGATCTCATAGGCCGCTTCACACTCGAACCGGAAACTCTCACGCCGGTCGTCGATCGACCAGCTCCGGTTCGTCGTCAGAAACAGGCCTGATCCGGTGTCGGCGAGCAGATCGTCGAGTGACCAGGTGCCGGGGAGCAACACCGTGTTCGACATCCGGTTGATCGGGACATGCCGCCAGCCCGCCGCACGGTTGTTGGCCGACGACAACGCGCCGATCCGAGAAGCCGTCTCGCGGCCCGACAAAAACCCGACAAGAATGCCGTTTCGGATCAGCTCGACGCGCTGTGCCGGTGTCCCGTCGTCGTCAAATCCGTATGACCCGAGACCTCCGGGGATGGTGGGATCGGTCACGACCGACACGATATCCGAGGCATACCGGAGCGAACCGAGTTGGTCGGGTGAAGCGAAACTGGTTCCGGAAAAATTGGCTTCGGCACCGAACACCCGGTCGAGTTCGAGGGGGTGGCCGATCGATTCGTGGATCTGCAGCCCGAGTTGGTCTCCGTCCAGAATCACCGTGAATGCTCCGCTCGGACACGGGGGGGCGGACAGCAGCATGAGGGCCTCTTCGGCTACCCGTCGTGCATTCCCCGGAAGATCCATCTCCAGAATGCGCTCATACCCTCCCGCGCCATGATCACCGCCGTGCGATGACGGGAAGGACCGCGTCTGCACATCCCGCTTCTGCCCCGCGGTCACGCTGAGTCCCCCTCCGCACAGAACGATCGTCTGCCGGATCCGGCTTCCGTCGAGGGAGGCGAACTGCATCGTGTGCCTCTGTGCGAGAATCGATGCGGAGGCCGACTGGATGCCCTCGAGTGTCGCCGCGCGGTCCGTCGCGGTTTCGAGCAGCGCGATGCGATCCGGAAGCGGAACCGAGAACGGGTCGATACGGAGGGGAGTCGTATAGTCCGATACGACGGGTTGCCGGGACGAGAGCCGGACGGGAGAGCGGCTGAGGCGGTAGGAGGCCCGGGCGACATCGAGCGCCGCGTGGGCCACCCGTTCGATCTCGCTCTTCGCGAAAACCGGAGACGCGGCAAAGCCCCATGCGCCGCGATACAGCACCCGGATGCCGAATCCCGTGTCCGTTTCCGATTCGACGCCGTCGAGGTGTCCGTTGGAGGCCGAGACGGATTCGCTGTCCAGAGTGGTCATGCGGACATCGGCGTATTCGACCCCGCGCCGGTCGACCGCCGCGAGAGCGATCCGCCCGAGTGTTTCAAAATCGTGTGAAAGTTGAGTCGTCATGAGCGAATTCTGATGCTTCATGTTCACGGTGTCAACCAAATCCAACGATCCGTCCCCCTCCCGTGACTTGCAATCCGGCGGATTCTGAAGGATCCTTCACTCCTGACGGAGGTGACCCGCATGATGACTCGATCGATACCCGCACGCGTATTCCTGACGTTAATCCTGATGGTTGCGGCAGGCTGCTCCGGCACGCCCCGCCAACCGGAAAATGTCTCCGAAACGTTCCTCGCCATGGGCGGCATCCCGGTCGAAATCGTCGCCAACGGCATTTCCCGGCAGTCGCTCAATCAATATGTCTCGACCGTCAAATCGAGTGTTGCGAAATGGGAATCCGAACTGTCGTTTTTCAATCCGTCCAGCGTCGTCAATACGATCGCACAGTCGCCCGGACAACCGATCCTCCTGGAACCGCACCTGTTCGAGGCGTTTCAGGACGCCGCGACGGCATTTGCAATCTCGGATGGCGCATTCGACATCACGGTCGGTCCGATCATCCACCTGTGGAAAGACGCCGGGAAAACGGGTGTGGAGCCGACGGCCGAGGCAATCGCCGATGCCGTATCCCGAACCGGATTCAATCACCTGCGCATCGATCCGGCCAACCGTACAATCCTCCTGGACCAGCCGGGGCTTGCGATCGATTTCGGCGGCATCGCGAAGGGCCTGATGGCCCAGTGGATTGCGGAGCGGATCCGTGATGACGCCGCGCGGAATGACACCGAACGCCTGAAGAAACTGCTCGTGAATCCCGGCGGCGACATGTACTGTCTGACACCCGATCCCGATGCCGTCTGTACCGTCGGCATCCAGAATCCATTCGGAGCGGGGGTCTGGGGAGAAATCAAGGTGCGGGACCGTGCCATCGTCACCTCGGGGACTTACCAGCGATTCTTCGAAATCGGCGGCAAGCAATACTGTCATATCGTGGATCCGCGAACCGGTCGCCCGATCGATACCAATCTGCGGAGTGTGACGGTGCTGGATCCGAGCGGGGCCATGGCGGACGCCATCGCGACGGCCTGTTTCGTTCTGGGCGAGCCGGCGTGCTGGGAGATGGCTGCGAAGAGACCCGAGACGGCCATCCTTGTGATTCGCGCGGATCAGACCTGGAAGGCATCGGAATCGCTGGAGGGGCGTGTAACGGTCTTCTGATTCCTCAGGATGTGCGGAGTCCCCCGGCGGTCACACGTGATTTCTGAGCTGCAGTTCGATGGGATGCGGGTTGAGATAGAATTGTTTCGACAGATAGGGTTCGCCGTATTTCCGGACGAAAAACCCGAGCAGCGTGATCGGGACGATGAGCGGGATGTGTTCGTTCCGGTAATCCTCGAATACCTCCAGGATCTGCTGTTTTTCCGCCGAACTCAGTTCGTTCTTGAAGTAGCCCAGAATATGCTGCAGGACGTTCAGATTCTTCTTGACCGTGGTCTTGATCTTCAGCGCATCCATGAGAATCGCCTCGTAGCGTTTCTGGATGGCGGGCAGTTGGGCATCGGTGAGCGCGGCGACGATCTGGCCCATCTTCTTGTAATGGACGGGGCTGTGCGCGAGCAGCATCAGTTTGTGACGGGTATGGAAATCCACCAGTCCGCTTTTGGAGTTGTTCCCGGCCAGCATGTCGCGCCAGCGTTTGAGCGTGAAGATGCGCTCGATGAAGTTCTCGCGAAGCCGGGCATCCCGTAACCGGCCGTCTTCCTCGGTCGGCAGGAGCGGAAAGTGCTCCAGAAAGGCACGGGCGAACAACCCGATACCGCGTTTGATCGGCATGCCGGTTTCCGTGTAGACCTTGACACGTTCCATGCCGCTGCTGGGTGAGTCACTCTTGAAGATGAATCCGCACAGATTCTCGCTTTCCAGTTCTCGAACACGCCGACGGGCCCAATCGAGCATCCGGTCGGTGACATCCTGTCGGGTCCGGACGGTGATCATGCGGGGTGCATCCGGATCACCGATCAGCCGGAATGCTTCGCGGGGAATGGGAAAACCGGCTTCGACTTCGGGGCAGACCGGGATGTATTCCAGATAGGGCCCCAGAGTATGCACGATCAGACTGTCGAATTTGTGTCCGCCGTCGTAACGGACTTTTTCACCCAGCAGACAGGTGCTGATTCCAATCCGGATCTTCGAGTCCATGCCGCCTCCTCTATGAAAATCGGTATCCGATCCTGGACGTGCGCCGCGGCGCATTCCTCAGCATTATAGCATGAACCGTCTCCGAATGCGCTTCCGGAGACACGAAATCGGATGGATAAACCGACCTGTTTCCGGTAACATGCCTCTGTCGGACGGAAACGGCCCGGATCCAGGGTTCGGGACGGGTAACAATCATCGGAACTGTGAGGTAGGGGCATGAGAAAGCTGCTGGTGACCGGAGGCGCGGGATTTATCGGAAGCAATTTCGTCGAGTATTGGGTGAACAGGTATCCGGAAGACCGGATCATCATTCTGGACGCGCTGACCTACGCCGGAAACCCGCAGAATCTGCCCGAGGTCATCAAGAAAACGTCGCGATGCGAATTCTGGTACGGGAGTGTCACCAACCATGAAGTGGTCGATCATCTCGTAAACCAGGTCGATACCGTCGTGCATTTCGCCGCGGAATCGCATGTCGCGCGGTCGCTCTTCGATAACCGCATTTTTTTCGAAACCGATGTCCTCGGCACACAGGTCGTCACCAACTCGGTGCTCAAACACTACGCGAACGTCGAACGCTTCGTGCATATTTCGACGTCGGAAGTCTATGGCACCGCGCTGACGGATCCGATGAGTGAAGATCATCCCCTGAATCCGACGTCGCCGTACGCGAGTGCCAAGACCGGCGCGGACCGTCTGGTCTACTCATACGTCCAGACCTACGGCGTGCCCGCCGTCATCATCCGGCCGTTCAATCAATACGGCCCCCGCCAGCATCTCGAAAAGGTCATCCCCCGATTCATCACCAGCGCACTGAACAACGAACCCCTCACGATCCACGGCGACGGATCGGCCCGACGCGACTGGTTGCACGTTCACGACACCTGCGAACGCCTGGACAAAGTGATCAATGCTCCGCTCAACCGTATAGTCGGCGAGGTTTTCAATATCGGAAGCGGATTCGATCTCGATATCCTGACCATCGCCCGCATGATTCTCGAGATCACCGGCCGCAAGGACGATCTGATTCAGTTCAGCGCGGACCGGATGGGGCAGGTCGATCGCCATATTTCATCGACACACAAAGCCGAATCCGTCCTGGGGATCACTCCGGGACGCTCATTCGAGCAGGGATTGAGGGAAACGATCGAATGGTATCGCGACAATGAAAACTGGTGGCGGCCGCTCGAGTGGATGCGCGAGGTCAAGATCATCACGAAAACCGGGCAGATCGAGAAGCACTGACGCGTGACGGCGGAGTATTGGAGACAACGATGAGTATGAAGGTCGAGTTTTATGTGCATAACGTGGGTGAGGCGGAAAAACGCTCCGTCCTGGAGTGTCTCGACGGGTTGTTCCTGACGACCGGTGAGCGTGTCGCCGAGTTCGAAAAGCGCCTGTCGGAGTATCTCGGCGTGCCGCACTCCGTCGGATTGACGAGCTGCACCGCCGCGCTGCACCTCGCGCTTCTTGCACTCGGAATCGGGCCGGGCGACGAAGTGATCACGACACCGATGACCTTCATCGCCACCGCGACATCGATCATGCACACCGGTGCGGTTCCGGTCTTCGTGGATGTCGAACCGGCGACGGGACTGATCGATCCGGCTCGGATCGAATCCGCGATCACGCCACGCACACGGGCGATTCTCCCGGTTCACCTCTACGGCCAGATGTGCGACATGCGCACGATTCGAGCGATCGCGGACCGGCACGGGCTTACAATCATCGAGGACGCCGCGCACTGCCTGGAGGGGCGACGGGACGGCATCGGTCCCGGGCATCTGTCCGATGTGGCCTGCTTCAGTTTTTATGCGACGAAGAGCATCACCTCCGGTGAGGGGGGCGCGGCATCGTGCAGGGACCGGGAGATCGCTGATCGGATCCGGATGCTCAGACAGCACGGCATGTCGAAGGAGGCCGCGGATCGCTATTCGGGGCACTATCAGCACTGGGACATGCTGGCCTGCGGCTGGAAATACAACATGGACAACATCCAGGCGGCGCTCCTGCTGCCGCAACTGGCGCGCGTCGAGGACCTGCGGATGGCCCGCCAGCAACGCTTCGACCGCTATCTCGATCGGATGCGAAGTATCGATGGCGTAACCATTCCATCCGTCATTCCCGATTCGATCAACGGCTGTCATCTCGTGACGGTCTGGGTCGACCCCGCCCGGCGCGATCAGGTGCTGGCCGCCATGGGGAAAGCGGGCGTCGGCGTCGCCGTCAACTACCGCGCCATCCATCTTCTGACCTTCTTCCGCCAGACGTTCGGCTTCAAACGGGGGGATTTTCCCGAAGCCGAGCGGATCGGGGATTCGACGCTCACGCTCCCGTTGTACGCCACCCTGTCTCTCGATGCCGTGGATTATGTCGTTGATTCCCTTCGGGAGGCGATACAGGCATGACTATCCCTCGGGTTGCTCTGCTGCTCACCCTGTGCATCACCGCGCAGGCATTCTCACAGGAGGCTCCGATGAAAATCGTATCCCCGTTCACTCCTCTCATGCCCTTCGTCGGAAAGACCTGGAGAGGAACCCTGCCGGGGTCGACTGCCGAAAAACCCGCGCAGGACATCTCCAGATGGGAACTGGTGCTCAACGGTCAGGCCATCCGGATCATTCACTCGGTCAATGATGGAGAATACGGCGGCGAAACCATGATCGTGTGGGACAATACCGCGAAAAAACTCGTGTATTTTTACTTCACGACTGCCGGTTTCTACACCAGCGGCAGCTTCGAGATCGACGGGAATCGGTTCACGAGTGTCGAGAAAGTGACGGGAAATGCGAACGGGATTACCGAGGTACGGTCGACAAGTGAAATCCTTCCGGACGGACGACTCCATTCCAGGGCACAGTATTTAAAGGACGGCAAGTGGATCGACGGGCACGAGTTCTACTACGTCGAGGATCCCGCGGCGGTTGTCCGATTCAGGTGAGTCCCCGGTTCGGACGATCATGTCGTCTTGGTCTTGCGCCTGCCCCGCTGTTTCCGAGCCGGTTTGAGATAGGTGCTGAATTCCGGGAACGCCTCACAGAGTCTGCAGATCGCCTCGACGGCTGTCTCGATCACATCCGGCGAGCAGAAGACCGGCCCTTCGTTGTAGTCCCCTCCCCAGACACGGATCCCGAGCATGCAGGTGAAGGGGCATTTCTGCGAGTAAATGTCGACTTCATCCTCACTGGCGATCGGATCGTGGCACCCCGGATCGATCTCGAATGACAGACCCTGCATCGTATCCCGGAGGAATGCCTGGAGCGCCGGGTGGGCGCATTTTTCGAACACGATGTCGGACTCGACTTCAGCGCCCGTCACGTCGATCGCGATCACCAGGTCGTTTTCGCTGAGGGTTTCCACGAGTTCCCGTGCGCCGGCCATGTCGATTTCCTCGTCCTTGGTCAGCACGATCCGGGTGTAGTCGTTCGCGATCCGACCTGAGAAGAAGGCCTGCATGACGGCATGTACGCCGATGAAGTTATCGAGATGACCGAAAAGGGTATGGTCCTTCCGGCGGCTCAGGAAATGAAAATCGAAGCCGGTGTCGGCGTGAGCGGAAAAGACGAGCATGGCAGTCTCCTTGCCGGACTGAATAGTGAAACCGGGTCCGGCCGAGACGCCACCGTATCAGGGATCGGGTGATTTGAACAGATCGCCGATCGATTCAAAGACGCATGATGAAACTCGAAGGACCGTGTCCGTATTCAGGATTTCTCGATTTTTGAGAACGCGGAAGCAAAAAACGCGACGGCCCATCGCAGGGACTCGTCATCCGCTACCCGGATCTCGCGAATCGCGCTCTCAAACGGCCTCATTCCATTCACTGGAGACCCGTTTACAACCAGCCATCTGAGAAAGAACAGCGCGCCTTTGACGATATCGGGCCGGCTGTCCCGGAGAAGCGTCGTGATCCCCTCGACATTCGATGTGGCGAGGTAATGGGCGGTGAGGCATTTGGCGATGAAATGAAGGTCGCGGGGATCCGGAGTGTTGCGATGGGCTTCCAGAAACGCGATGAGGTGTTCGTAAGTTGAATCGGACATCTGATCGCGAGCTTCCGTGGGGGTGAGACGTCTGAGTTCTTCTTCGTCTTCGCTTCCGTTGACGAAATACTCGTAGGATTGATCGTAACGGTAGAAGATGCCGCATTCCGGGCATCTGCGCACATGGTGGCGTTCGGCGTCGTATGTATCGGGAGGGGTGAGCGGGACCAGACGGGATGCCTCGGGGGGGAGGAGCCGGTCCGGGTCATCGGAGCCGTACTTCGAGAACGAGGTTTCGATTTCCCCGAGGCGGCTGCAGATCGAACAGTGTGAAATCAGAATCGGTTTCATACGACACCGATTATAAAGGTGTGCCTCTGTTCGCGCAAATTCGATCATCCCGGAGTGTGATCGCCGATCGATTGCCTTTCACGGAATCCGGGTGGTCACTGACTCCAGCCGAACTCCCACGATGCGAGATTCCAGAGCAGTTGGTTCATCTCGGGATTCGTCAGACCGGCATACCATCTTGCTCCGGAGAATTCTCCCACATCAGCGGGCCAATCGAATGTCGGTATGATGAACATCGACGTTTCGCCGGGAGGAAAGTCCATCCGATAGAGGCCGAACTCATTAAAATCAGGTGCAAAATAATACTCGCCCAGTATCTCGAGAACGACGAAAAACGGATGATCGGAAATCGTTGTTCCGACTGCATTCCAGATGATCGCTCTGCAGGAACATCTCATGCCGGGATAGAAAAGATGTGCCGGCATTTTGATGTAAACACGTGAATCCGCAGGGCCGGCGTAAAATTCATAGGCACCGATATCCGCAGACCCGCACTGGGAGCGATAATTGCCGTCAATATCAACCTCCGGTGCGTTCTCATCGGTGCCTGCATCGATACAGGGTGATCCGGGATTGAGCCGATAATCACCGGGTCCGACGAACGACGGATCGGCATCGATGTTCGAGACTCCGACGTGACCGCCGGAAATGTCCGAAAACGAAACCGTGACGTCTGCATCTTCCGTATGAATCGGCGCGGGGGAATTGTTCCAGACAATGCTGTTTGTCACTGAGACGTCGTTGGCACTCGACACGCTGATCCCTCCGCCGTTCTGGCCGGCCTCATTCGCGCTGAACGTGGCGTTCATGATCGTTGCGTCGCTATCATTTTCGATACGGATCGCCCCTCCGTTGTTTCCTGCAGTGTTTGATTCCATCAGACAATTCATGATCAGCGGATAGTCCGGATCTCCGGACTGTCTCACGATGAGCCCTCCGCCGTCAGCCTCCGCCTGGTTGTGGCTGAAGGTACATCGTCGAACACTTGTTTTAGAGGATTTCCCGATGATTCCTCCGGCACCGTTCTGAGCATGATTGCGTTCAACCGTGCAGTGTACGAACGAATCGAGAGACGTGTATGAGAAAAATCCTCCTCCATATGTTGCCGAATTGTTGCGTATCAAGCAGTCCGTAAACTGGTTCGACGAGGTTTCGGTGTAAATTCCTCCACCATCGTAACCTGTGTTTCCGTCAAAGGAGCATTCGGAGCAGATGCCGTCCGAAGATAATGAATACAATCCTCCGCCATCCGCCGCTGAGTTGCTGATGAACATGCAATCCGTGATGTCGGTGGAACTGCTGATCCTGGCAATTCCGCCTCCCTGTCCAGTGCACGAGTTGTCCTGGAACGTGCAAGCTTGGAACGAAGGAGCGGAGTCTCGAATGAAAACAGCTCCGCCGATCGCATCGGAGGTGTTGTGGTCGAAATCACATAAGTAAAAGTGATCGGTTGATCCTGTGGCGAGATATGCCCCACCGCCCCCGTACGCCGTATTGTCCGAGAAAACGCATTGACTGACGTACACATTTGTTTCAGATGTCGCTAATCCGCCTCCATAAGAGTCTGAATTGCCTCCCAAGAAGGCCAGGTTGCTGATAGATAAAAGCTGTTCAAAAAATCCATACAACAGACGGCTTCCGTCCTCAGCATCCAAAATCGAGGCATCCTCGGAATCGCCCCGCAATGAGATATACTCCACAAGGGGAAGCGGGAACTGTTCTCCGGTGGACGATGGCGAGTAACGTCCGGGAGCGAGATAGATCGTTACATAATCATCGGTATTGCCAAGCAGCCGCTCTAATGCATGGCGGATGGTTTTAAATGGCGTATCCGCGGTCAGGCCATCGTTTTCGTCGCTTCCCGATGGAGAGACATACACATCGGTCTGAATCGGAGTTGTTTCGGATGTATACCCGCTCAAGAGGAATGTTGCTTTCGGTGACACGCAAAAATCAGATTGCGGATGATAATGAAACTGACAGTTTTTTGCCTGGATTCGTCCGCTCGATAATTTTGTGGATGCACACAGATCGGTTCCGGCCTGAGCGTCGTTGAATCCGAATCGATTGCCGTTCAGACTGATGACATTGAATGAATCATCTCGCCTGAGATGGCAGTAGATCGCCCCGCCTCTCTCAGCTGTGTTGCCGTCGAATTCACAATTTGTAACTGACGTCAAAGAGGACTCTGTGTAGATGCCTCCCCCGTATCCCGATCCGCCATTGTTCAAGAAAATGCTGGATGTGACATTCAGGGTTGAATCGATGGAATGCAACACACCTCCATTTCCTGCGGAGGTGTTTCCGGAAAACTGACACGTTTCGATTGCAAGAGTGCCATTGTAACTGAAGACGGCGCCGCCATCGCGAGCGGAGGAATTCGAGACAAACGCGCAATCCGTCATCCGGAGTGATGCGTCAAGGCAGTACAGCGCTCCTCCAAAACCAGTCAGTGTTGAACTGGATCGGCACTGTTCAAACAAGCAATTCTCGAGGCTCAGCCCGATCCCGCAACAGTAAATGCCCCCGCAGATCGGGCCTTGTCCGTGACGAAAACTGATTCCGACAATGCGATCGTCCGCGTTCTGGCCGGACATGTTCAGGCTGATAATGAGCGCGAGATCCTGACCATCGATCACACATGCTGCGGGTCCATTTTCAGAGGAGATCACCAGATGCTTGTCATGGCCATCCCAGTGCAGGCTCGTGTTCCCGGTGCCGGTATACGTTCCGTCTGCCAGTAGAATCGTATCCCCGTTCTGTGCGGCATCAAGACCTGCCTGGATGGTTGGAAAGTCCGCGGGAATTCGAATGACCGCCCCTTGAGTGATCGGCGTAAAAATTCCGAAAACCAGAACCCACAACCATTCAAGCCTGATACGATTCATCCGATACCTCCAGGATTTGCCAACTCATCTTCTCGAATCTATAATCATTCTAAATGGAGCGATCATTTTACGCAAATGAAGTGCCGGGGGACTGATCGAATGAAGCAGCCAATCATCATTGTGGGATGCATCCTGGTCCTGGTCAGTTCGGTTTCGGGCGGATCAATCTCTTCGCACCGCCTGTTTGATCCTGTTCAGTATGACATCATGAGGGTGGATGACACGCATATAATCCGGATGTCAGGCGAGCACTATCCCTGTAAACCGGGCTTCCCGGAACTTCCGGTGACGAATGCGTTCATTGAACTTCCCGATGGCTGCCGTGTCGAAAACCTCGTCATCGATTCTGTCACATGGCTTCCCGGGCATCAAAAACTGAATCTTCGCCCACAGCCGTTTCCCAATGTGATCCGTTTTCCCGCCGAGCAGTCACAACCTGTGAAATCGTCGGTGTATCGCTCGGATGACGCCTTTCCCGAAACGCCGATCCGGTTGGCCGGCGAATACAGACAGGGCGGGAAACGCGTGGCAGCCATCGAGATTTCCCCGGTTCGTTACTTCCCGCTGGAAGGATCCGTTGAGTTCATGACTGAGTTGCGCTATCGACTCGACCTGACTCACCGTGCCGCCGGATCTGACCCGTCGGGTGATTTGCCTGTCAGTGCGACCGGTGAGAGGGACGATCAGTTCCCCTACATCATCGTGACCTCCAATGAACTGCTGCCGTCGTTCGAGCCGCTGGCCGAATGGAAAACACAAAAAGGATTACGGGCAAGAATCGTTACCGTCGAGGATATCGATTCGATGTATCCATCCGGTGACGAGGCTTCGAAAATCCGTTCATTTCTAAAAGAGAAGCTGGATGAATGGGCGATTCAATACGTTCTGCTCGGGGGAGACGGTTCAGTCGTGCCGATTCGATATGCGTTTGCCATGGATTCCCAACACGGAAACAATGATCTCGGGGCAGACTGGTACTATTCGGATCTGGATGGAAACTGGGATTTGAACGGAAATCACATATATGGTGAATTGTCCGATGATGTGGATATGAATCCGGACATCGCTGTGGGGCGGATTCCGGCAGGAACTCCGGAATCGGTCCAGACCATCGTCCAGAAGATTCTTGCATACGAAAAGACTCCTCCTTCAGACTACACGAATCGGGCTCTTTTCGTTGCGTCGGTCCTTTGGCCGAGACCCTATACCGATTCAGGTATTCACAAGAACGATATCGGAAACATGTATTTCCCCGAGTCATTCTCACCGATCAGCAAGCTCTACGAGTCACTGGACAATCTCTCCGTGCTCACGACCTTCAATGCGATGAACGCAGGAGGGCACCTGTTGAATCATGATGGCCATGCGAGTTCCGAATCGTGGGGGTTTTCAAACGGGTTCTTCCCGCGCAGCCTGCTGGACAGCCTGCAGAACAGTCCCCGAAACTGGATCGTGTACTCCATCGGGTGCCTGTCCGCCCGTTTTGAGATTGATTGCATGGCATCCGGTTTTTTAACTTCACCTCAGGGAGGGGCGGTCGCGTATATCGGGAATTTCAGCTACGGATGGGGCATGCCGGGAAATCCGGGATTTGGTGTGTCTGAAGTGTTCGATACCCGGTTTTTCAAGCTCCTGTTTGAATCTCCGGATCCACGCCTGGGAGATGTGTTCGCACAGTCCAAACAGTACTTTATTCCTCAGGCTCAATCCGAAAACGTGTTTCGGTGGGTGGAGTACGAATTGAATCTGTTCGGTGATCCCGAAATGGTGGTCTGGACACAGGAACCGCTTCCTCTGTCAGTCGACTATCCACGCTCCATCAACCCCCGGACGGTGTCTGTTCCAATCTGGGTCCAGTCCTCAAGCGGTACTTTGGATGAAGCAACCGTCTGTCTGTATCGGGCAGGGGAGTGTTTTGAAGTCGAACAAACCGATGAAACCGGCTTGGCCGTCGTCACGGTTCCAAACAGCCTTTCCGGCCCGATTACACTCACCGTTACGGCACCACTGAGCTTGCCCTTTCAAACAACAATTCTCATTGACGGTTTGCCGGATCTCAGAGTCGATTCCGTTCAAATAGCGGATGGAAGCACAACGAGCAGCAACGGTAACTCGAACGGCCTTGTCGAGCGAAATGAAACCATAGATGTCAATCCGCTGATTGCAAATTTAGGCGTTGATGCGGCAGTGAATGTTGCGGCTGTCTTGAATTGTGCGGACAGCGACGTGACGGTGCTGGGGGCCAATGCATCGTACGGAACGATTTCCTCCGGAAGCACAGGCATTCCATCCATTCCCTTCAACATTCGTATCGGAAATGCGTCTCGATGTAATCGAATCATTGCGTTCACACTGGACCTGACGCACGATGCGACACAGCAGACCGCCCACTTCAATCTGACGCTGACTGCTCCAGATATCGAAGTTTCAGAAACGATCATTTACGATTATGCGCCAGGAGGCAATGCCGACGGAATTCTCGATGCAGGTGAATCGGCCTGGCTTAATATTATTTTGAAAAACAATGGGTTGTCACCAGCCGGCAATCTCATCCTGACCGCTCAAGTGGATGGGTCGCGCGTCCAGTTCCTGAATGACTCCGCACGGTATCCCCTCATCCTTCCCAATCGTGTCTCGGGTGGATACGATCGCTTGTTGCTGTCTGTTGCTCCGAATTTCCCATCACAAGGCGCAGCAATCCACGGTAATTTGCATGTGGAACCAGCGGGGAATCCGGAATTCGAGATCCCTTGGGTCATATCGACCGGCCGAACCCGGATCCTGGATGATGCGGATGCAACCCGACTGGACTGGTCTTATCCCGGTTCGGACAATCCCTGGAGACGCAGTTCGAATCGATCTCATTCCGGATCGTATTCGTATTGCTGCAACCGCGCCGCCGATCGTCAATACGATTCTGACATGACTTGCACCATGAGAAGTCCGCCATTTCATCTCAGTGCTCCGTCAACTTTGAGATTCTGGCGATGGTTCGAGTTCCCGTTGCATGGAGCGGATGGACTCAACATCGATTTTTACAACGGATCGAGATGGGATACCATCGGATTCATCGGAGGAGGAGGGGCGTTGAATCTGCAGAGTGACTGGAGTGAAGTGGCCATTCCATTGTCCATCGCAAATACCGATGCGATCATCCGATTTGTTTTTGTTTCAGACAACACATTGGAAGCTGAGGGGATCTATATCGACGACATTTCGATCGTCCCCGATCAAATTCCCGTATGGGGTTCTGAGCCTCTGCTGGATAGTACGTTTGGCAGAGAATGCGAGCGGAATGGCGTGATGCTCTGGATGCCGTCGTCTTACTTTTATACCGGTCAAACGATGTTTCTGAACGCGGCCATCTGCAATATGGAAACTCAGGAACGGAATCTCGATCTATATGTTGCTCTCGAGATTCTCGGCACCTTCTATTTCGCCCCGGATTGGTCAACAGATATCCAGGCAGAGCATCACTCAATTCCTTCCGGATTGTCCATCGTGAACATAATCCCCTCATTTGAACTGCCGGAAGACAGCGGACGGATCACTGGTCCCGTTTTCTGGTCCGCGCTTGTCGATCCGATCGATGGTTCTTTGTTCGGAGAATACGATTCGTGGGAACTCGGATGGGACGCCCGATAGGTTTGATGCCAGGTGGCCGGGACGATTCCCTGAATGCGATGAATCAGTGGTGTTCGGGAATCGTGAGCGATTCGGAGGGGGGGCCGGTCATTCCAAAGCGATCGATCGCCCGCAACGTGATCGGATAAACACCGGACGGTGCATTTTTCACCGGTCGTGAGAAAAAAAACAAACCAGAGCCCGGACTCGCTTCCTCAGTCATCCGGATTCGGGTGTATCGATCGCCGGAATACAGCTCGATCCCGATTACCTCGTCGTTGGCATCCTGTTCTGTTGCCAGAGCGTATATCGACAATGGACCCGGCGTGCCCGATTGCAAACAGGTCGACCAGAATCCGGATACCTGAACGCGCGGCGGTTTCGATTCGATTCGCATGACCCGTATCTGAGCGGTATCGTACAGGATGTTTCGATCGGTACGGGAAGGATAAAGGGAAGACGGGAAATCCGATCGCGACCATGCAACGCCGCGATTTGCTGACCGGCACATCGAAGAAGTTACTTCCCAATGCGCATAGAGGGTATCGACATCAAGCGGGTCAGGAACGACCGATCCTCCGCATTCGCCATTGAACGCTTGCTGTACCCAGGATTCGCCCCGATCCGTGGAGACAAAAAAACCATGGGTATTCGCAGCAATCAGGTTGTGATTGATCGGGTGCATGCAGAACGATTCGCCGTACGGATTGGAGAGATTCGGAGTGAAGCCCTGTTCGGTTCCGATCACGCGCCAGGAGAGCCCCGCGTCATCCGAAATCCAGATCTGAACGATTTCATCCGGATATTCTCGATCGACGATGATATACCATCGATCGCTGATGTCCGGATCATCGAAAAAATCACGAATTCGAAAACCATCAGGTATCTCGATCCGCTGCCATGTCAGTCCCTGGTCGTCGCTTTTCTGATACACCGGGAAGTCGCCACTCCCCTGAACAAATATACGATCGGAGCGATTTTGCGACGGGATGATGCGCATCACTTTCCAATCCTCTTCCAGCGGGATTTCCGACCAGGTGGTTCCCATGTCCGTGCTTTTACGGAGCTTTTGATGTGGTTGGTTTTCGGTATCGAATTGAGAAAACTTGGAGTAGATGGTCGATGGGCTGAGCAGACTCTGATACAGGTCAAGATCAAAACCCGCCTCATATCCTGCGATCAGAACGTCCCAGTGAGAGCCTCCGTCGACCGTGCGAAATGTACCGATACTCTCTTGTGAAACGAGCATGTTCTGCTCGTTGATCGGGTCAAACCAGACGCTGTTGCGCTGGGAAACGCCGTCGACGAAGTACATCGCACCCCAGTTTTCCCCCGAATCCGTGGATCGCAGCAGACCCGAGACATTGCAATACAGGTCTGTGCCCCCGTTCGGGATACTGAACACCGAACGGATCTTGTCGTTGAGCTGAGGCTCAAAGTACTTTCTTTTGACCGCCCAGGACAGACCGTTGTCGGTACTTTTATAAATTCCCATCGCAGCACTCGAGTGGGTGTTTTGATCATCCGAGACGACGAACATGACCTCCGGATTGTCCGGAAGAAAAAAGAAACCGACAGCATTGCAATCCTCCGGACCCCAATTCGACCAGGTCGCGCCACGATCGGTCGTTCGCTTCAGAGAGTAATGCAGGTCGGACCAGTATTCATCATGGATCGCAACAAATGTGTCGGGATCGGCCGGATGAAATGCAATACCTCGAATAGCTGTCTCACGCTGCCAGTCAGGATCGGAACCGAGGGGCAGCCAGTTTTCTCCCGAGTTGGTGCTCATGAGCATCCTTTTCCCGAAATAACTGCTGCACAATGCGATAACATGTGCGGGCTGAATCGGATTGAAACAGAATCGAGTGATTCCGCTCAGCATGCCGGTGCTGTCGAAATAGGCTTTTTGAGTCCAGGTCGCGCCGCCATCTGTGCTTTTCATGATCAGTTCGATGATTCTTGTCTGGATCGTTTCGCCGACCGAAGCAGGATATTGACGTGTCGTGGATGCCAACAGCCAGTCCTGCGTCGGATGTGCCTGAACCGCCGTTGCCACACAGTTCGTCATCTCCCCGGTTTTGGTCCAGCTCCCCCCGAGATCCGTGCTTCTGAAAATCAGAGAACGATTCTCCGATGCACTGCGAATGCAATACAGGATGCGTTGCGTAGAGTTTGGAAAGACGACGGACAATGAGATATCGTCGGGATCAAAGACATAACCCCAGTCGGGGTCACTACTGGTTAACGGTACCCAGGTTGTTCCAAAATCCGTGCTGAGAATCGGGAACATGTGCGAAGAATTGAAAGTGTAGGTCATTCCGGTTGCGAATAGTCTTCCCGGCAGATGCGGATCACAGGTGATGTCCCAAACCTCGTAGCCCCGGCTCATCAGATCCATCCATTCATTGGGGGGAAGCGATTGTGTTCCGGATCCGAGACTTGTGAAAGGGGTGATCGGTAAACACCACAATAAAAACAACCCCATGATAACCGAGCGCATCCTGGCACCTCCGGATGAAGACAGTTCTGATTCGTTCTTCCGATTAATTCCAGAAGTGACAGTATCTTTTACATGTGAGGAAAACAAGACTCCAGGGCAGGAGACATGACGTTCATCCCCATGCAATTTCATTCTGCTGACGTGCAAATACGATGTCGCTTCATCATTCTTCATTACCGCGAAACCAAAGTTGATAAATTTCATCAAATATAAAGCGTGCGTCGGTTTGATTCGATGTCGCATGATCCGGTCACTCATGAACCGACAATCAACAACGAGGAGTTGAACAATGAAATCCGAGGCGCATCTCAACCGTTTCCCTGGCGTGATACTCGCTTTGAATATCGCAATCCTGGCACTCTCTGGAACCGCCCATTCCGCGATCACTACCGATCCAGCCGCTCAGCGCACTGAATCCTGGCGCTACTACCGTCCGGGCAATACCGGCATTCAAGGGGATTCCTGCGGTGCGATCTGGATCGGTCCGGACAACGATCCGTGGATCGGAGGGTGCGATCCGGGTTCTGAGGAGGGCGGGTTTTCGAAGTTTGTTGCTGCGGAGGATCGCTGGATCAATGTTTCCAACATCGATTACCCGGTCATCGGCCATCCGGATCTGACCGGCACGACGCGGGTCACCGATATCGTCGCCGACGATCAGGGACTTATGTGGCTTTCAACCTGGCGGGGACTCCTGACGTACGATCCCGCGATCGGTCCGGCATCACTTGTCAACTATGCGACTGAATTGCCTTTGCTGCAGGATGGCTTTATCCGCGATCTGGATTTCGCGCCGGATGGGACGTTGTGGTGCGCGTTGCTCGGTTACGGCGGACATGTCGGTGGTCTTCTGCGGTACACTCCGGGATCCGGTGGATGGCATTACTGGACCGGCGGTGTGGACCCGCAGGGAGGAAACGACTGGCCGTTGAACATCTGGAGTGTCCGGGCTGTCTCGGTTCAACCCAAATCGACCGGCGGATATCTGGTGTGGTGTGACAGCGAAAACGGGACAACTGTAGCCGTATACGATTCGGACACGCAAGTGTTCACGAGTTACGAGTTCGAGTATGTGATCGGCAGCATTGCCGAGATGCCCGGGAAAGACTGTTCGGATGATTCGGGGAATACTTGGATGCGTCGCTTTGCCGGTTTTGCCGGAAGCGATCCGACCTTCACTCTGGATTATCGCACACCGGACGGAACATGGGTGACTCAAGATGAGCCTCCGTTGCCGGATGTTTCTCCGCAGATCTGGGCATTCCGTGCATTCGGTGATCGGCAGGCGCTGCTGGTCGATGGGGATAATGTCACCTGGCGTTTCAACGGATCCTCCTGGCAGAGTCTCGGGCAGTGGCAGCCCGACGCATACACCTACGACATCACCATCGACACGATCGGGAACGTGTGGGTCTGCGGCGTGGGGGGCGCCGCGAAACGGGACGCCGTGACGGGGCAATGGCAGCGGTATCGAGTCACGAACACGAGCCAGTATGATCTGTTCAACAACGATCTGGACGTCGATCCCCTCACCGGCGATGTCATCGCATGCGCGAATGCCGGACCCGGTTACGGTGGATTGACTCGATTTGACGGAACACGCTGGATCGGCATCAACGCGCATCAATACGGTCTCGGGATCGGCTGGCCGTTTCCGACCGATAACAGCGAGGCTGTGGTGTTTCGCCCTTCGCAGGGGACCTTCGCGGTGAATCCGATGTACGACGCCATTCATGAATGGCGTGGTTCCGAGTGGCTCGATCATGGCGGAATGACGGTTAGCGAGGGGCTTGTTGAGGATTCTCTGGGACAACTCTGGTCTTTGGGAGAATACAATGGCCTGGCGTATTTCGATGACACAGGCTGGCATGCGGTCGAAAACTCAGGGGCTGGCGGGATGAACATCCAGCGGGACCCTGAGCGCATCGGGACGGTCTGGGTGAGCACAGTCGCGCAGGTGATCCGCACGGATGGAAATTACCGGTTTTCGCGCGATTACACGGATTTTCCGGAACTCGACACGCAGAGCGATCTGTTCACGACTGTCGCAGCCGCTCCGGGGGGAACGGCCTGGCTCGGGTCGACTCAGGGCTTGTTTCACATCGACTCGGCGGATGGTTCGTACACCTATCATACCTCGCTGGGAGGCGTGTCCTGCATGAATGCAAGCCCCCTCATCGTGTCTCCGGACGGGCGCATATGGTTCAACCTTTTTGATCCCCAGGGAACCGGGCTGCACGGGCTGGCCTGGTGGAACGGCGTCGAATCGGGGTTCTATCCGGCACCTCGGGATGGCGGACCACAGTGGGGCGGACTTCCGCACGCTCAGATTTATGCAATGAAAGTGCGGGAGCTGTCCAACGGGTATGAACTGTGGATGAGTTGCGCCAGCCGGGGAATCGCTGTTCTCAGCATCACGGACGAACCTGCTTCTCCGACTCCAACCCCGACCCAGGCGATTTCGGCCACACCGACGCCCCGGACTCCGACGGCGACTCCGACACCCATCCCGCCGATAGGAATGGATCTGATCCTGGACGATCCTGATCTCGTTCCGGGAGATCGGCTGCATCTGCGCATGATGCTGCACAACCCCGGCGCGGTTCAGGTGGGCATGGATGCCTATGTCCTGCTCGAGGTTTACGGTCAGTTCTGGTTCTGGCCGGGTTGGACGCTCAGTCTGGACTTTTCAAACATTCCGTGCCCCGCGATGGCGTCCCATGAAAGCGACGTGCTGGATTTCATCTGGCCCCAGGGTGTCGGTGCGGCATTCGGGCTGAAGTTCTGGGGTGCGGCTTTCGTTCCGGAGACCTATGACCTGATCGGCGAGGTCCGGATGATCACCTGGGGATATGGCACATGAACAGGATCATCGACCCGCCTCCCTCACATTCGCGATCCCGCGCGATCGACCACATCGACAGAAGGTCGATATCCCTGAACTGAGCGAACGCCAGCAACTGCTCCGCATCCTGTTGAAGGAAAATCTCTTCCGGCACATCGTTCCGTCCGATCATCGGCGTGATCCCGATCATGCCCCAGATCTCGTCGTCCGGTTTCTCCGGGAATAACACCTCCAACTGCCCGAACAGATTGCCGGCCGCCTCGATCGCATACTCACCCATCATCCCCTCCGGATCCGGAGCGGCTGCCGACCCATAATCCATCGCCATGATGCTGACCGTATCGATCCTGACTTCATTGGAAAGCGCATTCTGAAGCACGGACAGACCGTCCGCGAGGTCATCGACAGACGTGCAGGCCATCGCCAGTTCGATCCCGGAAGCACCTCCGAAGGACAGGATGACGTCGCCGCCCGATCCCCGGAGGGCATTGATCTCCTCATGATAGAAGTCGTCCGTGACCGGAATGACCCCTCCCCAGGCCGGCGTGCAGCCTCCGCCGGAGGTGATGAACGCGAGAGTGAAGTATGGCTGTCCGGTTGCTTCCCGGTTCATCCCCCTGCGTCCACCAACGGGCGCGCCATTGGTGATCGACGTGCGTGACCTCATCGTCCGCCCAGAACACGGTCAGGGGATCCCAGAGAGGCGCGACGCACGGATCGGGAGTGGAGGTTGGTGTCGATCCCCATGCTTGTCCGCACAAAAAAAAGACAGTCCGATAATCAGAGTTGTGATGACGCTCCACCAAGACAATTCCTCAGTTCTCGCGCCAGCGTTTCTGCCGCCGGCGGATGGAATCGAAGAAAAAGCTCCGGTTCGATCAGTTCGAGTTCCATCAGGGTCAATTGTCCGGTATTGTCACGCATCACATCCACTCGGGCGTATACAGGCTGTGACGGGCAAGCGGCGATCGCCTGTTCCGCGAAGGTTTTTTCTTCAGACGTCGCCGCATGGGGATGGACCGTGCCTCCATGGTCGTCCTGAACGCGGAAGTCACCCGGTTTCGCGACTTTTCGGACCGCATGAGTGAACCTGCCGCCGATCACGATCACCGAGAGTTCACCCTCGGTCAGAATGCTGGACTGGAATTCCTGAACAAGCATGGCTTCCATCCCGAGAATTCGATTCAGCATGGCACTGGTGCGAGATGCGTCAGCGGCGGGAATCCTGAACGTGTTTCGAGCCCCTCCCGAAACGGTCGGTTTCACGATCACTTCAGCCCAGTTGTTTCGAGCCATGACTTCCGCCAGATCGATGCGTGATCCTCTGGAGTAACATTCCGAGGAAGGAATCCGGATTCCTGCTGTCTGAAGTTCGAACAGGTAGCGTTTGTCCAGATTCCATCGAATGATCTCGGGAGCATTGACCAGTTTCGTCGCCTTGGATGCGCGATCGATCCAATCCGAAAATTCTGTGAAGCGGGTCGAGTAATCCCAGGTTGTCCGGAACATGGCGATTGCCGCCCCGGTCCAATCGAATCGGGGATCCGACCAGGCAACGCGACGGCATGCCATTCCTTCGCGTCCAGTCGCCTGTTCGAGGAGTCGATCCTCTTCCAGAATCTGCTGGAGGTACCAGTCGTTCGTCCGATTCACACAGAAGCGATCTTCGGTCAGCAGTGCGACGAGGGGAGGATGGGATCGGGTCATGGTCGGATCGGCTTTTCCGGGGTCGCGGTCAACGTGATGTTCATCTGCACATATGCCTTGAACTGCGTTACAATGATGACTCGGTTCGGCTGAACCGAGAATCGACGGGGAGACTGTAACGATGAACATTGTTGTTTACAACAGCAGTCCGAGGAAAGAGCGCGGGAACACCCATGTAATCGTGTCCGAGTTTCTGGCGGGTGCGGCAGAGAAAGGTGCGACGACGCGCGTGCATTTCCTGTGGGGCAGAAGGATTGAACCCTGTACGGCGTGTTACTCGTGCTGGACCCGTACGCCCGGAGAGTGTGTGCATCACGATGACATGCCCGAATTGCTCACGGATTTCACCTCAGCCGATCTGGTCGTGTTTGCCACTCCTTTGTATGTGGACAACATCAGCGGAGTGATGAAGCTGTTCATGGATCGGTTGATCTCGTTCGGTGATCCGCACATGGTGCAGGATCAGAGCGGCGAAGCCCGGCATGTGAAAACACACATCAGACCCACCGCCTTCGGGATCATCTCGAACTGCGGATTTCCCGAGCAATCGCAATTCGCGGTGCTCCGCACGATGATCCGCAGGATGGCGAGAAACTTCCACTGTGAGTTGGTCGCAGAAATTTATCGAGCCGCCGGAGGGTTGCTCACGAGCGATCTGCCGCCGCTCCGGAAGGCGGTGTCCGAGTATCGCGAACGGGTGCGACAGGCCGGGAGGGAAACGGTTGCGCTGGGTCGTATTCAACCCGACACGCAACAGGCTCTCGAAGCGCCCATCTCACCGATTGTCGCGGATACATCCGAGTATATTCGACGAGTCAATGCGCTCTGGGATGCAAAGCTGGGGAAACCTCGAGAATAATCATCGATAGGCAGGAGGAGACGTCGCATGAAAGTACTGGCGGTCATTGGAAGTCCGAGAAAGCAGGGCGACAATGCGCAGATCGTTCGGGCACTGGTCGAATCGGCGGAACACAAGGGGCATCAGATTCGTACGGTGTTTGTGTATGACATGAATTTCAAGGGATGTACAGCCTGCGATGCCTGCAAGGACGGTCACGTCGAATTCTGTGCTCAGGACGATGACTTCACCCGGCTTGTTCCGGAGATCGTCGGAGCGGATTGTATCCTTCTGGCGTCTCCGATTTACATGGGACAGATCACTGGCGAAATGAAGACATTCATCGACCGCTGGTGCTGTTTTTTCGATGATGAGTTTGAAGTTCATCACGTAATGGGCAAGAAAATCGTGCTCGTCACGACGTCCGCCGCTCCTTCCGCCCAGTTCGCGGGTGTCTCGCGATATCTGAAGGACATGTTCGTCGGCTTCTTCAAGATGGTCCCGTCGGGGCAGATTCACGCAGGCGGCCTGTACGGTCCGGATCATGCAGCATCGCTTGCCGATGCCATCGAGACTGCCCGGGCTATCGGCGCATCACTGTGACACCTCACACGAACGGTTCAGGACCGGGCGAGTAACTCCCGGATCGGCCCGGGAATCAGAGCATCGTATTCGGCGGACGCTTCGTTTTCGAGAACCGGTCCGGCGAAGGTATTCCAGAAGAGCACCGGACCGGGTCCGAATCCGGTTCTGACATACTGGGCGAGTGCGGCAAGAGTTTTGGCGGTATAGGTTGACTCGAGATCGATTCCTTCTCGGGTTCGCATGAGCCGGCGGGCGGTCTCGGCTGGTCGGGTCGGATGCCCGTAGCCGTCTCCGAAGAATGTCGTGAGCAGTCGGATTGAGTCATTCCCCGTGCCCTCCGGAGCGATTGACGCATCGGCCTCGTGCAACAGCATCCGTGTTTCCCGCATCAGTCGACGAACGGTGTCGGGATTCGTCACGACCGGATCGACGACCTGAACACCGAACACCGGAATGGCGCGACCGGCGAGTTCGAAGCCCAGCAGCAGCCCGGCGAGTGATCCGCATGTCCCGGCGGCAATGAACACAGCGGCCGGTTCCGGCACTTCACCCTCATCGATCTGCGCGACCAGTTCCAGTGCGGCGTTGACGAATCCGATGGCACCGATGGCATTCGAGCCGCCGGCCGGAATGAAATACGGGTGATCGAGTTCTTTCATGAGTTGATCCCGCAGCGATTCGAGACCGGAGTAATCCCCTCCGGGATGCACGGTTGCTCCGTGTTTCATGTAGAGTCTCAGGGACATCCGCACGTGAGGGGTTACGGGTTGCGGAAAAAGGATCAGATGCGGTTTGGCAGCGATGCCTTGCGAGTAGATGGTCGTCGCGAGGCAGTGGTTGGATCCGATGCCGCCGGTCGTGACAATCGAGCGTGCGCCCCGAGTCTGCGCATCCGCAAGCAGGAATTCGAGTTTTCGGGGTTTGTTGCCGCCATATGGGTGAGCGGTCACGCGGTCATCCTTGATGTAGATATCTCCGTTCAGCGCGGTGGACAAGCGGTTGAGGCGTCGGACGGGTGAGGGGGAATTGACCAGCGGGACGCGGGGGAGAGCAGACGCGAGGGCCGGGTAACGCGCGAAAAGGATCAGATTCGATGATGCCATGATCACCTCCTGGTGAAATCATGATCAGTATCGAACATGGAGTCAAACGGTTCGGGAAACTCTGGCAGTTGAGAATGACGCGCCCGGACGCTTCCGCGCCCGCATCGATGTTGATTTAGATCGGTCGTGAATTTATAGTTAGAGAGCATTGTCTCTTCACCTTAATCTGGAGGTTTTCATGGAAGCATTGGGAATGATCGAAACCAAGGGTCTGATCGGTTTGATCGAAGCGGCGGATGCCATGGTCAAAGCGGCCAAGGTCACACTGGTCGGATATGAAAAGGTCGGCGGCGGCTACGTCACGGCTCTCGTGCGCGGCGATGTCGCAGCATGCAAGGCTGCAGTGGACGCCGGTGCAGCGGCCGCACAGAAGGTCGGCGAGCTGATTTCCGTGCATGTTATCCCGCGCCCGCACCAGAATCTCGAATCGATCTTCCCGATCGCTCTGCCGCCGGAACCACCCGTTTCGAAAAAATAACCGTTCCGGTTCGATAACCCGACTCAGCCACGGAGGCTCACATGGAACAGCAGATTCGTTCCGGGATGGGCAATCCATCCGAATATGCCAGACTCGTGGAGCTGATCACATCTGCAGTCGTCTGTGAACTGCAGAGGATGGGCTACCATATCACCGATGCGGCGGGCCATGATGCGATCGATCCCAATACCTGCCGACACATCATGGATCATGTGATCGGATCGGGTGCGGACCGCGTGAGCGCGCTGCCGGGAGTCGGGAAACCTCCCGAGGGTCTCGGCAAATACATCGATCATACTCTGCTCAAACCGGACGCCACTCCCGACGAAATCGACAAACTCTGTCGCGAAGCCGTTCAACACCGGTTCGCGGCGGTGTGTGTCAACGAGGTATACGTCGAGCGAGCGATTGCGAATCTCAAGGGATCGGGCATTCCGGTCGCGGCCGTCGTCGGATTCCCTCTGGGAGCCGTGACGGCGTCGATCAAGGCTGCCGAGACACGCGAAGCGGTTTCGAAGGGGGCCGGCGAGATCGACATGGTGATCAACATCGGCGCCATGAAAGCCGGCGATTATCATCTGATCTACGATGAGATCAAAGCGGTCGTGGATGCCGCATCGGGCCGCCCCGTGAAGGTCATTCTCGAAACCGCCATGCTCGATGCGGATCAGAAAGTCGCGGGATGTGCGCTGGCCAAAGCCGCCGGCGCGGCATTCGTCAAGACTTCGACCGGTTTTGGTCCGGGAGGTGCAACCGCCGAAGACGTCGCTCTCATGCGGCGGATCGTCGGTCCGGAAATGGGCGTCAAAGCCAGCGGCGGGATTCGCGACGAGAAAACCGCTCAGAAAATGGTCGATGCCGGAGCATCCCGGATCGGTGCCAGCGCTTCCGTCGCCATCGTCTCGGGAGCCAAATCATGACCACCCCGTATCTCCTCATCCAGAAAAAAAGAGACGGGAATGCGTTGACGGGTGAGGAAATCCGCCGGTTCGTCACGGGATACGTGCGGGACGAAATCCCCGATTATCAGATGGCGGCGCTGCTCATGGCCATCTTCTTCAGGGGCATGACTCCCGAGGAAACCGCGGGTCTGACACAAGCCATGATGGATTCCGGTGACCGGCTCGACCCCACCGAACTCGGACACCCCACCGCCGACAAACACTCGACAGGCGGCGTCGGAGACAAAATCAGCATCATTCTCGCCCCCCTCGTCGCGGCAGCCGGTGTCCGCGTGCCCATGATGTCCGGACGAGGACTCGGTCACACCGGCGGGACTCTCGATAAACTCGAATCCATTCCCGGTTTCAATACGCGCCTCGAAAAAGACGTCATGATCCGGCAGATCGACCGGATCGGTGTCGCCATGATCGGGCAAACCGACCGGATGGTCCCTGCGGATAAACGAATGTATGCGTTGCGTGACGTGACGGCGACGGTCGACTGTATCCCGCTGATCGCCGCAAGCATCATGTCGAAAAAAATCGCCTCCGGCCCGCAGAATCTGGTGCTGGACGTCAAGGTCGGCCGCGGCGCATTCATGAAATCGATGCCCGATGCCGCCCGGCTGGCCGAAACCATGATTCAGATCGGACGCGCGCATGGCCGGAATGTCTCGGCGATGCTGACCGATATGGATACACAGCCTCTCGGACGGGCGGTCGGCAACAGTCTCGAGATCATCGAATCGATCGAAGTCCTCATGGGAGGGGGACCTTCCGATCTCCGGGAACTCACGATCGAGTTATCCATTCCCATGCTTCAGATGACCGGCGTCGAAACGAACGAACATGCAGCTCGCCAAAAACTGGAGCATCTGCTCGATTCCGGCACAGCCTACGGGAAATTTGTCGACCTGGTCGAAGCTCAGGGCGGTGATCCGCGATCGGTTGAGATACCCTGTCGCCTGCCGGTGTCGGATCAACGGATTCCGGTGTGTGCCGCCGAGACCGGTTTTGTTGATAATGTCGACCCGATGACGATCGGTCTGGCGGCTGTCGAACTGGGTGCGGGGCGCTTGAGAAAGGAAGACCCCGTCGATCCCGGCGTGGGGCTGATGATCGAGGCGCGGCGTGGAGATCGGGTCAATGTCGGCGATACCCTGGCGGACGTCTATGTCAATCGGCCGCTCGATCCTGCTCTGGAATCCAGAATCCGATCGGCCTTCTGTATCGTTCCGGCCCCCCCGGCTCCTAAACCTGTGGTGTTGAAGACGATACCACCTCTGTGACCTCCCGATGCGACTTTCACAGGAACTCCGCCTTCTGCTTCTCATCGCAGCGGCGTTTGCCGTCGGTGTCATCGTCCTGATCCTCGAACCGGAATACCGGTTCGCCCGGAATCTCGAATCCAACCGCGATTACTACCCGGCCGCCGAATCCATGTCCGGTCCGGTTTCAGACTCCTCCGATGTCACTCCGGCCGCGACACCCGATGGAACGCACTCGGAAGGCTCATCCGACGAGACCGGACCCGACCGGGCCGACACCGAATCCATCCGTCTCGAACCGGTCAATCCGGTGGAATTCTGACATGAAGTTCGTGATTGAGTTATCCGCGGGCGGATTGATTCTGGGGATCGCACTGGTACGGGCCGGCTGGGTGACCGCTCCGCTGCTCGAAACCCTTCTCTCTCTGGGATCGGTCCTGCTGGTCGGCGCGCTGGTCCTCGCTGTCAGTCGAAAATCATCACGGTGGCTGTTTGCCGCGGCGATGATCTGTTTCGGCGCGGCCAACACCCTCTGGCATCTCGACATCACACGTGACGGGCATCTCGCCGGTATCGCAGCCTCTGGTTTCGTCGACAGCCCGGCGACGGCTTATGGCGAGATCGACGCGCCACCGGACATCCGACCGAACTATACCATCGTGTCGATGAAGCCGGAGCGGATCGAGAGTGGAACCGAGACGCGGCCGATTCAGTACGGTCATCTGTATGTGAAGGTATATCCTTCGGCAGGTGACTATCACCTCTCGATCCGATACGGCGATCGAATCCGCCTCAACGATGTGCTCGTGACTCAACCCATCCGGGGTCCGAATCCGGGATCGTTCGATATGGAAGCTTTTCTGTTCAATCAGGATTTTCATGGAATCGTGACGATCCGGCATCCCGAGCAGATCGATATTCTGTCACGCGGCGAAGGCAGTTTTGCGTGGAGGACCTCGGAGACGATCAAGGCCCGTCTGCTGGAGGTGATCAAGTATTCACTGCCGTTCCCGGAATCGTCGTTTCTCGGCGGCGTGCTTCTCGGCCTTCGCTCCGGGCTGTCTCCGGAGACCCGTCTGGCTTTCAGTGCAGCCGGCGTTTCGCACGTGCTCGCGGTCTCGGGCCTTCACGTCACGATCATTTCACTGTTTTTCATGGCCATGTTCGGCCTGATGAAGCTGCCCCGCAATGTCAGTTTCGTGCTGATCGTCCTGGCGTTGATTCTTTTTGTTCTGATCACGGGTGCGCGTCCGTCGAGCATCCGTGCGGCGATCATGAATTGCGTCACACTGCTGTTCTATTATTTCCGCGGTATCAGGCTCGACCGTTCCTTCCTGCTGGGTATCTCACTGGCAGCACTCGCCATCCTGCTGAACAATCCCCTCGTGCTCCTGGAAGCCTCATTCCTCTTCTCGTTCTCCGCGGTGTTGTCGCTCGCCCTGTTCACCCGACCGTTGTATGAACTGGGTTGCCGATATCTTCGAGGGCTCTTCTCATTTACACTGCTGATCCTCACTGCCATCGCGGGAACCGTCCTGTTCATCACCCCAGCGTTGTTTCTTCGGTACTGGGTCTGGACGCTGGGACTGGCGATTCTGCTTCTGGCGTCGTGGACGGTTGATCGATTGCGACCGGGGCTGATCGAATTCCGCAAGCTTCCGAAATGGTTCTCGGTGTTCGCCGCCGCCCAGATGGGTATTCAACTCGGCATGACACCGTTGACTGCATTGTATTTCAAGAAGATCTCGATTACCGCCGTCATGGCCAATTTCATTGCGATTCCCCTGATCGGTGTGATCGTGCAACTCGGTCTGTTTGCGGGAATCCTGGGCCAGATTCCTGTCATCGGTCCCTGGCTGGCGCTTGCCCTGAACGCCGGCAACTTTCTCGCCATCAAACTGTTCCTCGGCACTGCTTCCTTCTTCGGCACCGGCTTTCCGTATCCGGATGTATCCCCGCCGGGACCGCGGTTTCTCCTCATTTATTATGCGCTTCTGCTCGCCATTCCGTTGAGGGGCTGGTTCATCGCGAAAGGTCTTCCCGGCATCCGGTTGACGCGGCGCCATATCCGTCAACCCGGTGTCCGGCTGCGGCTGGCGGCAGTTGCCGTGACCGTCGCGATCCTGGTTGTCGGTCTGATCGCGGCTGCCATTCCGAAATCCCATGGCTTGCGGGTACTGTTTCTGTCGCCGACCGTCTTCGGTATGGGGGGCGGCAGCGCGATCATCGTGTCGACCCCCGGCGATCATCATTTTCTGATCGATGGAGGGCCTTCGACTGAACGCATCCGGAATCGGGAAATTCCGCTCGATATCGGCCAGCGCGTCGTGATTCCCGCTCTGCTGTCGCTCGATATCGCCCATCTCGACGGCATCATTCTCACGACAGCCCGACACGAATGCTCGGGAGGTCTCCCGGCTGTGCTCCACTCCGATTCCTTCCGCATCGATCGGTTCCTGCATGCCCTTCCGCTCGATGAACTGGACCGTTCACGCCGTGATACGGACAGTATACTGGCGCAATTGAAGGATCCTGCCCTGTTCGACGGGAACGCGCGCGACAGGACGGACCATGTCGCATTGGACGTCATGTCCATTTTCGATGCGACCGAGCGCCGCGGGATCACGCCGATCCGATTGAGGGACGGATACATCGTGCATGAGGAGACTGCGGGGGAGAGCGGCGCGGAGAAAAAACTGCGGATCCGTGCCTTGAATCCGCCCGAGACTCCTCACCAGGGGCGTTATTCGTCGGGTTCGAACGCCGCGATCATCGAGATCACTTTCGATCGAGTGGTCATCCTGTTGACATCGTTTGCGGATCGGCGGGCGCAATCGGACCTGCTCGAACGCTACACCGGCCGACCCACCGTCCTGCAGGCTCCGTCAGGCGGGGCATCGCATGCCGTCGTGCCCGAACTGATCGAACAGCTTCGGCCCATGTACGGTGTGTTTTCTCCCGTGATGTCGAATTTCGGATCACGAACGGTCGATCAGACGGCGACTTTCTATGAATCGATGGACTGCAAGACATTTCGCACGGATCAGGATGGCGCCGTGGACATCACGACCGACGGCCGGTCGCTCCGGATCACCTGCGGGGCCTCGGATCGCACCGAAGAGGCTGCCCTGTGAAGTTTCGCATCCCGCACCTCATCATGATGCTTTCGGGTGCGCTCCTGACGGTGATCGGATCGATCATCTGGGTTTTCGCCCCGATGAACGCGCCTCGGATGGATACGATCGAGATAACCGAGAGTGCGGATGTGCCGACTCCGGAGTATGTGGCGATCGGGAAGCTGATCAGGCCGGCCGTTGAGGGGTCGACTGAACGCACCGATGCGGGTGAAACAGGGGAATCCGGGGTGGCTCAGGAGGCTGCAAAGATCAATATCAATGCGGCGACTGCAGAGGAATTGATGGCGCTGCCGCGTGTTGGCGAGAAAACGGCGCAGGCGATTCTGGAGTACCGGGCGTCGAAAGGCGCATTCAAAACGCTGGATGATCTCGGGGCCATCAAGGGCCTGGGCAAGAAGACCATCGATCGCTTCCGGGATCTCGCATACTGTGGCCCGGTCGCGGAAGTCCCGATCGTGACTCCCGCCGGGAGTGCAGGTGAAACCCGATCGAGCGCCGAAACCCGATCTCCGGAACATGCGAAACCGGGATCCGTGGATACGTCGGGATCGAATCCGTCGTGCGACGGGAGCCGGATCAATATCAACACCGCGACCGAGGAAGAGCTTCAGACCCTTCCGCGGATCGGGCCGGCGATGGCAGCGAAGATCGTGCAGTATCGCGAGGAAAACGGCAGGTTTGCCTCGATCGAAGCCCTGAAGAAAGTCAAGGGTATCGGGGCCAAGACATTTGAGCGTCTGGAACGGATGATTTGTGCTGAATGAGATCGGAGTGGATGGGATGAAGGAATTCAGGAAACCGGTGGCGATGGTTCCACATCACAGGGCGATCCGTGAGTGGATTCTCACGACGACGCTGCTCGCGGTCGGCTGTTTCGTCCTGATCGCCGCGGCGTATCGGCATTACGCTGTGAAGACCGCGCCGGGAGGGTATGCGAAGGCGGGAAGTGCTCCGGAACTCGAAGTTACATTTCTCGATGTCGGCCAGGGAGACAGTATTTTTATCCGCACGCCGTCGGGACGGGTGGTGCTTGTCGATGCCGGCCCCGGGAAGGGTGAGTACAGCCGGTTCGATGCCGGAGAGCGCGTGGTGGTGCCGTTTCTCAAACGGATGGGCATCCGGAAAATCGATACACTCGTCATGACGCATCCCCATGCGGATCATTACGGCGGGATGTTTGCCTTGCTGGGGAAGTTCGAAATCGGTGAATTTCTGGATCCCGGTCAGCCGTACCCTTCGGAACTCTACGAGAGCCTGCTCGAAAAACTGGATAAGCTGGGGACTCCGTATCGACTGACACGTGCCCCCTCCACGCTCGATTGGGATCCCTCGATGCTCGTGCAGGTTCTGTGGCCGGAGGAAGGTCACCTCGAGAATGCCAATCCGAACAATGTTTCGATCGTTCTTCGGATCGTTCACGGCAACAATGTGTATCTTCTCACGGGTGACATCGAGATGGAAATCGAGATGCAGTTGAATGCCTATCAATCCGGGTTGCGATCGACCGTTCTGAAGATCCCGCACCACGGTTCGACGACCAGCTCCTCACAGCGGTTTCTGGAGTATGTCCGGCCGCGTCTGGCCGTCATGCAGCTCGGAATCAACAACAAATTCGGCTTTCCGGAACGGGCGATCACCGAGCGGTACCGCAGTTTCGAGATTCCCGTGCACCGGACGGATCTGACCGGCACGGCCCGCACTTTCAGCGACGGGAATCGGATCAAGGTGCAGCCCGAGAAGGGAACGCCGTTCACGATTCATCCGTTCCCGTCCGAACCCCCGGAGGCAACCCCGTAGTGTCGCTTTTTGGATTGTTCGACAAGAAACAGAAGCCGATCGAGGTTATGAAGACGAGCCCCGGCAAGCTCAAGACCTACATGCAATGTCCGATGAAATACAAGTTTCTCCATGTGGAAAACCGGACAGGCCGGAAGCTGTCGACGCACCATCTGTCGTTTGACGGAATCCTCAAACAGGCTGTTGAGGAGTTTCAGAAGAAAACGCTGATGAAGTTCGAGGATATTCAACCGGATGAGTTGTCCCGGATGATCGAGGCGAACTGGGATCCGGCGCGATTCGAGGGCGTGGAGAATGCGGAGGAGTTCCGTGAGGCGGCGCGCAAGGCCGGGCGGGTGATGACACAATGGTTTGCCGACAACCGGGCGTTTTTGTTCACACACCGCCGCGAACCGGCTCTGGGAGTTTTCGCCGAGTATTTCGTCCAGCCGATTTCCGTCTGGGTTCGCCTGGACCGGATCGAACGAATGCCCGAGGGCAATCTGCGGCTCGTGATCTTCAAATCGGGCGCTCGACAGATCCTGCCGCAGGAGATGAAGCACGATCTGGGAATCCGGCTTCAGATGGCGGCCGCGCGCGAGCTGTTCGGCGAATCCATGAATCGCTTCGCATACGTCTATCTCCGGGATGGTAATACCATCGAAATCCCCGTTGATGATTTGGATCTAGAGACATTGCCGGGTGAACTCCTGGAAAAGATCCGAAAGATCCAGGACGGGGACTTCGATCCGCATCTCGGACCGCTGTGCAGCGTCTGCGAGTTTCTGGAGGAGTGTCCGGGATGGCCTGAAATGCCCTGGAAGCGTGTAGGGGAAGATCGTGAGACATACGGCAAGAGGCTGCGAATGTCGTACTCGAAGATGTCGTTGTTCGAGCGTTGTCCACGGGCATACAGCAAGCTCTATATCGAAAAGATCGCTCCGAAACCGCAGCCCTTCTTCAGCTTCGGCTCATGCATCCATGCGGTCATGGAGACCTTCTACGATAAGAATAACGATGAAAAGCGATCCCTGCAGTATCTCATGCGGGTGCTCGATGAGACCTGGACGGGATTCCGGATCGGATACGCCGATGATAACGAGGAGTCCCGGTATCGCGAGAAAGCCGTGACGATGCTCGAACAGTACTGCAATCGGTTCGTGAAATCGCAGAAGTTCTTTCCGGCATCGCAAATCGAGAGTTATTTTGAAATCCCGGTCGGCGGGGATACGGTCATGACCGGATTCATCGACCGTATCGACGCGAGACTCGACGGGGGATATACCGTTCTTGATTATAAAACCGAACCGACCGATCGGACGCAGGATGCCGTGGACAAGGATCTGCAATTGACACTTTATTACTGGGCCGCACGGGAATGGCTCAGACTGGACATCCGGGAACTCGGTCTGTTCATGATGTCCTTCGACAAACTGATGACCACGACGCGCAGTCCCGATCAGATTCCCGGATTGCTCGAGCGCGTCGAGCAAGTCACGCGACAGATTCGCGCAGAAACGGTGTTTGCGCCGAAAGTGAACAAATATTGTTTGAGTTGTGATCACCTCAACGGCTGTCCGATCGAGGAAACCGTTCGGTCGGACGGACGATTGAGAACGATGGAGTTTACCGAAGACGATGTTTGATTTTATTGGATCGCCGACCATGCTCATGATCACCATGCTCGCCGGAGCGGGGGCGGTGACCGAGCTTCTGCGGTATATCGGTCGGATCGATCCGGATGCAGACGGATCAACGGAGTCGCAGGTGTCCGGGGTTGAAATCGGGTCCGTGGACGAGACGGTGATTCCGGAGACGGCCGAGGCAGAGGCGGACGAATGGATCGAGCCGGTATTCATGCGGGACACGCAGTTCGCCCGTACGATGGTGGTGACACACGGCGATTTCGATGGATTCGCGTGCGGAGCATTGCTGCTGAGGCGGTTCGGCGATACATGCGGAATGGTGTTTTCGACACCGCGCCGATTGCACCGATCACTCAATGCCGCCGTGCGCGGACTGGTACGGGGAGACACCGTCATCGTCGTCGATCTGGCGCTCCAGCAGAAACTCGAACCCGAAGTAATCCCGGTGCTTCGGACAATGCGCGAAGCAGGGCTGAAAGTGATCTGGATCGATCATCACGACTGGCCTGCCGGATTGCGCGAGCGGACGGCGCGGGAGGTGCATGAATTGAAGATCGATCCCGGGGCGCATAGTGCGGCCGAGATCGTTCGCGAGTTGCTGCCGAAGGAGGATGCCGTGGCAGATCGCATCCTGAGATTTCTGCATCACGGGAGTTTTCCGGCGGACAGAGACTGGGATGAATCGTGGCGAATGCTTCTGTCTGAGCTGGTGAGTCTGCGCGATTACGAAATCACCTTGAATCTGTTGAAATCATGGGCGGCGGGTGATCCGCCGGGGCCGGCCGGCGACTACCTGATCCGGCGTGGACGGAAGCGGGAACGACTCACCGGCGAGATCGCCGAGTACAGGCATCGGAAGGAAACGACCCGTGCCGGCCGGGTATTTCTGGTGATTGATGTGCGTCCGAGACGAATCGAGATGGATGCCCGGTCCAGAGTCTTGTTCGTCTGGCATGCGGATCCTCCTTCGATCATGGTCGGCTCCAAGGCATGCCGGACCCATCACGCGGATTTCTGTCTGCTGGTCTGGGAGGATTTCCGGTACTCGATCTACCGCGGGGAAGACCGAAGAATCGATTTCAAAGCGCTCTTCCCGACTGCGAAACGGGATCGGTTTGAGTTCCGGGTTGCGGGTCATCATTACGCGGCATCCGTCACGACGACGCCGACGATGCGCGATCAACTCCGGTCGCTGGTGGACTGGCATCTTCCGGATGCCGCTGAATCCCTGATTGCGCTTGTTCGGGATACTTTCTGAGTTCGGAGTCAAGGAGGGCGAGGGGCATGATCGATCGGGATGCATTGATCGCGGAGGCCAGGGAAGCAAGCCGTCATGCGTATGCGCCATATTCACATTACAAGGTGGGCGCGGCCGTATTGTGTGAAGACGGCCGGATATTCACCGGATGCAATGTAGAAAACGCATCGTACGGGCTCACGATGTGTGCAGAACGCACCGCAATCTTTCATGCGCGTGTGAAGGGAATGACATCCATCCGTGCGGTTGTCGTCTACGCCCCTCAGATGCCGGCACCCTTGCCGTGCGGAGCATGCCGGCAGGTCATTTCCGAACATGGACCGGACTGTGAAATCATCGTCGTCGATGCGGACGATAATGTGCAGCACTTTTCGATCCGGGACCTGCTGCCGCATTCGTTCAATCTGTGACACCCTCGCGAATCACGGATGATCAAACACCATCTTCTGCACGGCGACGCCGATCATGGTCCGCAGCTTGTCCTCAAGTTCCAGACAGATCGCCTCATCACCCGACATTTCCAGAATCATCAGACCGTTCGGGGAACAGAAAGTGTCGTGGACCTGATGCAGCCCGATCCGGGTTTTGATATTGCAGCCGTACTCAGACAGCAGATCCTGAACAAGTCTCGCGTTCTTCATTCGCTCCGTGATGTGCACGCCCAGAATGATATGTTTTTCCACAATCGCCTCCTGTCACACAAACACGTCGTGTTTGCCGGTTTCAACCATCTTCAGCAATCTGATCGATGTGTTCCGGTCCTGTTCGCTCATCTGCGACAGTATCTTCTGGATTAGCTTTTCTCCGACACTCCGTGTTTCTTCGGATGCGAAGTCCATGAGATATTCCCGGAATGTCGACAAGGCGTTCGGATCGCAATGATGCTTGATTTCTCCGGGCTTGGCGAGATCCATGAAGTCGTGGCCGGTTCGGCCGAGCCGGTAGCAGGCTGTGCAGAATGAGGGGATGTAACCGAGTTCGGCGACATCACGGATGACTTCGTCGAGCGGGCGGTGATCGCCGAGCGAGAACTGGCTGGCATCGAGTTCTGTATCGTCGATCGAATATCCGCCGGGGTTGGTGCGGCTGCCGGCCGAGATCTGGGAGACACCGAGAGCGAACGATTCGCGCCTCAGATTCGGCGTTTCACGTGTGGACATGATGATTCCCGTATAGGGTACGGCGATCCGGAGAATCGCGACGAGTTTACGGAAATCGATGTCCGATACCGGTTTGGGCGGGTGTTCGGCGATATCCGACCCTGTGGCCGGTTCGAGGCGGGGGACACTGATCGTATGGGGACCGACACCGAACTTCGCTTCGAGATGTCGGATATGCTGCATCAACGCCAGCATCTCGAATCGCCAGTCGAACAATCCGAACAGCACCCCGATGCCCACGTCGTCGATCCCGGCTTCCATGGCCCGATCCATGACGGTCACGCGCCAGTGGTAATCCTTCTTCTTCCCTCCGGTGTGCATGGCGGCATAAGTGTCCCGATGATACGTCTCCTGAAACAACTGATATGTTCCGATTCCCGTCTTCTTCAACTCGCGGAACTCATCGAGGGTCAGTGGCGCTATATTGACGTTGATCCGGCGGATTTCACCCTTCGGAGTGGTGGATTTATAAATCGTGTCGATCGATTTCAGAATGTAGTTCAGCCCGTCACGGGGATATGATTCACCGGCAACCATCAGGACACGCTTGTGCCCCTGATCGATCAGGATTCTGACTTCGTGAGCGATCTCTTCCTGGGACAGGGCGCGGCGTTTCAATTCCGTGTTTCGAGCGCGGAACGCGCAATACAGGCAATCATTACTGCACAGGTTCGAGATGTACAGTGGTGCGAACATGACAATCCGGGCACCGTAAATCGTTTCCTTCACGAATCGGGCGGTCTGGAACAGTTCATTGAGCAGTTCGGGATCGCTGATGTCGCACAGTGAGGCGATCTCATCGATCGACAACCCTTTCAGCTCTCGCGCCTTCAGCAGAATCTCTCGGATCCGCTGCGCAGGAGTCGTCCTGTGCCTCTCAAGCGTCTCAAAAATGGTCCTTTCGTCAATGATCTCATGCAATTCTCTCTCGTTCATACCAACTTGCCTTTCTCGGATTTGATTGAGCCGTCTTCTGAACCGATGGGTTGGGGGATTTCCAGGGTGAATCGCGCCCATTTCCCATGTTCGGAATAAGCTCGGATATGGCCGTGATGTGCCTGAACAATCCGGTAGACCGAATACAATCCGACACCGGTGCCTTTCTGTTTGCGGAGTTCGGGAGTCTGAAGACGCGAGAACTTCCGGAACAGACGCGACCGCTCGGTTTCGGGGAACCCCGGCCCGTCGTTTTCAACGGAAATCGTAAAACCGGAAGGTGACTGCGTCATCCGAATGCGCACGCCGCCTTCCTCAAACCCATACTTGACTCCATTCCCGATCAGATTGACCATGACGATCTTGAACAGATCCGGATCGCATTCCACCGGTTGAGGCGATTGCGGCAATTCCACCGAAATGCTCATTTTTTTCTGATCGGCCTGCGGTTTGACCATATCGATCGACACGTCGATGATCTCACGGATATCCAACTTGACCGGTTTCGGATTCAGTTGATTGCTTTCGATGCGCGCCAGATCGAGATACTCGCGGACGAGGCCCAGGAGATATTCACCCTTGTGAACCATCTTGAGGATCTTGGCGGACTGATCGTCGGACAGTTCACCGAGATAGCCCTGAAGCAGCACCTTGGCGTCCATGACGATGGAGGAAACAGGACTCTTCAGCTCATGGCTCACAAATCCCAGCATTTCGAAATAGGCCGTGTTCGCGGCCGTGAGTTGTTCGATTCGGAAGGCTTTCTCGATCGCCTGACTCAATCGTTCTGCCAGCACAAGATGCTGCATGATCTCGAGTCGACTGTAGGCGTTTTTGTTTCTGGAACTGCGGAACAGGAGTCCCACGCTGCGATTTTCGACCTTTAGCGGGCAGGTCATGCTGGACCGCACACCCTCCTGGAGAAGGATCCTCGTCGAGCGGCTATCGGGATGTTCCGTGCTGTACTGCTCAAGATCATTGATGATTCGCGGTCTACCGTTCTTGATGACATCATACAGTGAGCTGCCTTGCAGATCTTCGGTGTATCCTTTACCCAGCAGGACCGGCGAATACTCCGCGCGCAGCCAGTGGGCCGTGACGCGAAGCCCGTCCTCGTCCAGAAACGACAAACCCAGGCGATCGCAGGGAAAAATCGGAAGTGTTGATTCGTAGTAAAAATGCATGACCTGATCGAGCGATTCCGCCGCGGCGATTTTCCGGTTGATCCGTTCGATGATGTCGCGGACTTTTTCCGGCAGATCGTCGATGGTCGGACGCACATCGGGCAGATCGATGAACTGAATGGGGGGTCGAACATTCATGCAAGCCTCCAGATGTTTGGCGGTTCGGATTGAAAACGGTTACATACGCCACGCCGCCGACTCATCTTGCTTTTATCACGTTTCGAGCTTATGGTGAACCCGGTTTATCAGGAGGCTTGACATAATGACGGATTGGCGGGCGTTTTCGGTGGTGATCGAGTCAGCCGATCAGGCGATCGACGAGCATGAGCTTGGGGATTGGAATGATGTCCTGACGGACCGGAGCCTTCCGGACAGTATCAAGACGATTTTTCCGGATGGTGCCGGAGTGCGCTTCATGCGGGATCTCGTGACGGCCCCCGATGATCTGATCTTTGCCCTCCTGAACAATCTCGATGTCCCCGCACGCTCGAAGTCCCGCCTCATCAAGGGAGTCGATGACGCCGAGATCGAACCGGATTTTCAAGCAATACACGCTCGTTTCGGATGGCGCTCGCTGATATATGTCCTGATCAGTTTCGGCCAGTCCCCCGTCCCCGATCACAGTCATTCGCCAAGATATCATATCAACTGGCAGATTCCTGCAGTGTTTTTCTCGAAGATGCCCAATGCGTTCGATTCGGGTTCCTTTCAGAAACTGTATCTCATTACCTTGTTCACACTCGTTTCAAAAACCCTGCGATTCGGATTGACCTGGACCGGAACTCGCGCAAATCGCCTGTTCGAGAGCATTCCCGGCGTGGTCAGCCTGATTTCATCCGAACTTGTGTACGAAGCGAATCAGGAGTTTGCCCGCTGGTTCCCGCACGATCTGAAACCGGGTGAAGCCGTTTCGTTGGGCAGCATCCTGCCGCGTGATCTCCATGCCTGGATTCGGACCGTCATCCTGGATGAACCGTCGGAGGAGAAGACCGTACAATCGAAAATCGACTGGATCCGGCGGAGAGACGGGCGGAAGGTGCGGGCGGAAATCGAGATTCGCCCATTCAAACCGTTTGAATTCGTGCATCTCCACGAATCGATGAACCTGGGATATCAGGGTTTGAATACGCGGAATGTCGACGAGTTGCTCCACCTCATGTTCATACGGGATGTGTCGGTGCAATTCGAGGCGGAGCGGGTGATGCAGGAGATCGAACTGGCACGAAAAGTCCAGGTCCGCCTCCTCCCGTCTCGCATTCCCTGGACGGACCGGTTCGATGTGGCTGCCGATTGCCAACCCGCAGGGGATATCGGAGGCGATCTCTTCGATGTCACACTGCTCGAGGATGGAAGGCTGGCTCTCTTCACGTGCGACGCGACCGGGCACGGAATCGACAGCGCCATGCTGGCATCGATGGTTTCCGGGGCGTACCGCGCGTCGGTTCTGCGGGATCCGGTACCGGCACGCATCCTGGAAACCCTGGATCAGGTGCTCCGGAAAACCCGGCAGAGCGGGTTCGTCACGGCGGCTTATCTGTTATTGAATCCCACGACCCGTACGATGGAAATCGCTCTGGCGGGGCATCATCCTCCGCTTCATCTCTTCGGAAAGGAAATCCTGCATCCCACCGAAGTGCCCGCCTCGCTGCCTCTCGGAGTCACACTCCCGCCGTGTTACCATTTGTCGAGCCAGTCATTCAAACCGGGAGATGTGATCGCCATCATGTCCGATGGGCTTCTCGAAGCTCGAAATCGCCAGAATGATGTGTTCGATACGTCAATCGGGGAAGTTCTGCTGGGTGCGGCTCACCAGAGCGCTTCCGGAATACTCAATACGCTTTTTAAATCGTTCCGACGATTTCGGGATGGAATACCTGCCGAAGACGATCTGACAGCCGTAGTCGTCAAGATCAAGTCCTGACCGCTTCCGACAGATAAAAAAACAAAGCCGGCAGTGGCCTGCCGGCTCAATTTCTGACTGTCCGAACAGAGGATTACTCGGCGATGTATTTGCCCCTTGGTGTATAGTGTGTGTGGAGCAGATGGTGGCTGAGGTGACTGCAGGGGCCTTCCTTGAAGAATTCGGTGTAAATCTTGACGATATCGGGGTTTTCATGAGATTTACGTACCGTATACGCCGAGTCTTCGGCGTAGATCGCCCGTGCGCGAGCCTCGCGGATTGCCGGACTGGTCGGGATAGGTTGGCCACCGCCGCCGAGACATCCGCCGGGGCAGGCCATGAATTCGATGAAGTGACACTGGCTGAACTTGCCGCCGGCCTTGATGTCTTCCATGACTTTCTTGGCATTGGCGGTTCCATGGCAGATTCCCACTTTCAACGTGGCACCCAGCAGCCAGTTGAAATCGGTGAACAGCCCTTTGAGCAGATCCGGTACCGGACCGACTTTCTCGATCTTCAGTTCGGCATACTTCACGCCTTCAAAACCTCGAACCGGAATGATATCCGCGTGTTCGAAGATTTCCTCGACCCGGATCCCCGTCACAATCTCGATGACCGATCTCAAAGCGGCTTCCATGACGCCTCCGGTCGCTCCGAAGATGACACCGGATCCTGTCGCCGTTCCGAATGGATCGTCAAACGGTGATTTGTGCAGTTTCGGCAGGTCGATGCCGGCTTCGCTGATCATTTTGGCGAGTTCGCGGCTGGTGAGACCGTAATCGATGTCCTTGAAGCCGCTCGAGGTCATTTCCGGGCGGTTGCACTCGAATTTCTTCGCCGAGCACGGCATCAACGCCACACAGACGATGTCTTTCGGGTCGATATTGTGCATCTGGGCATAATAGGTTTTGATGACTGCGCCGAACATCTGCTGCGGGCTCTTGGCGGATGAGAGGTTCGGGAGGTATTCCGGATAAAAATGCTCGATGTACTTGACCCAACCCGGTGAGCAGCTCGTGAATTGCGGCAGCGAAATGGATGGATCTTTGTCGACAAGGGCTTTCTTCAATCGAAGGAGGAGTTCGACGCCTTCTTCGATGATCGTCAGATCGGCGGTGAAGTTCGTGTCGAATACCCGGTCGAACCCGCAGAGTTTCAGAGCGGTGTTCATCTCGAAGGTGAGCGGTACCCCGGGTTCGAGACCGAAACATTCGCCGATTGCGGCGCGTGGACTGGGAGCCGTCTGAATGATGACATGCTTTGTGGGGTCGTCGATGGCCGCCCAGACGTCGTCTGTCGGATCGTTGGCTCTGAGAGCACCGGTCGGGCAGCGGTTGATGCACTGTCCGCAGTTGATGCAGATCACGTCGGCCAGCGGTTTGTCCTGGAAGGTACAGATCCGTGTGTCGGCGCCTCGATAAACGGCCTCGAGAACACCGACTTCCTGCATGTCGATACAGGTTCGTACGCAGCGTCGGCACAGCACGCACTTGTTCATGTCGCGAATGACGGAATGACTCGAATCGTCAATCTCGAACCGCGGTTCCGTCGGATGACCGAATCGGAAGAAATCGACGCCGTATTCCTTGGCGAGTGACTGGAGTTCGCAGTTGTTGTTGCGGCTGCAGGTGTAGCATTCTCCGTAGTGGTTCGACAGCAGGAGGTCGATGATGTGGCGTCGGGCCTGCCGTACCTTGCGGGTGTGGGTTTTCACCTTTGTCGGTGCCGTGATCGGATAGGCACAGGCAGCCTGCAGCGTGCGTTGTCCTTCCACTTCGACGACGCAGACGCGGCAGACACCGGCGATACAGAGATCTTCGTGGTAGCAGAGTGTCGGGATGCGGATACCGATGGACCGGGCGGCATCCAGAATCGTCGTTCCGAGGGGAACCTTGACATCGACACTGTCGATGGTGACCGATACCTGACCACCGATCCCGCCTTCCTGTGTTGGAACGACCATGGGGCGCTGACTGACCGGGGCCCGTGAGAACTTATCATCCTTGGCTGATGTGTTACTCATGTTCAACTCCTTCATTCACATGTTCGTCACGGGAGCCTGCCCATGATCTCTTCTTTGAAGTTCTTGACGATCGACAAAAATGCATTCGGACTGGACTGCCCGAGGCCGCACTTCGAGGCAAGTTGCATGGTTTCGCCGAGTGATTCGAGTTCCCTGAGATACGACATGGAGCATTCGCCCATTTCGAGCATCTCGATGCCTTCGAGCAACTTGACGTTGCCATCCCGGCAAGGCGTGCACTGGCCGCAGCTCTCTTCGACAAAAAACTCCATGAAGTTGCGCGCGATCTGCAACATGTCCCGACCCTGGCCGAATACGATGATCGATCCGCCGGTCGCAATATCTTCATATGCAATGGTGCGATCGAATTCCGGCGCGGGAATGCAATGTCCCGATGCACCACCGATCTGAACCGCTTTGGCGTCCGCGGCTCCGACGCTCTCCAGGAGCTTCCGGACCGTGATGCCCATCGGAAACTCGTATACACCCGGATAGGCGCAATCACCGGACACACTGAACAGCTTCAGTCCGGTGGATTTATCCGTCCCGATCGCCTTGAACCAGTCCGCTCCCTTCGACATGATGCAGGCGGCCCACGCAAAGGTCTCGACATTGTTCACGATCGTCGGCTCACCCATGTACCCAGTGTCGACGGGGTACGGCGGGCGATTGCGGGGTTCGCCGCGATGTCCTTCGAGTGATTCGATCAATGCGGTCTCTTCGCCGCAGACATACGCGCCGGAACCCATATGGAGATGGATATCGAAATCAAAGCCATTCCGGCCCATGATCGACTTACCGAGTAATTTTTCTTCGCGACGGCGCGCGAGGATGGCTTCGAGATGTGGAACCAGATAGGTGTATTCGCCGCGGAGATACACGATGCCGATCGAGGAACCGATGGCTTTACCGGCGATCGTCATCCCTTCAAACACCAGATCTGCATGGTCGAGCAGGATGACGCGGTCCTTGAAGGTGCCGGGCTCGCCTTCATCCGCATTGCAAACGACATATTTTTGATTGCCTCTGGCCGCGGCCGCGAGATTCCACTTTGTTCCCGTCGGGAATCCGGCGCCACCCCGGCCTTTCATTTTCGATGCCGAGATTTCTCCGATGATGTCGCTTCGCGATTTGTCAGCGGCTGCCGTGAGACCGGCGTTGGGGGTGATCGTCGAGAACGTGAGTTTGCTGGCGTTTTTCGCTTTCATCAGTGGTGGCCCTCCTTCGTCTCAAGTGCGAAGACGCCGAATGTGCGACGGATGTTTTCGAGAATATCGTGGACTTTTTCGGGTGTGACATGGGTGTACACCTGATCGTTGATCAGCATGGCAGGACCCTGGTCGCACATCCCGAGGCAGTTGGCAAATTCCAGTGAAAACTTGCCGTCGGGTGTCGTTTCACCGAACGTGATACCAAGATCGTTCTCCAGTTGCCGCGCCACGCGATCTTTTCCCTGCATGTCGCAGGAAATCGTCTGACACAGCCGAATCACATACTTGCCCTTGGGCTTGTCGTTCAAAAAGCTGTAAAAGGAAACCACACTGTAAACTTCGACCGGGTGGATATCCAGAACATCGGCAATGACCTGCATTGCGTACTGCGAGATATTCGAGTATTTCTTCTGGACTTCCTGCAGGATCGGAATCAAAGCGTTCCGCTCGGTTCCGAATGTCTGGCTCCAGGCCTTGATGTCGTCTCTGAGACGTTCGCGTTCGGTCACCAACATGACTTATGACTCCTTCTTCTTCAAAAGATCGCTGACGATTGAGATCAGCTTCTTCGGATCCAGCGGTTTTTCTTCAAATGCATCGACCGGAATCAGATCGTTGTCCTTCCCGTAAGAGTAACCGGTCGCCTTCGAAATACTGGTCAGCATCAGGATTGGTGCCGAGAAATTCATTCGGCGCAGTTCCTGTGCCATCGCAATGCCGTCGTCCGGTTGTTCCATCATGACATCCAGAATCAGGAGATCCGGAGTTTCCATCTTCAGAAGCTCCATCCCCGCGTCGCGATTGCCGGCGGATTTGACCTGATACCCTTCCCGCTTCAAGACCATCGTACATGCTTCAATGACATCGGGATCATCGTCGACAAGAAAAATTTTAGGCACTGTAGTCCCCTTTCGTTAGAAAACCTGGATTGTTGCGATACATCATGCGTGCCACCCCTGCCACGCGCTTGAGCCCATCGCGTTCGCCCAGGTGTTGTTATCGGTGTGAAGTGCTTCACATCGCACCAGGGCCGAAGAAATTATACATACAAATTACGCGCACACAACAGAGAAAAGTTGGGAGGTGATCCGGGCCGATTTCTTGTTTTTAGAGGCTGGAAGTCTTATAATCAAAGCGTAAACACGTTTTCCACGGAAGAGGATGCTCGAGCGAAAGGAGCCCAAGATGCAGACTGTTCATGAAATCCTGCAGTCGAAAGCGATTCGGAAGACGATATCCGTCACCCCGGAGACCTTGGTGTTTGATGCGCTCCGAGTCCTTGCCGAACACAATATCGGCGCTCTCATGGTCATCGATGAACTCCACAAGGTGCATGGGATTCTTTCTGAACGGGATTACACACGGAAAGTCATGCTGTTCGGCAAAAGTTCACGCGATACCACAGTCAGGGAAATCATGACGCCGATCGATCAGATGTTCAGAGTCGGTTCGCAGACAACAGCCGAGGAATGCATGGTGCTGATGACCGGAAAACATATCCGCCACCTGCCGGTCTTCGATCAGGAAAAATTCCTCGGGATCATCTCGATCGGAGATATCCTCAAAACTATCATTTCGACGCAGGCGAATCTGATCGAGGATCTGAGCAACTATATCGCCGGGAAATACATGTAATCAGAGACCCGTGATCAATCAATGACAGCCGTGGCCGTGACACGCCCCCTGCGCACCGACCTGCTCCAGGGATCCCCCCTCGAGAGCCTCGATCGTTTCTCGAACTGTCCGACACGCCGTCCGATATACCTTGATTCCGGAAGCATTCAACCTGTTCAATGCCCCCATCCCGATTCCTCCGACCACAATCGCTTCAACCGCATGACCGGATAAAGCGGCCAGCGGCTGACACATGCCATGCGCATGATGCTGATTGCCGTTCTCGACCACCTCAATCTCATGCGTCTCGGAATCGACAATCATAAAATACGGGGCCGATCCGAAATGCCCGCATACATCGCTCTCCAAGGCCTGGCTGTTCTGAACCGGTATACAGATTTTCATGGTCCTTCTCCTTCATGGTTGACTTCCCTTCGCCCGCATCTCGGACACCGATCGCTCCGGTCAGAACCCGGCTCGAACAGACACCTGCAATGCCGGCAAAGTTTCTTGTGCTCCGCATCCTCATCAACAACACCGCCGGAAATCTCCAGAGGCGCTCCCAAAACGAGACTCTCGGCCAGCTTTTTCCGCGCTGATCGTAAAATCCGCCCGAACGTCTGACGGGATACTCCCATCTCCAGCGCCGCATCCTCCTGCTTGTCATCCGCGTAATCACTCAGTCGTATCGCCTCGAATTCGTCCAGGGTCAACCGGATCGACTCGAGTGCATACCGGGAATCTTTGTCGGGAACGAAACGCCGACACAGGGGAAGACATTGAATGCGCCGACAACATCGCGGTCGTGCCACCACCACCTCCACAGGCATTATGATCAAATGCTCATAATTATGCAAGGATTTGTTACCGGGAATCTGTCTCCAGTGTGACCCTCAATTCACTTATCTGCGCCTCCAACTCCCGTTTCTGTTGCTCGAGACGGTCTTTTTCCGCGATCGTCACCTGCGCCATCGACAGTCCGATTTCCTTGGCCTGCCGTTCCATAAGAGCCAGTTCACGATTCACCGTTTTCAGCTTTTTTTCGAGCCGGAGCATCTCTTTTTCGGCGGGAGTGAGTTTCACCGGTAGAATCGAAATCCTGCCGGTTTCCAGGTACGTGTGAAACATATAGCCTGCCAGACACAGGATCACGACGATCACAATAATGCGGTTCATACTGTTCCCTCGCTCGCGTTGACAACCTCTATTCTGCGCACAGGTGTTTCAGATCCGACACTCTCGAACCACTCGACACCTTCACAGACCATGTCGAGTTTAAGGAGGTACCGGCCAGGCGCGTTGATCGGAGGCAGTATGATGGTCATCGAGGCGCGCTCCCCGGCACGCAGGTCATTCGGTAAAAACGCTCTGGAATAGTTCAGATCGATGAGGTGTTGTGTTTCGTCCATAAGTTGTGCCCCCAGTCGGACCGTTCGTCTTCCGGTACGTGTCTGACGAGGCCAGAAAGCGCCTCCTATGTTTTCGACCTTTACCTCGATCGACCCGGGTTGACCGGCATTGAGGCGAACTGGGACTGCCCCGGCACGGATCTTCGCTCGGAATCGCTTCCCGTCAATGGCATTGGCCAGTTGACTGACATCCCAGATTTCGTTCCGGATCCGATTCCATCGCCAGGTGCCGATCTGATACCGTTTGGATTTAGCTTCCTCCGGATGATCCGTGATTTCCCAGACGAGTCGATCGATACCGGCATCGAGCGCCATTTTTCTTGCCGTGCGCATCCTGATGAACGAGTCGTTCCATTTAAACAGAATATACCGCCAGTTCACGATGGGTGTTTCCTGTTTCAGTCGATCGCGGGTCGCGACGACATCCCGCATGATCCGGAAGGCACGTTGAAAATCCCCTCCCCGTCGGTACGCCCCGTAACTCGCTTGATCCGTTCCATCGATCGAAAATGTCATTTCATCCAAACCGCTCCGCACGATTCGATCGATCCACTCGTTACGGATCATCAATCCGTTCGTGCTGACGTACAGGAGCACGTCCGGGAAGGTTCCCTTGATCGCTTCGATCATATCGATCGATTGCGGATGAATGAATGGTTCGCCGTAGTTGAACAGGTCGATTCGGCTGAGGTGCGGGCCGACCTCGTTCAGGAGCGATCGAAACAGTTCGAAATCCATCATGGTTTCGGATCGTGTTCGGGCGAGTCCGGAGTCTCGCGAGCAAACCGAACCGGTGCACGCCAGATTGCACAGGACGGTCGGTTCGATGAACAGTCGCGGGAGCGTTTCCTGAATGATCGGTTGCTGCGGAGGCGACTCGTCCGGTTTGAGCATGCGTTTCAGGCCGCAGGGGAGGCAAAAGGGTGAGAATCCCTCGTTCAGGCCCTCTCGGATCGCATGAACGCGGGAGGAATTCCAGATCGAGGTGATCGATTCACGTTTCAGGTCTCCCAATGGTCGATCACCGGCCGGATCCGCGCAACCGCAGACGACCCTTCCGTCACACAGTACGACCAGTGTCTTGAAAACCCAGTCACAGGTAAATCGATCCATCTCATCCATCATAACCTGATTTGATTTTGGATGAAACCCTGTGTAAACAAGGAGACCGGACTGGAAAGTGAGGGCGATCGATGATTTCCATGAAAGGCTCGGGAATGTGGCTCGGAACGCTCATCCTGACGGGAGTGCTCGGGATTGCCGCCTGTCGGGCGGCAGGAGACTGCGTCTGGACTTCCGAACTCGAAAACGGCATGACGGTTGTGATGATCGAAGACCATTCCGCGCCGATGGTGGCGTCCGTAATCTGCATTCGTGCCGGGTCGCGGATGGAGACCCCCTCCGAGAACGGAATGTCTCATCTGCTCGAACACCTGCTGTTCGACGGAACGGCCCGGTCGACCCGCGCTGAACTCGAGCATCGCGTGACCTCGGAGGGAGGATACTTCAACGCATTCACCCGGAAGGATTATGTCGCTTTTGAGATCGTCATGCCGACGGAAAAGGCAAATCTGGGGATCCGTGTCCAGGCTGAACAGCTTCTGAATTCGGTGATCCCGGAGACGGAACTCGAGAAGGAACGCAAGGTGGTCTGTGAAGAGATCGCAAAGGATATCGACGATCCGACCGGTGCCGCGGAGGACGAACTCATGCGTTCGCTGTTCGGCGAATCGGGCTATGGATTACCGGTTATCGGCAATTACCAGACGGTTTCGGAAGCCTCCCGGGAGTCGATCCTCCGTTTTTACCGCAGTTACTATACGCCGAACCGCATGACGGCTGTCATTATCGGCGATTTCGATCCCTCGGAGATGCTGCAAACGGTTCGCACGGAATTCGGCGTGTATCCGCGGGGGCCCGAGCGGACGGGCAACACGCAGAAGCCGATCTGGCCCGACGAAGGCGTGTCGAAAACGATCACTGGCAGAGTCACCGGAGAGGCATTTCTGATGGCATTCCCGGCGCCGCCAGTTTCGAGTCGGGACGCTCTCGCATTCGCCGCAGCGGTCGATCTCTGGAGCGGATCTCCCGCCTCACCGCTGCAGCGTGCCCTGACAGGAGGGGAGCAGCCTCTTGCCGTCGAGGTCGGAACCTGGATCAGTGATTATTCCGGGTTTTCGCTTCTGGAGATAGCCGTCACACCCGTCAAGACGGATGGATCGTCGGAGGGCGATCCGATCGAGGATGCGGCGAGACGCGCGGAACGGATTGAACAGACCGTTCTGGCCTCATTTGCGACATGGATGGCAGAACCGGATTTGAGCGGTATTCAGGCTCTCGCTCATCGATGGTCGGTCGATCATCTGTTCTCGATGGAGAAGTTCCACCATTTCGCGCGCGACATTGTTCATTACGAAGCGCTCGATGCGCGAAAACTCATCCTGCAACGCGCTGCATTGCTTGAAGGTTTAACGCAGCAGAGCGTTTCGGAGTCGATCGCACGGATTCGCCCGGCAACGGACGAATCAGGAAATGCGGGTCGGATCGAGCATCTGTCCGTCATGGTTGTGCCGGGGGATCCGGTTGCCTGCAGTGCCGACCACAAGACAGGGGTCCCGGTCATGACAACCCTGAAAAACGGTCTCAAGGTCATCGCTCAGAGCGATCCGGGAGCGCCGATCGTCGGGATGCACTGGCTTGTTCCGATCCCGGACGGAACGCTTCCCGGAGTCTCTCGAATGACAGCGGAGTTGCTGGATCAAGGCACTGACAAACACACCTCGGAGGCACTCGCGGCAACGATCGAACAACTCGGCCTCCGGATCAAACTGGCAGACAATCCCAGCCTTCCGTTCGACGATTATTACTCCTCCCAGGACTATTCGTATTTCCGGATGGAATCGATCGCGGATTCCGCGGAACCCGCCATGCGCATCATGGCAGAAATGGCGCTCGAATCCGTGTTCCCGGACGACGCAATCCGGGGAGTCAAGCGTCGATTGCTCCAGATTTCGAAGCGATCGGAACAGAGTGCGGGACCCGTGTCCCGAAAACTGCTGGATCGCATGCTGTTTCCGGGAACGGTTTTTGCCGAGTCCATGGTCCCCTCGGCAGAATCGATCGAGAGCATCACCTCCGAGCAGATTCGGGACTTCCATCGTTCGGCTTATCGGCCGTCGTCCTGTTTGTTCAGTATCTCCGGCGGTCTTCCGGTGAGTCGGATGATCGAGATTGCCGAGTCGGTCTGGGGAGGCTACTCGGGAGGTGCTGGACCGACTCCGCCGGTTCTGACCGTTTCGTCGAAGCCCGGGGGGGAGCGCGTCGTGGCGGAGGGTGAGCAGGCCTTCGTGCGGTGGGCTTTTCCGCTTGTTGTGAAGCCCGATCAGGTCGCCCCGCTCGAGGTGGCTGTAACGCTTCTGTCGGAACGCATGCAGCAGGAGATCCGCGAGAAAATGGGAATGGCGTACCGATTGGGAGCGTCGGTTTCGTTGAAGCGAGGTGTCGCCGTGATCGAAGCGGCTGTGGGAACGCGGACCGGCAACCGCGAAGACGTCGAGAAAGCGATCGAGCGGTGCATACGGGAATGGATCAAAGGTGACGTGTCCGGGGAGACCGTCCGGGCCACGGCGAATGGGCTCTTCGGGGAAGCCGTCCGGTACCGCATGCCAAGGGTCAATCGGGCGTACTATGCATCCTGGCGCGAGTTTCTCGGTTTCGGATATGATTTCGAAACCAGGTATCTGGACGACCTGCGTACGATCGACGTTGACTCGGTCAATCGGGTGATCCGAATGATCGATTCTTCTCCGGAAGCCTGGTATCGCGTCGTTGTGGATGGAGCGGACTCTCAAGGAGCTGGAAGGAATGCCGAAAGATAATCTCCCGATGTTGCTTCCGGAACCTGAGGAAGGGCAGGAAAAGGGTATTGAGATCGATCACGAGAAGCGACAGGCCTTCAATTCATATCTCGATGATATCCTCCCGCCTGATCCGCGCGCTCCGCATCCGTTTTATCGATTTGAATATTCGGAAATCGTGCGTCACCCGCTGATGGGAACAGGAATCATCACGGGGTATCGCATTGCCGATTACGCCCGCGAGATGGAAGGACTCGGTGTCCAGTTTGTCCGTGACGGTGTCATGATCGAACATCGGGTTTTTACTCCGGCCGAATCGATGGAATTGATTGGGACTCATGTGGTGTTCGACATCAAACGCCATGCCGCGATGACACTCGAACAGATTCTGGACCAGGAATGCAAATAGCTTGATTTCACAGGCATTTTGATCTAGCATTGTCCAATCTCGATTTTTGATCTTTCCACTTGGATAAACTCACGGAGGAAGAGGGGTTAAAATTATGGCAAACTCTGCACAGGCAACGAATCGATGGTTGGTGGCGATCATGGGAACACTGTTAATGATCTGCCTGGGAACGGTTTACGCATGGAGTTTTTTTCAAAAGCCGCTGGTTGAGACCTATCACTGGTCCAATTCGCAGGTCATGTGGGCGTTCAATCTGGCGATCTGTTTTCTGGGGCTGGCCGCGGCATGGGGCGGGATCAATCTCGCCAAATTCGGGCCGACGAAACTGGCCGTTACGGGCGGCGCTTTATTCGGTGTCGGATATCTGATCGCATCCTTTGCCTTGAAAAGTTCCAGCCTCTGGCTGTTGTATGCGGGCTATGGTGTCATCGGCGGCATCGGACTCGGACTGGGATATGTGACTCCGGTTGCGACAGCTGCCAAATGGTTTCCGGATAAGAAGGGATTCGTCACCGGAATGGTCGTCATGGGATTCGGTTTCGGTGCATTGCTGATGTCGAAGGTTTTTGCGCCTTTCCTGATGAAATTCACCGACGGCAATCTCGTTCTCGTCTTCGCATATCTCGGAGTTGCATTCTTCATTCTGAGCGTTTTCTGCGCGTCGTTCATCAAGAACCCTCCGGCGGGTTTTGTTCCGGCCGGATACACTCCCCCTGCCTCGACCGCCAAACCGGGAGCGGCGAAAAGCGATACTCAGCCGCTGGGCAAGTATCTCCTCTCCAGCAAGTTCCTGATGATGTGGGTGGTGTTCTTCTGCAACATCGCGGCCGGGATCGCCATCATTTCCTTCCAGTCGCCGCTGATGCAGGACATCATGAAAAAGAACAATCCGGCGTTGACCGCAGTGGAACTGGCCGCAATCGGTGCGACCCTGATCGCCATCAGTTCGCTGTTCAACGGCGTGGGCCGGTTCTTCTGGGGCGGCATGTCGGACAAACTGGGACGAACACGGGTTTTCCAACTCCTGCTCGGCACACAACTCGTGGCGTTTCTGATCCTCGTCATCACCCAGAACCCCTGGATTTTCGGCATTATGGTTTGTTATGTGCTGCTGTGCTACGGCGGCGGATTCGGCACGATGCCGAGTTTTGTGACGGATGTATTCGGTGCCAAGATGATGGCGACGGTGTACGGCATCATTCTGACCGCATGGTCTGCGGCTGGTATCGCCGGTCCTCAGATCGTCGCATTGATCAAGGACAAGTTCCCTGAAGACGCAGCGACCTACTCATTCTATACAGGACTGGCATTCCTGGCGATCGGAATGGTCTTCTCGCTGTTGCTCAATGACAAGAAGGTGGAAGTCTGAAACAAGCCTCGGATCACTCCGGACTGACGCTCAGCGCGATTCGCACCGAACTCGGGCAGTACATCCGAAAAGAAGAAGCCGCGTACGGGAAATCCCGTTGCCCGCCGGATACGTTGATGGGGCATCTCGAACGTGTCGCACGGCACGCCAGACGTCTGGCCCTCCTTGAAGGTCTCGACCCGGACTTGGCCGAGATCGCCGCATTGTTTCACGATGCGGGGAAGTTCAGAGAGGGCCAGTATCATGCGGATGATAAACCCGAGGAAGACGTATCCATCGATGTGTTACGGGATATTGGCGCTCGGAACGGGCTCGGACCGGACCATATCGAGCAGGCGGCATATGCAATCAGCCAATTGTATCGTGATCAGACCGATCCGACATTGCTGACCCAGGTGCTTTTCGACGCTGATAATCTGGATAAACTGGGATTGTCGGGAATCGCGCAGTACTTCATCAAATCCGGTTTGCGCGGTAAGGGTCTGTCCGCGGACATGATCATTCGACTCACGATCGAACTGGCCTATGCACGGTATGCCGCTTGCGGTCTGTACACACAATCAGGCAAAGCGCTCGCAGAAAAGCGATCCGCAGACACTATCCGGTTCATCTGGGATTTTCTCAAAACATTGCATGAAGATGGTATATTTGAAACCCGCATCCTGAACATCAACGTGTGCGATCTGGATCTCGATGTGATTGCACCGGAGCATTGCGATTGCGGAGGGGGTCTCGATCTGAAGCACTGGACGGAAAAAGGGATCAAATGCACGGAAATCCATCTGGAGTTTATGTGCAATGCGTGTGCAAAGAGGCACAAAATCAGGTTCTGTCGACCTCGGTTGATTCGATGAGCAGAGGTGTTTCTCCAATATAGTTCTGCACATCATCCGGAGTATTCAGGTTATGGTACCATTCTGCGTCGGTTGCCGGGACGACCACCAACCGATGGTGGTCGTAGATTGAAAGCAGTTTCAACGAGTTTTCCCTGAGAAGTCTCTCGGCGGTCGAAGCAACCGCTTTGTCATAGACCGCAAAAAGAGGCTCCATTCTCCCGGGTGAAAAGCAAGGGACCGCGATCTCGTAATCGATCATGCATGCGAGTAAGTTCCGGATCAGAACAGGATCGATTTCGGGAATATCGCAGGCAATGACAAAGTTGACCCGGTACGGTGACGCGCGTAGTGCGGATGCCAATCCGCTGATCGGTCCTTTATCTTCTATCGTATCATACACGCAGTGGGCTCCCTCGACAGGTGATTTCTGCCCGGGCGCAGCAGAGAAGAAGACGTGATCGAAACACCGGGTCAGCCTGAAATATAAACGAGAAGCGGCGGGTATCCCATCGAGAATCATCGATGCCTTGTCGGTCCCCATACGCTTGCTTCTTCCTCCGATCAGAATGACTGCTGCGGCAGGCTCCGGTCGCGCTCCCGCCAACCACACGATTCGTCTGGCGGTGTCGATGTCAACACCGAGCCGTTCGGCGAGACCCTGGACTGATGCCGGATCCAGAAGCGTTCCCCGGCATATTCCCGAAATCCGGATCAGGGACTCGAAGTCCGGCAGGTTCATACCGATTTCCATTCCGACGGTGAACGCAGCAGATGATCGACTGTCAGTCGATGATACATCTCAATTCCGAATTGCGAGATAATGTCCTGGAAACAGCTCAGACGTATCACCAGTAACAGGTCGCCGAGATATGCGTGACTTTTCTGAAGCCGCAGAACCTTCTCAAGACACGAAGCAAAACCTAGATTTTTCGATTCCAACAGACCGATTTCATCGAGAACGATCCAATCCGTTTTTTTTCTGATCGCTTCGTCGATCATAACATGGGCCAGGTCAAATCCTGCCTGTGAGAAGCAAAATCGTCCGACCCGGACGGTTTCTCCACGATAGGATGCACGAACCTCGAAAGGATGATAGCGCCGGTTGAAGACATCATACAGCATTCGTTTTCCACCCAGATCCGGGCACAGAAACCCGCCGATGCTTCGATCCGCCACTGTCGTCCAGTGAAACAGGTGTGTTGTCTTCCCATGCCGGACCGGTCCCGTCAATATGTAAATGATTCCGCTCATTCAATCCCTCTGCGATGCCGGAAGACCGGATGGCTTCACAATCGGAGTCTTTGCGGGTGGGTATACATGGTGAACTCATCGGTTCGAGCAAATCCCAGCAGCGTCATTCCGGCATATTGAGCGAATTCGAGAGCCTGCAATGTCGGTGCACCGCGGGCGATCAGAATCAGTATCCCGGCAGCATGCGCTTTCTCCGCGATTTCAAGGGATGTTCGTCCCGTGCGAATCATGAAAACCTGCGCCATATCGAGCTCATCCATCAGCGCTTTTCCAATGACCTTGTCGACCGCATTGTGTCTTGCGACATCCTCATAAAAAAACAGCGGACCAGTTCGGGGATCGTACAATCCTGCGGCATGCACACCGCCACTTTCGCGGAACACAACGGAACACTCTGCAATCCAGCGACTCGCTGCACGAACCACCGATGCATCCAGAGACATGGAGGAGTCAGGGCTGTCGTTTCGCGCATCAGAAGCGGGTGTCACCGTCATGGTGGCCTGGCATCCGACGGGATCGTATTGCCAATCGCTGATCTGGGAAGCAGATCGAATGAATCCGGATGTAAACAGGTAGCCGATCGTCAGTTCTTTCAGTGCCAGCGGGGATGCAAAGAGGGTCACGATTTTTCGGTCATTCGCGATGATCGTGAATGGGCATTCACGGGCCAGAATGCAGGTGATCGTTTCGGATCCCGACGCTTCGGTCCAGCGAATTGCCGAACTTGTTCCGGTTATCGATAAGGTCCCGTTTTTCATGGAGAACAGACTGGCTCGATCGAGTCTAGAACACCTCCGGGTAACCGATATCGATGAAGATGCTTTCAAGGCGGTGTTTGTGGGTCAGTTCCATGTTTGCAAGGTTATCGAACATTTGCCGGGTGTCTGCTGTGGCCGAGACTTCGGAGAGAGAGCGATAAAAATCGACTGCCTGCTGTTCTTTTTTCATCGCGAGCGCGATCGCGTCTTTGGGTTTCATCTCGGTTGAGAGTGTCGGCATATCTTCCGATTCGGCGATTTTCCAGTCAGCCGAAGGTGGCGCGATTTTCATGATCTCGACAGGATTCATCCGGAATCGCTCCAGCAATTCAAAATGCCCTTTTTCCTCCTTTGCGAGTTGCAGGAAGACGTCTTTGACGTTGGGATCCGATACTTTCCTCGCCGCGTCCGAATAGAACTCGTAGGCTTCTGTCTCTCTCTGGGTCGCAATTACGAACAGCTTCTCGATATCAAATGGATTGATCATGTTTCCTCCTCACGGAATCGTCAGTTCCGATTACGGGACGCGACCGATCTGGTCATGAACCTGATCGGCCGCATCCCGGCATCATGAATTGTCAGGGGCGTGCCTGACGGCGGATACCGACTCCGAGCAGTTCTCCATCCGATACTTTTTCGATCCGGATGGCGCATGCTTTGTATTCGGCAGTTTCGGTCACACTATCGAAGCGATCGATGGTCAGAACATTGGCACAGGCTTCCGAGAAATGAAATGCACACCAGGCAACGCCCGGTGCTGAACGATCGGTCACCCATGCTTTCAGGACGATCGAGCCGCGTCGACTGATCGCCTTGACCGTGTCGCCCGTGCGGATACCGAGTTTTTCGGCGTCTTCAGGGCTGATTTCGAGCAATTCTTCACCGAAGATATTGTCGAACCCATTGCTGTTTCGTGTCTGGGTGCCGCTGTGGTAATGCCATAACCTGCGGCCTGTCGAGAGAACGATCGGGTATTCGCTGTCGGGTGGTTCAGCCTGCGGGATCCATTTCGTTGGCGAGAACAGACCCTTGCCGCGCGTAAACTTCCCTTCCCGATGCAAAAAGCCGGTTCCGGGATGCTCGAGTGTCGGACAGGGCCATTGAAGTCCGATGTTTTCGATTCTTTCCCAGGTGATCCCGGCATAGGATGTGGCTGTTTTCCTCATGTCTTCCCATACGGCATTCGCCGAATGGAAGCCCAGATCCTTCCCCAGTCGTTTTCCCAGTTCCTGCATCACCCACCAGTGTGAACGCGCTTCCCCCGGGGGAGTCAGCGCCCGTCGTACGCGTTGAACACGACGTTCGGTGTTTGAGAAAGTTCCATCCTCTTCACCCCATGCGGTATCCGGGAAGATGACATCGGCGTAGGGGGTGGTGATATTCGGGAAGATGTCGCAGACGATAAAGAATTCGAGAGCTTCGATTTCCTTGATGGTATGTGCCATATGAGGTTCGGTCTGAATCGTGTTATCGCCGACGCAATACAGAATCCTGGTGCCTCCATCGAGTGCTTTTCGCAGCATGGTCGGCATCTTGTAACCCGGTTTCTGGGGAAGTGATTCAACACCCCAGGCTTTGGCCATTTTCTCGGATACAGCCGGGTTATCCACCGGTTGATAATTGTGATAGACGTTGGGCAATGCACCCATATCACACGCACCTTGCACATTGTTCTGCCCGCGCAGGGGATTCAGACCTGCAGCAAACTTCCCGATGTTTCCAAGAACCATCTGAAGGTTCGCCAGCGTTTTGACGTTGTCCGTTCCGCAGATATGCTCGGTGATCCCCAGCGTGTAGCAGACGCTTGCGGATTCGGCTTCGCCCAGAATCCGAGCGACCTGTTTCATGGTTTCGACCGGAACACCACAAATCTCAGAGGCGGTCTCAACCGGGTAATCCTTGACGGATTCCCGGATCTGATCCGGATTTTCAGTGCAGTTGAGTAAAAACTCCTCACGGGCCCATCCGTTTTTGAAGATCTCATGGATCAACCCGTTGATGTAGGCGATGTCCGTTCCGACCTTGTGCTGGACATGCAGTGTTGCCCATCGTGTCAGGTCCGTCTTCCGTGGATCGTTTACGATCAGCGTCGAGCCGTTCTTCACGGCTCTTTTCATGTAATAGGAGATGACCGGATGTGCTTCGGTCGTGTTCGATCCGATCACGAAGAGCACCTTCGCGTATTGAAGCTCTTCGATTGCATTGGTCATCGCGCCGCTACCGAATGATGTCGCCAGACCGGCGACAGTGGGAGCGTGTCAGGTACGTGCGCAGTGGTCGACATTATTCGTTCCGACGACCACTCTCGTAAATTTCTGTATGGCATAGTTGTTTTCGTTCGTGATGCGCCCTGAACCGAATGCAGAGAAGGTATCGGGGCCGTGCTTGGCGACGATGGTCCGGATCCGGTCGGCCGTGTAATCCAGGGCTTCGTCCCACGAGACACGGACATGCTGCCCGTTTCTCCTGATCATGGGATATTTGAGTCTGTCCTCATGAGATGGGAACTCGTATGCATACCGTCCCTTTACACAGAGCATACCCTGATTGGGGGAAACTTCGCGCCCGGTCACCCGCACGATGCGGTTTTTGGCCCGATCCACATGCAACGTGGTCTGACACCCGACACCGCAGTACGGGCACGTGGTGTCGACTTTCTCCAGGTCCCAGTATCGGCCTTGTCCATGCGCCTTCTTGTCGCTCAAAGCGCCGGTCGGGCACAACTGAACGCACTCCCCGCATTGCACGCAACTCGACGACCCCATCGGCAGATCGTCATCGGCGATGATCTCGGTGGACCCCGATCGGAATCCGAATCCGAGCACCTCGTTGACAACGGTTTTATTGCATCCCGCCACACAGCGTCCGCACGAGATGCATTTCCCGCTGTCTTTCGTGATGAATTCGGATGAGGAATCCAGTTTGAACTCCTCGTCGATGCGAAATGTCGGGCGTTCGATTCCGAGATAATAGGCTGCCTGCTGCAGTTCACAATCGCCGTTCTGTTCACACGAAAGGCAATCATGGTGTCCGCTGGAGAGGAGCAGATCGATCACAAGGCGCTGGGCTGCCAGAACACGAGGCGTGTTCGAAACGACCTTCATCCCTTCCCGGACCTGCACCGTGCAGGATGTCTGCAATCCCCGCATGCCCTCGACTTCCACCAGGCAAGCCCGGCATTTTCCCGCCGGTCCTGTCTTGTGGTGATAACAAAGTGAGGGGATGTACACCCCGCATCGCTTTGCTGCTTCGAGCACCGTCAAACCATCCGGCACTTCGAACAATCGATCATTCAATGTTAGTTTCATGCCTCATCCCTTCCTTAAGGTTGATTGATGCTTACCGAATCAACGATTCGAATTCATGCCGGAATTTGCGAATCATGGCCCGAATCGGCATGCCCCATGCATCACCCGTCGGACACAACGTGCTTCCGATCACCGTGTCACAGATGGCCAGGATCGTATCGATGTCTTCTGTTTTCCCGTGTCCATCCACGATCCCTTTGAGAAGGCGTTTGACGACCAGCGAACCCTCCCGGCATGGCGTGCATTGCCCGCATGATTCATGTGCGTAGAACCGGATCGACCGCAGTGCGACTCGGGGGATCGAAACCGATTCGTTCATGACCATGATGCCCCCCGAGCCCAGCATGGTTTCGGCCTTGATGCAGGAATCATAATCGAGTTTGAGTGTTTCGGCTTCGGATGCGGTCAAAATCGGAACGGATAATCCGCCCACTATGACAGCCTTGAGCTGACCTTTGACTCCGCCTGCAGCCGCGAGAACGGTCGACAACGGTGTGCCCAGCGGGTACTCATAGACTCCCGGTCTGTTCACCATCCCGGATACGCCGAAAAGCTTGGGTCCATAATTGCCGAGTGTGCCGACGCTTCGGAATGCCTCAGCTCCATGTTCCACGACATAAGGAATACATGAGAGTGTTTCGACGTTGTTGACGATGGTGGGGCATCCGTACAGACCGACGTTGGCCGGGAACGGTGGTTTGATCCTGGGGCAGCCGCGACTACCCTCGAGAGACTCGATCAGGGCGGTTTCCTCCCCGCATTCATAAGAGCCCTTGCCCCGATGCACGACAATATCCAGTGATCCCAAGAGCCCCGCGGTCTTGGCCTCCTCGATGGCAACCTCCAGAATCCGGGCGATCCATTCGAACTCACCGCGGATATATATGAACGCTTTTCGGGATCCGATCGTGTGAGCGGCGATGGACATCCCCTCGATCAACAGATGCGGGTCGTACTGCATGATCTGACGATCCTTGAATGTTCCCGGTTCTCCCTCATCCGCATTGCAGATCAGATAGACCGGACGCGGATCATTCTTCGGCAGAAAGCCCCACTTCATCCCCGCAGGGAACCCCGCTCCACCACGGCCTCTCACGGTTGCATGTTTCACCAGATCGAGTAACTCGTTCGGGGGAATCGTCAGCGCTTTGCTCAGCGCCTGATACCCGCCACGGTTACGATAAACGGCGAGCGTTTGAGCGTTTGCCGTTCCTCGATTCTTCAGCAGGATGGAACACACCGTCCCGTAATACGATTCATCCACAGGGTCCGGAAGAACTCCGTTCCTCAACGAGGCAATCAAAGCATCGGTTTTTTCGATCGTCACGTTTTCATAATAGACATCATTGACCATGATCACCGGGCACGTGCCGCACGATCCGAGATCTTCCACTTCGGACAAAGTAAACAGACCGTCCGCTGTCGTTTCACCGACCCGTATTCCCAGAATCTGTTCGAGATGTGTCAGAATCGCTTCTGCACCGGACAGATAGACCGGGATGTTCGTATCGACACAGAGATGGTATTTGCCGACCGGACGGAGGTTGTACATCGAGTAATAGGTAGCGACCCCGTATGCCTTCGCGAATGTCACGCCGATGAGTTCAGCCACATCCCGAATCATGTCCCTGGTGAGATGGTTGTGGTTTTCCCGTTGCACCATTTCCAAGGCTGGCATCAGAGCCGATTCCCGTTCGGGATAAGTCGCCGCTTTTCGCTGGATTGCTTCAATAGTCGATTGATTCAGCATATGTGTTACCTCGTTCACCCGTTACTTCAAAATGTCTCGAACGGCAGCCAACAGCTTTGCGGGCTCGGTTGGCTTGTCAAGAAACTTCCGACTGGGGATCGGACTTTGCGAGATGCTCTGAAAGGACGCCTGCATGTAGTTTTCATAACTGGACAGAGATGTCTGAAAGATGATCGGGATATTTTGGGTGCTCGGATCGGATTGCAGCTCAGACGCGAAATCGAAGCCCTCCGTGTCCGTTTCCATCATCACATCCAGCAAAATCAAATCGGGTTTCGATTCGGAAATTTTCAGGTGCCCTTCCTTCTTGTTTCCGGCGGTCATCACCTTGTACCCGTTGGCCTCGAGGGTGTATCGGAGCAGTTCGATCTGATCCGGGTCATCATCCACAATCAGAATTTTATATGACATGAGATTCCTCCTTCGATTGGATGTCCATTCGATTCTTCCAGTCACTAAAACCTAATGCATTTGCCTCAAGGTGTCAAACCGATGGCGTCAAACCGACGGCCGGCTGTCCGGATGTCGGATTCGCTTCCAGCACCCCTCCGCAGCCTCCCGTCGCCACCACCAGCTTGACGCCTTTGTCGGACCCTCCAAGGCAATCTCAAGTGGCACAATCAACCCGCGGAGCGCTCGGACAGAACTGAAAATCAACAATGTGAGCAGAATGGCGGCGTTGAACGGGAGCGCGAGCACAGGGATCCCAAGATCAGCCATCCCGGAGGCGAAACCGGGCCAGATGACGGACATGCCGATCGTCAGTCCCCCGACCCAGACGATGGACCGCCCATCAAGAATCACATACTGCCCCGACAGCGCCATGATCAGTGCAATCAGGTTGTAGGCGAAGTCGAGATCCATACTCGCGGCAGCGAACATCGATCGGACCGCGATGGCACCCGCCAGCGCAATCACAACCATCAAGCCCGATCGTCGCGAAAACATGCAGATACCCAGGAAGATAAACCCCCAGGCAAGCACCTGTCGACTGTTGATAAACCATGCCGATCGTCCCGCTCGCGCCGCAAGAAACGCATGAATGGCATCGATCCGGTCGGTCGGGGAATGCCCGGAAAGCGCCATCGCTCGGCGCAGCCCTTCCCACGTGTCCGGAAAGAACGGGCACCAGATCGCAGCGTTCCGAAATGCGCGCACCGATTCCATTGCATCTCCCCGTCGATACGCGATCCAGCCGAGCCCGTTCCAGGCGTCGCCCATTGTCGGATCGATCCGCAACGCCTCCCTGAACGCTCGTTCCGCCGTCACGGAATCATTTTGAGATATGGCCGCCCATCCCAGTCCATCCTGTGCGTCGGCGAGATGCGGCAGTTCCTGGACAGCCATCGCAAATGCACGCTGCGCGCCGTCGAAATCGTTCTGCCTGAAGCGCGCCCAGCCGATGCCGGATTCCCGATACGCAGCGATCCTCTGATTCATCGGAGCGATCTCCGCGAAGACCTCTTCCGCCTCCATCGGTCGATTGGCCAGGTACAGATGCCACCCGCGAGCGAAATTCCGGTCGTACAAGCCCCCGAGAATCAGACAGGGAATCGTTGCATAGACGACGATGAGATACGGGATGGAAAAGGGGGCGAGATGCGAATGTTTCCTGCGCAGAAATCCGAGAACCGGCACCAGTGCGGCGGAGGAGAGGGCCGCGCCGATCACTGTCAGGCTGATTTGCCACATCGGAGCAACCTGAGGAAAGAGGATCCATGAGTATCCGATCAACGCACCGTTCACACCGGGCAAACCCCGTGCCACCATCCGGCGTGCGGGTCCGCCGATCGAAAATGACCAGGAAGCGACAGCCGCGCCAAGTACCGCCAGGCCGGCAGCCAAAGGAGCAATCAGCGTCAGCGCGAACAGAAATGCGCTTCCACTCCTGATCGTGTTGCTCAGGAAGAACTGAGCGAACGAGATGGGGATCGAGCACAGCCAACGCCTCACCAGCCGGTCGTTCATACATTCCTCCCCGGCCGTGAGACCACCAGCGGAACTTTGTGGTGACCCGGTTCGGGATCAATGGATGCAACCCTGGTCACCACGCTGATCACCTTGTATCGCAGGATTTTGGTAAACTCCCGGGCAATGTACGACTCCAACTCCTCGAAGTCGGACTCGCCACACCGATTGTTCATGACAACCCGGATTTCAAAACGCGGCATGTCGTGCTGGATGATCTGGTAGGCGGCGACTGCCGGATGATTCGCCGGTATGTTGGTCAGGGCATACGGCGACATCCACGAGCCGTCCTCGAGCAGGATCGAATCGACCTGCCTGCCTTCGATTCCACGGATGTGCCGGAGCGGATTTCCGCAGGCGCAGGGAGCCCCTGATGGCACAAGAATGTCGCCAAGCCCCGAATATCGGATGATCGGAGTGGCGCGATTGACCAGATCCGTCACGAGCAGGCGCGCATCCTTACCCCGGTTCGAATCATCCCCCGGGAGTTCGATGAACAGGTTGTGCTCGGCCAGGTGAAAACCGCCATGAGTCGGGCATTCGAAACCCATGAACCCCGCTTCGGTCGATGTATATGTTTCGATGAGACGGGCCTCGGGAAATGCCTGGCTGATCGCGTTCCGAGCGCTTTCATCCAGCATTTCCGAGGTCAGATGAATCAGGCGCAGATAGGTCCCGGTTTCTCCCCGTTCGATCATGTATCGCGCCAGGTTGCGCACGGTTCCGGGATAACTCGACAGATACTCCGGTTCGAGTTCTCTGAGCGCTTCCGCGAGTATGGATGTATGTTCAGAGGTCGGCAGGAAGCGATCCTCCATGACGGTTGTGCGCAGTTGATCGGCAATCAGGTAATCGATGTTGTGGGGTTTTGAATCCAGAATGAACAGGACGTTGGTGAGGGGATGCGCGTCACACCATCGATAGTACAGGAGCGTGTTGACGGCGGTGAACCACTCGAGCGCATCCCGGCTCACGAACAACCCCACTGGCACACCGGTCGACCCGCTGGTCTGAACGAAAGCATGTTCGCCATCGTCACCATGGGACACCAGTGTTTCGCGTGGCGCTTGCCGGAGTTCGTCTTTCGTCAGGATCGGGATCCGAGTGAAATCGCGTCTGGAACATAGCGTGTCCGGATCGAAACCGGCTCGATCGTATTTTTCGCGATAGAACGGAATCCGCTTGAACGCGTCTCGAACCAGCTCGATCACCGAGGTTTCGTGCCAATCCCTGATCTGCGGTTCGGACCAGTTCTGTGTTTCGATCACACGACCAAGGGCTTCATGAAGACGAGACGTGCGGGTTTTCAACTCCACTGCACCCAGTATGTTCGGAAAAAAAGCATCTCCGCCGGTTGATCTCGACATCGATCCACGCATATGCCTATAATCTCCATCTCGATTACGTGTTGCGATCGACCGGAGAAGTCGACGGACGCAATCGATTTCAGAGGAATCATAGCATGGCCAGTGACGATACGCCCGATACTGAACTGCTGAGCCGCATCCGGAATGGCGATCGCGATGCGTTCCTCAGTTTCGCGAACCGCTACGCACCCATCGTGTTTCGAGTTCTCAGACCCCATATCGGCGATCACATGCGGGCCGCCTGGATCACGGAACTGTCGGTCGCACAGTTTCTTGTCAGATTGAAACATATCGATAACGCTTCCGTCGAAACGCTGTTCGACTCGGTCGCCTCTCTGATCCGGTCCGGATTGTCGGATTCACCCGGCACCGGCCTTTCATCGAAACAACTTAAAATCCTCGAATCTCTCACATCGCTTCCCCTTCAGACCCGAATCATCATCGAAATGGTCCATTTCGAGGGTGTTTCACCCGACATCGTCACCCGACGACTCGGTGTCTCCCGAGGTGAGGTGGCCACCGCGCTGTCTTCGATGATGACGGACGAAACAGTCGTTCCCAGGAGATCAACCAATGAACCACACCGCACCCGCTCAGCCGGAAAGCCCCCTGGCAAGCGTCCGGGGTCTGAAACCCGGCGGTACTACCACGATTCGAATCGAGACCGTCGCCGCAAGCATTGATACGGATTCATCCCCTTCATGCCGAATCGATTTCCTGCCTGTGCTGCGCCGCAAATCTCTTCCGGAACCGCTTGATTTCCGACCCGCATCATCGATCCCCTCTCCACGGATCGTCAGAAAGCGAACCTATGAACGCACCTAACTGGCAATCTCCGGGTGAAATCTCCAGGAAATGCCCGAAAATCGGGATTGACCGGATGTCCGTTTCCGGCGACCTCGTTGCTCTGAAGGGCGATCCCTTCAACATCGGTTCGTATACTCCCGGTTCGGAATACACCGCCGGCGATTACGATATGCCGGACGGGAACCTCTCCCAGATCCTCCGTGGGCGAACGCGCGGACCCATCACTTACCGGGGATTCCGATGCGTCGAGATCATCGAGGATCAGTATTCGCCAACCGGAGAGCCGCTCATGCGGATCCGCCGGATCGTTCACCCCGACGAACGGGTCGCCCGGACGCTGTTGACCATGACCCGGCGGATGGACGGGACGGGATTGATCGAACGGAACGAGATCGAATTGCCGACGGAAATCGGTGCGCGCTTCCGATGGCGTGTCGTCGAGACCGATTATGAGACGGACCCGAAGAGCGTTACCGGAATCCAGACAGTTGACGGATTGTTCCGTGTCCATATCGGAAAGAAAACATCGGATTGCCTCCGGTGGATCCGCACCCGCTCAGCCGGTGCCGGGGAGATGGAAGAGGCTGAGGAGATTTTCATCGCGTGCGACTCGGGGTTGACGATCCTGATCCGTCACTACATCGGTCGCGGCTGGCCCAATCTCGACGATTTCAAGAAATGCCCCAAAATCGAAATGGCCGGCAATATTTACTATTTATGGTACGTTCGCCGGATCCTGCATGAATCGAGCCCCGCACCCGTCAATTCGACGCAACGCCCGATTGAAACCACTGCTGAAGATGGAACATGACATCCAGCGTGTCGGCGTCTTTCTCGATCCGGACGATCTCGTAACGCGCCACGCGGATGGCCGGATCACCTGATTCGAACACGTCGAGTAATTCTCCGAGACGACTGGCATTGATCGGCGAAATCCTCAACCGGATCTCTTCGATTCGAATCGAACGAATCAGTCGCGGGGATTGCGGCTGAACCTCGCGGATGGCATCGCTCAACCCGAGTCTGTTCAGCCTGCCGTCAATGGTCTCAAGAAGGGCCGATCCGGGTTGAGTGGATTGAGAAGGCTGTGTGTTTCGTGCGAGATACCGGATGAGGTCGTTCGCGATCGCCGGCGCGATCGGTATCGATCCTTCATCCTGCATCTGAATCGCTCGCTTCGTCCCCGCCCACCGAGTCTTCTCGTGATACAACCAGCCCAGGCAGATCGCGAGGATCACCCACAGCATGACGGCCGTTCGGATCGATGGATGCACGCGAATACTCATGGCGTGCCTCCGGACGCAGTCGACCCGATGCGGATTTCAAATTCGACGCCCGTATCCGTTGTGGCGGAACGGATCAACGCAACGCGGCCACCCGGAAACTGCTGCTCGACGCGGTTAATGTATCCCGACATCCCTGTCAGATCGGGCGCCGAGCCCGTTATGGAGAGTGAATCGAGAGCTCCGGCGATCCGCTGAAGGGCGATTCGACGCTCGGGATCCGCTCCGGCCAACCGGTTCAGAATCGCGACGGTCGAGGCATCCAGCCAATTGTCGACATCGAGAGAATCGATCCATTCCGCGGGCAGAAGTGTCTTCGCTTCCCCGATCGTAGCCTCGGTGGCCGTTCCGTTTCGAGCGATGACCCGGTCGTTTCTCGCGCTCATGAAGCCGATACGGAGAGCCATCGAAGATACGATCAGAATGCTTAAAACACTCATCCAGAGAATACGGGGAGAGGCGAACAGGATGCGAGCGGGCGGTTTCCCGGGAATCAGACACGCGGAAGCGCCTGAATGAATGAACGAAAGGGCTGCGGAGGCGGCTAGCCAGTAATCGTCCATATCGTCGGGGCCTGTGCCGGGCGGAAGCTGCCAGGTCATCGGACGGGGAAGGGTTTGAACGAAAGACGGATTGCCGACCCATTCGGGTTGTGCGGTGCGTGGCATCAGCAACGGTGAAGCGATGCTCCAACCGGGATTTTCCACCGACATCTGGCGGATCGTACGGGTAAACTCGATCGGAAGATCCGCATCCACGCGACGGACCGTGCGGGCATAACGGAGTGCTCCGCGTGAGAAACCCGCCAGGGTCAGGACATCACCGTGATGGTCGGCAATCAGATAGTCGCCGTGGTGATCGATGGGGAGGTGGTTGACAAACACCGCGATCGCGGCGGAGGAGGGGATGAACCCGAGGAAATGGAGTCCCTGCACATCCAGTTTTTCCGCGAGCGATCGTGCGGCCGATTCATCCCATATCATGCGCCGATCGGCGCTGAACGATCGGCTGGGCTGAAGTGTCAGTTTCGTCTGGAGCAGTGACCGGGCCGGAGCACGGCTCGTCAGCGCGACCAGTGCGTCAGCCGGTTCGTAGCGCTCGATGGATGGCGGCAGCACGGCGACAATCGGTGCCGGGATCCTGAGACGCTCGGATAGAGTCTGAAACGGATCCGGTTCCGACAGATCGACCTGCACGATGCGTTCGACTGCTATTCTCGATGCAAACTTCGAGACGAGCGCGGCACACAACCGGCCATTTCGCAGAGCGACTCCCGCGCAGCAGCCATGAAACCACCTCACACTCATGACGACCACTCCGAGAATCGCACAAGCACCGTGCGCTGCCCCGACCGCTGCACAATCGCTTCGATATGATGCCTCCAGTCGTTCTTCCGACCCTCGACGCGGATGCGGAAACAGGAACTGCTCACACAGATCAATGGAAAAATCCCTCGAAACTCCTCGTTCGTCAATCCCAAACGCTCTTTCATCTCGAAACCGCTCCGGAATGCCTCACGTGATCGCTCGGACAGAAGTCGTGAAACGGTTTCAGGTGAATCGAACAGCGCGTTGAGCAGGTCGCGGGACGCCGAATTGACATTGATCTGGCCGGTGCCGAACACCGTCATTGCGCCCGGGGTTTCGGAATCCGTCAGGGTCGCGATCTGCCGGAGTTGTCCGGGGGTGAGCAATGGAGTCGTCGGCTGTCGGGATGCCAGAAATGTCCGGATATCCGACTGAGCGGCTTGAAAATCGGGAAACCGATCGGCAGCCAGTTTCCACAGCGGTTCGTTCAGGGTTCCGTCCGGGTGTACGAGCTTCGAGGCATTGATCCGGGATTGTTCGTCCGTTATCCGGATCGCCAGGTCCAGTTCGCCGGAATTCCGCTGGAGCGCAGAAGCCCATGCGTCACCCTCTCCGTCGGTTTCACGCGGGTCGTGCTCGAGGAGCCACCTGCCGATTTCGATACCGGACAGGCATGCCTCGCGAAGCACGATTCGGGACAGTCGGCCGGCTGCTGCGCGCGAGTCGCCGATCGCCCTTCCCGACATGCGCAACGCGACTGCCATGAAAAGCGCTCCGAGGGCGAGCACTGCGGCGATCGCAAATCCTCTCTGATTCATGGGAACAATCCCTCAGGCAGAACGATCAACCGCTCGACCACACCCGAGCCTGAACCTTCCACACGGATTCGAACGGCGAGGGGGATGCCCGACTCCGATGTCCATTCCTTCAGCCATTCGCCGTCATTGTCCAGACACTCGATCGACAGACGATCGGAGCGTGCGAAAATCTGCTCGACCTGCGGCTCCGCTTCTCCGGATTGCCATTCGAGCGTCGCACCCGGTCCGCGACCCCATTGGAGCCTGATGGTCGCGATATCGTTGACTCCCGAAGCGTTTCGGCCGCCGATCGCCGTGATCCACGAGAGCCGATGCGTGTCATCCGGGTGTTTGTTCAGAGCGAAGGAAAACGGATCCCGGGAGGCGATCGTTCCGGTAATGAGGCGTTCGAGTCGATTGAGGTCAGGGATGCATGTCCGTGAAGACGGCGCATTCAGTGCGCGCATCGCCGTGCGCGTGAGCATGCCGGTTGAACCCAGCAGCATCGCGATCATCCCGGCGATGCTGAGCGTCACGAGCGTTTCGATCAGAGTCATTCCGCGCGCGTTCATGACAGCGTCCCCCGGCAGATGCGATTCAGTCGGATTCTCCCTCCGCGCTGACCGGTCTCGAGCACAATTTCGACAGACATCAAACCCTCGAACTCGGGCATCGGAATGCGTTGGATGTCGAGGCGCCATCCCATTTTCGATGCCCGGGTGACCCAGGAGGAGGCGTCGAACGCCCCGGATGGCTGATTGAGTGCCAGATCCGCAGCGAGCGCCTCGAGAAACTCCGCGGCTACCTCGACCCGATCTGCCCTGGCACGCGCACGAAGAGCCTCCGTGCATATCTGCGTGACGCCCGCAAGACACAGCGCGAGAATCGACAGGGCGCAAAGTGTCTCGATCAGGGTGAATCCGGCTGATCCGCGATCCCGAAATCCGGCCCCTCGCTCTGCCCGCATCATTCGATCAGCGCTCCCAGATCGATCGCCGGGAGAATGACGCCGAGTGCCAGGATGAGGATGACGGATCCCGCCAGAACGATTGCCGCGGGTTCCACCAGCGCGATCACCCTGCGTTTCTCGCTGGCATAACGTACCCGATACAAACCCGAAATCTGTCGCATCGCGCGGATCAAATCGCCCGATCGATCGCCTGAATCGATCAACCTGCGCGACAGAGGCGGAAGGTTCTTCTCGCTTCGGAAAGCGGTTCCCGCGGGAATCCCCTCCTGCAGACGCGACGCGATCCGAACGAGCATTCCGGCCGTTTCGGCCGGCATCGCCATCGCCGCCAGCCGCAAGGCATCGACCAGAGTGCTGCCTGTTTCCAGCAACCGCGCCGTGATGGAGGACCAGAGTGCGGTATGATGCGCCTCCAGCATGTTCCGGATGAGGGGGATTCTGTTCGGAAACCGGGTCAGCACCTGAGCCGTTTTCGAATCCGGTGGGGTTCTCCGCAGACCGAAGAAAACTGCCGTGAGCGCGATCATGCTGAGCGGGATGATGAGAGCGAGCAGCGATACCAGACGCGTGAAGAGCGGCAGGGAACGGCCTGATGCCGTGTACAGTTCGGCCAGTCCCGGGATGACGGAACGGGTCAGGAACAGGAGGGCGACGGATGCGAGGATCAGGACGAGCGCGGGGTAGATCAGCGCGGCTGCCAGTTCCATCCGGAGTTCCTGCCGTTCCTCGCACACGACTGCGGTTGCATCGAGCGCTCCCGCGAGTTGCCCCGATGCCTCGCCGGATCGTATCAGAGCCGTTTCGACCGCTCCGGCCAGTGAGGGATGACGAGCGAGTGCCCGAGACAGCGGGATTCCGCTGCAAACCTCCGAGCGGACGGTCTCGAGAGCGGCCCGGAGATTTTTGTCGAGTGTGCCGTCGAGAGCATCTCCGAGAGCTTCATCCACGGTGAATCCGGCTTCCGTCAGTGCCGCCATCGATCGGAAGAAGGCCAACCGGTCGTCCTCGAACCGGGTTCGGTTCCAGAGGTTCATCCCGCCGATTCCTCCAGTACACGGTGCATCTCTTCGAGACTCGTGCGCCCTTCATCGATCAATCGCCCGGCCTGTTCTTCCAGCATCGAGCCGCATGCTTGCGACACATGCCGGCGAATCTCGGTCTGCTGCCCGGAACGAATCAACGCGCGAAACGCATCGTCCGCCATGAACATCCGGAACAGCCCGGTGCGGCCCCGGAAGCCCGTCCCCGCGCAGACCGCACAGGTCGATCGGGACGCCGCTCCGTGGCAAGACGGGCAGAACAGGCGAATCAGTCTCTGATCGAAAACGAGTTGGAATGTTTCGGCCACGAGAGACGGATCCTTGCACAAGTCCAGAAGTCGGACGATGGCGGACGCCGGATCCGTCGTATGGAGGCTGGTCAGAATCAGGTGCCCGGTCAGCGACGCGCGCAGAGCGATCCCTGCCGTGTCGCCATCACGGATCTCGCCGACCATGATCACGTCCGGATCCTGTCGCAGCAGGGAACGGAGCCCCTCCGCGAACGTCAACTGGCGTGCTCCGCCGACCTGCAGTTGACTGACGCCGTCGATGTGATACTCCACGGGATCTTCGATGGTGATCGTATTCCGCCGGGCCGTGTCGATTCTCCGGAGACATGCATAGAGCGAGGTCGTTTTGCCGCTTCCCGTCGGACCGGCGGCAATGACGAGTCCATTCGGCTGCTTCAGGGTCGAATCGAGGAGCGTGATGAGGGAGTGGGGCATTCCGAGGAGATCCAGAGAAGCCGGATTCCGGGTCTGAGGCAGCAGTCGAAGCACGATTCGCTCACCCAGCGGTGTGGGCACGCTCGACACCCGTACATCCAGCGTATTCAACCCGCTCGAAACCTGCATCGCGCCATCCTGAGGTTTCAGTCGCTGCGCGATATCCATCCGCGCCAGTACCTTGATCCGCTGTGCGATCGCCTCACGCAGATGCAGGGCATGATGAACCGCATCCTGCAGCAGACCGTCGATCCGATACCGAACACGCAGCCCGGAGGCTTCCGGTTCGAGATGCACATCGCTGGCATCCCGCGATACCGCCTCGATCAGCATCGCATTGACGGCCTGAACGGCTGCGGGATCGTCCGAACGCATGTCCATCAGGTCAAAGGGAGCGTTCGAGGCGGAGCCGGCAGGCAGCGAAGGCGATCCGTCGGTCACATTATCGATGGCGGATGGATCTGCCACTCGCATCCGTGTTCGCAGTCTGATGACACGTTCTACTTCATCTCGCGTCGTGATCACGATGCGGAGGGGACAGTCGAGATGAGCACCGAGAACATCCAGGGCGAACGTTTCGCTCGGGTTCGTAAGCGCCACGAGCGTGACTCCCGGAGATATCCAACGGACGGGAGTGAATCCGTTGGCCTTCAGGAAGCCCGGGTCGAGATCCGGGCCGATCGTCGGGTCGATCTCATCCCCCAGATTCGCAACAGACGGATAGTCCGTCGGGAAGGTCTGGTTCATGGCTGATCGGGCTGATCCGCGGCTGGATCGGGTGGGGCTGTCAGCATCCCTGCGGACGGAGGTTCGATGATTGTGGATCGATAACGCCCGGTCGCCGCGTCCAGATCGCCGGGTTCGGTCATCAGGCGGGGGGTGATGAAGATGAGCAGGTTGGTTTTGGTACGCGAGTCGCGGCTGGAGCGGAAGAGGTATCCGATACCGGGCAATGATCCGAGGCAGGGCACCTGTGATCTTCGATCGATGCGGCTTTCCTTCAGCAAACCTCCGATCACCGCGATCTGGCCGTCATTGACGCGAACGACTGTCCGGGCCTGGCGCTTGGTTGATGTCACGGCTCCGATATCGCTTTCAGCCACGAAATCCCGGATCTCCTGAAAGATGCGCATCGTGATCGTGGCATCCGTGGTGATCCGCGGAAGAATCCGCATCGTCAGCCCGATGTCTTTGAACTCGTACGATTTGACAACGGCCCCGGTGTCCGTCGTTTGTGAACTCTTCAGAAACGGCCGTTCCTCACCGACAATGATCTCGGCTTCCTCATTGTCCAACGTCAGCAGATACGGAGTGGACAGGATATTGACGCCGCTCTGGCCTTCCATTGCACGGGCCAGTGCCGCGAGATTGACGAATTCCTGCCCGCCGAATGAAATGGTGCCTTTGGCGATTCCGAGTGCGAGTCCGGCAGGTGCCGAGAGTGGATTCCGGGAGACATCTTCCAGCGCACCGCTTTCTCCTTCAATCGGCAGGTTCGTTCCTCCCAGTCCCCGATACTCCGATTCCGACAGCGCATCGGTCAGACGCCATTCGAGGCCGAGTTCGCGCATGCGGTCCGAACTCATCTCAACGATCAACCCCTCGACAAGAATCTGGCGGCGCGGCGTGTCCAGATCGGTCAGAACAGCTTCGATAGCCTGGTGTTCCTCGGGCGAGGCTGTCACGATCAACGCATTCGTGCTCGGTTCCGGACTGATGGTGATCGGCGATTTCTGCGCCCGGCGGTCTTTGCGAGCCGGTTCGTCCTGATCCGGTGCCGTTGCGGTCTCGATCCGGTCGACCTGGCTGTTCAGTGCCGCGGCGACCTTTACGGCATCGATATGGCTGAGATGATGCACGCGAATGATGCCGCGATTGACGGCGAGAGGTCTGTCGAGATCCTGGAGGAGGGTTCGAGTGATGTCGAGCACATTCCGGGTGGCGTTGACCAGCAGGCAGTTGCTTCTGGTCTCGGCGATGAACACAGGGCGCTCACCCGATTTGACGTGTGAGGCGTTGAAAAGCGCATTCAGGGCGTCGGCGATCTGAGCGGCTTCGGCGTCCTCGAGACACAACACCTGAAACGAGGTGTCGCCGCCGGCCGAATCCAGACTGGCGACAATCGCGTCGATCCGATTCACGTTCCTCCGCGTATCGGCGACAATCAGTGTCCGGCTCGGGATGTGAACCGCCACATGGCCCGCACGCGTCAGGAGGGGCTGAACGAGTGCACGGATCTCCTCCGGATCCACTCGCTCTGTCCGGATGATCTTCGTGACGAAACTGTCCGCGTCCCCGCTTCGGACTCCCCCTACGGAATCACCTTCTTGCTTGGCTCGCGTCGATGGGATGATCTTGACGATGTTCCCCTCCGAAACCGCCGTGAATCCGTACACGTCCAGAACGGCATGAAAGACGGACGGAATCGCCTCTCGCGGGATCGATCGGGGCGATGTGACCGTGATCTTTCCGGTTACAGCGGGATCGAGCACGTAATTCTGACCCGTCAGTTCGCTGACAACCTTGATGAACGAACGAATATCGATGTCCGAGAAATCCAGTGCGACGTCTTCCTGGGTCTGTGCGCACAGCGGAGGACTCGCGAAAGACCCGAGAGTAAGGGTCAGGATCAGAAGTACCGGGCGCTCAATGGATTTCATATTGCATCTGCACATCGCGTTGATTTCTCCTGAGATTCACGGTCAGTCGAGTGGCATGCGACGCCTCTCCGAGTACCCGGTACAGGTCTTCGACCGTCCGGATTGCCTGTCCGTTTATCGTGGTGATCATGTCGTTCACTTCCAGACCGAGAGATGGAAAGAAGCCGCGGGGCTTCATCGATGTGATCCGGTATCCGGCCGACTCCCCATGCGCATCCCGGACCGGCGCAAAAGCTATCTCCTGACCCAGCCGGTCGACCCGGGAGAGGATTTCCGTCAATCGTGACCGTTCGATCAGGTTCCTGGCGGATCGGGACGGAGTGCTCTCCGGTGGAGCTCCCGGCGCTCCGAGCGTCAGCGTTTCACGGACAGTACCATCGATCAGAACCAGTTCACTCCTCGAAATACGTTCGACCCTGCCGGGACCTGCAGGATCCCCAGGGTGCAGAATCACTTCCTTCGAAGTCTCGAGATCGACGACGATCGCGATTTCGCCGGCAACCGTCCCCTTGAGTTCAACGCCGAAGTGACGGCTGACGGACGAAGGTTCCTGATTGATGGTGACCGGTGTCGCTTCCGGACGGATGGCGGATCCGAACAGAACTCCGGCGATCGACGCCGTGCGCGCCCCATGATTCGGTCCCGGCGCGGATACCGGTGAATCCGTGTCCGTCACATCCGGCGACACCAGAACCTGCAAGGTGCGGATGTTGACATAGATCATCGCGCAAACCAGAGCAAACATCAGAAAACTCGAGGTGATTCGGCGGACGACCATATCATCGAAACGTATCGAAGAATCTATCCGGATGCAAGGCGACCGCAGGGCTTTGCATAGAAAAAGGCGCCCCGTCGGGGCGCCTCTGCCTCATGAATCGGTTGTCGATTCCTCGATCGATCAGTCGGCGTATCCGAACGAGCAGGAATCCATGTCGATCAGATCATATGTTCCTGCATGGAACATCGCGAGCCAGAATGTGATTCCATCGGCGGATCCCGTCCCCTCCGGCCAGATGAAGTCGAGGATGGTCCTGGAGGTGCATTGGCACGGGGGAAGGGTCAGGGGCTGGAAATCGAGACTCTGGCTCCAGCTCGGATAGAACCAGTACAACCCGTAAACGTCGAGCAGAACATAGAAGTCGATCTCGAGTTCCGAGTCGTTCCCGTTGCATAACTCAGCACCGAACAGGAACTGATCTCCACCGTGATAGTCCGATGCGCTCAGCTGGCACGTCAGCGAGGTTTCCGGGCATCCCGTCGGCGTGGCAGTGGGGACTTCCAGCGTCGGGGTCGCGGTCGGGATTTCGATAGTCGGCGTCGGTGTCGGAGTGAAGCTCGGATTGGAAGTCGGAGTGATCGTGGGCGGTGATGTCGGGTTCGGAGTGACTGTCGGTGAAGGCGTGTATGTGCGTGTCGGCGTTGAAGTCGGCGTAGACGTCCGGGTCGGTGTGAAAGACGGAGTGGCTGTCCGGGTTGGAGTGACCGTCGGCGTGCGCGTCGGCGTGAACGTCGCCATGCCGGTCGGAGTGATCGTGGGCGTAAACGTCGGCGGTCCCGGAGTCGCTGTCGGTGGCGGCGGCGTCGGTGTGTTGACCGGTCCGCTCTCCGCCCAGATCTCAATGTCGTCGATGTTCCAACCGCAATACACAACCGAAGTGTCTGTTGTGCCCATGGTCCATCTCAGATACAAAGTCGGTGCATTGTCGGCGACGGCCGAGATATCGTATGTGAGCGGTATCCAGGCGTTGTCGTTGAGGGTGCTTCCCGTGTGCGACCAGATCGTCGTCCACGTCGATCCGTCATTCGATACCCGGAAATAGGCATGATCATAGGACGCACTCTCGACACCGAGCCATCGCATGAACCTGACTTCCACGTTCGTCAGAGAGGTGCAGTCGATCGCGAGAGTCGTGAGATGCTTCTCGGACATGCTGTTGGTGTAGGAACCATTGAGATTGTAGCCGTAGACATTGACGCCCGTGTATCCGTTGTTCGGGTCGCCGCCGCTTCCGGTCGGATCGCCGAATTCCCAGGACGGTTCCGCAACCCAGCCCGGATCCACATCGAGCGGCCAGTAATAACGACGGGCGAATGGTGAAGATGTCACATCCGCTGTGAATGTACCCGTTGTCGTGTAACCCTCCGCGGCTATCTCAAGTGTGAATGTGACGAGGGTGTGATCCGGGATGGATGGCGACACCGTCACCGTGAAGTAAGGTGACAGGCATGCTGAGCTCGAGGCGGGAGCGATATCCGGCCATGTGGCCAGGTCATCGTCGACCGTGATGTAGGTCGGATTGTCAGACGACAGTGTGGCGCTCACCATGTTCGCCGTTCCCGTCCCCTGATTGGCCAGTTCGACGATGAACTGGGCGGTTTCTCCGGGATCCAGTACCCCGTCGGCGTCCCCTCGAAGAGGATCGAGAATGACGACCGAATCGAACGAAAGCTCAGGAGCAACGACCTGTTCCGTGAAATAGGTCGTGCCTGATGCCGTTCCCGAGGTCCACGACAGAGCGAACGGGATCGATTCTCCGTCGGCTGCCTCATCGCTGACGGAGAACTGATATGCGGTCAGACTCGACCCGACAGCGCTCTGCGCGATGTCCGGATAGTTCGATGCGTTGACGAGCATGGTGACATGCGGATTGGTCGTCGAGAGGATTGCCGAGACCCCTGTGGCATCTGTACCGAGGTTGGCCAGCGTGATCGTCGTCAGGATCGTTTCTCCGCTGTTGATCTCACCGTTGCTGTTGCCGGCAGAATCATCGATCACATGGCTGTGATAAGTCAGATTCGGTTCATTGCAGGGGGCTTCATACGAGATCAACACATCGTCGATGTTCCATCCGGAGCCGACCACCGAACCATCGGAGGTGCCCATCGTCCATCGCAGATAGACGGTTGCCTGCCCGTCCGCAATGCCCGCAATGTCATACGTCTCGGGAGCCCATTCGGTGTCCTGGAATGTGGAGCCGGTGTGATTCCAGAGGGTGGTCCATGTCGATCCGTCCGTCGAGATCGACAAACGGGCGTGGTCGTACGATGCACTCTCAAGCCCCAGCCATCGATAATAAGACAACACACAATTCTGGGCACTGGAGCAGTTAATGGCGGATGTCGTCACGTGATACTCCGGCATATTGTTTTCATAGGCCCCATTGAGATTGTAGCCCACGACGTTCGGACCGGTGTACCCCGAGGTGGGATCGCCGCCAACGCCTGCCGGCTGTCCGTACGCCCACAGACCTCCCGAATACGTCCAGCCGGGATCGACACTCATGTCCTCACTGAGTAACTCATACAGGGCCAGCGTCGTGAAGGTATAGTAAGCGCCGGAATTGTCATCCGTCACCATATTGCCTGCCGGATCTGCGCTCGTAACGCTGAAAACATAATCCGTGCAAGGTATCAGCCCGGTCAACTCCACGGCGTGACTGAGCACATCCGTCGAATCCGATTCCTGCATGGAAATCGATCCGGGTCCATAATCGACCGTGCTGTCTGCTGCTTCGTTCGTGTCCCATGTGATCGTTGCAGTCGTCGAGGTCTTGAATGCAACGAGAACATTGGAAATGACAGGCGCGACACAATCGATGGCTGCCGTGTCAGTGTTGGGGACGTTGATTCCGCCTTGTCCGTCATCTGCATCGATGTACAGAACCGTGAGCGTGTCTCCGTCGGCCACCCGGACCTGGCCTGCGCCAGGAGCGCTGGTTGTCAGTGTGATCGATCCATTGAAGATTCCCGAATCCGGGGCGATCTCCGTGAGCGTCACGACTTCACCGGTCGGATCGGTCACGCTCGTAACGGTCACGGTCTGTGTTCCCATGTTGGCCAGGTCGGCATCGGATACCATGATGTCGACCTCGCTGGAACAGCTGTACTGCATCGTCGAAAATGCCACCGTGCCATCCGAGAAGTTGAGTGAACCGGTCGCGACAAGTGCGTAGCTCTGAGGACCCTGGGGAACATTGTAGCCCGTCACGGTAATGATATACCCGCCGACTTCAGGGTTATCGATTTGAACGCATTCGACATTGTTCAGCCGATCCGCTGTTCCACCGGGAACCGAGTGTCCGTCGCTGTAAACATTACCCAGGTAGGTCTGGCCGTTTCCGGTCACGGTCAGATCGAGATCGTTGACGAGATTCACGCTGGCGCTCGGCGTCGACGGATAATCGGTCCAGACCAGTGTGACTTCGAGCGGTTCTGAGGAATCGGAAACGGATACAAAATACTGTACCGATTCGCGCGAAATGCCGGTCTGATTCTCCTGGATGTATAACTTACGGGAGTCTCCGCTGAAGTAGAGCGAAGAATCCAGTGTCACACGGCCCCATCCCTGACCCATGCTCGGCATATCGGCATGACCGCTGCCGGAATCCGCCGTGTAGCCTCCGGTCATGTTGATGCCGGAATTGATCAGGATTGCCTTGACGAGCGCGCCGGTCGGCTCGAAAACGAATCCGGGATCCGCCATGCCGAGGGGGTAGAATCCCTGCATGAAGTAATCCCGGACAAGCGCGGCGGCTCCGGCCACTCCGGGCGTCGCCATGCTCGTTCCACTGCTCGTTCGAGTCGAGCAGTTGAAGGTCGTCGAACTGTAATCACTGGCCGCCGAATTGATGTTTCCTCCGGGCATCGTGATGTCGGGTTTCCGACGACCGTCATCGGTCGGTCCATGACCCGAAAAATACATGTTGTTCTCGGGATTGGCCGCACCGTTCTCGGTCGCCCCGACGGTCACGACGTTCTTCGATGTGCCGGGAGCCCGGATGGTGTCAGCCGAAGCGCCTTCATTTCCTGCCGCATAGACGGCCAGATAGGTCGGATGATCCCAGTGAAACTGATCCATTTCCTGGCAGTCATCATGATACACACCGGGATTGGACGGCCAGCCCCAGCTGTTCGAATGGATGCGTGCGCCGACTTGGTAGGCGTCGAGATGAGCCTGATATTCGTTATCCGGAGGGTAGACGTCGCTGCTGTCGCCGTAATCCTGAATGACCAGTTTCGCAAGAATGGCGATACCGTCGCCGTTGTCATGAGATCCGCTTGACGCGAAGTTGTCGCCGGCAATGGTTCCGGCTGTATGCGTCCCGTGTCCCTGGGTGTCATAGCCGCTCGCATAGCCGCTCGGCCCCTGATACGCGATGATCTTTCTCTGATTGTAATTGGGTGTGCCGGTCGCCGGGATCAATCCCTGCGATGCATCATAGAAAAAACACATGTCCGCATCGGCTCCGGTGTCCATGACTGCCACGATTTGCCCGGCACCCATGATGCCGTGATCATACAAAGGCGTTGATCCGCTGCCACCGACTCCGCTCTGGCACAGCCAGTAGGTCGCATCGTTGCACAGATCGTAATCAGGATAATCCTGGATCCAGTGTACTTCGCTCAGAAACGCGAGTTGTCGAATGGTCGGATAATCCGAACCGACAGGGATCAGGGCCGTGAGTCTTCGATAGTGGGGATTCTCATCCCGGCTCAGAATTTGACCACCGGAACCGGTAATGATCCTTTCCGCATTCTCGAACGGCTCGGTGCCATGAATCGTCAGACGGATTTTGCGAAACTGCGGATCCTTCTGCAGAAAAAGCCCGAAATCCACCTTCAGAATCGGTTGATACGGGCCGATAAAATCGATGCCGCTCAGGGTTTCGATCTCAGCGCGCTGGTCGTTTGAAAGGCGCACGAGATACGCATTGTTGGGGATGTACTGCACGATCTCCTCGACTCTGTCGGAAAGCCGTGCACGGTCAGTCTCCGTGATCAAATTGCCGAAGTGAACCAGATAGAATCCATCACCCCGGTCTGCGGTGATCCATTCGGCAGGAATGTCCGAATACCCCTTCCCCGCATTGATGACGGCGTTCTTGAAGAGCATGTTGGCGGGGTCCTGGCGCGGTTCCATTGCCAGCAGGCTGGACGAAACGCCTAACAGTATCAGTAATCCAATTGCCACCAAGTTCCTGTTCATATATGACCTCCAATTGTTCAAGGATATCGACGATCATCCGGGAAAGGATGCGAGACACCGTCGATCAGTATACGGATTCCCGGATACCTTTCCAATCTCGGAGCAGTGTCCGATCCATGATGACGAATGATCCGAAATAAAACAAAACCGCAGGGCAGGCAATCAACCCCTGATGCGTGTGGTCTGGGTCTCGGGGTTGCCTTTCGATTCCAGCAGATCGAGCAATTGCTGGGCTGTCTGGATTCGATCCTCGCGTTCCTTCCGGAGGAGTTTCATGACGATGGAACCGAAGTGTCTCGAGATATCCGGACTGATCTCATGAGGTCCCGGGGCTTCGAGGTGCAGATGGGCATTGACAACGGCGACGATGTTGTCCGCACGGAAGGGATTGACACCGGTTGCGAGTTCGTAGACCACGACTCCGAGTGAGTACAGATCGGATCGGGGATCGAGTTCATCCTGTGTGAGAAACTGTTCCGGAGAGGCGTACACACAGGTTCCGATGAAAGTTCCGGTCGTCGTCACTTTCGTGCTGACTTCCGGCAGGCGGGCGATGCCGAGATCCGTCAGGACGACCCGTCGCGAGGGAGTCAGGATCAGATTGGCCGGTTTGACATCTCGGTGGACGATATTCAGTGCATGGATGTCCCGGAGGGCATTTGCGAGTTGCCGGGTGATCGGGATCAGAAGGGACTCGGCGATCGGACCTTTGGATGCAAGAACCTGTTTTAAAGACTGGCCCTGGAGATACTCCATGAGGATAGCGAGGGTGGTCTGGCCGAATACCTCACAGCGCTCGACTCCGTAGATCGATACGACATTCCGGGAACGTACTCGGATGCCGATTTCGACTTCCCGTTTCAATCGTTGAATGATCGTATGCGCTCCGAGCAACTCGGGATGAATGATCTTAACCGCGATATCTGCACCGATTGGGAGATCCCGCAGAGGTTTGATCAGTTTGGCCCGATACACCGTGCCACAACTGCCCTTGCCTTTGATTTCGCCGAGTTCAAAACTGCCCGATTGCGTTGTAATTCCTCGCTGAGTCATCGATCCGGCACTCCTTCCAGCGTGGTTTACCATAGAATCTCGCAAAACGAAACTGCGGATACTCGGATGATGAACCGTGCAGCACGTCTTGAATTTGACGATTCGGGGTGTTAAAACGAGATCGTGTCCACAGCGAAAAAACAGACAGGCATTCAGGCGGGATTCAGCGGTTTCAATCAAAGCCACGCATTTCTGTTCATTCTGATCGCGGTTGTTTTGTATGCAGTATTCAAGATCATCGCGCCTTATCTGAACTCGATTATCCTGTCGATCATACTCGGTTCGCTCTTTCATCCCATTCATCGCCGATTACTTCAATGGACCGGAAATCGCCGGAATCTCAGTGCGCTTCTCTCCTGCATGATCCTCTTCATCGTCGTCGTGCTCCCTCTCACCTTCGTGGTCTTTTCGATGATCCAGCAGGGAATCGTATCATTCAATGCCATACAGGACTGGCTGAAGGCCGGGAACCTCGAAAAATTGCTCGACCGCCCGATCGTCAATCGCGGAATCGATTATATCCATCGCTACTACCCCACGTTCGATTTTCACAACATCGAGATCGACGATCATCTCATTCAGTTGTCCTCGCAATACGGAAAAACACTCCTGGAGCAGGGTCGCAACATTCTGGGCAATCTGACCGCTCTCGTGATCAAGTTTTTCATGGTGATTTTCGTGTTTTTCTTCATTGTGCGCGACGGCGAGGCCATCCTGGAAAAACTCCTGCACCTCCTCCCGCTGTCATCGACCCAGGAGCGGAAGATCATCGACAAGATCAAGGCGGTCTCGCAATCCGCCATCCTTGGAACGCTGATCACGGCGATTGCTCAGGGTGCCGCGATCGGAGTCGCGTTCTGGATCGTCGGTCTACCGGGACTGTTCTGGGGATTGATCGCGGCGTTCACCGCACTGATACCGGTCGTGGGAACCGCCATGATCTGGGTGCCGGCGAGCATCTACCTGTTTCTGTCCGGGCGGTATATCGCGGGCTCGTTTCTGGTGGCCTGGTCGGTGGGGTTCGTCGGAGTGCTGGACAACATCATCCGGCCTCTGTTCATGAAAGGGTCAGCCGGGATGAGTCCGCTGCTGATCTTCTTCGCGATTCTGGGAGGGATCAATGTCTTCGGACTGATCGGCATTCTGTACGGTCCCCTCATCTTCGGAATCGCGATGGTGCTTCTCTTCATTTATGAACTCGAGTATGGCGAGTTTCTGAAACAACAGGACCGACTCTGAAGAAATGGATGCGTCACCTCATGAAGAAGATCTTTGTCATCGACACCAACGTCATGTTGAACGATCCGAATTCCCTGTTCGCCTTTCAGGACAACCTCGTGCTCATCCCGATTACCTGTATCGAGGAGATCGATAAATTCAAGCGCGATCAGAATGAACGCGGACGAAACGCCCGAATGGTCTCGCGATATCTCGACCAGTTGCGGCAGGGGTCCGACACGAGTCTTGCGGAAGGGGTTGAACTGGAAGGCGGTGGCACACTCCGGGTCGAACTCGGATATCAGGCCATTGTCGACTACCCGTTCAGGAACGGGACCCTGACGAATGACGATCGGATTCTCGCGGTCTGCCTCGATGCGCAAAAAAACCGAGACGGACTTCCGGTGGTTCTACTGACCCGGGATACCAATCTGCGGATTCGGGCGGATGCGATCGGGATTCGTGCCGAGGATTACCTGACGGATAACACCGATATCGATACGCTGTACAGTGGAATTCGGAAGATGGTGGTGTCGGATGAGGTGATCGACCGGTTGTACCATGATCGCGAAATCGATGTGATGGGAGAGAATCTGACGAGTAACGAGTTTATTCTGTTCAAGAGCGATGTCGAGTCGGGACATACCGGCATCGGTCGGGTCTCGGCTGACCTGTCCAAAATCATCGCCGGTGGAACGAACCAGCCGGTTTGGGGTATTTCTCCGAGAAATCTCGAGCAGCGTCTCGCCATCGACCTGCTGCTCGATGATCGTGTCACCATCGTCACCCTCGTCGGCAAGGCCGGCACCGGCAAGACGCTGCTCGCGCTGGCGGCCGGGCTGTCGAAATCGATCGACGAGCGTCGTTACAAGAAACTGCTCGTTGCACGCCCGATTTTTCCGATGGGCCGGGATCTCGGATACCTGCCCGGCGAACTGAAAGAGAAACTCAATCCCTGGATGCAACCCATCTTCGACAATCTCGAAATGCTGATCGACTCGGGATTCCAGAAACCGCGGGGAAAGTTTCAACCCGGGGCGATGGATCTGATCGAGCAGGGAATGCTGGAGGTCGAGGCTCTCACTTACATTCGGGGACGATCGATACCCAATCAGTATCTGATCGTCGATGAAGCACAGAACCTGACTCCTCACGAACTCAAGACGATTATCAGCCGTGCCGGGGACGGCACGAAAATCGTGCTCACGGGTGATCCCTACCAGATCGACAATCCGTATCTGGACAGTGAATCCACCGGATTGACCTATGTGGTGGAGCGATTCCGGAAATCACCGCTTGCCGGTCATATCACTCTGGTGAAGGGAGAACGATCCCCTCTCGCACAAGCGGCAACTGAACTCCTGTAGAATTGTTTCAGCAGCAGGAACTTCCAGCACCTATCCGGAGTTCAAAACCGCTTCGGAACCAGCGGCTTTCGCGAAAATCAACCGAGATGTCACCGTACAGACTCACCAGCCGCTTCAGTTCCGGGATGACCGCAAAACGATGACCGTTTTTCTCAACAAGAATATCTCCCTCCATCGGCTCTTCCAGAGCGATGCCCAAAGAGGGACCCCCTCAGCCGTATCCATTGATGAAAACACGGAAAACATTCCGGGCGGCAGTCGTTTCCGCCATCTTTTTCAATTCGATAGCTGCTCGGTCACTGATCTGAATCATGGAATCCTCCAAATTGCGAAACAAGACCGGAACCCGGTCAATGCGGACCTCAGGAACTCCCGCAGGCATGCGATGAATCGGACTTCTGGGAGCCCGGAGATGCAAAGCCGGAGATCTGCTTGATGACATCGTTCGATCCGCAGGACGGACAGGAGATATCACCGGACGACGATTTCCACACGATGCGTGTGAAGAGATGCTTGCAGGCGGCGCAGCGGAATTCAAACATCGGCATGATCGACTCCTCAATTTTTAGGGGTGATCAGGTTTTCGATGATCGCCCGCATTTCCTGCCGCTGTTTGACTCCGACGCTCACCATGTCGACGGAGTCTCCGTTGAACAGCAAAACGGTCGGGACGGCCTGGATTCCGAGTTCCCGTGCGAGTTCATCGTTTTCGTCGATATTCACCTTCCCGAAACGGATTCGTCCGGCGAAATCCTGTGCGAGCTGATCGATGATCGGCGCCAGGACTCGGCACGGCCCGCACCATGGCGCCCAGAAATCGATGAGCATCGGGTGTTTGGCCTGCAAGACCTCCGCTTCAAAATTGTCCATGTTGATCGTGATGATCTCCGACGAGAATTGTTTCGATGCTGTTCCGTTCATGGTTGCCCTCCTGTTCATTCACCATTTTTTAGGCTTCGAAAACGCGATATGGTTACATCCGGGATTCGTGCGATCGCGCTAAGGGAGGTCGGGTGATGCCGCGCAGTCTTCAGGGAGGGGGTCTGATCGTTCTCGTCATGGCGCTGTCGAGCATCGTTCCGGCACGCGCCGCAGCGCAATGGCTGCCCTTCCAGACCGGCCCCATGCACCTGCCGGCCATCGGATTGCTCCAATCATTCCAATACACCCCAACAATCCCCGGGCCCTTCGACTCGACCGCCGACCGCTGGACCTCTACGGTATCGTTCCGCTGGGTCAATATCTGGGCGTTTCATATCGACACCGCAACGACGGTCGATCACTGGAGTGAAACGGATCCGTATCCATATCGATTCGGGACGTTCGTGGTCGATATGGAGGCCCTATGCCTGACGGTGGATGCCTGTTATGGCATCAGCGATACGATGGATCTTCACCTGTCAATCCCGACCTATACGATCGGCGGCGGCGTTCTGGATGGCTTCATCGAGGGATTTCACGATCTTTTCGGAATCGATCAGCATCGCAGACAGGATTCCGAACGGGGGTTAACCCGTGTGTTTTACATCGATCGGGATCAACGGGCACATCTGTTCGACCGTGATGAGTTGGCGGGTTTTGGTCTCGGTGATCTGTCGCTGTATGCGGGATGCCTGATATCTGACTCGGTTCCGCTGTTCGCGATCCATGCCGGCGTGAAATGCCCGACCCATACCCGGATGATTCCCAGTGAGATCAAAGGATTCGATTTCTACATGATGTCGTCGACGGCATGGAGTTTGGGATCCACACGGATCTATCAGGGACTCGGCATCATCTTCTACGCGGATACAGGATTGCGGGACATCCGATTTCTGGCGCTGAGGGGAACCAGTGCGACAACCATCGAGTATCCCATGTCCGATCATATCAGCGGTATCGTGCATCTCATCGCCAATACCCCCTCGGCACGCTTCCCGAAACTCGATGAATACGTCTTCGAAATGTCACTCGGACTCAGGATCACCTGGAACGATTGCCTGCTCGATATCGGTTTTCTAGAGAACGTATTCTGGTATGACAACAGTCCGGATTTCGGAGTGCACCTGGGATTGAAGCAGCGCTTCTGAGAGGCGTTCGACCGGGACGATCGTGAGGGGCGCCGGGACGCCGGATGAGAGCGATCAAGGTCTGCTCAGGAGGCGTTTTCCTGATTGATGCAGGATTCGATCGCAGGCCAGTCGATCTTCGGTGTCGGAAGATAACTTACCTCAGCCCGCCTGGCGCGATACAGCTCGATCGTCCGCATCAGCGTCTGATACAGGGTGTTGCATTGGGGGTTCTGTGCGAGCAGTTCCCGGGCCCTGGCATATCGCTCATCGTCGATATCGCCATCGAGAAGCTCGTTGATGAGTTCCACGATTTCTTCACATCGCATATTGGGCTTGGTCGGGTCGGTCATTGGGCTTGTCCTGTCGTTTTCGACGTTTTGAACCCGGTGACATACTGCTCGAGTTCATTGCGAAGAAACATGCGTGCGCGATGCAGACGAACTTTGACGTTTGTCAGGCTGATCCCGAGCGTTTTCGCGGTGTGCTCGCCGCTCATACCCTCGACATCCCGCATGATGAACACCATCCGGTATAGCTCGGGCAGCTTCAGAATCGCCTGATCGAGTTTCGCTCTGAGTTCGTCGTTGAGCGCTTTGGTGAGGGGATCGCCGGACCAGTCCAGAAGCTGAGGCATCATGGATGATTCGGGGTCGTGAGGCAATCCCTCGAGGATGGAAGGATCGACAAATTCAAGCGATTTTTTGCGTTGCCGGGAGAGACAGGTATTGGAGGCGATCCGGTAGAGCCAGGTCGAGATCTGCGATTCACCTCGGAACTGGTGCCAGCTGCGCAATGCTTTCAGGGCGGTCTCCTGCAGAATATCCTGCGCGTCTTCCGGATTCCCGCACATTTTCCAGGCAATGCGGAACATCTTGTCTTTTTCCTTCTCCAGGTGTTGCTTCAAAACTTCAGTCGGTTGCGACATGATCCGTCCTCCAACCGCTCATCATATTCGGATGAGCGGTTGGAGGCAAATCGGGATGGCTATTTGAATCCGAGTTTCCGCAGAATCACCATCGCAGGACACCAGCCGGTGAACGCGGACTGCAGAAGATTCAGGCCGACAAAAGCGTTCAACCATAACCAGTTGGGATGATGAAAATGAGACAGCAGTAGCGTCAGGAGAATCATGAATCCTGCCATGCATCTGAGACCGGCTTCAACGGTCATGTGTGTTTCCCTCCGTGTGGGCCGGCTCCGAACCGGGCGCCGGTCTGTTATGATACAACAGCCAGAAAATGACCGGAGTCACGACCAGCGTGAAGGCGGTCGATGAAAAGATGCCGAAGATGAACGTCCAGGCGAGGCCTGAAAATATCGGATCGAGCGCGATGACCCAGGATCCCAGAATCGCCGCGCTGGCGGTCAGAAGGATCGGGCGGAATCGGACGGCACCCGATAGTACGATGGCTTCGACGATCGAATGCCCCTCCCGGATGCTCCGTTGGGTGAAATCGATCAGAATGATCGAATTGCGCACAACGATGCCGGCCAGCGCGATGATGCCGATCATTCCGGTTGCCGTGAAGAAGATCGGATCGGCAAACCCGCCCGAGGATCCGGCGAACAGAACGTTCAGCAGCCAGAATCCCGGGAGCACGCCGATGAGTGTCAGCGGAATCGCCGCCATGATGATCATCGGCATGGTCAGCGAATGAGTCTGGATCAGCAACAGGATGTAGATCCCGATCAATGCTCCGACGAAGGCCAGTCCGAGATCCCGGAATACGTCCAGGGTGATCTTCCACTCTCCCTCGCCACGCCAGTTGATATGCAAGTTCCGGAGCGATTCCATGCGTGAAGCGGCATCCTGCATGGCGAATATCGGTTTGTACGGCGAAACGCCGACCACCTCTCCCGTGACATACTGCACGCGATGGCTGTTCTTGTGATAGATCGTTTTCGGGACGGTCGATTCCTGAATCCTTGTAATTTCGGACAGCGGTACGAGCGTGCCGTCGGCGGCCATGATTCTGAGCGCGTTGAATCGATCGGTCGACGCGCGGTCTCGCAAGGGGAGCCTCAGCACGATGTTCAGCGGGTTCCGCTCGCCCGGTACATGAAGCGATCCGGCAGGGAGACCGGATCCGGCCAGACTGAGAGTCTGCGCGACATGCTCCGTCGTGATCCCGTGCAACATCGCCTTCTCTTTGTCCACCTGAAACGTGATTTTCTGCTGATCATCTTCAAGATAGGTGTCCACATCCACCATTCCCGCCGTTTCCATGAACAGCTTCTCGACGGCGCGCGTCGCGGTGTGCAGCGCATCCATCTTCATCCAGGGTTCCCCATAGATTTCGGCGACGACCATCGCCAGAACGGGTGGGCCCGGAGGCGGTTCCACGATCTTGACGTTCGCACCGTATACCTCGGCAATCCTGTTGACATCGTTGCGAATGCGCAAGGCGATGGCATGCGTTTTCGAACTGCGATGTTCCTTGTTGACCAGATTGACGCGGATATCACCGACATGCGTGCCCTCCCTCAGGAAGTAATGCCGTACAAGACCATTGAAATCGAACGGTGAAGCGGTTCCGACGTAGACCTGATAATGAAGGACTTCGTTCATGGTCGCGATGTAGTTCCCCAGTTCGCGGGCGACGACTTCGGTTCGCTCGAGTGGCGTTCCCTCCGGCATGTCGATCACCAGTTGGAACTCATCCTTGTTGCCGTACGGAAGCATCTTCAGCGGAACCGCTCCGATGAAAACGAGCATCAGAGAGAAGATGAACAATCCCAGGATGACCGTCATGAACATCCAGGCTTTCCGGGGGCTCGAAAGCAGGCGCTGCATTGTCGCGTTATAGACCCTGTATATCAGACCTTTCCGGATGTCCCGTTCCTCATGTTTGTGGTGGTATTCGTGCTTGAGCAGGTGATAGGTCGCCCAGGGAGTGACGGTGAACGCCACCACCAGACTCATCAGCATCGCCAGCGGTACGTTGAAAGGCATCGGACGCATGTACGGCCCCATCATGCCCGTCACGAAGAACATGGGCAGGAAGGATACGATGACAGTCAGTGTTGCCAGAATCGTCGGCGGCCGGACTTCCTCGATGGCCACGAGTGTGGCTTTGAACGGAGGAAACTTCTTCAGCTGGAAATGCCGGTAAATGTTCTCGACGTCAACAATCGGATCATCGACGAGTAATCCGAGAGACAAAATCAGGGCGAACAATGTGACGCGGTTGATCGTGTAACCGACCAGAGTGTCTCCGATGAGCGTGAACGCGAGCGTCATCGGCACCGCCAACGCCACGATGAATGCCTCGCGGACACCCAGCGCGATCGCGAGCAGCACGACAATCGTCATGACCGCTATCAGAAGATGTTTGACCAGTTCGTTGACCTTCTCGTTCGCAGTCTCACCGTAATTCCTCGATACGATCACATCGATGCCGTCCGGAATCACTTTTGACCGCAATTCATTGCCCAGGCGCACGATCTCCTCAGCCGCCGTGACCGCGTTCTGCCCTTTTTTCTTCGCGATGGCGAGAGTCACCGATGGCAGCAGTTTGCCCCTCTCGATCTGTCCGTCCCTGCCCTCGTATGCCGGCCCGAATCCGTTCCAGGTATAGGAAACCAGTTCAGCGGGTCCGTCGGTTATTCGGGCGACATCTCTGAGATAGATCGGGCGGCCGTCACTGACTCCGACCACGAGATTATTGACTTCATCGACGGATTTCAGGAAGGTGCCGGCTTCAAGCTGAACGATCCGGCTCGCAATAATCTGCTCACCCGCCGGAAAGTTCGCGTCCGCTCCCCGGATCGACTGGACGAGCTGCATCGGGGATAGATTTCGTGAGGTCATGGCGTCGATGTCGAGTTCCACGCGAATCTGACGGGGGCGGCCTCCATGGATGAAGGACCGGCCGACGGAGGGAATTTCCTGAATCGCATACTGCACTTCCTCCGCAACCCGTCGAAGCTCATGGTCATCATATCGATCCGAGGTCAGTGTCACGGTGACGATCGGGACATCGTCGACTTCGATCGGCTTCACGACCCATCCGCGGACATCGCCGGGAACCAGGTCGATGCTGGATTGTATCTTGTTGTACAGTTTCACCAGGCTCCGTTCGCGATCTTCGCCGACATAGAACTGCACCGTGATGATCCCGATTCCAGGTCTCGCCATCAGATACACATTCTCGACGCCGTCGATCTCCATCAGCAGCTTTTCCAGCCTCGCCCCCGCCAACGCTTCGACTTCATCCGGGTCCAGACCGGGCATCTGGATCATGACATCGGCCATGGGAACGGTAATCTGGGGTTCTTCCTCGCGGGGCGTTACAATCAGAGCGATGACGCCGACCAGAAATGAAACGATGATAAACAGAACCGAAAGGTGCGATGTCAGAAAGAGCCGCACGATTCGTGTCGTAAGGCTCATCTTCTCCCCATCCATGTCTCAGCCCTCCTGATCGTCGCGGATGACGACGCGATCGCCGGGTTCGAGACCGGACAGCACTTCGATGCCGCCATCGTGTGTGTATCCGGTACGGATCAACCGAGTTTCAAGTCTCTGGCCGACAACAACCTGGGCCATCTCGATCTGCCCCACACGAAAAACAGCGCGTGGGTTGACGAGTATCATTTTTCGGTCGCTCAGAGGAAGATAACAGCGTCCGAACATGCCGGGTTTGAGCTCGGGATGCGGTTCGAGACTGATTCGCATGAGAAAGGACCGTGATCGCGGATCACTGCTCGGAACAATCTCGTCAACCCTGCCGGGAATGTCCCGGTCCAGGGTATCGACACGAACCATGAGTGATTTCCCGATCGAGATGATCTCCCGGCGAGATTCCGGCACGAACGCCTCCAATCGGAACGCTTCGGTGTCACCCATCCTGAGCAGTGGGACCCCGGGTGCTGCGAGTGTTCCGACATCCGACAACTTTTCGATGATCACACCGCTGTACGGAGATCGGATTTCCGTGAATCCGAGCATGACAGTCATTTCCTCGATCCCTTTCTGCGCTTCATTCACTTTGGCTCGGGCCATCTGATACTGAGCATCGACAGACTCGAATTCAGCTTGAGTCGCCGCGCCTGTTTCCCTGAGATTCTGGTAGCGTTTGTAGGTGTTTTCAGCCTGTGTGCAGGCTGCGTTCGCAGCAGAAAGGCCGGATTTCGCCTGGCCAAGCCTGGCTTCCAGATCGCGCCGATCCAGTTCGATCAGCAGATCACCGGCCTTGACCAGGTCGCCCGCCTTGACGTGGATCTCGCGAACATGCGCCGGCGCTTTCGACGTGATGACGGTTTCTTTCCTGGAACTCAAGGTTCCGATCACGGTCTCGAAATTGGCGACACTCGATTCGACCACCTCTTCCGATTTCAATGTCGATACATCCATCGGCGGCAACGGTGTCTGGCCCGGATCGATCCGATGGCCGAGATAACCCTGCATGTCCATGAAAACAAGCACGAGAATGATAAAAACAATTGCGGCACCTGCATATCGAATGGTGTTAGATCTGCTCATCGTGTAACCTCCTGCATTTCCTCAGACTCCATGGTTCTTGCTATCGGGACCGGGCACCGATCTGGTTCCAGCCAGCGCGTGTAGAGATGTCCAACTGCGCGGCACAGTGTATTGCTTCCCAGAAGGAGATCATGCTGAGCACTCAGCAGACCCAGTCTGGCCTGTGAAAGACCGAGTTCGGCTCGCTGGAGATCCAGGATGCCGGCGACGCCTTCCTCATATCGCTGCCGCACGATTCTCAACCCCTCCTCAGCCTGCTGGACTGCAGTGCTGATGACTTCGAGTCGCTGGGTGGCACTTCGCAACTCCCAATACGCACTCTCAACATCCAATCTCACACGGTCCGCCTGAGCCTGCTTCATGTGACGGAGCGCATCCTGCTGATACCGGGCCTGCCTCACCCGATACATGTCGCCTGTTCCGTTGAAAAGATTGAACTTGAGCGACAGCGCGAGCGTGACCGAATCGGCTCCGTCCTGCATGGGCGACTCGCCGTGATAATCATAGGAACCGCGCGCGTTGAGATTCGGGAGAAACGGAGCGCGTGCGATGTCGACCATGTGGCCGGCGATTTCATATTCGTATTGCAGTGCCTGCAACTCCGGTCGATCGGCGAGTGCCCACATGATCAGTTGCTCCAGTTCAACATCCGGACAACCACCTCCGCCAAGATCACCGGAGGGGATATAGACCTTTCCCGAAGGGCTGCCCAGGGTTGAAGTAAAACCGGCCAGCGCGAGGCGAAGCTGATGCTCCGCAGTAATCGCACGTTCGCGGGTTTCTGCGGTATGAACGTCCGCCTGCAGAACATCGGAACGTACGACTAGCCCCTGTTCAAATCGGTCTCGTATCATCTCCAGATTCAACTCGGCCGTCCTCAGCGCCTCATCCGTCACTCGTTTGTTCTCTCGTGCGAGAACCGCTCCGAGATAGGACCGGATCACCTGGAAAAGCAATTCTTCCGTGACCCGTCTGGCCTCGGCTTCCGCCTTGTCCCGCGCGCTCTTTGCGAGCTGATACCCGGACCACTCCTGGCCGCCATTGTAAATCGGCTGGCTCAGAATGACCGAGGTGGAATGGTCGGTCAGTGCATCGGGATCGTTCAGAAGATCCGGGTTGAAGTTTCTCTGCTCGATCCGTCCCTGGTTGAGAAGTGTTCCGAAAGCGGCGACGGGTTGATCAGTCCTTACAAGGCTCTGCTCGATGTCCAGTTTCGGAAAAAAAGCCGCTCTCCCCGCAGACACGGCGCTCCGGGAGGCTTCAACCTGAGCGCGCGTTGCGGCGATACTCGGATTGGATTCATAGGCCATCCGAACGGCATCTTCGAGTGATACCGGAGACGGATCGGATGCCAGTAGTGGTGGATTCCCGGCAGTCATCGAGATCATCGCGACAAACAGCATTGATCGAAAGTATGTGGTCATTTCCATGAACCTCCTTTTCCCGGACCCGTCAATTAGAAAAAAACACCTCACGCAAGTTACAGGGAAAATCGTCTCGAGTTCGCGACGGTATGCCGTGTATCAAAAAATACACATAGCTTCGCCATCGCTATCTGCTACATCGTATACGTTTCGGCAAGTATTGTCGTTATATGTGGTCGTGATTCCATAGATATCGGAAAAATATGGAGAATCCACCCGAATCTGATATATTGAAAACTGTGGAGGAGTTCGATGCAGAAGACGGTGCTGATTGCCGATGACGATCATTTTACCTGCGAATTACTGAAGTATGTCGTCGAGAGCCAGGGGCTTCGCGCTCTGACCTGTCACGATGGACATGAGCTGCTGATGACCCTCCGCAACGAAATGGTTCATATGATCTTCCTGGATGCGCTGATGCCGCGGATGAATGGGTTCGAGGCATTGCGGAAACTGGATCTGGAGGAACGGACACGGGTTATTCCGAAGATACTGATGACGGGGATCTACCGCTCGGAACAGATTCGGGAATATCTCCCCGCCGGAAATCTCATTAAAAAGGTTCTCTACAAACCAATTGCTCTCGATCAATTCCAGGGTCTCATCGAGGAAAATCTGGATATCCGCTTCACTTCGCAGGTGTTCTTTCCGGATCCCATCAAACGAAAACCGGGGTTTGACAAGCGGATTGCGTCCAATGTCCAGACGGTTGAAAAGGGTGATCCGGGCAAGCGGCTGCTCGTCGTTCCTCTGCAGGGACCGCTGGGTCAGTTCCGGTTCGGGCAACTGCTCCAGTACATCGCCAATTCCGGCGGGTCGTGGCACATCGAAATCGCATCATCATCTGTTACCGGCGGTATTGCGATTACCGATGGTCAGATTACCGCCTACTGGTCCTCGAACGAATCGGATTACGAGGAATTGACGTTCAAAGACAGGATGTCCCGTTTCTGCGTCGGGATTTTCAAACGACAAAGCAGCGACGTGCATCGCTGGTTGAATGGTCCCTCCGCCTCCGCGTTTACAGGCTTTCTGTATCGAATGGCCACCGCTCTGAATGGACGCTACACATTGAGCCGTTCGACGGATGAATCCGATTCCGCAAAGAAGATCAGCGCGATCTCATATCAGCAGATCATGAGCGAGATGATGGGGTCGAACTTCTGTCCCGCCTTGATCCATGCCCATCTTCCGTTGACGGGATGCACGATCAGAGTATCGCCCCATTGCATCCCGTTACCTGTCGGCATCGAGCTGACCGATAAACAGAAGAAACTGATCTACCTGATCGAACGAACCTCCGCGATCCAGGATATCTTAAGGCAGCGTGAAGAAGGCAGCAGTGAAACTCTCCAGTCAATCTTCAGCCTCTGGCTCGCAGGAATCGTGGAAATTCACCGCACGATTCAGGTCCAGCAGTCGATCTCCGCATCCAGAAGTAAAATCCGTGTGACTGAATCGGTTCCGGACGCGAAACAACCGGTGGAGGTGGAGGAATCGGAGGCTCCCAGACCGGTTGAGGAGACCACCAAAGTCGACTCTCCAACGGATCGGCTGCGCCCCGTGTCTCGGAAGGATAAAGACATCCTCCATCTGTTTCATCTCGGCTTGCGCGCTCAGTATTATGAATTCCTCGGGGTGAACCCGAAATGCACGGAAGAGGAGCTGGTGCGGGTGTTAAAACAGGCGAAATCACATTACATCGAAACTCCCGAAATCCTGGAACTGCCTGCCGAGTCCGTTCGTCGATTCCAGAGCTTGAACATGTTTGTGAAATGTGCGATTGCCATGTTGGGCAGGCCCAAGAGCCGGAGTCGGTATGATGCGGCGCTTGCCGAGGAGTCCGTCGAGAAGCGGGAGTCGTTGTCGAAACAGCATTTTGAAATCGGGATGATGTATGTTGCCGAACAGAACCTGTTTCGCGGAGCCGCCGAACTGTGCCTCGCCATCCGCCTCAATCCCGCCAGGGAGGAGGCATATCTGCAACTGCTTCATGCCCTCGTCCAGGAACCCGATGGATTCGGGATCGTGTTCGATGTCGCACAGGACGCCGTCGATCGTTTTCCGAATCAGATCGAATTCCGTATCGTACTGGGTCAGTGTTACAAGGAAATCGGGCAGATGGAGAAGGCCACCGCCGAGTTTCTCAAGGTGCTGGACATCGACCCTGAGAATGCCGAGGCGATGCAGCATTTGTTGAGTGTCCCCGGACAGAACGCGGATCTGGGGTACATCATCGAGTGAGAAGCGTTCGCGCACATTGAAATCCTGCCGCGGATCGCGTAGCATAAAAGCCACTCGGAGGGTTGGGAATGAAACTGGCCATCGGATCCGATCATTCGGCTTTTGAATTGAAACAGCATCTGATCACCACCATCAAAAACGGTGGGCATGAAATTGTCGATGTCGGGTGTTTCTCCAGGGACGCCGTCGATTATCCCGATATTGCGGCAGCGGTGGCCCGATGCATCACGTCCGGGCAGGTTTCCCTCGGTATCATGCTCGATGGCGCCGGCGTCGGGAGTTGCATGGCGGCCAATAAGATTAACGGGATCCGGGCCGCATTATGCAATGATCTCTACACCGCGCGGAACGCACGCGAGCACAACGACGCGAATATGCTGCTGATGGGATCGATGGTGATCGGTCCCGGCAAAGCGGCTCAGATAGTGGATCTCTTCGTTTCGTCTCACTTCCAGGGAGGCCGCCATCAGCGGCGGATCGATAAACTCATGGCGCTGGAATCCCCCTCCCGGATTCCTTCTGCTGACGCTGCCGATTCCTCGGCAATCGGTGAACTCGTCCGCAAAGTTCTCGGCGCGGTTCAACTGAATGATCACCCAACCACCGCACCCGTCTGCGGCTCGGTGCCCCCGCCTGCAACAACCGGAAAACCGATGGTGATCACAGAGGCGTGGCTCCGGGAGCAACAACGAGTGTCGCCCGGTACCATCACGATTCCGCGCGGAGCCCTGATCACACCTCTGGCGAAGGATTTCATCAAGGATCAGCATATTCGAATCGAATCGACATCGTGATGTGAGAAATCCAGAACCGAATCGCACCTCCATCTCATTCGGACGCCAGCTCAAGTTCGATCCCGGAGCTGTCATTTTTGCCGAAGGGGGGGCAGGGACGGAGATGTACGTCATCGTATCGGGGCGTGTCCGGATCTTCATCGGGACCGGCGAGCGCTCGATCACCATGGCTCGGTTGAAAAAGGGTGATTTCTTCGGTGAGATGTCATTGCTCGAAGAACTGCCTCGATCCGCGAGCGCCGAGGCGGAGGATGAGGTGGAGCTCGTTGCGCTGAGCAAGAAGGATTTTATGTTCATGATTCAGCAGCACCCCGAGATCGCGATGAAGATACTCGGTAAATTCTCCTCCAGACTCCGTGACGCCAATCGCCTCATCGAACTGCTCCTGCTCGGGGATCATACCGGTATGATCATTCACAAGCTGGTGACAATGGGGTTGCTGCAATTTGGATATAACGGGAAGATGCCCAATGAGTGGTTCCTTCCGATCACCAGTGAGCAGTTCGCGACAGAATGCGGTATTCCTCTGGAACAGGTCCGGACCGTCCTGAAAGAACTCGATCGAATCGGCCTCGCCACAGTCGGCCCGGATGGCATCATCATTCGGAAACACCGGAAACTGAAAAGCTATCTGGAGTATCTGAACTGGAAGCTACAAACCTGACTCGGCCCCGGACCCAGACTCAGCGCGTCCGATTGCCCCTGCTGACTGCTGATACCGGCGAATGCGGAACGGTGTGCCGAGATGCAGGGCGAGATTCCGGCAGGATTCAATATCCACTCCCTCGGCGTCTACGGCGGAGACGGTCATCTGCATCCTCGGGAATCGGTGACAGGTGCGTATGAACGCAAGCGCCTCCTCCCGTGCCCGGATGGCATCATTGCGCGGATTGCAGATCTCGCGAAAGGACTGTGCATCGTGACCCCCGATCGATACATCGATGTGATCGATGACGGCGGACAGTTGCTCGCATAGCCTCTCGATGTTGTCCGAATCGAAGTTGGCGCAGGTGTTGATCCGAACGAAGATCCCGTCTTTCTTCAGTTCGTGTGCGATCTGAAGGACGACACCGGCCCTCAATAACGGTTCTCCGAATCCGCAGAAACACACTTCCTTGTACCCGGAATGACGAGCGGCATCCGCAAGGATTTCCGGGACGGACGGTTCATGATCGAGTATGAGATGCCAGCCGAAGTAATACTCCGATTGATTCCGAATGCAGTATCGACACCGATTCAGGCATCGATTCGTGATGTTGATGTACAGCGTATCGCGTATCCGATAACAGACTGTTCCGCGTGGCGCCGGTTGGCCCAGGCCGAATGCGCGATGAAGATTTGTTCGGTTCACGCGCATGAGATCGTTGCGGGTGCAACCCCTCAATTCCGCCATCGCATCGTAGATGTATGAAATGAATCGGGGTTCATTTCGGTTGCCTCTGAGAGGTTCCGGTGCGAGATAGGGGCTGTCGGTTTCGAGAAGAAGGGTGTCGATCGGGAGCCGGGACGCAACGGTTCGCAATCCCTGCATCTTCTTGAAGGTCACCATGCCGCCGAAGGAAATGAAATACCCCAGCCGAGTGAATTCGAGGGCCTGACTGAAAGTCCCCGTGAAGCAGTGGATCACGCCCCGATGTTCGAAGCCTGATCGGCTTTTCAACAGCTCAAGCAGATCGTCATAGGCATCTCGACAGTGGAAAATGATCGGACATCCGATTGTTTCGGCGATATCGAGATGCGAATAGAGCACGTCGAGCTGATTGGATGGGGGAGAAAAGTTGTAATGGAAATCAAGCCCGATTTCGCCCATCAATCCGGACTCGCGGACCAGACGCTCGATTGCTTTCGGCGCTGTGGCGTTCCAGTCGGAAGCGTTGTGCGGGTGGACGCCTGCAGCCCAGAAACACTCCGGATGGGATCGGCAGATTGCGCGGGCCGACTCGGAGTCTTCGATGGTGGTTCCGGGTGACACGATCAAGTGAACACCGGTCTCTCGAGCCGAACGGATGACGGATTCGAGATCGTGATGAAAGCGGGGGTCTGTCAGGTGTGCATGGCTGTCGATCATGATTGCCTTGAAAAAAAGAGCAACCGCGCAGGGTTGCTCTTCGAAACACACTTGGGTTGTCGAGTATCAGGAAGGACTAGGAAACAGCATCCTTGAGGGCTTTTCCGGGTTTGAACTTCGGAACTGTGCTGGCCGGGATCTTGATCACATCACCGGTCTTGGGATTGCGGCCCTTGCGCGCCGGCCGTTTGGTCACATGGAAGGTTCCAAAACCAACGAATGTTACCTTCTCCTGGTTGGCGAGTGCATCGGTGATTCCGTCGAGCATCGCGTTGAGTGCCTTCTCGGCTACGGTTTTAGTGATTCCTGCTTCCTCGGCGATCGTTACAATCAATTCTTTCTTTGTCACGGAGCAACCCTCCCTTAATTAAGGTTATCCAATAAGACCCTTCACACCTGGTAACAATAGGAAATTATGGATAAGGCAAGTTTTATGTCAAGAGCAAAAAAATAAAAATGTGCAGAAAATCGCGGTCAGGCGCGCTTTTTCAATTCCTGATCGATCTTTTTCATCAATGTGAAGAACGATTCCCAGTTTTCCGAGTGAAAACGGACCCCTTTTTTCGTGGGACCCTTGTACCCATCGCCATCCCCGTCGAGATACTCGCGGATATCGACATAAAGCTCGTTCTTGAACTTCGTCAGTGTGGCTTTGATTTTAGAATCATCCTTTTTCTGTATCAAACCGATCTCGATGCTATCATTTGACATATAATCCGTCCTTTACCCGGGGTGTTCAGCAGGATCGATTCCGATCTCTGCAATGCGGAGCCGGAGGTTACATCTCGTTTGCCATGTTGTCAACCAGCATCGGGCAGCATATAATCCGGACGATTTTCTTCAGGGGGATTCTGCAGGGAACATGGATTACAAACTGGACTGCGCATACTATCTGGGTGAAAAACCTTGTCGTTTCAAGAGGTTGTGTTTCGGCTGCCCTGAGTATGAACCGATGGGCACCCGAATTCTTATCCTCAAACTCGGGGCAATGGGCGATGCCCTGCGAACTACTCCGGTGCTCTCGGCAATCCGCCGGTCTTTCTCGCATGCCCATATCACCTGGCTGACCGATCGGATCTCGATGCCGATTCTGCAATCAAACCCCGGGATCGACCATCTTGGACTTCTCGAACCCCCGGACATGAATATCGTTCTCGGACAGCATTTCCACCTCCTGCTGTCGCTCGACAAGGCGATTCCCGCCATCGCGTTCGCCATGCAGGTGCATGCGGATCAGCGGCGCGGTTATGCCATGTCCCCCTGCGGTACGCTGGATGTTTTCAACGATGCCGCTCTGTACAGCCTTGCACTCGGGCTGGACGACGATCTGAAGTTCAATCACAACGAAAAGACCTATCAGCAGACGATCCATGAACTTTGTGAAATCGACTATCGGCGGGATCCTTATGTATTCGTGCTTCCGGAGGACGCGCGTTCAGAATCCGATCGTGTGATCCGGAGTCTCGAATTGCGGGGAAACGGGCCCAGGATCGGTCTGAATACGGGATGTGGAGATGTGTTCGCGACGAAAAAATGGCCGGATGAGCATTTCATCGAACTCGCACGACTTCTGCATCGCGAATTGGATGCGCAGGTGTTTTTTCTGGGAGGTCCTGCCGAACGCGAGGCGAATCGTCGGATGGTCGACTGTGTTGGAGATATCGCGGTTGAGGCGGGTGTTCATCCCTTGAATGTATTCGCAGGACTTCTCGAACGCATGGATTGTGTCGTTACCGGAGACACCATGGCCCTGCATCTCGCCATCGCAGTCAAAACCCCTGTCATCGGATTGTTCGGGCCGACCTGTCATCAGGAGATTGATTTCTACGACCTGGGGCAACCGCTTGTTGTTTCCGATTCCTGCGCGCCGTGTTATCGCAGAACATGCGTCCGAGCGGTTTCCTGCATGCACTCGCTGACGCCTCGAATGGTCGCCGACTCCGTCAGAAATCGCTTTTCGAAAGGCTCTGTTCGTTGAAGCGCGCGGACTGGTCCGTCATGATCGCCGGCGTTCAGGCGGTCCTCGATACACTGACGGTCGTTGTGTCGTTCTTCATCGGGTACTTTCTCTATCACCAGCTCCTGTCGATGTTCCAGATCGGCGTCGGTGTGCAGCCCTTCAAGATTTACAGAAACCTGGCGTTCGGTGCCGGCGTGTTGTTTCTGATCATCTTCGAACGATTCGGATTGTACTCGCGAAGCTTCGGAATCATGAATGTCGAGGAGATCAAACGGATTCTGCAATCGCTTCTGATCGGATCCCTGATCTTGTTTTCAGCGTCTTTTCTTTTCCGGCCGATCGTTGAATTGCCCGCAGATCGCTCTTTCGCCGTCGCACCGTTCGCTCAGGATCCATTCGCTGAGCAGGGTCCGTTGCTCTACTCCCGTCTGATTCTCATGTACTCACTCCTCATCCTGCTTCTTCTGATCACGATCCAGCGAAGCCTCGTGAATAAACTCCTGCTGCGCATGCATGTCGAGGGACCGGGAATGGTTCGAGTGCTGATCTACGGAGCCAATGAAATCGGCCGACAGTTGCAGAGGCGGTTGTTCGAAAACCCTCGAATCGGTTTAAAACCGATTGGTTTTCTGGATGATAATCTCGATGAGATCGGACGTGAAATCACCGGGATCCCCGGGAAAGCGGATACGACCCTGAAAGTTCTCGGAAACGGCCTGGAACTCGAAGAAACCGTGCAGTCATGGAACATCCACGAGGTGATCATCGCGCTCCCGAATGCCAGCACATCCAGGATTTATGAGATCATCAACGGATGCGCGGCCGCGCATGTCCGATTCAGTTTCGTTCCCAATCTGTATGATCTGCTCATCCAACAGGTCAAATTCGAGGAAATCGACGGGATCCCGCTGCTGCGGATGCGTGCGACCCGGCACAGCTATATCTACCTGATCGCCAAACGTTTTTTCGATATCGTATTCTCGTCGGCAAGCCTCTTGTTGAGCCTGCCGCTGTGGCCGATCGTCACCCTCGCGATCCGTCTCGATTCCCGAGGCCCGGTGCTTTTCCGGCAACCGAGAGTCGGGAAGGATGGCAAGCGATTTGTCATGTACAAATTCCGCTCCATGTATCTCGATGAATGCATCGACCGTGTCTCACCCAAAGATGGCTCGGATCCCAGAATTACGCGAGTCGGCGCTTGGTTGAGGCGATACAGCATCGATGAGATACCGCAGTTCATCAACGTGCTCAAGGGCGACATGAGCATTGTCGGGCCGCGGCCCGAGATGCCGTTTGTCGTCGAAAATTACACGGCGATGCAACGACAGCGTCTCAGAGCGCGCCCGGGGATTACGGGGATCTGGCAGATCAGTGCAGCGCGGAATGCGCAGATCCATGAGAATCTGGATTACGATTTCTACTATGTCGAGAATCAGTCCTTCTTGCTCGATCTCGTGATCATTGCTAAAACAGTCATGTCGGCATTCGCAGGAAAGGGATTGTAGCTGCACGATGAAAATTCTAGTGACGGGTGGCGCAGGATTCATTGCATCGCATGTCGTCGACCGCTATATCCGGGATGGGCATGATGTCGCGATCGTCGATAACCTCTCAACCGGAACTCCCCTCAACCTGAATCCCTCCGCACGCTTCTTCAAACTCGATATCAGCGATCCGAACCTCAGTGCCGTCTTCGATCAGTTCCGGCCCGAAATCGTCAACCATCATGCCGCTCACATCGATCTCAGACGCTCGGTCGAACATCCCGAAATGGATGCGCAGATCAATGTGATCGGTGCTATCCATGTACTTGAGAATGCCCGGCGAACCGGAGTCAGGAAGTTCATTTTCGCATCGACGGGAGGTGCGATTTACGGCGAACCCGGTCAGGTGCCGGTGATCGAGACCGAACCGGCGCGACCTTTATCGCCATACGGGGCCCATAAACGGCTGTTCGAACACCACTTGCGCATCGCACGAGCGCTCCATGGACTGGATTACACGATTCTCCGGTACGCAAACGTCTATGGTCCGAGACAGGATCCGAAGGGTGAGGCCGGAGTCGTGGCCATTTTCAGCCTCGCCATGCTCAACAATCGGATTCCGATCATATTCGGTGACGGAGCAAAAACACGGGATTACGTCTATGTGGAGGATGTGGCCGACGCGAATGCTCTCGGATTGCATCACGGTTCCGGACAGATTCTCAATATCGGGACGGCTCGCGAGACATCTGATCAGGAGGTTTTCGATGCGATCCGGCAAGCCGTCGGATGGACAGGACAGCCACGGTACGACGCGATCCGTCCCGGAGAAGTCCTTCGGATTTCGCTGGACAATACGGCTGCAGCTCGAGAACTCGGATGGACACCACGTGCGAATTTCGAATATGGAGTCCGATGTGCCGTCGATTTCTATCGCTCGAACATGAGGAGGTTCCAGTAGATCCGCGATGAACACGCCTCGCATCCAGGGCACGCAAAAGATGGATTACGATGCCGATTTTCATCGCAGAACACTTGTGTTCGTCGTCATCGCCGGCAACCTGCTCGACATCGGAAGGATGCTTCCCGTCGGTCGTCGGCATCTCATTCTCGGCCGGGACCAATCATCGGACTTCTGCATCAACGACGATCGGATTTCACGGCAGCATCTGAAAGTCGGTGACGCCCGAAAAGCAAATGATCAACTCGAAGTCTTCATCGAGGATCTCAATAGCACGAATGGAACGATTCTCAACGGCAAAGTCCTGCGCCACTCCGGGTGGTGTCGTCTCGGGGAAACCGTTCAGCTCGGGCAGACGATTCTGCTTCTCAGACTTGAGGATCCAGACGAGGATTCCGACAACTCATCGTCTCCCCTCCACCTGATCAGCCGCGATTCACTCACCGGAATCTTCAATCGCCGCGCGTTCGAACAGGCATTGGAAAAAGAGCATGATCGCGCCCGGATGTTGAGGCAGACCTATTGCATCCTCGCGATTGACGTCGATTTCTTCAAACGGATCAACGATACGTTCGGACACCCGATCGGTGACATCGTGCTGAAACGGATTGCCGCCATTCTGCAGTCGCAGGTTCGGGCAACGGATTTCGTGGCACGGATCGGGGGAGAAGAATTCGCCATCCTGCTCACAAACCAGAACGTCGTCTCCGGACTGCCGCTTGCCGAGCGTTTGCGAAGTTCGGTGGAAGCAGCGACTTTTCTGGATATCAACCCCGAGATCAGAGTGACGATATCCATGGGAGTCGCAGATACTACATATGCCCCCGAGGATCCATATGCCGTGTTCGACCTGGCCGATTGCGCCCTGATGGAAGCCAAGCGATCCGGACGGAATCAGTGCATTGTCGGGCATAAACCCCAGATTCCTGAATTCCAGGAGGACTGACCGGTCCGGCGAAACGGTCACTCGATCAGTGAGTCAATCGGCCTGATGCGATCGATGTAATATCTCTCGGTTCCACCGCCTGTCGTTCCCAATAATTCGATCTCGATCGGATACCGCCTCGGCAGTTCGAGATGCTGATCGATTCTTAAAACCGCATACACCTCTCCGCGCGCACCGAGCAGTTTCGGAAGAAGCGTCGCATTCATCGCTCGCATCGTTCTCTTCTGAGCACTCTGCAATCGCATGGTATTCCGATGCTGATCGATCGGATCCTGCTCGAAACGGTCTGCATGGGGTCCGAGCAGCATGATCGAGTCTCTGACATCATAGCGATCCTGTGCCAATTCAATGAGCAATCCGAGGGAGACAGGGGTGAATACAACGGAATCGAGCGGAACGTCCCGGCGGACGATCGCTATGGCGCTCATCTGATCAGCAACGGTTCCATTGCGTCCGGTGAGCATCTTATAAGATTGAAGGTCATTGGAGATGAGACAAGTCGTCATCACGAGTAATATGGCCGCTGCTTTGATTGCGCGACCCGGGATACGTGACAGACCGTCTGCTGCGCAGATGGCAAGCACCGGGAAAACGGGAATGAAGTATCGGGAGCTGAATGGATGAAACAAGAGATAAAGAAAGAACGTCGGGAGCATGATACTGAGAAAAACCGCTGCTCGGCGGCGCTCCGAGAAACTGAGTCGGATCCAGCCCGCAAGACCGATGATCGCGAATATTCCCATTCCCTCGTGAGAGATGGCAGTCAGTGCCCGCGGGAATGCCCTTCCGATCATCTCCCATTGAAGCAGATTGCTGATCTGCTGGTGTTGCTGGTATCCGCTCTTGAGAACGCTCCCCAGGCAAAAATACTGATAAAGAAGCTGGAACGATGTTCCGAGAGTGAAAACGAGGCAGGCATGGAGAACGTGTCTGCATCTGATTCGAAACAAAGAGACCTCTGCAGGGCTCGGATACAGAAGTATCGAACAGATGATCGGGATGATCAGCAGGCCTAGATCGAATCGGACCATGATGCCCAGGCCGGAGATGAATGAGGCCGCGAGGTACGCCGAAGAGGCGTTTGAACGCTTGGGGTGTGTGCTCAGAATCAACACGGTGCATTGAATGCAGAGAGCGGCCATGTGTGACATGGAAGACACCATGTAAAACTGGATGATGGGAGAAGAGCCGAGAATGAGTATCCCGATGAAAGATACAATCGGCGGATACATCCGACGGAACCACACGTAGCCGAGGGCGACAGCGATTCCGCCGAGAACGATGTTTGCGGATAAGACTCCGTGGAACCCGGCAAAACAGTAAAATGGGAACAGGATGAGCGCTGTGCCGATCGGATTGATGGAGTAATAACAGTTCCACGCGCCCGGGATAAAAAAGCTGCCGATCACTCCCTTTTCGAGCATATCATGTCGGGGAATACACAGATCTCCGAATTCAGCCAGACGCCACACTCCGGTCAAATACTGTGTATCATCGGAAAAACGAACACCAGGCGTATACATGATGACAGGAATGACAACGACCGCGCATACGCCGATCAACGGAAAGACCCGAAACGGCAACGTGTTGTTCTTCAAAGCTTGACTTGCTCAGTTCAGTTTCAGTTTCCTCAGGGCGACGCCGCACATTTTAAGCAGCAGCCAGCCGTGCTTGAATCGCTCGATCTTGATGTCACCATAAGAACGATCGCGATAACGGATCGGGAGGTCGACGATCTTGAGATTGAGCCTGGCAGCACCGAAAAGCAGATCGAAGTCACCGAACGGATCGAAATCGCCAAAATGCGCCCGATTGGCGGCGATTCTCAGATAATCCCGTTTCCAGAGGACTTTCGTGCCGCATAATGTGTCTTTGATTGGTTGCCCGAGAAGCCAGGTGAAGAGGACGGCGAACAGTTTATTGGCGATCATGTTCAAAAATCGCATGGCATGCTGGTCCATCGGATAAATGAGCCTGCATCCGTTGATGAATTCACCGTGACCTTCCACGATGGCGTCGTAGTATTTTGCGAGATCTTCGGGGGGCATGGTCAAATCGGAATCCAGTATCATGAGGATGTCGCCTCGACAGGCATCGAACGCCTGCCGTACGGCCTGGCCTTTCCCCTTGCCGGTCTGATGCAGTAGTTCGATCCGGTCAAACTTCCGGGGTTCCGTTGCGTCATGCGCCCGAATTTCCGACTCAATCGCCTCAATCGTGCCATCCGTCGAATTCCCATCGACGATCATTAACTCGGTGAACTGACCCATCCGGGGTGTTCGTGAGAAGATGCCGGGCACATTGCCCTTTTCGTTTCGCGTTGGAACCACGACCGAGACGGAAGGCGGGGTCCGCAATGGTATAAACTGTCTGGGAGCAGGGCGGGCGGTCAGACAGCAAGTCAGGCAGAGATGGCGCAGTCCGGGCATTCTCGCGAGCACACGATTCAGCAGCGGTGTAACACCCGGAACTCGCAAGGGGAGCAGGACCCGGGTGTCCTGAGTAACGACCTGGAAATCCGTAAGATACAACAGGTTCATGATGTCGGCCATGGACAGCCAGTTGAGATTCTTATGGCGGGTTCGCAGACCGATGAGCGAGGCGAACGTGAGAAACGGTTGCCAGAGATTGTTGTGGAAATTGAGAATGATTCGGGTGTGGGGGGCGCACAGCGGCTTGATGTTTCTGAATGTTTGTTGAATATCGTGAAGCAGGGGAGTCAGGTCACTGAGTATGATCGCATCGAATGGCGCGGACTCCCCCGGGAGCTGCTGATGCCATTCCGATTTTTCCACATCATCTTGAAGGAAATGGAGTTCTGGCCTTCCTGCGTGGATGTCACGCGCTGCGACAATCCGATCCGGATCATGATCCACACCGACACCGATCGAAGGATTGACTGCCGCCAGTAATCGACCGGTTGCGCATCCCAGTTCCAATACCTTCAAACCGTCTGCGATGACGGAGCGCATGAATCGTTCGATTTCCTTGAAATACTCCGTATGCAGTCTGCGGCTTCGTTCGAGATGTGTATACGTGGAGGGTGTTATCCGAGTCACGGGAAATCATTGTCCCGGGTGATGATCCGCTTGTCAAATTCGATCGTATCGGAAATCCAATCCCGACGCCTTGTCTCTTCTTGACAATCGCATACCAATGCCTTATTTCTCAGGGCGTGAATCAGTATGGGATTACACGCGGAGAAGGCGAATGGTAGGACGGAAGTGCTGGTATGTCATCCAGTCCAAAGCTCATCAGGAGAATCTGGTTATCGCACAACTTACTCGGAGTGGCATTCGATCCTTCTTTCCTTTGATCGAATATGAATCGATGCAATTCGGGCGGATCGTCAACCGGATACAACCGCTGTTCCCGAGTTATCTGTTCGCATGTTTCGATTATCATCATCAGGGTGGTCAGATTGTCTGGAACTACGGCTTGAAGCGAATCGTGTCGTTCAGTGGAGAACCTGCGTGTGTGCCGCTGGACGTTGTGCGGTTGATCAGAATGCGTGCGGATCGAAAAGGCATCATCCGGATGAATCGATCGTTCAGTCCGAACCAACCGGTTCGGATTGTTGGGGGACCGTTCAAGGACATGGAAGCGATATTTGTCGCGGAGATGTCCGGAACGAGTCGTGTGAAGGTGCTCCTTTCCGTCATGGGAACGCAACCGCGACTGGAATTGCCACGTGCTATGCTGCGTCCGATGTGAGAAAGGTGATTATTATCAATGCGTTATCCGCTATGATACAACAGGGCGGAATGGCGGAGCCATATCGGTGACAGGAAGAAAAACACATGGAAAACACTGAGTTCCAACAACAGTACGATTTGCAGGCGCGCGAGCCGGATTTCGACTTCATGCGCTATGTGTACGCCCTCCTGCGACACATCTGGATCATCCTCCTGTGCACCCTGTTCGCTGTTTCGATCATGGCGATCAAATTGCACTCCAGGGAAGATCGCTACAGCACATCGGCGGTGATCCTGGTCGAGAATCAGGGCATATCGGTCGGAACCAACAACCCCTACTACAGACTCCCGAATTACCTCGATCCGGATATGATCAAACAGTGGATGTATTCCACACCGGTCATGACCAAGATCCGGGCTTTGATGCCGCCGGATTCCATGGTATTTGCCGGGAATTTCAATATTTCGTTCCCTCTGCGAAAACCGGGAGAAATCACCACACAGCTTCTGGTTTCAATCCGGGCCTCGGCTGGAGTGCCGAATGATGCCTATCTCATGGCCGATAACATGATCAAGGCGTTCCGCTCGCAGTTGCTCGATAATCAACTGCAGCAGACGCGCGACTCGATGACCTGGATGGCCGACCGTCTCGCAGATCAAAAACGGAAGGTGGAAGAAGCCGAGGCGCGGTTTCAGGAATACAAACAGAGCATCATGGTTGTCAGTTTCGAAGATCAGAAATTGAATGAAAGCCGCGCGATCATGGACGCCACTTCGGAGTTGACCCAGATCACGAATGAGCAACTCCAGCTGGAAGTCGAGTTGAAGAAACTGAAGGATTCGATCAGCAAGGGAGAATCTTACTCGGATCTGACGTTCCAGAGTCAGAACATTGCCACCATCACGGCAATGCTCACGGAGATGAACACGCTGAAAGCCAAGCTTGACGAGAATCTGAAAGTGTTCAAGGAGATGCATCCGGTCATCGCCGAGATCAAACAGCAGATTGGGACACTGCGAAACAGGATCGAAGCCGAAAAAACCACTGCGATCACGGCCTTGGAAATCCGAAATCAGACCCTGCTGGACAGAGCGAGCATCGTGCAGAAGTCAATCGACGAACGCAAAGAATTGTCGCAGGCGGTGTCGCAGAAAGAACTTCAGTACCGAATCCTCGAGCGCGATGTCAAAACCAATTCCGAGTTGTACAACAGCCTCCTGTCCGAACTCGAAGGGACCGATCTTCGGGGAAAAATCGAGGCGACATCGATTACCGTCATCGAACCCCCGTTCGTGCCGATGGCTCCGGACCCCAAGCGGATCCCTCACAATATCGTCAAGGCAATTGCTCTGGGTATCTTCATCGGAGTGGTGATCGCATTGCTGATCGATTACTTCGAAACGACGCTACGGAGCCCGGAAGATGTCGAACGAAAACTGGGATTGCCGGTGGTCGGGATGATCCCCGAGAAAATGTGAAAACGACGGCGTATCTCTGCTGCCCCGGATGCACAAGAGCATCTGTTCGCGGGAAACCTAAGGAATTATGAAACTGATCGAAACCCGATTACAGGGTGTCTGGTTGATTGAGCCGCGTGTTTTTAAAGACGCGCGAGGGTTTTTCTTTGAGAGTTATCATGCGGGAAAGTTCGCTGCGGCAGGGATCCGTACGGAGTGGCTGCAGGATAATCATGCCGGATCCGTCCGAGATACTCTTCGAGGTTTGCACTTTCAGCGCGGTGTCGGGCAGGCGAAAATGGTGCGATGTATCACAGGCGAAATCTGGGATGTCGTCGTCGATTTGAGACCGGACTCCTCCGCGTTCGGAAGTTGGCATGCTGAGATTCTATCGTCTGAGAATCACCGCATGCTCTATATCCCGGAAGGGTTTGCGCACGGATACGCGGTATTGAGTGATTGGTCTGAGGTCGTGTATAAGTGCGGTACGGAATATGATCCCGCCACAGAAGATGGCATCATGTGGAATGACCCGGACATCGCCGTCGCCTGGCCCCTGTCAACTCCACTCCTGTCGGATCGTGATCGAACCAATCAAACACTTCGGGAATATCGCCGTAAAATGGGGATTCAAAGATGATGCATCGAAAAGGAATCATTCTCGCCGGAGGAGCCGGTACGCGGTTGCACCCGCTGACCCGGGTGGTCAGCAAGCAACTCCTGCCGATCTATGACAAACCAATGGTGTATTACCCATTGTCGACTCTGATGCTGTCGGGCATCCGCGAGATCCTGATCATTTCCACTCCGCGAGATCTTCCGTTGTATGAAGAGTTGCTGGGCGACGGGTCACAATGGGGAATCAATCTGTCTTATGCCGTGCAACCTCATCCGGAAGGCCTGGCACAAGCATTCATTATCGGCGAATCATTTTTAGACGGACATCCGGCCTGCCTGATTCTCGGCGACAACATCTTCTATGGACAAGGCCTCCAGAATCTCCTGCAGAATGCCTCCGCTCGAGGCACGGGTGCTTCCATCTTCGGGTATTGGGTGAAGGATCCCGAGCGGTATGGCGTGGTATCCTTCGATCCGAAAGGCCAGGCAGAATCAATCGAAGAGAAGCCATCGAATCCGAGATCCAATTATGCTGTTGTCGGGTTGTATTACTACGATTCGGATGTGAGTCGGATTGCCCGTGAGATCCGACCATCCCCTCGAGGCGAACTCGAAATCACCGACCTGAATCTGGTCTATCTCAAAGCTGGCAGATTGTTTGTCGAGTTGCTCAGTCGCGGAGTCGCATGGCTGGATACCGGTACGCAGGAATCCCTGCTCCAGGCGTCCCATTTCGTCCACACGATCGAATCCCGACAGGGGCTGAAAATAGCATGTCCGGAGGAAATCGCATGGAGATTGCGCTATATCACTTCGGATGAACTGCTGAGGATTGCCGGGAATCTGGGGAAGTGCTCGTATTCGGATTATCTCAAGTCACTGCTGGAACACTGAACTCGCTCAGAGGAGACACCGCGTGGGTATGCTTGGAACAACAACCCGGATTTGTTTGACAGGAGGCGCAGGCTTTCTGGGGAGTTATGTCCTGGAGGCATTGCGTGAAAGCGGCTGCGAGCACGTGTTTGTGCCGACCATCGATCGCTATGACCTGACGAAACATGACGACGTTCTGAGAATGTATCGGGATGCGAAACCGGACATCGTGATTCATCTCGCGGCAATGGTCGGTGGAATCGGCGCCAATATGCGTAACCCCGCACGATACTTTTATGAAAATCTGATCATGGGGGTTCAGTTGATTCACGAAGCCTGGCGGAGCGGCGTATCCAAATTCGTGGCGATCGGCACGATCTGCGCGTATCCGAAACACTCTCCGGTTCCGTTCCGGGAAGAGACCTTATGGGATGGATATCCGGAGGAAACGAATGCTCCTTACGGCCTGGCCAAGAAAATGCTTCTCGTTCAATCCCAGGCATATCGCGCCCAATACCATTTCAACTCGATCTATCTCCTTCCGGTCAATCTCTATGGCCCGCGCGATAACTTCGCACCCGATACATCCCATGTCATCCCGGCCATCATCAAAAAAATCCATGATGCACAGTCTCAGGGACGCGATTCGATTACGATCTGGGGAGACGGTTCTCCGAGTCGAGAGTTTCTCCATGCACGCGATGCCGCCGATGCCATCGTGCTGGCAACAGAAAAATACAACAAACCGGAACCAGTCAATCTGGGGACGGGCCATGAGATATCGATCCGTGAGCTTGTCGGGAAACTGACTGAGATCATGGAATACAAAGGAAGAATCGAGTGGGATACGACAAAACCGAACGGCCAGCCCCGCCGGTGTCTCGACGTGTCGCGTGCATTCGATGAATTCGGTTTTCGAGCGCGGATTGGATTTGACGAGGGACTGCGGGAGACCGTCGAATGGTACCGCCGTGTCGGCTGCAAGGAGATGTGATCGCCAAGCGATCGTGCCGCCCATGTATCGACACTATCTTGATTTATACCATCTGATTTGCAATACTTGTCCGGAAGTGAGATGCACTTCTCATGAAAGGTGGGCGGGCATGAGAACACATATGGTCGTTTTGGTTGCTCTGTTTTGTTTGGTTGTAAGTGTGTTTGCGCAGCAGGAAACCGAGCAGAATAAGGACTTTGTTCTGCATGAGGAATTTGCGGGACTGCTCTTCGATCACCTCGAACTCGGAGATCCGGGCACGGCGATCAACCAATCCGAAAAAACGGCTGCATTGATCGAACTCGGCTTTACTCCCAGAAAAGGGTATATCCCCGGGCAGAAGCTCACCTTCGGCGAAATGGCGGAAGTGCTGATATTCGTCTATAGCCTGACGGACAAGCTCCAGAAGGATTTCACACAGCAACAGGCCGTTGATCTGTTGGTCGATGAAAAGATACTGCCCGAAAAAGTGGATCCGACAAAACTGGTCGATTACAACTTCGCCCTCGATGTCATTCGCAAAATTCCGATGGGGCCAAATGCCGTTCCCAAGACGGTTCTGCTCCCGAGAATTCCGCGTGAACCGCCATTGAGCCGACTTGATTGATCGTCACCCCCCGGAGGTTGATTCATGTCAAAACTAGCTTTTAGCCTGATTGTCGTGTTCGCCCTGATAGCCGCTGCGCCAATCAATAGCCGAGCGGCTCTTTTTAATTTTTCAGGTGGTCTGGATGTATATGGAACCTACGACGACAATATTCTGCTGTTGAGCGAGGACGAGATCGCCGAATCGAACGTTGACCCTGAAGATTACATCCTTCAAGTGCACCCTTATCTGCAGTTGCTCGCAGAAGGCACTCGCACATCCATGATCCTTTACTATCAATATTATCATGAATGGTACCGCGAGGAGCATAATCTGGATCGAACGAATACGAGTTTTCATGACGGATATATCGACCTTTCATGGGAAGCAACGGATCGTCTTACAGTCAGTCTGTACGATCTGTACCGGGATTCACTGTATGGTCTGGAACGCGATGAAGTTCCCGAAATCCGGGATGATTACCGCTTCAATCACTTCGCTCCAAAGATCAAATACAGCGATGAGGACCGCTTCCTGATCCAGGGCGGATTCAACTGGTTGATCCAGAACTATGAAGAAGCCCCGATTATCTCGGAGGACGGCGAAATCGGATACGCCGACTGGGAAGAACTTGGCGGCCAGTTGGACGGAGAAATCTCGTTGAACACCCGTACGGATGTCACGGTTTCGACCGAATTCTGGGAGCGCGTGTACGATGAATCCAGGATCGCAAGCTACAGTGACTCGCAGGGATACTCCGTTAACCTCGGACTCAAACAGAAACTTGGTGAAAACTTCGATATGCGCGGTTACGCTCAGTATTCTCACCGTGAATTCGATGATCAGATCGCGGAGTCCGAAGACACGGCGTATGATGGTTTCGGCGGATCGATCGAACTGGAAAATCGATTCAAGGCTTACAGCGGATTCACCTTCCGCGCATTCTCAAGATTCGAAGGTTCGGAAAGAATCAGCGGGGCTTTCTATCGCAGCACAGGTCTCGAAGGCGAATTCTTCACCATCCTGGGAAAACATGTCGAAACCGCATTCAAATTCCATTACTCACAGTATTCATACGACAACGTCGGCGAAGGGTGGAAGGATGATTTTCTTCGTGCCGCGGTCACACTGGGATACCGGTTCAATCACTGGGTCAGCGTCCGTGGCCAGTATCAATACTCGGTTCGGGATTCAGAACGACCGAATGATGATTTCGATAACCACCTCGTCTCAATCTACCTGCACTTCTCGAAAGACTTCAATCACTGATCGAATCTGACCTGACCTTCGTCGCAAACAGGAACTGCATGAACTCAACATTCTATTCGATCCGCGTCGATCGCGTACTTATCTCCCTCGCAGTACTTCTCGCCATCGCTGCGACACTTTCATCCCCCGGATCGGCTCAAACTTCCGAGTATACTGTTGGCGTCGATGATGTATTGAAAATCACAGTCTCCGGCCGCTCGGATTATCGCCTTACCGAAGAAATCCCGGTCAGTCCATCCGGCGGAGTTACGCTATCCATTATGAAGGAACCGTTTATCGTCGAGGGAATGACAATCGATGAGATCGATTTGAAACTGACCGGGTTCCTGGCTGCACATTATCTCTATGATCCTCAGGTGACGGTCGAAGTCGCAAAGTATGTCAGCAAAAAGATTCTCGTGATCGGTGAAGTAAAGAATCCCGGAGAGATCGCCTTGCAAAAGAACTCGATCTCTCTGAAGGAACTGATGATTCAAACCGGCGGACCCATCGGAGACATCAATAAAACACTGGTGATTCTCAGGGAGGAAAACCAGGGAAGCGTCGACCCCATGGTGGTGAATCTGGATGAAATGCTGATGTCAACATCGCAGGACCAGGTGACCATCAAGGGCAATGACGTCGTCTATATTATCGGAAAAGATAAAAACCTTCCTGTTTCGGATCTCAATAATGTCATCTATGTCTTCGGAGAAGTCACCAAGCCGGGACTCGTGCCATTCAGCCAGAACATGACTGTGCTCCGGGCCATTATCAGCGCCGGTAACTTTACAAAAGAAGCTGCTCCGAGCCGTACCAACATCAAGAGACGAATCAACAACAAAATCACCACGCTCAGCGCCGATATGGAAAAGGTGATGAGCGGCGGCGATAAAACACAGGATCTCACTCTTCAACCCGGCGATATGATCTACGTGCCACGAGCGATTTTCTGAGCATTTCGGCGCTCCTTCACGAATTCAGGGGTTTTCGCATGTTCAAAGCAAAAGAAGATAAAACGACGGGCGTCCGCTTGTTCGATTTCGATTCATCTTCGGAACCTTTGGGTGAAGCATTCCGAATGCTGCGCCTCCAGATCGAAGCGGCTCTCGATTCATCCACACGCAAACGATCTTCGACCATCCTGATAACCAGTTCGGTGCAATCCGAAGGGAAGACCACGGTTTCATGCAACCTGGCGCGAGTATGTGCCATTGCCAAAGTCCCAACCTTGCTGATGGATGCGGATTTCCGGAAACCGATGGTTCATGAAGCATTTGGAATCCATCGGAAACCGGGCATCACGGATCTGTTGCTGGAAGATATCCCGGATTCGATTCCGATCCAGCCGATCGAAGACTGCAACCTGAGTGTTCTCCCCGCCGGCAAGTCCATCAAGCACACCACCGAAATTCTCGGATCTCCAGCATTCGACAACCTGCTCGAAAAACTGAGAAATCGATTCAAACTCATTATCATCGATTCGCCTCCAGCAGGCATCGTCTCCGATGCCGGTGTTCTCGCCCGAAAAGTCGAAGCCATTTACATCGTCGTCAGAGCGGGAAGCACCAACAGCCGATTGGTCGAAAAAACGATCCGGAGCCTGAAGGATCTCGGCGGGAATGTGAAAGGGATCATCATGTCGAGAATCGATGCACGGCGAGACCGCTATTATTATCACCACTACTATCCGCAGTATTACTCGAAATACTACCGCTCCGATCTCCCCAAAGAAACCCCTTGATCGGTCTTCTCCCGCGCAGGACACGGAAATGATGCCTCGCAACTTTGCCCTCATCGGCGCTGCCGGCTACATCGCTCCCCGGCATATGAAAGCGATTTACGATACCGGCAACCAACTCGTCGCTGCCACCGATCCTCATGATGCCGTCGGCATTCTGGATCGGTACTCCATGAACGTCCGCTTCTTCCCTGAAATCGAGCGATTCGACAGACATATCGAAAAATTGCGCAGAGGTCCGGAAGATCAACGTGTGCATTACATCACGATCTGTTCACCGAACTATCTTCATGATGCCCATATCCGTCTGGCCCTGCGAACGGACACCGATGCCATCTGTGAAAAACCAGTGGTCATCAATCCATGGAATCTCGATGCACTCGAGGTGATCGAAAATGAAACGGGCCATTCCGTTTTCACGATTCTGCAACTCCGCCTGCATCCTGCTTTGCTGGACCTCAAGATTCGACTCGACGAATCCAAACACGATCGGAAGCGCGACGTCCTTCTCACTTACATAACCGGTCGCGGCGCCTGGTACGGAGTATCCTGGAAGGGATCCGAAACAAAATCCGGTGGCATCGCGATCAATATCGGAATTCACCTGTTCGATCTCCTGATCTGGCTCTTCGGGAATGTCGAATCAGTGCAACTGCACGACCGCAGCCCTTCCCGAATGTCCGGGTTTATCGAACTGAAAAACGCGAATGTGAGGTGGTTCCTTTCGATCGATGCGGAAGATATCCTTGAATCGATGACGGCACCCGCAACGCCGAATGCATCAACGTTGCGAGTCATGACCGTCGACGGTGAAGTACTGCATTTTTCGGAAGGTTTTACCGACCTTCACTCGAAAGTTTATGAGCAAACGCTTGCGGGACGAGGATTCAGAATCGCAGACGCCAGACCGTCCATTGAACTCGCGTATGCGATTCGATCGAGTCATCCGGCGTGGAATGAGGACACCGTGCATCCATGTTTGAAGAACCTGAAACTATCTCAGTGATATGAGCTATTTTCACCACGAAACCGCATGTGTCGATCAGCCCTGCGAGATAGGCGACGGCACCCGAATCTGGCATTTCTGTCATATCATGTCGGGTGTTAAAATCGGAAGGCAGTGCATTTTCGGACAAAACTGTCATGTCGCGAATGATGTCGTTATCGGGAACAACGTCAAGGTCCAGAACAACGTGTCGATCTACACCGGTACTACGATCGAGGACGATGTTTTTCTGGGGCCGTCATGCGTGCTGACAAACGTGACCAATCCCCGCTCTCAGATCAACCGGCATGCGCTTTATGAGAAGACCTTGCTCCGGAAAGGATGTTCGATCGGCGCTAACGCAACCGTTGTCTGCGGGGTCACGATCGGTCGGTATGCGTTTATTGCCGCCGGAGCTGTCGTGACCCGCGATATCCCTGATTATGCTCTCATCATCGGCGTGCCGGGACGGCAGGCAGGCTGGATCAGTCGACATGGTTACCGTCTCCCGGATCCCGATTCCGAAGGCATCATGCGATGCCCTGAATCGGGATTGCGGTATCAGATCATCAGCGAGGCGCCTCTGCGGACATCCGAAACTGGATGCCGTGTCCGGTGTATCGATCTGGACGAAAACGCACCCCTGAGCGACCTGATGCAACCATAATCCATTGGAGGCAGTGGTTCCGGTCAATCGCATGAATGAACCATCAATACTGAACATGAACCCCGATCCCATCACAATTCTCGTAATTGCGAGAGGCGGATCGAAGGGTGTCCCCGGAAAAAATCTCGCACACGTCGGCGGAATCCCGCTTGTGGGCCGCGCGGTCTTGACAGCACGCGAAACACTCAGACGATCCGGGATGTACGGAAGGGTCATCTTGAGCACGGATGATCCCGAAATTGCAGATGTGGCCCGTGACTGGGGGGCCGAAATCCCATTCGTGCGTCCCGCGGCTCTCGCGGCAGATTCCACCGCAGTCATCGATGTGGTACTGCACGCGATCCGCGAAGCGGGCCTTTCCGAAGGATCCCTGGTCCTGATACAACCCACGACTCCCCTCACCCATGCCGAAGATCTCGCTGATGCAATTCAACTGCACATCAACCGCAAAGCGTCTGTGATTTCTGTCACGCACATCGAGCACCCGGTTGAGTGGAATTACTGCTTGAGCGATCAGCAGGAACTGACCCCGTTGCTGAAAACGGTCCCTGTTTTCCGTCGCCAGGATGCCTCCGCTTGTGTCCGGTTAAACGGCGGATTTTACATCGCGTCGATCGCGTGCCTGATCAGCAATAGAAGCTTTTTCAGTCAACCGACACTCGGGTATCTGGTATCCAACGAGCGATCAGTCGACATTGATTGTCCCCTGGATCTCGATTTGGCTCGTTTCCTGGTCTCTCGGGAGTCCACTTTCCCGATCGAAATCGAGGGTCGGAGCATCGGGCAGGATCAGCCCTGTTTCATCATCGCCGAAGCAGGTGTCAATCACAACGGGGAACTCGATATGGCGTTGCGTCTGATCGACGCAGCGGCCGAGGCCGGTGTGGATGCCGTCAAATTCCAGACATTCTCTGCAAAGCGACTCGTATCCCGGCATGCACCAAAGGCGAAGTATCAACGCGATGCGACGGATGCTTCAGAAACGCAATTGGAGATGCTCCAGCGCCTCGAATTGTCTCAATCCGATCATCTCGCCCTGATCGCTCATGCTGCATCACGCGGCATCATCTTTCTGTCGAGTCCTTTCGACGAGTTCAGTGCTGATTTTCTGGAGAGTCTCGGTGTGCCGGCATACAAGATTCCGTCCGGTGAAATCACAAACCTGCCCTTTCTCGCTCATGTTGCCCGAAAAGGATTACCGCTGATTGTCTCGACCGGAATGGCGGATATGAGGGAAGTTGACACCGCCGTGCGGGTGATCCATCGCAACGGTAACCCGCCTCTGGCTCTCCTGCACTGCGTCAGTAACTACCCCGCTCAGCCATGCGATGTAAACCTGCGGGCGATGACGACAATGCGAGATGCCTACCATGCACCCGTCGGTTACTCCGATCATACGGAAGGCAACGCGATCGCTCTCGCGGCGATCGCGACTGGAGCGTCTATCATCGAGAAACATTTCACACTGAACCGTTCTCTTCCGGGACCGGATCATCGGGCCTCGATTGAGCCGGATGAGCTTCGCGATCTGGTACGATGCATCCGAGACATCGAAAAAGCTCTCGGCGATGGCCGGAAAGTGCCGGCTCCTTCCGAGATTGAAACGGCCAGGGTCGCCAGAAAGAGCCTGTTTGCGGCGACATTCATCCCCTGCGGTTCAATAATAACGGAGCAGGAGATCGTTGCCAGACGTCCGGGATGCGGGATTTCACCGCAGGAGTGGACTCGGGTGATCGGATTGCGCACGCGAATCGATATCCGGGAGGGTGACATGTTGAATTGGGAGATGTTCGAGTGAGATCGATCGGAATCGTCACGACAGCACGATCAGATTATGGAATTCTCATCCCGCTCATCGCGCGACTGCACGCTGAATCGTCATCGGATGTCCGGCTGTTCGTCAGCGGAATGCATCTCTCACGGGATTTCGGGCATACAATCGATGCCATCGAATCGGACGGCTTCCGGATCGAAGATCGGATCGACATGCTGATCGCTTCGGATTCCCCTCAGAGTATCGCCAAATCCATGGGGATCGGAACACTGGGTTTTGCTCAGGCGTATGCACGATGGAAACCTGATCTGCTGGTGGTGATCGGAGATCGATTCGAGATGCACGCGGCGGTTGTGGCGGCATTGCCGTTCAAGATTCCGATCGCGCATCTGCACGGGGGTGAAGTGACCGAAGGGGCGATCGACGAGGCGTTCAGGCATTCGATCACAAAGATGAGTCATCTGCATTTCGTTGCAGCAAAGGAGTATGCAAACCGTGTGATTCAGATGGGGGAGGCACCTTGGCGAATCACGATATCCGGTGCTCCGGCCCTCGATCATCTGAATGCATTCAGCCCTCTCCCGATCGAAACGCTCTCCGGCAGAGTCGGAATGTCGCTTCAGGGAGAAGATTTCCTGCTGGTCACCTATCATCCGGTAACCCTCGAGTTTGAAAGAACGGCTGCTCAGATCGATCAATTGTTGACCGCACTGGATTCTATCGGCTTTCCAACAGTATTCACGATGCCCAACGCGGATACATCCGGCAGACTGATCCGTGAAAGACTGGTGGAGTTTACCCGTAACCGCCCGGATGCTGTCTGCGTCGAAAGTCTCGGATTACAAGGCTATCTCAGCATGATGACATATGCGGCGGCAATGGTCGGTAATTCGTCGAGCGGTTTGATCGAAGCGCCTTCCTTCAAGCTGCCGGTGGTTAACATCGGTAACCGGCAGAAGGGGCGTATCCGGGCAGCCAGTGTTCTGGATTGCGCCGATGATGCCGAGTCGATCACCACAACGATCAGACAGGCTTTGACAGGGGCGTTCCGTGCCAGTCTGAAAGGGATGATCAATCCCCTCGGAGATGGAAAAGCCTCCGATCGGATCGCACAGCGATTGATGACGGAACCTCTGGACGACCGCCTTCTGAGCAAATCATTTTATGATCTCCCGCAGGGATCCGAAAAACGATGACCAGGGACGATTTTATCCGTCGGTGTGATCTGTTCATCTTCGGCGGCGGAGGTCACGCACGGGTTTTACTCGACACCATTTCCCTGGAACACCCCGACTGGGTGGTCGGTATTCTCGAACGGGATCCCCGTCTGTTCAGCACCGAGGTGATGGGGGCTCTTGTTCTTGGCGGAGATGATCTCATTTCAGAAATTGTCCGGCTCAAACCGGCAGCTCGCTTCACGATCGGGCTTGGTTCCGCGGCGGATTGCGGCCCACGGAGGAGTCTGTTCGAGCGCTGTGTTGCCGCGGGCTTGACTCCAGGGTCGATTCGCCATCCGACGGCGTCTGTCTCATCATTCGCCTGCATCGGACCCGGCACTCAACTCCTCCCGCTGTCCATCGTCAATGCCGGCGCGCGCGTTGGAACGAATGTGATCATCAACAGCGGCGCGATTGTTGAGCATGATTGCGAGGTTTCGGATCATGCGCACATCGCATCCGGAGCTACCCTTGCCAGCTCAGTCGTTATCGGATCCGGTGCACATGTCGGAGCAGGCGCTTCGGTTCGTCAGTGTCTTCGGATCGGAGCCGGCGCGATTGTTGGAGCCGGCGCTGCTGTTGTGCGGGATGTCGATCCCGGAACCGTTGTGGCAGGAGTTCCTGCCCGATTGATTGCTGAACGGAGGAGCCATGGTTGATCGATTGGAGCAGTTGACCGTGCGCGCGCAGGCATCGATCCGGCAGGCGATGCAGATGATCGACCGCGGTGCATGTGAAATCGTTCTGGTGATCGATGAATCAGGAAAGTTGATCGGGACCGTGACCGATGGAGACATTCGTCGGGCGTTGCTCCGGGGATCGTCACTGGACGATTCGATAGACGGTGTCATGAACCACCGGTTCACATCAGTCCACGAAAAATCGACACGCAGCGAAGTGCTCGACCTGATGCGTGCCCGGACCATTGAACAGATACCGATCGTCGATGGGCAAGGTCGCCTGACCGGTCTGCATCTGCTTCGCGAGATGCTGGGGCGTGAGTTGAAGCCGAATTGGGCAGTGATCATGGCAGGTGGTCGGGGCGAACGTTTGCGACCGCTCACGGATTCCATTCCGAAACCAATGATCTGTGTAGCCGGACGCCCGATTCTCGAGAGAATCGTTCTGCATCTTGTCGGATATGGAATTCAACGCATCTTTCTGTCCGTTCATTACAAGCGTGAGGTCATCGAGCGGCATTTCGGCGACGGCACAGGATTCGGCTGCCGGATCGACTATCTGCGAGAGAACGCTCCGCTCGGTACTGGAGGAGCGCTCGGATTGCTTCCTGAGCACCCTTCGGATTCAATCCTGGTGCTCAATGGCGATCTGCTCACCCAATGCAATATCGATCAGCTCCTCCGGCAGCACCGGAATGACTCGAACAAACTGACACTCGGGATCCATGAACATGGTTATTCGATTCCATTCGGAGTGGTGGATCTCGACGGCACTCGAGTGCTGGGAATCCGCGAAAAGCCATCGGTATCCTGGCTTGTCAATGCCGGAATTTACGTGGTATCGCCGGATCTCCTTTACAGGATCCCCTGCGGTGTCGAGTATCCGCTGCCGGCGTTGATCGAAGATTGTCTGGAAAAACATGAACGTGTCGGTGGTTGTATCATCGATTCGGATTGGATCGATGTGGGATTACCGATGGAGCTGCGCAGGGCGCGCGGGGAGAGCATAACGGGATGAATTGGACCGGAGTCAGAACGCTGGTGACAGGAGCGGATGGATTTATCGGAAGCCATCTGGTCGAGCGCTTGCTGGAGCTTGGCGCGGAGGTGCGTGCTTTCTGCATGTACAACAGCAATGGTTCGCTTGGCTGGCTCGACTCGATGCCCGGATCGGGTCGGAGCCGACTCGATGTATGCCTCGGAGACATCCGGGATTCCCGTTATGTGGAAAAGGCCTGTGACGGAATCGATACCGTCTTCCACCTCGCCGCGCTCATTGCCATCCCTTACAGCTATCAGGCTCCACAATCCTTCATCGACACGAATATCACGGGAACACTCAATGTTCTGGAATCCGTCCGGCGAAACAGATGCCGACGCATGGTGCATACTTCAACTAGCGAAGTATACGGCACTCCGATGGATGTGCCGATACGGGAAACACACCCGCTGCAGGGGCAATCTCCGTACAGCGCTTCAAAAATCGCCGCCGACAAACTCTGCGAGTCCTTTCATTGTTCCTTCGATGTGCCTGTAACAATTCTGCGGCCGTTCAACACCTATGGTCCTCGTCAATCCATGCGCGCGCTTCTTCCGACAGTCCTCGTTCAACTTCTCTCGGGAGAAAATAAAGTGAAGCTCGGACGCCTGGACAGTAAACGCGATCTGACATATGTGGCGGATACAGTCGAAGGCTTCATTCTGGCAGGCGGGACCGACGGCATCGAAGGCGATGTCATTCAACTCGGCACGGGACGGACTGTATCCGTCGAGGAAATCGTCCGGATGGCGGTCCGTCTGGTCGGTATAGACGCTGAAATTATCCAGGAGAAGGAACGATTCCGTCCGGATGCGAGTGAAGTGATGATTCTTCTTTCTGATCCATCCAAAGCCAGAGAAAGACTGGGATGGATGCCCAGATTCGATCTCGAAACCGGATTGGCCGAAACAATCGCATGGTTCCGGGAGCGTGTGAGTCAGTTCGATCCCGACCTGTACCATATCTGAATCAATAAACATGCCGGATACACCTCCGCGGCTCACTCCTGAGCCCGCTGAACCTACGAAAGCCTCGCCGTCCATGCGTCGAGTCGTGGGGTCGTTTGCCGCGAGCAATTTCATCACGACGATCCTGCGTCTGATCGGAGGTGTCCTCACATCCCGGTTTGTCGATCCGAACATCATGGGGCAATACAATGCGATCGGCCTGATTCAGGGGTATGCTCCGTTCCTGCAGATAGGGATCGGCAACGGATTGACGCGTGATTTACCATATTACATCGGCCGAGGTGAAATGGAGCATGCGCACCGGCTCGTTGCAGCCGCCCAGTGGTGGACGCTCCGGGTCAGTGCTGTGATCGGGATCGCGATGGCATGCGTCGGTTTCTATCATTTCATGATTGGTCGAGTGGATCTTGCATTCGGCTGGTGGTCATACATTGTGATCGTTCTGTTTGCCATTTTCGGTCAGCAGTTTCTGCGGTCGCTCTTCAGGACTGGTGGCGAATTCATCACACTCGGCACCATCAATCTCATCGATGGGATTCTCGCACTGGTCCTGATCTTTTTCGTCTGGCTCAGTCCCTGGTGGGGGATGTGCCTGCGAGGTCTGGCCGTTGCGGCGATCGGCTTGTGGCTGTTATGGCGGTGGCGCCCGATCCGGGTGGCGTCGCGATATGATTTCAGATGCCTGGTCGATCTGGCAAAGACCGGAATTCCGATTTTTGCCGTCGGGCAGTTGCTTGCCTGGTGGAATACCCTCAACGCAACCTTGGTTCTTCACCATGGCGATAAAACCATGCTTGGCCTTTACGCGCTTTCAAATATGGCAGGGCCGACCGTTTTCCTGCTTCCTCAGGCGCTGAACAGCGTGATCTACCCCAAGATGTCCTCGGCGTTCGGAAAAGCGAGTTCCATCCGGATGCTCGTCAAAATGACTCTCAAACCGATGGCTGTCACCATCGCGACATGCGTGGTGACCGTCGCGCTCGGGTGGGTTGCGATGCCGCCGATCGTTCGGTCTCTTCTGCCCAAATACACCGAGGGAATCGAAGCGGCGCAATGGTCTCTCGCTGCTGCCGGAATTCTCGCCTTCTCGACCGTCAACAATGTGTTTATCGTGACAAAACATCAAGGTCGATACGCACTGGCGATTCTGACAGGTATGATCGCTTATTATGCGGTACTGCAACTGCTCCTCCACGATGGGCTGAATCTTTCCGACTTCTCGATCGCCCTGCTTCTCGGTCGCTGTATCTTCCTGCTGATTTCATATGGAATGATCGGGCAGATGCTGTGGAAGGAATCCCGATCTCCGAAAGAAGAGCTCAATGCTTGAATCTCGGGAGATCCGTACTGTCTCGCTTAAACCCGAACAGGTGATCGGGGAGATCGAGCGCCGTATATCGGATGTAACCTTTCTCGGAATCCCCATCGATCAGACTCTGCAGGATATCCGAATTGCTCTGCTCGAACCCAATCATCAAAAACTCACGGTGAAACATCGTGCGGAGGGGTTTCTTCGAGCTGTCCGAGCCCGCTTTCTCCCCGTCGATCCGTTCTCTGGCAGAACCGTTCGCTGGAAACAGGATGGTGTTTTGATCGCATCGATCAGCCACCGAAACTATACAACAGGTATCATTCCCAAAATATCGGCTCAGATCGGTCGGAATGAATGTACGGTCATTGCCAATGCTCCGAAACCATCGGAATCAGCCGCAGCGGAATGGCACGCATGGAGCGACGCGCCGAAACTGGATCTACGGCGTTGGTATCTCGAAGTCCGTGGCTGTTGCGCTCGCTGGAACCGGGTGCTGAGTGAGATTCGGAATGATCTTCAGATCCATCCGACCCTCATCGAATCGATCCGATTTGCCCTCCTGGCAGCGTCTCAGCGTGTGATGCGTTATGGAGACCTTCTGGATCGGTTGCGCCCGGGTTCGGTGCTGGTCGACTATGACCGGAACGCACGCGCAGCAAGCCTCGTTCTGCCCGCTCGATCCCGTTCGATACCCACGGCAACGCTGGTCCATGGAGAGGTTCACTACCCCCTCTTTTATACACCCCTTCTCGCGGATGAGGTTTTCTGCTGGGGTGAGGAACAGAAACAGTGGTTTTTGGACAACGGAACAGCCGGTGATCGTATTCGGATCACAGGTTTCCCCCGGATCGAAGAGCCATCCGAAGCGATGCGTGATGGACTCCGAACACGCGGACAGATTTCACCCGGTGATCTCGTCGTTATGTTCGCCTCGAACCCGATCGATCGACCTGCCCGCATGCAAAACATCCGGATCTTCTGCGAGGCTTCGGAAGCAGTATCGGGATTCCGATCGATCATCCGGTTGCACCCATCCGAAACCCTGATGGAGATGAAGACGCTGATGGATTCATTTCCGCATGTTCAGTTCACCTCAAACACGGATATGTCCGCAACGGAAGCCCTCACGTTTGCAGATATTGTTGTGGCGCATTCCAGTGGATTTGCCGGTGAAGCGCTCGCGATGGGCAGAACGGTCGTGATTCTGGACGCGACGGACATCTCGATTGGTCCCATGGAGACGCTGGTTCGGCATGCCGGTGTTCCGATCGCGCACAGTACGGATGAGTTGAGAGCGATGCTGATCCGGATTCGTGACGATGAAGAATTCCGCGCCGGAACTCGTGCGAATGCCCTTGGTTTCATTCGCAGAAAATACGCGTCGATCGGTGAGGCATCATGCAGGATGATCGCGGATGGGCTGCGACAATGTGTGGTGCATGATCGATGAACTCGTAACAGTCCCGATCCATTACCAGGGAGATATCGTGTGTTGTTGACCAAGCTGATTTGTGAACTCGGCCTGAATCACCTCGGCGACATCCAGAGAGCTCGGCGAATGATCGACGCTCTCGTTGCCAACCGGATTGAAAATGTTACTTTCCAGGCGATCACGGATTTCAGGGCGATGACTCGTGTCGGCGCTTCGATCGCCTGGCTGGAGCAATACGCACTGACACCGGAAATGATGAAGGAGGGTATCATCGATTACGCCGGTGCGCGAGAAATGAGGGTTGGAGCGACAATCGCAGACCCATCCCGAGTCCGGGATCTCGTCGATCAAGGTATTCGATTCTTCAAAATCCTCAGCTCGGATCTGAGTTACTCAGACCTGATCGAGGCAGCTTGCGAGACGGGATTGCCGGTGTATCTGTCGACGGGCGCGGCGACGCTCGATGAGATCGGGCGAGCGGTTCAGATCGGCAGAGGATCGGCAAAGCGAACCGATCTGCGCCTCATCCATACGGTTCTGACTGTCCCGACACCTCTTGGCCGTCATGACCTGCGGAACATCACCACCCTGCGGACCACCTTCGGATTACCGGTTGCGTATGGCCAGCACGGGAACGACGACCGCGCCTTGCATCTCGCGATCGCTCTCGGAGTCGAATCCCTGTTTGTCTATGTGGCTGAGCAGGATGATCCGACGCTGCCGGACGGGCCGAATGCGATTGCGTGCAGTCGTCTGGGAGATGTGGTAGATTCACTACGATCTGTCGAGGAGATGCTTGGCGGGGCTGAACGGATTTTGTCGGTCCAGGACGAAAAAACCCGTGCGCTGGTCAGACGCTCTGTGGTCGCTGCCGGACGTATCTCTGCCGGAGAAAAACTGGATCGATGCAAGATTACGTACAAGCGTCCAGGTTCGGGTATGGAACCCTGGAATGCGGGATTGCTGTTGGGGAAAACGGTGCTTCGGGACGTTTCAGAAGATGAGGATCTGTTGGTGACGGATGTCTCGGAAGATAAACGGGAGGTGTGAATGCGGACTGCATTGATCGGCGGCGCCAGCAAAGGCCTCGGATTGGGTTGTGCAACGGCATTGGCTGAAGCCGGAAATCGGGTCATTATGTGTGCCCGTGATGAACGAACTTTGGAAGAATCTGCTGAGAAACTGCGTTGCGTGCATGGAACTGACCGCGTCATCACGATTCCATGTGACTGGTCGGACCGGCATTCGTTATCGGCGCTGATCAAGGACCTGGAAGAGCGATCGATCGATGTGGATATTCTGATCAACAATGTCGGAGGGCCCAAGCCGGGAAAGGTAACCGAAACATCCGAAGAGGAATGGGAGACCGGCCTGGATCTGCTGTTTCGTTCGACCCTGAGATTGTATGCGCAGTATGTTCCTGCCATGCGCACACGTAAATGGGGCCGAATCGTCAATGTTCTCTCGACGACCGTGATCGAACCGGTTCCGATACTGGCTGTATCGAGCGTTCTCCGAGCTGGATTGGCATGCTACGCCAAACTTACTGCACTGGAAGTCGCTCGCGACGGTGTCACGGTGAACAGCCTGATGCCCGGCGGATTCATCACGGCGCGCACGGAAGAACTGGAACGCCTGGCAGCTGCGAAAGAAGGCATATCTCCGGATGCGATGCGACAGAGGATCACCAGTTCCATCCCGTTGGGCAGAATGCTCTCGACTTCCGAACTGGGAAGCCTGGTCACTTTTCTCTGTTCGGATCTTGCCTCCGGTTTGAGCGGTCTGTTGCTGCCGATCGACGGGCTGCAACTCAAATCCATATGACCCGATGGATCCCGAGAATCATCCGAATGCTGGCAGGTGTCCATGTTTTCGCCATCGATCGGTTGGTGGCTCCCTGCTGGATGACCATTCAAATGGTCAAGAGAGGCAGGGATTGCCGATTTGCGGGAATACCAGTGATCAACATCGTTCCGGGGGCGACGATTCGACTTGGATCACATGTCGCTCTGTTGAGCCGCTTCAACAGCAATCCCCGCGGTGTGCAAAACCCGGTCATTCTATCCGCCATGAAACGGGGAGCGGTCATTGAAATCGGCGATTTCAGCGGACTCAGCGGAACGTCGATTTGTGCCCGTGAACGTGTTACGATCGGTCGGCATGTGCAGATCGGCCCCGGTGTCTGCATCTGGGACAATGATGCGCATTCGCTCGACCCCGATAGACGCAAAGACCGATCGATCATCGAACATCGGAGCGCGCCTGTGTCCATCTGCGACGATGTGTTTATCGGGACACGCGCCATGATACTCAAGGGAATCGAGATCGGACAGGGAGCGGTGATCGGAGCAGGTGCCGTTGTGACAAAAAGCGTGGCTCCATTCGAAATCGTTGCCGGGAATCCGGCTCGTGTCATCGGGAATGTCAGACATGACTCGAAGCTTTCTTCCTCCGAATAGTAAACTGAAGTGATGCCTAATTGTGGAATGACTCCAATGGGAAAGATTCTTCTGATATCTGACGGCGTTCCGCCTCGTGTCAGCGGCTCGGCGGTCATCGTCGAGAATCTCGCGAAACAGTTCGGTCCGGATGAAATGATCGTGGTCGGATCGGCGGTTTATGGTGAATCGAATGATGCCTGGTCACCGGATTGGGCACGCATTCATTATGTGACCCGGCCCTGGCCGGCATCCCGCCGCGGGTTGAGATGGTGGCGCTGGATCGAATTCCCCCGGTCCTTCTGGCGGATACTCCGATTGGCTCGAGAACAACGCTGTGACTCCATTCTGACCGTTTACCCCCGTGAGGACTTTCTGCTGATCGGATATCTGGTCTCCCGACTGCTCGGAGCGGATTTCTATCCGTACCTGCATAATACGTATCTGGATCAGCGCAGAGGTTTCAGTCGGCGAATGGCAGGGATCTTACAACCGATCCTGTTTCGTCACGCCGGACATATCTTTGTCATGAGTGAGGGGATGGTCCAGTTTTTCAAGGAACGGTACCCCGAGATCAGCGATCGATGCTCTGCACTGGTTCACAGTTTCAATGGGACAATTCCGGATTTCGAGATTCCGTCGATGGGGACGGATTCTCTCGAATTTGTTGTGAGTGGAAGTATTCACGAGATTTGTCGGGATGCCATGCAACGGTGTACCGATGCCATTTTCAGTATTCCCGGAAGCCGTCTGACCATCCTTGGCGGTAATTCTAAGCCCTACCTGAACCGAATCGGCATCGACCGTCCCGGAGTCACACTCTGTTCCGTGCCGTCCCGCGAGGTTATTGGTCGAATTTCCAAGGCGGATATCCTGATCCTTCCGCATGGATTTACCGGAGCATATACCGAAGCTGAATATCGTACGGTTTTTCCCACCCGTACGATCGAATATCTCCTGTCCGGGCGACCAATCCTTGCTCACTCGCCGGGGAACTGCTTCCTGAGCGAGTTTATCCGCAAACATGATTGCGCACTGCTGGTCGATACTCCCGAAGTCGATGCTCTCAGAGAAGCCATGATTCGTTTGCGGGATGACCCGGAACTTCGAAATCGCATCGTGCAAAATGCATTGAAAACCGCCCGGATGTTCGAGGCGCCCGCCGTCGCAGCCTATCTGCGATCTCGGATCAGCGAAAGGAGATCCGGATGACCATTCGAGTCGCCGTGCATGGGCAGAGCGGTTTTGCGTCCCGATGGCTGGATTCGGGTCCCGGTAGAGGTGCCGAGATCGTTCGGGTCAACGGGTATTCATCCGATGTCCTGTCTCGCGTCGAAGGCTGTTCCGCGTTCCTGTGGCACCTGAACCATGACCACTATATTGATCTCTGGTTCGCCCGGAGTATCCTGTCGGCGATTGAGAACACAGGCATCAGAGTGTTCCCGAATCGCATGACCGCATCCCATTTCGATGACAAAATCGCCCAGAAATATCTGCTCGAATCGATCGGCGCGCCTCTTGCGCAAACCTGGGTTTACTTCTCAAAGGACGACGCGCGGCAATTCCTGGATGATGCGCGATTCCCGCTGGTCTTCAAGCTTCGACGAGGCGCGGGATCCATGAACGTCAGAAAAGTCGAGACGCGTCATGAGGGGTCCGCGTTGATCAACCGGATGTTCGGAGCCGGAATCAATCCATTTCCAACCGGCGAACGAATCAAACGAACCGTTCAACGTGCCGCATCCGGGAAACAGCATGCCCGGACCTTCGGGCAAAGGATTCTGAATGTCATCCGGCAGTTCATTCAAAAAGCCCTGTATCCGAACCGCGAAAGAGGCTATGTCTTGTTCCAGCGTTTCATCCCTGGCAATGATCACGACATCAGGGCAACGGTGATCGGGAACCGGTGCTTCGTCTTTCATCGTGAAGTTCGGCCGAAGGATTTCCGAGCATCGGGGAGCGGCCGCATCGTTTATCTCGATCCGGCAAACATCCCGGGTGATATCGTCGATACCGCATTCCACATCTCGAAAACACTGCAGTTTCAATCCATGGCCTATGACTTCGTGCGCGATCCCGACAGCCGTAGTCCCGTGCTTCTCGAGATGAGTTATGTTTTCAATGCCGAGGCCATCGAGCGATGTCCGGGATACTGGGACACCGATCATCGATGGCACTCCGGACATGTATGGCCGCAGGATGCCATACTCGATGACCTGCTTGCATGAAAAATTCCAGAACACGCTTTCATTTCAACCAACCGGAACCTCGCCCGAGGATCCTGCTGTTTTTAGCTTCTTTCCTGCTTCTGGCCAGTTTCATCGATTCTTACACAATCAGTCATATTCCTTATGTCCACAATATCGGGAGTGTCGTCGGCATCTTCCTGTTACTCTCGTTTCTGTCACTCCGCCTGAACAAAGCGCATTTTCTCGCTCAGGACTGCCGTTTCGTGCTCATGTTCATCGTTCTGTCAGGATTCATAGAGGTTGTTCGTATTCTGAGCATTGGCACGAGCGAAGTGTTCATTGCACTCCGGGAATTCTTCCAGTACGTCCAGGTCGTCATCCTGTATTTGATTTTCTTCGATCTGGCACAGGATCCCAGGTTCATGAGATGGACGGGTATCGCGTACCTCACCGGGACGACGATCATGTCGATGGCCGCGAATCTGAACATCGGCCGATTAACGAGAGGTGATGAAGATTCCCGTTTCGGATTGATCGGATTGAATTACAACATGCAGGGATTGCTGTACTCCCTCGGGATCATTCTGATCATGTGCTGGGTTCTGTCACGGTTCCATTGCCTGAAAGGACGAGATCTCTTCCTGGGTCTCTGTTCTTTGTCGATGATGTACGCCCTGGTAAAAACCGGGAGTCGGAGCGCTGCGCTGACGCTTGCGGTGGGAACCCTCGTTACACTGGTTCTGTTCTTTCACAGAAAACGTCTTGGCGCATACGTGACCATTGTTCCCATTATCCTGATCGTCATGGCTCTGGTGTACCAGGAAGGGAGTGTTCTCCAGAAGCGGTTCCAGAAAACATTGCAGACCGGAGATACGAGTCTGCGTGTGGAGATCGCCGGAAGCGGATTCGATCTGTTTCTCGAACAACCCGTTTTCGGATATGGCGCTCAATACAGTCGGGATCTGGGAGATTACATGCAGAAGTCCAGACGACTGGCCGCCCATAATCTGTATCTCCAGATCCTGCTCGCCTTCGGAATGGTGGGTTTTTTCCCCTTTCTGATCGCGGTTGTCAGGACCCTGAGAACCTCGCTGTTGAATCGGAGAAGTCCTCAGGTCGCCATTGTTCTTACCCTGTTCGCTTCGCTCCTGTTTTCCGGCGCATCCGGTAATCTCGGACATGAGAAGATCTTCTGGATCGTTTTCGCCATCGCCGGAAGAAGCAGCGCCATTTCGAAGATGATGACATTTTCACTGTATCCTGCCCCCCGCCCGCGCATCTGACTGAGCATGCGGCAGACATCGATCAAGAATGTATGACTGATATAAAAATCGGGTTGCTGATCGGAGGTCTCGGAAGAGGAGGCTCGGAACGCCAGGTGGTCGAGCTTGCCCGCGGTCTTCATGCTCTCGGTGCACACGTCGAAGTGGCTGTTTACGGAGACTGCGCGCCTCCGGATGACTATCTGAATGATGCGTCGGTACGGATCCGCATTCTGCATGGCAGAAGTAAACTCTCGAAACTGACGGCTGTGCGGGATTGGATCCGGCGTTTTCAACCCGATGTCCTTCATGGTTTCATGAAACGAGCCTCGATGACCGCGATCCTGGCGGTCGCCGGTCTGAAATCGACCCGGGTCGTCGCCAGTGACTTCTCAACCGCCACCTACAGCAGACACAAACCCATCCTCTGGATCGCATTGCTGTTGTTCGCGTTTGCAGATCATGTGGTCACGCAGACCGACACAAATCGTCGCAGCATCACGATGTTCGCTCCATGGTTGCGCAGGAAGATATCGGTGATACGAAATGGAGTCGACATCGATCGCTTCATACCTCGGGATTATCCTCTTTCCGATGCAACCTCATTCCGATTCATCGTCGTCGGAACGGTCTATTCGGTGAAGAACCCGATCCGCATCGTTCACGCCGCTCGGTCACTCGCCCAAAAATGCCCGACGCCCTTTCGTATTGACTGGTATGGCCGCTATGGTCCGAAGGGGGATACTCACCCCTCCGAAGCCTGTATTCAGGCAAAAGCCCTCGTGGATCGTTTTCAACTCGATTCGATCATTCGATTTCATGGAGAAACCTCTCACATCGAGTTGAAGTACGCGGAATCGAATGCGATCCTTCATCCATCCTTGCAGGAAGGCATCCCGAATGCAGTGGTAGAAGCAATGGCTTCCGGTCTGCCGATCATCGTCAGCCGAGTCTCGGACCTTCCCCTTCTGGTCGAAACGGGACAGAATGGCTTCATCTGTGACGAAACAGATGCCGAATCAATTGCCGAATCCATGCGTCGAATGATCGAAATGGATCAGGAAGAGCGATCGCAGATGGGTGAACGATCCAGAAAACTCGCGGTGTCGTGGTTTTCCGGAACCCGTTTTGTGTCGGATTACCTGAACCTTTACCAACGGCTGATGGCGCACACGAGAACGGACGCGTATGAATAACGATACGCGGACATCCGGACGGTCTGCCCGTTGCCGGAGTAAGGTCGGACTGGGGGTCATGCGATCGGATGTTTCTGCCGACTCCTACTCGAACATGGATGCGCTCATCGGCATGATCCGTGATTCCATTCGGAATGCTGGACTTTCAGATCGGGACGAACATCCATTTGAACACATCGTTCACCCGGGCGATGTCGTGCTGATCAAGCCCAACTGGGTGAATCATCTGAATAAATCCGGTCTTGGAATGGACTGCACCATCACTCATCCCGCACTGATCAAAGCCGTTCTCTCGGATCTCCGGCGAGCCAATCCATCGAAGATCATTATCGGTGACGCTCCGATTCAAAGTGCAATCTTTGATCGGATCATTCCGGATCAAACGATCGAGGATATGGCCCGAATGGTTGCACCGATCCCGCTCGAGTTGGCGGATTTCCGATATCAGATCTGTACTCCCGGAGTCTTTTCTCTCAGCACAACCGTCAATCCTGAGCGCGCCTCCCAGGGAATCCTGTTCGATCTCGCCGACAACAGCCTCCTCGATCCTGTCTCCGATCGTTCCTATCTGTTCCGCAATACAAGCTATGATCATCGTGTCCTGAAGGAGTTTCATGCTCCCGGCCGGCATCAGTATCGCATCGTTGGAGAAGTGTTTGACAGTGACGTGATCCTCAATATGCCGAAACTGAAGACCCATCGTAAAGCCGGTCTCACCGGCGCTCTGAAGAATCTCGTCGGGGTGAACTCGAACAAGGATTATCTGCCGCACCACCGCGCCGGGGGAACGATCCACGGAGGAGACTGCTATCCGGGATCGGACCGCGTGAAACACCTGGCTGAAAGTATGATGGACATTGCCAACTGTCATATCGGAGATCGCGTGTATGCTCTGTGGCAGGCCGCTGCCATCCTGGCCATGAAAATGGTTCAACTGCTTTCACAGGATACGATCATGGATGGTTCGTGGTATGGCAATGACACGACATGGCGCATGGTTCTCGACCTGAATCGCATTGTCCGGTACGGGAAGAAAGACGGGTCGATCGATACGAATCCGCAGCGTGATATCGTCACAATTACGGATGGAATCGTTGCGGGGGAGGGATTGGGTCCACTGGCGCCCGAACCTGTGCCGCTCGGGATCGTCACCTGTTCGGTATCGTCTCCCGCAGCCGATCTCGTCCACGCCGCTCTCATGGGATTCGACTGGCGAAAAATCCCGGTGATTGCACACGCATTTGATTCGTTTGCGTATCGGCTTGCCGATCAGACGCCCGATGATGTCATGGCCGTGGTCGACGGATCTGATGTGTCCCATCAACGACTGTCGGATGTATACGGAAAACGATTCAAGCCCGTTGAATCATGGAAGAATTGGATCGAAAAAGGGTCGGTAACGGCCGGGGGGATGTGAGTCAAGCCATGATCAAGGACTTTGCCTGGGTAAAACTCGCCAGAAAGTACATTCCTCGAGATCTTCGGTTCTTCATCCAACGCTATGTCAGTCTACGGTCACTCAAACTCCGCTGGCGTGAAACAAACAATCCGCTCGCGGATAAGGTCGAATCCGATGAAGATCGTGTCGGGTTGGGAATGCGGATGGGTATCATTCGCAATGCGGCGCATTATCATTCATTTTTTGTCCGGGCCTGCATGGAGATCGGCGTCCCTTTCCGGGTGATCGATCTGTATGGTGCGGATTGGCTGAACAATGTCGCGCGGGCTGACTGCCGGATCCTTCTGGTATGGCCCGATGGATTCATGGATACCTGGAACTCGATGATCAAGGATCGGGTGAAAATGCTGGAATCCGTGCTCGGGTACCCGACCGTCCCTTCATCCGATGAACTCTGGATGTATGAAGATAAACGGCGAACTGCCTACTGGCTTGAAGCCCATCAGATCCCGCATCCACGCACTTGGATCTTCTATGATCGGGATGAAGCCATGGGATTTGCTGACCGATGCGATCTCCCGATCGTATTCAAGACAAGCTTCGGAGCCGCAGCCAGTGGTGTGCGGATCCTGTCGTCCCGCCGACAGATCCGCCGATTGATCGCGACGGCATTTTCCCGGGGCATCGCGCCCGGAGGAACAGACTGGCGGGACCGGACGTGGGGCAACATCATCTTTCAGGAGTATCTCGCGGATGTCAAAGAGTGGCGAATGGTCCGCATCGGAGACGCTTTCTTCGGCCATCCCAAGGGTCGGGTCGGCCAGTATCACAGCGGTTCCGGTTCGGTCCTGTGGGATGTCCCGGGAAAAAAACACCTCGATCTTTTAAAAACCATCACGGATCTCGGCGGATTTCGAAGCATGAATGTGGATGTATTCGAAACGCCGGACGGACGCCTGTTCGTCAATGAACTGCAGGCGGTTTTCGGCGCCAGCTACTCTGTGGACCAACTCAGGGTCAACGGTCAGCCCGGACGATTTCTGTTTGACCGTGGCGAATGGCGATTCGATCCCGGTGAGTTTGCCAGAAATGCCTGCGCAAACGCTCGTGTGCTCGATGCCATCGAACGTTTCGGCACAAAAAAACAACCCCTATAACCCGTTTTATCCCGTCGAAGACTCCCGAATGAGATGAAGGAAACACTCAGAACCATCGTCGGGAAAACCTTGATTGCCAGTGGTTTCACCCGATTGTCCCGCCGAATGACTCCGAAAGATGGCGCGGTTGTTTTATACGGACATCGGCTCGCCGCGGACCATGAAGGGTATCTTCAAGGACTCGATCCCCGTTTTTTCGATGATCAGCTGACCTATCTGACCTCCTGGTACCGGATCATCCCTCTCTCCGAACTCCTGGGGTACTACCACCGAAAGAAATCGATCCCCCGAAATACCATTGTCCTTACATTCGATGATGGATTCCGTGACAACTTCATCCATGGCTTGCCGCTACTGCAGAGACATGGCGTCTCAGCATGCGTGTTTATCACGACCGATTCGATTCGGACCGGCCGCCTCCCATGGTCTCAGCGCCTCGGTTACATGTTTCAGAAAACGACGCGCGATTCGATACTCCATCCGTTGAGCGGGCCCAAACCCATCGCACTGAAGCGTTTCGCGGATCGGAAAAAGGCGTATCAAAACGTGAAGCGAATGATGCGACGGATGGTGTTCGATCAACGCGAGGAATCCCTCGAGCAGATTTCCGCTCTGCTGGATGTTGTGCCTCCGGCGGATCGCATGCTGACCTGGGATCACTGCCGGGAGTTGATGCGTGCGGGAATCGAAATCGGGGCGCATACGGTGTCGCACGCGTTACTCGATGAAATTCCCCTGGAGGCTGCACGCGCAGAAATTCAAGGCTCGATGGATGCAATCCGAGACAATCTCGGGGTGGAACATCCTCCGTTTTGCTTCCCGGCGGGAAGCTTTTCCGAGGAGTTGGTCGCGATGATCCGTGAGATCGGTTTTTCGAGCGTGTTCAAACCGGTCCATACCATCCGAATCAACAATCTGTCCAACAGTGATCCTTTTTCTCTGCAGAGGCTCGGTCTGCCGAACGGCCCCGCTCATCAACTCGAAGCGGAACTCGATGGGATCTTCCATCTGATCCGGAAGGTCTATCGGTGATGCTGCCACTGCTCTATCTTCCGGGAGCAACCGGATAACGATGGCGGGAATCGTCGTTTCCATATCCGATCGTTCGGACAAAGCGCGCTTTTTGAGCGGACTGGCTTCGATCCGTCATCATCCGTCATTCCGGAGTATGTTGATCGCGGAGGCCGAGCGGTTCATGATCGGCGCAACATTCCGGCAGAACGATCCTCCATCGATCGCATGGAATGCGGACCGACGAATCGGCATCATCGTCTACGGATTCGATTCCCGGCGCCTCCATACTTCTATCTGATTGATTTCTTTGACTTTTTGATTTTTGAAAACCCCGTTGGGTACGGTTTAGGTACGGGATCGATTCAGGTAGAAGATCTGGAGCAGACTCAATGACACTCCTGGCGCGTTCCGGATGAAGGTGATGATAAACCCTCATTGTGATTTGAAGCCCTCCATGACCCATCAATACTGCGACCGCTGCAGGATCATGCCCTTCGGTCAACATCATGGTCGCAAACATATGCCGAAAATCATACAAACGCATATCAGGAAGACCGGCTTTTCTTCGAGCATTGCAGTGTGCTGTTCGTACGTGTCCGTGCTTGCCACCGTCTGAACCTTTAAAAACGAGTCCCTCTTCGAGATTTTCAAAGAATTTTAATATGGCTCGATGAATAGGAATCGATCTTCCATGGGTGTTCTTTTTACTGGTAGTTGGCCGCACGTTGATGATCTTGTGCGTCAGGTCAATGTCAGATGCTCTGAGTTGGAAAAGCTCAATGGGGCGCATCCCTGTGTAAAGCAGGGTCGCTGCAATGCGTAAATACTTTGCAGAACAACTCGCGAGATACTTGCTCATCTCTTCAGGCGAGTAGATACGAATCTCTGAGTCAAAAATTTTGGGAAGTTTTCCGACGGGGTCAGGACCTTGGAAATATCCCATTCTTTTCGCATATACAAAGATTGATTTCAAGACTTCGAGATCATTCCGAAGAGTCCGTTGTTTCACAGCGGAGATCCTGCTTGTTTTCCATGCTTGAACAACTTGAGGTGTTATCTCAGATAGGTACAAATTCCCAAATGCTGGCGCGAAATGAGCATTAATTCGTTCGAGTTCGCGCTTCAATGTTGTTTCGGCTTTATCTGTCTCGCAGTGTTCCATGTAATCGATGATGAAATCTTTGAAGAGGATTTCAGGAATCTTCTTCTTCTTTGGTATATCCGGTAAATCAAGATCATCCATTGCGAGACGTTTGCGGAGTTCTTTTGCATTTGCCATCGCTTCCGATCTGGAATCTCCTATTTTGAATTTGCTGACTCGTCCGTTGTGCTGAAAGCGTACGTACCATTTTCCCGGATACCTTTCCCAAACTTTCATCGGATGCCCCCCTCTGATTTTCTTTTTCTGAGATCCACTTATCGAGCTCTCGTTTTCTGATACGCCACCTGCTGTTAACTTTAAACATGGGAATCTCATTACGCTCAGCCATTGTTCGGATGGTGGATTCCCCATGTCTAAGAATCCTTGCAACTTCCCTGATCGTTAAGAACTCGTTCGTTTGGAATTCATCAAGAGTGCAGTTTCTGTCATGGAGTTCTTTTACGGGATGTAGATCATGATCCTTCAGAGAGAATTCACAATCATCAGGATCAAAATGTGAGAAAGTTTCCTCGACCGTCGATGATAAAGTAGCATCCAGCGCTTCTTTGGCTTTTGAAAGCATGTCATCAATTTGGAAAACAGGAAAATTGTGAAAGTAACTAAGATATTCGATAGCATCCTGTTTCATCGTTTCCTCCATTTCATCGTATCCGTCATCATTCGCAATAGCGCCAAAAACGCTATTATTCGTCTTTAATTTAACCAGATAAAAAACAAAAATCCAGATGCACCTCCGCTCGGATTTTTTGAAACCCTATATTGTATGGAGCTTTATGAACCGTCGCGACCGTGAAACTCTGGACACAATGGCTAATAATAGTCAGGCAAAATATTAGTGAATTTTTGCGACAAGCGGGAATAAAAGCTATTATAATCAATGGTTAATGCCCCGATATAGATAAAAAAAAGAAGTTCTTTTTATAGATCGCAAGCAAAGTGAACTATGGAGATTCAACCGGTATCAACGCTGCTTGACTGGCCGGTGACAATCAGGCTTCAACTGCGTCTGGATGCCTTGTTCCGTAAGGTCTGATTTACTTTACGGATAAGAAAGTTATTCCGCTCCTGAGGGGCATCAGCCTCCTAATTTAAGTTATTGATCGTGTAAAAAGGGAAGCAGATGACACGGAAGAAATTTTCTGCGGAACAGATCATTCTGAACCTGAGGGAAGCCGAGGTTGAGATCGGCAGAATGTACCCAAGAATCGGAGCATCCTGTAGGATGCGAATCTCATCTTGCATGGAACAACCGAAACGAAAAGCTATCCAAATTGCTCTGTCGGATCCTCGTCAAGGAGAAGCGAAGGAAAGAAAGATTAGTTTCTTTTTCCGTTGCCCGGTTCGGGACAGATGAAAAAATGAAAATGGGCAACCTCTACCCGCAAAAGGATTTATCCCCATCCAGAACGCTTGTGTTTCGAACTCTCTAATCACACCAGCAATTCAATCTAGACAACGGTGAATTCATGATTGCTAATGAGATCGTCCTGATTCAAGCACCACTTCTCTTTTGTTTTATGGTGATCGCGTGAATATCTTAACATCAGCTTGACTTATGTTCAGGTTATCAGGTAAGGTTAAAGAAGGAAAAGGAGAACTGGAGTATAGACTTAAGACGACAATAGCCAATAAAAAAAAATAAATTCTAGGCGCAGGTCGAATAAAAGTCAAAACATCCAAGAATTTCTCCACAATGCCAAATCTAATTTAGAACATTCACTCGTAATTTGTTCTTCGCATCTGGATGACCCGATGCATGGGTGTGTCTTGATGAATCTATCACTTCAACCTCTTAGGTTGTGATTGTTATCGGAGAGTACTTATGAAAATAAATCTGGTATCGACCACTGAGTTGGCTGGGATTCTTAACGTAAAAGTACAGACCATAAGGAAGTGGCGTCTGTATGGGAAAGGCCCAGGCTACATCAGGTTTGGAAACAAGTATGGGCGGGTTCTGTATCGCTCACAGGACATTGAAGAATGGCTCAAAAATAATAAGTTTTCAAGCACAGCCGAAGAGAAAGAAAGACGAACGTAGTGACAGGTCTGAGATGCATATCAGGGACTGAACGATCTCGACTCAGCATAATCAGTGTGGGAGAACGATACTTATGCCTCGATCGACTCCGTCTTATCTGACATCCCTTCGTCCAGAGCGGTCCAGAAGTATCTCGAAAATTTCTATACCATTTGTACTTCGGATGTATCCCTTTGATGATCCCGGAGGAACAAGCATATTCCCAGTAATAACTGGTCATTCAAAAAACAAGTTGCTGCTGGGCAAAATAGAAAGAAAGAATATGATTTCTACATACATGGAAAAAGCAAATACACTCCAGCACGTGTTGGAGATGTTCTTAGGTTTGAATATGCGCGCCGTTACTCTTACTCCAAATCGAATCAAGAGGTTAAAGAAAATATCCAATTGTCGATTGAGGGAACGAAATCACTACTGTGACAAAGAATTTAGTATAACTTCAACTTATTTAGAACAATGCAGAGAACGAAGTTGCCCTATCTGCTCTCGAAAGGGAAAAATGAAAGACAGTTTTCGGGATTTCTCTTTATCTCCTGTTGGGTCTTTTCTGACGTTTAAAATCCCTGAAGCTGTTTGTGATCTCGGATTGGATATCAGTAATCAGAAACTGCTCTACAATGTACTTTTCGAATCCGTTGCTTTAACACTGAAAACCTTGATGAAGAACAGAGAACCTTCAGAGTTTGGAAGTGTACTCGGATTACACACGCAAGGTAAGTATCTATCTTACCAACCTCATGTTCATGCAATTGTGTGTGGAATCGAGTTCGATAGCCAGATAGAAAAACATGCGAGAGATTTGTTTAAAGATTTCTGCGTTAAAAATCTGAGAAAAATGATCAAAAAATTTAACTATTCAACACCAAAAAACACTAATGCTCTCGCCGATCATATTGAAAAGTTAACATTGAGAAAATACGAAATGTTTCGGGAGGATCTGAAACGTTTCTCTAATAGCTATGATTACATTACTTCTTATGGAATGACGAAGCTATTAAAAGATCACGAGATCAAGTTCAATCCTGATAACAGGAAAATAACCCTGGTTTGTGATAGAGATGATAGCAATCATGGGGAAAAATCTTTCGACTTAGAAACCTTCGTGATGTTAATTGGTCTTCACATGCTTCCGTACGGAATGAGAAACTTTCGGGTACTTGGGTTCTTTTCAAATAATTGGATTGGAAGTAACTCAAAAAACTCAGCGAAACATTTGGAAAAACCAGTTTCAAGCTCGTGGATTCATGCAATCAACTATCATAAGGAAAAACCTAAGAAAAACACTATGAAAAATTGCCTCGGTCACAAATGTAGCAAATTCGTTACCTGTGCAGGTAACAACTCATTGGAGAATGATATTTGTGTCGTAAGCTGTACTCAGTACTAGAGGTCAAACGCATTATAGTACTTAGTAGAGCAAATCTACTCGATTAACAAGGAGGAAGTTCATGAGAGAAGAAAGATTGAAGAAGCAGCATCTAATCGTGAGTAAAGGTGGAAAGTTGAAGAGTTATAAACCTGGAGGAATCGAAATCTTTGTAAGTATCTTAAAAGAAGGAGTAAATGTATGAGAGAAGAATCAAAGAAAAAGCACGCTAAATGTATACGTTCATGTACTGGTAGAGAAGAAGATCATGAAACTCTCAAAAAAATGAGAGTTACAAGTCATGAAATAAAGCGTCTAATTTCCGGAGTTGTTGAAAGTCCAAAAACGACTCTGGTTATGAGCAAAGAAAAAACAGGCGATCGGTTATTGTCGAAAGATCACCATGAAATCAGAGAGCAATTAGTCACACAAGAGAAGCATCTGCCAAACCAACAATGGATGGAAAAGGCTCTCGAATTCTTGAATGATTCTCTCGAGAACGAGCTTCCTTATCATATGGAAGAGGTACATCGTCTCATGAAGCGTGGCCTCAAATTATCGACTATTGATCGTTTCAAGCTGAGTTTTACAGCTAAAAAATCAAAACATTCCATGTCTTCCTGGGGGTTGAAGAATGACGACCATTCGTCATGCAAGGACTTGATACACATCCCGGCCGGAATTGTGATTCCATACTTCTACCGCTCTTCGTTGATCAGGCTTCGAATTCGAACACTGTGTTAGATTCCAGATTTTTTAGCTGGGAAACCTTGATTTCTTTCGGAATAATTA